>MELR01000001.1:0-1133 GCA_001767695.1 Actinobacteria bacterium RBG_16_68_21
GGTGGTGGAGCGCCTCGACGCCCCACCCGGCTGATCGCACCGGTGGCTCGCTAGCGTCGCTCCCATGGAAGGCGGCGTCGGCGTGGTGATCGGTCCCCTCGGCGGTTCAGGCATCGCTGAGGCGGTGGCCGCGGTTCCGGGGATCGACGCCGCCATCGTGAACAGTCCCGCGGAGATGCCGGCCGCGGTCGCGGGTGTCGCGGTGATGGTCACCTTCGGATGGTCCGACGACTGGCTCACAGACTCACTTCGCTGGATCCAGTCCGTATCGGCGGGCACCGAGCAGTTCCCCGCCGCGCGCCTCGCCGAGATGGGAGTGGTGCTGACGTCGGCCCGCGGAATCCACGAGGTGCAGGTCTCCGAGCACGCCATCGGCCTGCTGCTGGCGATGACCCGTGGAATCGCCGCCGCGGCGCGCGATCAGAGGGATCACCTGTGGAATCGCGCGATCGTCGGCGAACTCCACGGGATGACGCTCGGCGTGCTCGGCCTGGGAACGATCGGAGAGGGAGTGGCCAAGCGTGCCACCGCCTTCGGCATGCGGGTGATCGGGACCAAGCAGCACCCCGAGGGGTACTCGGGTGCGGCGATCGAGGCATACCCGCCGGAGGGGACTCTCGAAGTGTTCCGCCGTTCCGATGCCGTCGTGGTGACCCTGCCGGGCTCCGCCGACACGGCCGGACTGGTCGGCGCCGCCGAGTTGGAGGCGCTGCGGGGCGGATGGTTGGTCAACGTGGGTCGGGGCTCGGTGATCGAAACCGCAGCCCTGGTCGCGGCGATGCAGGCCGGAGTCCTTGCCGGGGCAGCACTCGACGTCTTCGACGGCGAGCCCCTTCCTTTCGATTCCCCACTCTGGGACCTTCCCGGGCTGCTGATCACTCCCCACCTCGCCGGTCTGTCACCCCGCTACGGGGAACGTCTCGCCGGCGTCTTCGCCCGCAACCTCGCCGCCTACCGGGGCGAAGCGGAATGGGTCAATCGGGTGGTGTAGACCGCTGCCCGCTACCAGTTGCGCAGAGCGTCTCCCGTCTCCTCTCCCGTCTCCGGTCTCCGGTCTCCCGCCTCCTCTCCCGTCTCCGGTCTCCCGTCTCCCGCCGGCGACGGGAGACTGTCTTGCGGGTGACGGGTGACAG
>MELR01000001.1:1178-20790 GCA_001767695.1 Actinobacteria bacterium RBG_16_68_21
GACGGGAGACTGTCTTGCGGGTGACGGGCGACGGGCGACGGGAGACTGTCTTGCGGGTGACCGAAGGAGCAGTGCCACCGCCACCTCCTCATTGGAGATGTTGCCGCTGGTGGATGAGGCCGGGCTCAGCCGGCGGCGGCGGCGACCCGCTCCGCGACCAGGGCATGGACGCGGCGATCGAGGGCGTCGGGGAGCAAGGCGTCGTCGGTCGCCATCGCGGAGAGGGCCTCGGCGGCCGCTCGTTTCATTGCCACCGTGATCGTCCTTGCCCCGGCGGCGAGGGCTCCCTTGAAGAGGCCGGGGTAGGCGAGGACGTTGTTGACGATCGATCCGTCGGTGGCGATGGCGGCACCGGCTTCCAGGGCCTCCTCGATGGTGATCTCCGGAATCGGGTTGGTGATGGCCATGATCACCTGTCCCGCTCGCACCGATTCGGACCGCAGCAGACCTGCCCGGCCGGTGGTGAGCACCACGACGTCGGCGGCATCCATCACCGTCTCCAACCCGGAGGGGTCGCTGGTCGCCTGCAGAGGCGTCGGCTCTCTGGAGGAGATCTCCTCGAGTCGCTCGATCGCTCGCGGGTCGGGGTCGTAGGCGACCACGCGGGTGAACCCGAAGGAGCGAGCGAGATGGGCGATCGCCGACCCGGCCGCCCCGAGGCCCACCTGGCCGAAACACAAGGTTGCCGGCTCTCTATCCAGCAGGCGCGCCGCCGAGAGGACCGCCGCCATCACCACCACCGCGGTGCCGTGCTGGTCGTCGTGGAGCACCGGCACGTCTAGGCGTTCCATGAGAAGCCGCTCCACCTCGTACACCCCGGGGGAAGCGATGTCCTCGAGGTGGATCCCGCCGAAGCCGGGGGCGATGCGGGCCACGGTTTCGGCGATCTCGGCGGGATCATGGACGTCGAGCACCAGGGGCACCGCGTTGAGGTCGACCAGTTGCGAGTAGAACAGCGCCTTGCCCTCCATCACCGGGAGGGCGGCGAGCGGACCGACGTCGCCCAGTCCGAGCACCCGGGAACCGTCGCTCACGATGGCGATCGTGCGGCCCCGCCACGTGTAGCGGTCGGCTAGAGCAGGGTCTCGCTCGATCGCCCTGGCGACCCGGGCGACCCCGGGGGTGTACACCTCGCGGAGGTCGAGGAGGTTGCGCACCTCGACTGTGGAGCGGACGGCGATCTTGCCGCCTTCGTGGACGGCAAATACCTTGTCGATGCTCTGGGCGACCAGGTCCACCCCGTCGAGGGCGGCGATCGAAGCCCGAATCGCCTCGACTGCGTCGTCGTTCGGTGCGAGGACTGTGACGTCGCGGATGTTGAAGGCGCGGGTGATGGCGATCGTCTCGATCTCCCCGATATGGGCGCCGTGCTCGCCGATGGCAGCGAGCACTCGCGCCAGTGTCCCCGGTGTTCTCCGGGTACGGATGCGGAAGACCTCATCTCGTTCGATCACAGGGGGGAGTATGGCCGAGCGCCAGTTGCCAGTTGCCAGTTGCCAGTCGCCAATCGCGCGACCTTCTCTGGAGTCTGGAGTCTGGAGTCTGGAGTCTGGAGTCTGGAGTCTGGAGTCTGATCTGGAAACCGGAAACTGGGCGTCGGGTGACGGGTGACGGGTGACCGGCGTCGTCGGCCGCTTTGCGGCCGACGACGCCTACCCTCCCCCCTCATGCGCCGCCTGATCGGAATCCTCGCTCTCGCCATCGCCGCCGCTGCCTGTGGCGGGGGAGCGGGTGCGCCGTCTTCCGGTCCGTTTCCCGAAGCGGCGTTCGCCTTCTCGGCGTCTAGCAACCTCGCGGTCGGCACCCAGCGGCTGCTGGTCGCAGTGGCGACTCCCGAAGGGTCGCGGCTGGCGGCACCGACGATCCCGGTGACGATCGCGGTATGGCCGGAAGGGAGTGAGGACCTCTCGCGGGGTCTGCCCGGGGAATTCATCTGGGCGATTCCCGAGGTGAGCGGCCTCTACAAGGTGACCTTCCAGTTCGACCAACCGGGCCTGTGGACTGTTCGGGTGACTCCGAACGGCGGTCCGGCGCTCGAGGATTTCACGATCACCGTGATCCCGGAGGCCTCTACCCCGGCCTTCGGCGACCCCGCCCCGGCCTCCGACACCCCGGTGGCGGCCGACCATCCGATTGCCGAGATCAGCACGGATCCCGAGCCGGATCCCCGCTTCTACCAGTTGAGCGTCGCAGATGCGGTCACCTCGGGCCGGCCGACGGTCGTGGTGTTCGCCACGCCGAAGTTCTGTCAAACGGCGATCTGCGGCCCGACGCTCGACCGGGTGAAGGAGGTGGCCGACGCCTACCCCGACGTCAACTTCGTGCACGTCGAGGTGTACACCAACCTCGACGACCCGGCGAACCTCGAGGTCGTCCCGGCCGTGGTCGAGTGGGGACTCCCCACCGAACCCTGGGTATTCGTCATCGACGCCGGTGGCATCGTCACTGCCGCCTTCGAGGGCGTGGTGACCCCCGAGGAGCTCACCGCAGCCCTCGGCGGCTAGAGCCTTCCCCCCGGTCGAAACTCCGCACACGCCGTCTCGACTGGTTAGAGTCCCGCCGTCAGTCCGGAGGAACAGGGAGTAGTCGGGGACGTGGGGCGTTCAACACGCGTGCATCCAGGCATCGGGAGGCGACGCCGCGTCGCCATCGTCTTGCTGCTGATCGCGGTCGCCCTCCTGCTCGCCGCCTGCTCCGGCAACGACCCCACCAATCTGAGCCGGGTCGTCGACGGGGCGAATCCACAGAGTTCGCTCGACGCCAGGGGCCCCGATTCCGCGACGATCAATGACCTCTACTGGCTCGTGTTCTGGATCGCCGCGGCGATCTTCTTCCTGGTTCAGGGTGCGCTGCTCGTGGCGATCTTCCGGTTCCGGCAGCGCAAGGGCAAAGAACGCGCCGTCAAGCAGGTTCACGGCAACATGCGGCTCGAGTTGGTATGGACGATCATCCCCGTTCTGGTGCTCGCCGTCATCGCGGTGCCGACGTTGTCCACGCTGTTCGACCTTCGCCGGGCGCCCGATCCGGGGGAGAACGCGCTCCAGGTCGAGGTGATCGGACACCAGTGGTGGTGGGAGTTCAATTACCCCGAGTACGGCTTCCGCACGGCCAGCGAGCTTCACATCCCGGTCGATCGGCCCGTCTATCTGACGATGACCTCGGCCGACGTGATCCACTCGTTCTGGGTGCCGCCGCTCAACGGGAAGCGCGATGCGTTGCCGGGACGGATCAGCAATCTCACGCTGCAGGCCGACGAGCCGGGCGTCTACGTGGGGCAGTGCGCCGAGTTCTGCGGGCTGGCCCACGCCGACATGCGCATCCGGGTGTTCGCCGAATCCGAGGAGGACTTCGCGGCATGGGCGACCGCCCAGGCGCAGCCCGCGGTCATCCCCAGCGAGGGCCCGGCGGCAGCCGGGTGGGAGACATTCTCGACCGTTTGCGTCGCCTGCCACGCCGTGGAGGGCACCCAGGCGCAGGTCCGCATCGCCCCCGACCTCACCCACGTCGCCTCGCGCACTTCGTTCGCCGGAGCAACCATCGACAACACCCCAGAGAACCTCCGCGCCTGGCTGCACGATCCTTCGTCGCTCAAGCCGATGCGACCCGATCTGAACAAGCCGTCGCAGGGCCGAATCCTGGGAATGCCCAACTTCCATTTGACCGACCAGCAACTCGACGACCTGGTCGCGCTCCTGGAGACGTTCAAGTGACCACGAGAGAGGCACCGAGATGGCGACCCTGAACCCGGCCGTCGAGTCGGCGACGGCGTCCCATCACGGGCGCAAGGGCGTCTGGTCGTGGATGACGACCACCGATCACAAGCGAATCGGGCTCCTGTACGGCGTGTCGTCTCTGCTGTTCTTCCTGGTGGGCGGGGTCGAGGCCCTGCTGATCCGCCTGCAGTTGGCGGCTGCCGACGGGACGGTGCTCTCCGCCGATGCCTACAACCAGATGTTCACCATGCACGCCACGACGATGGTCTTCCTGGTGATCATGCCGGCGGCGGCGGCGTTCACCAATTACCTCCTGCCCATCCTCCTCGGCGCCAGGGACGTCGCCTTCCCCCGACTGAACGCCCTCTCCTACTGGATCTACATCTTCGGGGGTTTGTTCCTGACGATCTCCTTCTTCGTCGGTGGCGCCCCCGACGGCGGATGGTTCGGGTACGCCCCGCTCTCGACCCAGGTCACCGAGATCGTGCGCATGGACTACTGGGCGTTGGGAGTGCAGATACTCGGCCTGGCATCGCTGCTCTCGGCGATCAACTTCATCACCACGGTGTTCACGATGCGCGCTCCCGGGATGACCTTGATGCGCATGCCGGTGTTCGCCTGGATGGCCACCGTGGTGGCATTCCTGCTGCTCTTCTCGCTGCCGATCATCGCGGTCGGCCTATTCGAGGTGTTCCTCGATCGCAACCTGGGGACCCTCTTCTTCGACGCCGCCGCCGGGGGGACGCCGCTGCTGTGGCAGCACCTGTTCTGGCTCTTCGGGCATCCCGAGGTCTACATCCTGATCCTGCCGGCGATGGGAATCGTGTCCGAGGTGCTCCCGGTGTTCTCTCGCAAGCCGCTGTTCGGCCGGTCCTTCGTGATCTTCTCGGGAATCGCCATTGGTTTCATGGGCTTCGGGGTGTGGGCCCACCACATGTTCGTGGCCGGCTTGGGACCGGTGGCGGAAGCGACCTTCGCCTTGACCACGATGCTCATCGCGGTGCCCACCGGTGTGAAGATCTTCAACTGGATCGGCACGGTGTGGGGAGGCTCGGTCCGACTGGCCACCCCGATGCTGTTCTCGCTCGGTTTCATCGCCATGTTCGTGATCGGCGGCCTGTCGGGGGTCACCCACTCGATCGTGCCTTCGGACACCCAGCAGCACGACACCTATTACATCGTGGCCCATTTCCACTACGTGCTGTTCGGGGGAGCGGTGTTCGGGCTGTTCGGCGGCATCTACTACTGGTGGCCCAAGATCACCGGCAAACTGCTCAACGAGGGTCTCGGCAAGCTCCACTTCTGGTTGATGCTCATCGGGTTCAACCTGACCTTCGCCCCGATGCACATCCTCGGCCTGCGCGGCATGCCGCGCCGCACCTACCGTTACCCCAAGGGACTGGGCTTCGAGTTCTGGAACTTCATCGCCACGGTGGGGTCGCTGACGATCGCCGTGTCGATTCTGATCTTCCTGATCAACGCCTGGCGCACCAAGGCCCGGGGCCGGGTTGCCGGGAACGATCCGTGGGACGGCCGGACCCTGGAGTGGTCGATCTCCTCACCCCCGCCGGAGCACAACTTCGACGTGGTGCCGGTGGTCCACGCCGAGGACGACTTCTGGCACCGCAAGTACCGCGAGGATGAGGAGGGCAGACCGGTGCCGATTCCCGGCGGGGGAGACCCGTTGGTGGCGGGTCCCGACGATCCACCCATCCACCTGCCCTCGCCGTCGTTCTATCCGATCCTCGCCGCATTCGGGATGTTCCTGACGGTGCTCGGACTGGTCTACGTGCCGCTGGGCCTGGTGCTCGCCGGCGTGGGCGTGGTCACGGTGGTCTGGGGGCTCTTCGGATGGTCGATGGAACCGTTGACCCGGGAGGAGCACTGATGGCGGTTCTCGACCACACCGAGCACGCCGGTCATCCCGATCTGGGCAATGTCCGCAAGATCGCCATGTGGGCGTTCCTCGGATCAGAGTGCCTCTTCTTCGGCACGCTCATCTCGACCTTCCTCCTCTACCACAACACCACCGGCGACGGACCGACCGCCAAGGAGATCTTCAGCATCCCCTTCACCTCGGTGTCGTCGTTCGTGCTGCTGATGTCCTCGCTGACGATGGTGCTCGCCCACCATGCCGCCGGCCGCAAGGACTGGCGGCAGATGCGGGTGTGGCTGCTCGCCACCGCGGGCCTGGGACTGGTCTTCCTTTCCGGCCAGGCATACGAGTTCACCACGTTCGTCCATGAGGGGCTCACCGTCACCACCAGCCCGTTCGGCTCGGCCTTCTTCGTCCTCACGAGCTTCCACGGCGGCCACGTTGCGATCGGGGTTCTCATGCTCCTGGCGACGACCTTCATGTCGTTCGGGGGCAAGCTCCACGAGGGCCAAGGGATGAACGTGGAGCTGGTCGGCCTTTACTGGCATTTCGTCGACATCGTCTGGATCGTCATCTTCACCGTCGTCTATCTGCTGCAGGTGTGACCATGAGCGAAGCGATCGACCGTCCCCATCCCACACCCCGGGATTACATCCTGATCGCAGTGATCCTGTTCGCGATCACCGCGGCCGAGGTGGCGGTCACCTACGTCGATGCCCTCGACTCGGCCCGGGCACCGATGCTGATCGTGATGTCCGCGGCCAAGTTCCTGCTGGTGGTCGGCTGGTACATGCACCTCAGATTCGACCGTCCGGCGTATCGCAACCTGTTCCTGATCGGCCTCGTCCTCACCCCCGTGCTGTTCGGTGCGGTGCTGCTCAGCTTCGGGCTACTGATCGGCAACTGACGTGGTCCCCGATCCGGCTTCGGTCGGCCTGGACGCGTTCCCTTTCCAGCTCCACCTCGACCTGATCGGCGTCGTGGTCGCCCTCGCCATCGGCTACGGGTACGGCATCCGTCGGCTGGCGCCTCGATTCGCCCCGCGCGGCGAGCCGGTGGTGACCGGGCGCCAGGTGGCGTGGTTCGCCACCGGTCTCGTGCTCCTGGCACTGATGGAGGGCTGGCCAATGCACGACGTCGGAGAGGGCAGTCTCTACAGCGCCCACATGATCGAGCACCTGGTGATCGCCTTGATCGTGCCGGCGGCGCTGCTCAAGGGGATGCCGTGGTGGTTCCTGCGGCTGCTTGTCGAGCCCATCCTTCCCGCCCTCCGGGTGGCCACAAAGCCGATGGTCGCCCTCATCGCCTTCAACGCCACCCTCGCCTTCATCCACGCCCCGGCGATCGTGGACCTCAGCATCACCAACGAGTTCGCCCACCTGCTCATTCACGTCGCGCTCATGGCCACCGGGGGGCTGATGTGGTGGCCGGTGCTCGGTCCGATCCCGGATCTGCCCAAGTTGCCGCCATTCATGGCAATGGGGTACCTGTTCGTGCAGTCGCTGGTCCCCACGATCCCCGCCTCATTCCTCACCTTCGCCGAGAAGCCGGTCTACACGATCTACGAGACCATGCCCCGGCTGTGGGGGATCTCGGCACTCGACGACCAGGTGGTCTCCGGGCTCATCATGAAGATCGGGGGCGGGATCGTGCTCTGGACCGCGATCACGGTGATCTTCTTCAAGTGGGCGTTCGAAGAGGAGCGCGCCGGTCGGAGACCTGCAGTCGGCCTCTCGGCGAGATGAGCCGGCTCGTCGCGGGGATTGCGACGGTGGTCATCGTCGTCGCCGGATGCTCCGGAGGAGATCAGCGTGTGACCGGAATCGTGCTCGGGGTCGATGGAGATCTCACCGCAGTGCGGTCCTTCCAGCTGCTCACCACCGACGGAGATCGCCTCGAGTTCGTGCCCGGATCCGGGGTGCACGCCTTCCCCGACGGGACACCCCTCACCCACCTGTCCGAGCACTTGCAGACCGGCACCCCCATCCGGGTCACCTATCGGGTGGAAGACGGAGTCAACACCGCCGTGATCGTGGAGGATGCGCCGTGAAGACGTCGCCCGTCGCCCGTCGCCCGCAAGAAGTCCCCACCCCCGCCTAGCGCGGCCGCTTCGCGCCCCGCGCGGCAACCACCGCGGCGCCGCCGAGGATCACCGCCGCGATCCCGCCGAAGAGGATCAGCGCGGCATCGGTCTCGGTATTGAGCAGTGCCTTGCTGAGCAGGTACACCGCGGCCGCGCCGACGAAGAGGCCGAGAAGGGGGAGTCCGACGGCAGCGGCGGCATCCCGCAAGAACACCCGCCGGGTCGGCCAGGCACCACCGGCGAAGCCGAAGGCTTCGGGACGGGACCACCGCTCCACGGCTCCCGCCGTCACCCCTCCAGTCACGGCACCGGCGATCACCGCAATGACGATTGCCCGGAACACCGTCAGGGTCACCGTTCCCTCGGTGACGCTACCCAGCAACCCGGTAAGGGCGCGGAAGGCACCGAACCCCGCGGCGGCGCCCAGGACGGCACCGACCACGGCCAGGGGACCGGCGCCGAAGCGAGCAACGTCCGGGTCCGCCTCATGGCCGACGGCGTATCCGATCATCCCCAGCAACGAGCCCGCTACCGCCCCGGCAACGGCCACCAGGAGGTATATCCCGGCCTGTCCCACCACGAACGCCGGCGAGGCGGGCCCTGACCCCGAAGCCACGAAACCGACGCCGCCGTTGAGGACCCGCCCGGCGGCGAAAGCGACGACGACGATGCCGACGGCGGCCCCGAGCGGGGCTCCGATGGCGATGGCTATCCGGGTGCTGCGGGCCACGTTGTCCTCAGGTGGGTTCGGAATCCTCGGCGATGCTAGTTGCCGACTCCGCGGTATTCCCCGCTCGGGCGCGAGCACGTCTCTCGGCCCAGCGCACCCACAGGATCACTCCGAGGGCGGGCACCACCAGATACAGGATCTCGTCCCAGCCCCCCTGGTGAGCGAGAAGCAGGTGCATGAGTTTCTCCTATGTCAAGCGGCTCGGGTTGGGGCGACGCTAGGCGTCGCCCGTCACCGTCTGAAGCGCCTACCCGGTGGCGGCCTCTTGGTCGCAGGAGTCGGGCGAGTAGATCCCGGTCACCAGGGCGTCCTCGGCCTGAGAGTCGACCGGGCCCCAGAGGAGGGGGAGGGCATCACTCTGCGAAGACCGCAGCTCGAACGTCAGCCCGACGTCCTGATCGACGACGTACTCGATCACGTATCCCTGGTAGATCGTCTCCAGGGTGCCGACCGTGTCGCCGACGCGCAGGCCCGACAGCGTCGCCATGTCCGTCGTGGGTGATGTGATCCCGCCGTACTTCAGGTCGAGCCGGTAGGACACGAAGGTGGCGTTGGATGGTTCTCCCTTGACGACGATGTTGAGCGGTCCCCATCTCACGACCCGGATGGACTCACCCGGGCACTCGCCGAACGATCCGTTGCCGACGATGAAACCCGTGTCGTCGGTCGGCTGACCGAACGTCGCAGCCAGGCGCCCGAGTACCTCATTGGCGGCGGTACCGAAGTCGAGGGGACCGATGTCGTTGGCGCTCATGGTCAGGTCGGCAACCGGGATCGGGTCGCCCACCGGGACGATGGTGACCGCCAGCGTGGTCTCCCCGGGGATCGTCACGGTGGTGGTGGCGCCGTCGGCGATCGTGGTGGTGGCGCCGTCGGCGATCGTGGTGGTGGCGCCGTCGGCCACCGTCGTCGTCGTTGTCTCGGCCGCCGTGGTGTCTCCGCTCAGGAGGAAGAAGGCGACGACGCTCACCGTGGCCAACGCCAGGCCGATGGCGATCCCGACGAGCATGGGGTTCGCCTGGGTGGTAGGGGGGCGCCGCGGTCCCCGCGGCGACGGCCGGCTTGCCCCGGCCGGTTGCGGTCGCCGCTGCTGCGCGGGCTTCGTGAAGGAGGGATCGAAGGTGGGGAAGGGTTCTCCGCCCTCGGGCCCGCCGGGTGGTTGTGGATCCACTGGTGACCTCTGAGGACAATCCTACGGGTCACCGAGCCTTGGGGTGCGGATCGACCGGGCTAGGAGTCGTTCTCGCCGAAGAGTGTGATCGCCCCCGGGTCGGCGGCGATGAGCACGTCGTGGAAGCTCTCGGTGGGCAGGAGCACGTACTCCCCGGCCGGATCGACGTAGTTGGCGACCGGGATCACCGGACGGACGAGGGTCTCCAGGTCTACCGAGCGCAGATCCCAGGCGAAGCCGACTGCGTCTCTGAGGCTGAGCCCGTCGTCGATGGCGAAGTCGTTGCTCAGCTCCTCGACGAGGGAGGTCAGTTCGGAGATGCTCCCGAATCCCTTGAGGCGCGCCAACGCCTGCATGATCATGTCCTGCTGCCGCTGGTTTCGGGTGAGGTCGTTGACTCCGGGAACCGCCGACCATGTTCCGTTGACGAACTGGTCGGTGTGGCGGGAACGCATCCAGGCGAGTGCCTGATCTCCCCCGGCCGTGGAGCAGCCGGCCGGGAGGTCGAGCGGCACCGGATCGACCTTGGAATCCCGAACGGCATGGTCGACGCAGATTTCCACGCCCCCGACCTGATCGATGATGTTCTTGAAGCCCTCGAAGTCGAATACCGCGAAGTGGTCGACTGTGATGCCGGTGAAGTCCTCGACGGCGATCGCCAGTTGTTCCGGTCCGGTGACCGTGTCGCTGCACCCGTTCAGGTTGGCGTTCACCCGGGTCTTGGTGCCGGTGCATGGATTCGGGATGTAGAGGTCGCGTGGAATCGACATCAGGATCGGGGCGCCATCGTTGGCCGGCAGCAGGAAGAGCAGGATCACATCGGCGCGACGGCTGGGACCCAGACTGGCGCGGGCGTCGCTGCCGATGACCAGGAACGCGTCGAGCGACTCGTTGGAGGCCCTGGTGGCGGCGCCGGTGAAATTGCCGGCGTCGGCGAGGACGTCGCCGATGACGATGGGGTCGGGGCTCCCCTGGTCGTCACCAGGGGTCCCGAGGGTGGTCGTGGTATCGAGGTTGAGCCGGGCGCTCTCGGTGTCGAAGGGGATGCGCTCCACGTTGTGCCAGGCGTTCCACAGCGAGTACCCGGTCCAACCGAGGACCGCGATCACGCCGACCCCGACGACGAGCGCCCCTCGTCGCAGGTAGCCCTTGATCTTGGGATCGACTTTCACAGCGGGGAATGTAGGTGAGGGTCGACGGCGCCGTCCCCGGAGGTCTGAGACCCCTCTCAGGGGAGGGCGGCACGGAGACCGGCCGCGGTGGTGACCGGGGCGTCGCAGGAGAAGCCACGGCACACGTACGCGGTCGCTGCCCCGGCGAGGGCGGGCCGGTCGGCCAACAGGGGGATCGAGGCAGACCCGTCTCCCTGGGCCACGAACACCTCGGGCCGATAGCGCTCCCGGATCACCGCGAGAAGGGGCTCGCGATCGGGGCCGACCACGGCTACCTCGCAGGGCGGGGCGAGGTGGACCAGGGCGACCGAGAGCAGGTGCCCTGCCCCCGACGGATGCCGCTCGAGAAAGGGGAGGCCGAGGCGGAGGATGTCTTCCACGTACCCGGTCCACCTCTCGTCGCCGGTCAGCGCAAAGAGATGTTGCATCGCCTCTGCGGCCAGCGAATTGTCCGACGGCGTGGGGTTGTCGAAGAGGTTCTTCGGTCGGGCGATGAGGCGTTCGGCGTCGCCGCCGGCGGCGAACATGCCACCGTTGTCTTCATCCCAGAAGAGGTCGACCATGTCTGTGGCCAGTTCCTCCCCTCTCCGGAACCACGAAACCTCCCCGGTGGCGTCGTAGAGGGCCAACAGCGCCAGCACCGTTGCCGCGTAGTCGTCACAGAACCCGGTCACCTCGCCGCGGCCGCAGCGGCGCGATCGAAGGAGCCTGCCGTCGGGTCGCCGCATCTCGTTCAGGATGAAACCGGCCAGTTCGACCGCGGACGCCAGGTAGCGGGATTCCCCGAGGAGGGTCGCGGCTTCGGCCAGCGCTCGAACGGCCATGGCGTTCCATGCGCAGACGGCCTTGTCGTCGAGCCCGGGCCGGGTCCGGCTTGCCCGCCGGATCAGGAGGGCTTCCCGGGCTCGGTCGAGAGCCGCTGCCACCCGATCCGGATCCACTCCGAATTCCCGGGCGACGGCGGCTGCCGGCACGGCCCGGTAAATGATCGAGCGGCCATCGAAGTTGCCCTCGGGCGTCACGCCCCACGCCCGGTTGACCAGCGGTGCGTCGTCACCGGCGGCCTCCTGGATCTCGCGGTAGTCGAAGACGTAGAAGACGCCCTCCTCGCCTGCGGAGTCGGCGTCCTCCCCCGACGCCAGGCCGCCACCCGGGAGCGCCAGGCACTCGAGCATGTAGTCGAGGGTCGAGCGGGCCACGTCGGCGAAGCGCTCGATGCGGGTGGCCTGCCAGGCGCGGGCATAGAGTCGGGCGAGGAGCGCATTGTCGTAGAGCATCTTCTCGAAGTGGGGCACCAGCCACGAGTCGTCCGTCGAATACCGGGAGAAGCCACCCCCGAGCTGATCGTGGATGCCCCCGCCGTCGATGGCCTCCAGCGTTCGCACCAGCATCGTCGTGGCTTGCGGTGCCCACTCCCTTCCCGACGCCCGCAGCAGGAACTCCAGTGTCGGTGCCTGGGGAAACTTGGGCGCGGTCCCGAAGCCGCCGCGATCATGGTCGAACACGTCCCACATGGCGTCGTGGGCGGCGACCAGAGTGTCGCCATCAGGGAGCCGCTCACCCGGTGGAGCGACGACCGTGAGGGCGTCGGCGAGGGTCCCTGCCTGGGCCTCCACCTCGTTCCGGCGGCTGCTCCAGGCGTCGGCGACGGCGGTCAGCACCCGACGGAACGACGGCATGCCGTGGCGATCGGCGGGTGGGAAGTAGGTGCCCGCGTAGAAGGGTCTGCCGTCCGGAGTGAGGAACACCGTCATCGGCCAGCCACCCCGGTGGGTCATTGCCTGCACCGCATCCATGTACACCCGATCGACGTCGGGCCGCTCCTCGCGGTCCACCTTGATGTTGACGAACCCGGCGTTCATCAGGTCGGCGACCTCGTGATCCTCGAACGACTCATGGGCCATGACGTGGCACCAGTGACACGAGGCGTATCCGACCGAGAGGAGCACCGGCACGTCCCGCCGGCGTGCCTCCGCGAAGGCGACGTCCTCCCACTCCCACCAGTGCACCGGGTTGTCACGGTGCTGGAGGAGATAGGGGCTGGTGGCCTCACCGAGGCGATTGCGGTCGGTCACGATTGTTGAGGGTATGGGGGTCGGTCTCGCTACCGGGGAGGCACCTGCCAGACTGCCGTCGATGGAGGAATCGTCAGGGGAGACCATCCGGCGGCGGGAGTGGCTTCGTCCGATGCTGGTGACGGTGGTGGCCGCCGCTGGCGTGGTGTCTCTGGGGATCGGGCTCTACATCGGCATCGGGGATGTCTCCCAGCCCGGAACGGAGCCGGTGGTGCCGGTGACCAGCGGTCCGACGTTCCCGGCCGTGACCGTCACCGTCCCGAGTGAGGTCGAGGACACGCTCACCGTCCGGGACGAGACCGGCACGCTCAGCATCGTCGTGCCCGATTCCTGGTCCGACACCTCCGGCGGGCCGTGGTCCCGGGGAACCGAGACGGTGGGCATCCAGGTGGGCGCCTCTCCGGACCTGGACGCCTGGCGGACCGGCTGGGGCACCCCCGGGGTCTTCGTCGGCGTGACCGCGGAGCTGACTCTCGACGACGCGTTCGGGGACTGGGGGGATAGCTGCCGGGACGACGGCGAAGAGCCCCTGGCCGCCGCCGGGTTCGTCGGCACGATCCACCGATGGATCGACTGCGGTCCCGAAGGGAGCACCTTCCTGGAGGGCGCCGCCGTCGCCGGGAGCGGTGAGCTGCTGGTCTACCAGGCGGTGCTCCTCGGCGATGCCGACGCCGTCTGGTCCAAGCGGGTCTTGGACACTCTCAGTTATCAACCATAAACACAGAGTGCCGGAGGTGTCGTCACCGGGACGGAGCAGGCGGCGGGAACGACCTTTTGGTTTGGGGGGTTCACAAACCGACCGGCCTATGTCATAGTGAGCGAGAACCGGACTTTGTGAATGCGTTCACAAGCGCGTCGCCAGGGCCGGGTCACCAATGCGGCATTTCCGTTCTACTGCGGAGCTATCGAGAGGACTTTGCATCAGCTATGGCAGTTGCCAAGACGCGGCGCGAACGTGATCGGAACAAACTCACCGATGAGCGCGGCCGGCTCACCACCGATCTCGTCAGCCAGTACCTGACCGCGATCGGTGAGTACGAGCTGCTCACCGCCGAGCTCGAGGTCGAGTTCGCCCAGAAGATCGAGGCAGGCGAGGACGCTCAGGCGCGTCTCGACGCGCGCGACTTCAAGGGCAAGACGGAAGAGATCGAACTCAAGCGCATGGCACGTCTCGGACGTCAGGCCAAGGACGACTTCCTCACCGCCAACCTCCGGCTCGTCGTCGCCAATGCCCGTCGATACGCCAACACCTCCGGAATCGACTTCCTCGATCTGATTCAGGAGGGCAACCTCGGGCTCATCCGGGCCGTGGAGAAGTTCGACTGGCGCAAGGGTTTCAAGTTCTCCACGTATGCCACGTGGTGGATTCGCCAGGCGATCACCCGGGCGATCGCCGACAAGTCGCGGACGGTCCGCATCCCCGTGCACCTGCACGACACGCTCGCCGCAGTGCGCGCCGCTCAGGCGAGCCTCAAGGCGGAACTCGGACGGGACCCCAAGCCCGCCGAGATCGCCGAGGAAGCAGGGGTGACGGTCGACAAGGTCGAACTGGCGCTGGGTGTCGCCGACACCGTCTCCCTCGAGCAGCCGGTTGGTGAAGATGGGGCGCAGTTGGGCGACTTCATCGAGGACGAAGACGCCGTCGACCCGGTGCGGGTCACCGAGGAAGGCGACATCGCCGACAGCCTGCGCCGATCGATTTCCCGTCTGCCCGATCGCGAGGGCAGGATCCTCGCCCTGCGATACGGATTCCTCGACGGGGTGCCCCGCACCCTCGAGGAGATCGGCGAGGAGTTCAATCTCACCCGGGAGCGAATCCGTCAGCTGGAGAAGCTGGCCCTCTGCCGACTGCGCCACCCGTCGTTCGGGATCCGCGAGCAGGACCTGGTCTAGGACCGCGGCGAGGCCGCGGCGGTTTCCGGTTTCCAGTTGTCGGTTTCTGGTTTCGACCGGTTGCTCTTGACCGGTAGTGCCTTCTGGCCCCCCACCGGCAGCGCCGCCACGCACTAGCCTCACACTCGATGAAGCTTGCTTCTCTCGTCGGTGGGACCGCGACCGTCATCGGTACCGAGGCCACTCTGGCCGACGCCTCCGAGGCCCTCGTTCACGACGGCGTGGGGAGCCTCGGCGTCATCAGTGACCGGACCCTCGTCGGCATCATCACCGAGCGCGATCTGGTGCGAGCGATGGCCGAGGGAGCCGACCCGGAGGTCGCCTTGGTCACCGACTGGATGGCCGATGCGCCGGACACGTTCTCGCCGGATGTCGACGTCGACGAGGCGGCACGTTGGCTGCTCGAGGTGGGTTACCGGCACATGCCGGTGATGGCCGAGGGGGAACTCCTGGGCATCGTCAGCATCCGCGACATCCTCTGGGCGATCCTCGGCAACGCCGAGTCCGGCTAGAGCTCAGCCCCTCGACGACAGGTGACGATCGAGCCGACGGTTGATCGCGTCCATGACGGCACGGACCGCGGCGAGCCGATCATCGATCTCGGCCTGCAGGGCGCTCCCCACCAGGACGTCGTGGTCACCCAAGCGAACCTGGGCGAGCGCCACGCTGGCCGCCCCCATGTCGGTCGTCGCCACCGCCAGGAGTTCCAGATCGAGGGTCTCCCCACTGAGGTGGGCCACGGCGTCGAGAGCGGCTTCACCGGCGAGTCGGGTGCGTTCGGTCGAGGAGCCGATGGCGTGGCCGTGCCAGGATCGGTCAGCCCAATCGAGGGTGACGGTCGCTCGGGCATCGTCTCCGTCGATCTCGTCCTCGACGGAAACGATTATTGGTCGCGAGGGCATGGACCGGGAGGGTAGTTGGTTTTCGCGCTTCTGAAGGCGTGCGCGATTGCGCAGCCGGGTGATCCGGCGGCGCGCTGGGGGGCGGCGTCGGACTCTCAGCCGTGGTGGCCGAGGCGGCGGTTCACCGCGTCGAGGCTGGCCTTGGCGAAGGCAACCTGGCGGTTGTCCTCGTCGATCACCGTGGTACCCACCAGGGGACGTCCCCCGTCGGGATCCTCGACGACGACGAGAGCGATCGTGGCACCACCGGACTGCGCCGTCGACGTGTCGACGAGGCGGTAGTCCTGGTCGTCGAGCGAAGCAACCGCGCGCAGGGTTGCCGCGGCTACCAGGCCCGCCCGACCGGATGCGGCCGGATCGCCGGCGACGACGCCGACGTGATCTTCGCCCTCCCACTGCAGGAACACCCGTACCTCGGCGCGCCGCTCGTCCGTTGTCTCATCGACACGAAGGAGCGCCACCCGGGCGGTTTCGAGACGCAATGGCGTGACGGATGCGGTCATGCAGCCGATATCGGTGGTTTGCGCGACCTGGTTGAGGGATATGAGGGTTACCCGTTACCAGTTCCCCGTTGCCCGAAGAGCCGCCAGCTGCCCAAGCGGCTCGTTGCTCATTGCTCATTGCGAGCGACGAACCACTAATTACGAGCTACCTCACCGGGATCCACACCAGGACCGGTGGTTCGACCTGGATGTCGGTCTTCTCCAGGCCGACCTCGATCGCCTCCACAGTCTCGGCCCTGGCAATCAGCTTGGCGGTGATGTCGGCGACCGCGTCGGCCATGTCGGCCTCGAGCCGGTCCACGTCGGTCTGTTCCTTGGCAGTGCGCTGCTCGGCGGCGGCCACCCGCTGCTCGGCACGGCGGGTCATCGATCGTTTTGAGGAGGCCGTTGATATTGCGGACGTCCGTTTGCGCCCCATGAGGACCCCGATCAAGGTTCCGGCGCCGGAGAGCATCTCCTCCTGGCGGCGGGTATCCAAGTCGAGTCTGGCGTCTTCGACCCGTTGGTAGGCGGCCCGTATCTCGTCCTTCGCCTTGTCGATTCGGGCGGCGAGCTTGTCGTGGACCGCAGCGACCTCAGCGTCGGCGGCATCTTCGGCGGCGGTGCGGCATCGGGCGACGAATTCCTCCCGGGCTTCACCCACCCGGCTGAAGAGCTTCAGGGAAGAGTTCCGGTACACCTCCACCGACCGGTCGCGGTAGAGCAGGTCGGCGATCGCTCTGGCGGCGGCGGAGTAGTACGCCTTGGCGGCGATGGGCGCGGCGGGGATCACGTAGGTGGCTCCCGCAGGGGGATCGGAACGCAGGTCGCGATCGTCGTAGTCGACCGCCGTCGCCGTGGCGGGATCGAACGGATCGCCGAGCGGGAAGTACACCGCCTCCCAGATCTCGTCGTGGTCCACGCCGGCGTTGGTGTCGTCGAAGGTGAGGTGGACCCTCGCCGCCATGCCGGCGGCGAACCGGGTCGAGGAACGCGCCGCGCCGACGCGCTCCGCCCATGCTGCGGCCGGGTCGAGGTACCGCACCGCCACGCCCTCGGGCGCATCCGGGGCCATCGCCGTGGCGTCGGCGTCCACCGGGGCAGCGGGTGGGCGCGACGGCTTCGGGGCGAAGGAGCGCTCGCCGACGAGCATCGTGATCTGATCCCGGGTGAGCGGTCCCCGCAGGTAGGACATCGCCCAGCGGGTGGTGAACACTGTCGGACCGGGTCCGTGGGTGTTGTGCATCACGAAGCGTCGCTTCTCCAAGCCAGAGATCGTGGCGTCGAGGGTTTTCATGTCCACATCTCCGGCCGCCGACTGCAGCGCCTCGAGGATCCGCGCTTTGTCACGTTCCGTCTGCAGGCGGCCGATGCACCAGGTTCCGGCGTTCGACATCGCCTTGTAGTCGAGATCGACGGGGTTCTGAGTGGCGAGCAGTATGCCCACCCCGAACGCCCGCGCCGTCTTGAGAAGCGTGAGGATCGGCTTCTTGGCAGGTGGCATTGCGGTGGGTGGCACGAACCCGAACACCTCGTCCATGTAGACCAGGGCGCGCAGATCGCTGGTTCCCGGTTGGGATCGCATCCACGTCACCAGGCGGGAAAGGAGCGTCGTTACCACGAACTGCCGTTCGTCATCGGACAGGTGGGCCAGGTAGACGATCGCCGCTTGCGGCTTTCCCGTGTCATCCCAGAAAAGTCGTTGGGGATCCACCGGCTCGCCGGCTCGCCACTCCGAAAACGAGGGAGAGGCGACGAGGGTGTTGAGCCGCATCGCCAGGGCGAGTCGGTCCTTCTCGGGGAAGAAGGTGTCGATGTCGAAGACCCCGAGCTTTCGCATGGGCGGGCGGTGTACCCGGGCGATCAGGTCCTCGAGCGTCAGGTCTTCGTCGGCCCGCCAGGCAGCTTCGACGATGTTCGACAACAGGATGTGTTCGCGTCCCGAGAGCGGGTCGGCGGTGATCCCGACAAGCGAGAGCAACCCAGATACCAACCCCTCGACCTCGTCACGCGCCGTTTCCGCCTCCTTCTCCCAGTCGACTCCCGGAGAGGCCATCGACCCGAGGATGTTGAGGGGCACCCCGGCGGACGAGCCCGGTGTGTAGATCGTGAAACCGGCCCGCGCCCGGAGCGCGGCAATGTCCGCCCCGGAGAGGTCCCACGACGCCAGGCCCTTCTTCCACGAGTCCGCGGTGCGCGCCGCCAGCCCTCCCGTGGTGGTGTCCTCCTTCCTGGCCTCATCGGCATCGACCCACGGTTCGAAGTCGGCGGCGGTGAGATCGGGGAAGGTGAGCAGCAGGTTGGTCATGTCGCCCTTGGGGTCGATGACCAGCGTGGGGATTCCATTGCGCAGCGCTTCTTCGAGGAAGATCACACCGAGACCGGTCTTGCCCGATCCGGTCATTCCCACGATCACCCCGTGAGTGGTGAGATCGTCGGCGTCGTAGCGCACCAGGTCGCCGGAGCGGTCGCCGGTCTTCGGGTCGACCACCCCCCCGAGAAGAAACGTCGTCTTTGCCATGTCCGGGGAGTGTACGGAGCCGAGGGCACCCGGCTCTTCGCTAGCCTTGTTCCGATGCGCCGAGTCGTTCCCTTGATCGTGTTCGGTCTCGTCGTCACCGGATGCGCCGGGAGCACGCCGGTCAGCCTGGACATCTCCAGTCAGATCGGATATGCCGTGGTGGTCGAGGAGACGGCCTCCAGCTTGTCGATCGGGTTTGCCGCCGATAGGGACGCTGCCGCCGGAACGCCCTACGACGTCACCCAGGCGGTGTGGCGGGTCGACGACGGACCGTGGAGCGAGCCTCCGGTCACCTGCCTCGGCAAGGGGCAGCGGGTCGAACTCGGAATCGCCCAGGTGGAGAACGTCGCCCGTCCCGGCCTTCTCATCGAACGCGTGGTCTGGCTGGTCTGCCTGCCCCCGGAGTAGCCGCGTCCTCGCGGCCGGGTTCTAGAGAGGCACCAGGCGCCGTATCTCGGCGACCGCGCTCGTCACATCCGGCACGCATCCCACCAGCCCGCCGTCGGTCTCGAGGATCTCGGCGAGCTCGGCGATGATCCGTGCCCAGCGGTCACCCACGGTGATCAGCGGCTTGGGAATCTCCCCGCTGAACCTGGCGACGTATCCCAGGTTCCATGCCGCCACCAGCTCGGTCAGGGTTCCCAGGCTCCCCGGTAGGGCGATGGCTGCCGCGCTCACCCGGGTGATCTCATGGATCCGTTCCAGCAGGTGGGCAGCCGGCAATTCTTCGGAGACGAATTCGTTGGCCCCGGGACGATCCGGGAACACCGCCGGGGCGGTGATGCCGAGCACGCGGGCACCGGCCTGGCGGGCGCCGCGCGACACCGCCTCCATCCCCCCGGCGTAGCCGCCGGTCGCCACCCCGTACCCGGCTTCGGCGAGCAGCGTGCCGCAGGTCAGGCCGTCCTCGTAGTCGCCCTCGCCGGGGACCACCTGCGACGAGCCGAAGACCGCAATCAGCGGTTGAGTCATGAAGGGTCGAGGGTAGTTCGTT
>MELR01000001.1:20883-52487 GCA_001767695.1 Actinobacteria bacterium RBG_16_68_21
GCAGGAGGCTGCGTGAGGCCCGTCGCCCGTCGCCCGCAGGAGGCTGCGTGAGGCCCGTCGCCGTCGGTCGACCGTCCAATGTCCAATGTCTGCCCCGGCTCCCCACCCACCGACGGCTCTTCGCGATACCGTCAGGCCACCCACCACCTGGAGCGACCCATGCCCTACCGGACCATCATCGAACCGTTCCGCATCCACAGCGTCCAGGCCATCGCCTTCCCGACGGAGTCGGAGCGCGAAGAGGCGTTGCGGCGCGCCGGCTACAACCTCTTCGGGCTGCACTCCGCCGAGGTGATCATCGATCTGCTCACCGACTCGGGGACCGGGTCGATGTCCGCCGAGCAGTGGGCGGCGATGATGATCGGGGACGAGTCCTACGCCGGGAGCCGATCCTGGTTCCGGTTCTACGACGTGGTGTCGAGCCTCACCGGGCTCCCCGAGGTGATCCCCGTCCACCAGGGTCGGGCGGCCGAATGGATCCTGTTCAGTTCGGTCGCAGGTCCGGAGGCGGTGGTGCCCAACAACACGCATTTCGACACCACCCGCGCCAACATCGAGTTCCAGGGTGCCGAAGCGCGCGATCTGGTCATCGCCGAGGGTCGCGACCCGTCGGCCGATCACCCGTTCAAGGGGAACATGGATATCGGCGCGCTGGAGCGCACCATTGCCGAGGTGGGTCCCGAGCGGATTCCGCTGGTGATGGTCACCGTGACCAACAACTCGGGGGGCGGCCAGCCGGTCTCCCTTGCCAACCTGCGCGACATTCGGGCCGTGTGCGACCGGCACGGTCTGCCGTTCTTCATGGATGCCGCCCGGTTCGCGGAGAATGCCTGGTTCATCAAGTTGCGCGAGCCGGGCCACGCCGACCGATCCCCGCGCGACATCGCCACCGAGATGTTCTCGCTCGTCGACGGCGTCACGTTCTCGGCCAAGAAGGACGCCATCGCCAACATCGGAGGGTTCCTGGCGATGCGCGATCCCGAACTCGCCGCCAGGTGCCGCAACCTCCTGATCCTCACCGAGGGATTCCCCACCTATGGAGGGCTCGCCGGCCGTGATCTCGAGGCCATCGCCACCGGTCTCGAGGAGGTGCTCGACGAGCGTTATCTCCGGTACCGGATCCGCAGCACCGAGTACCTGGCGGAGAAGTGCCGGGACGCCGGGGTCCCCATCGTGTGGCCGCCGGGAGGGCACGCGGTCTACATCGACGCCAAGGCCTTGCTTCCCCACATCCCCCAGTTGCAGTATCCGGCCCAGGCCCTCGCTGTCGAGCTGTACCGGGACGGCGGGGTGCGGGGCGTCGAGATCGGCTCGGTGATGTTCGGAGTGCCCCATGAGGACGGCACCGAAACCCCGGCGGCGATGGAGTTGGTCCGGTTGGCGGTGCCGCGCCGCACCTACACCCAGAGCCACATCGACTATGTCGGGGAGGTGGTGCTGTCGGTGGCGGGGAGGTCCGATTCGCTGCGCGGGTTGCGGATCGTCGATCAGGCGCCATGGCTGCGGCATTTCACCGCAACGTTCGAACCGCTCTGATGACCGACGGGACGCGCCGCAGGGCATTCCGGGCGATCATCGCCTTCGGGGTGGTCAGTCTGCTGGCCGACATCTCCTATGAGGGGGCGCGCAGCATTCTCGGTCCCTTCCTGCTGACGATCGGGGCGAGTGCGGCCGTCGTCGGTCTTATCTCAGGCGTCGGGGAATTCGTCGGGTTCGCCTTGCGCGTCGTGACCGGTCGGATCGCCGATCGAACCGGCGCATACTGGACGATGACGATCGGTGGATACGTGCTCACGGTGGCGGCCGTTCCCTTGCTCGGTCTCGTCGGACGGGTGGACCTCGCCCTGGCCCTGGTGGTGGCAGAACGCCTCGGCAAGGCGGTGCGTTCGCCGGCGCGGGACACCCTGATCGCGGCGGCATCGGAGCCACTCGGCCGGGGCCTCGGTTTCGGACTGCACGAGGCGATCGACCAGATGGGTGCCGTGATCGGGCCGCTGCTCCTCGCCTGGGCGCTCGCCGTTCGTAGCGGCGACTACCGGTTCGCCTTCGGGATACTCGCCATTCCCGGGGTGCTTGTGGTCGTCGCCCTGGTTGCGTTGCGGCGGATCGCTCCGGTGCCGCAGCGCCAAACCGCGGCGCTGGTCGAGCAGAAGGGGAGGGTCGGCCGGGCTCGGAAGTACCTGGTCTTCGTGTTCCTGTCTGCCGTCGGCTTCGCGCCGTTTCCGTTGATCGCGTTCCACCTCACCGATCGGGCGATCCTGTCCGACGCGATGATCCCCGTGGTGTTCGCGGTCGCCATGGCGGTGGATGCCGGGGTGGCGTTGGTGACGGGGAGGGCCTACGACCGGAGGGGGCTGGGTGTGCTGCTGACGCTTCCGCTGCTGTCGATCGGGATCCTCGCCGCGTTTTCGTCCACGCTCGCCCTGATCTGGGCGGGTGCAATGGCGTGGGGGGCGGTGATGGGGATCCAGGAGTCGACCCTGCGGGCCGCCGTGGGCGACCTGAGCGATCCCGGGGGGCGGGCGACCGCGTACGGTGTCTTCAACGCCGTCTACGGGTTGGCGCTCATGGGCGGCGGAGCCGCCCTGGGACTGCTCTACGAGATCTCGATCCCGTTGATGGTGATCTTCGTGATGGTGGCCCAGGGTGCCGCCACCTGGGCGCTGCGCCTGGTGGCGCGTTAGGCGGAGACAGGGGGCGCGTTGACACTCCGGAGGGACCACCCGAATGGAACGCGGGACCCTTTTGAGGAAGGTCGGCGGGTACGCTGCCCACCACTCACAGGAGGGGGCGCTGTGCGGGCCGGGCTCGCGCCCCGCCGACCGTCCTCGCTTGGGTAGGTTCCCGGCGATTGGATCGTGCGGCCAGGGGCTAAATGCCCTTGCTGAGTCGGGTCCCGCCACCGTCGCCGGGTTGGGCCGCTCCCTATGATCCCGGTCTCCAATGGCCGGAATCATCAACGTTTCGATCCTCAAACGGCTCGCCTGGCACTTGAGGCGCGTCAGGAGACAATTCGGCGGCAGGGTGTTCCGTCCGCTGTTGATCGCGCTCGTGGCGGTTGTGCTTCTGGCTGCCATCGGCATCACACTGGCCGAAAAGGGCGTGACGTACCGATCGTTCGGCAAGTCGATGTACTGGGCCGTCACGACCGTCCTGGGCCAGGGTGATTCCTCTTACGCCACGAGCGCCTGGGGATGGACGATCTCCTGGCTGCTGGCGCTGTTCGGAGTGGCGATGTTGGCGACCGTGACCGGGGCGATCGTGGGATTCGTGATCGACTTTCTCTTGAAGGAGGGGCAGGGCATGGGAGCGGCGAGCTATGAGGGCCACATCGTCGTGTGCGGGTGGAACGGAACAGCGCGAGAGTTGGTGGCTGAGTTCCGTTCGGACGATTACCAGGCCAAGGTCGTGCTCGTGCATGATGCCGAGCGAAATCCGGCCGGTGATGGCGTCTACTTCGTGCGCGGTGACGCCACGAGCTCGGAGGATCTCGACCGAGCGGGAATCACCAGAGCCGCGGCAGCGGTCGTGTGTCCGGTGGACGCCTCGAATGAGGCGGACATGCACTCGATCCTCATCGTGCTCGCCATCGAATCGATTGCCCCCGCGGTGCGGACTGTGGTCGAGGTGAACAACCCGGCTCATCTCGACCACTTCCGCCGGGCGAACGTGGACGAGGTGCTCGTGACCTCCCGCTTGGCCTCGCACCTTCTCGCCCGCACAGCGATGTATCCCGGTCTCGGGGAGCTGGTCACGGACATCGTCTCGGGGGGCCACGGATCGGAGCTCTATCGAGTCGTCCTTCCCGACGAATATGTCGGGTTCACCATCGACGCCCTCTCGGCGCGACTTCGGACCGAGCACGAGGCGACCCTCCTGGCAGTGGCCCGCGATGGCACGACCTTCAGCAATCCCCGCGCCGACTTCACGCTTGCCCAAGGCGATCATGTCGTTGTCGTCGCCGAGTCACTCGGCCGCCTGTCGCCGCTGCAGTCCGGTGGCCTGCCCCGGTGACGGCTCCGCCCCGAGGTCCGGTCCGATATCGTGGTGTTTCCCACGGGAAAGGTGATGCACATGGATGCTGCCGGCCTGCAGAGAGTTCCCCTGTTCTCGGGGCTCTCCGTGGAGGAGGCGTCGGGCGTACTCGGAACCGCCAAGGAGCGGGACTATCCCGAGGGTGACCGGATAGTCCGCCAGGGCCAGGAGGGAGGCCGCGGCTTCTATCTGGTCGTGGAGGGCCGCGTCCGCGTCTCCACGGGAAGCACGACGTTGGCCGAGTTCGGCCCCGGGGAGTACTTCGGGGAGATGGCGCTGCTTCTCGACGATACCCCGCGAACTGCCGACGTGACCGCCACCACGGCGGTGCGGGCCCTGGTGATCACCCAGTGGGATTTCCGGGCGCTGATCAAGACCCATCCCGATATTGGCGTCAAGCTGATGGCTGAGCTCGCCAGGCGGCTGCGCGACACCGACGCCACCGTCGCGGATTGACCACCGTGTCGGTGCACGGGTGACCGCCACCCTCACCGTCGCCGGGTGCCGGGGTTCGATGTGCGTCTCCGGGGAGCGCTACCGCCGCTACGGGGGGAATACGACGTGCTTCCACGCGGAGGTCGAGACCCGTCATCATCTGGTGATCGACGCCGGCACCGGGATCCGATCGCTCCAGCAGCGCCTCACCGGCGACGGGCCACGACGACTCACCCTCTTCCTCACTCACTACCACTGGGATCACATCCAGGGCTTGCCGACGCTGTCGGCGCTGTCGGATCCCGCCACCACGATCGACCTCTACGGCGCACCTTTCGAAGGCCGGACGTCCCGGGAGGTCCTGCTCGGCGTGATGCACCCGCCGTGGTGGCCGATGTCCATCGGCGAAGTGCGAGCCACACTTCGGTTCCATCCCCTAGACGGTCCGGTATCGGTCGGTGAGGTCACGGTGTCCCACGCCTCTCTTTCGCACCCACAGGGCGTCGTCGGCTACCGGCTCGAGGGTCGACGGTCGGTCGTCATCGCCACCGATCACGAGTCCGGCGATGCTGCCGCCGACGGCCGGTTGCGCGATCTCGCCCGCGATGCCTCGGTCCTCGTTCACGACGCCCAGTACACGCCCGAGGAACACCGACGGTCGTATCGGGGATGGGGGCACAGCGATTGGGAGGGTGCCGTCGGGGTGGCTCGCGACGCCGGGGTCGGGCGACTGATCCTCACCAGCCACGACCCGGATCGATCCGACGAGCAGATCGACTCGATCCGGGGATTGGCCCGGGGCCGGTTCCCCAAGACCGACGCCGCCTTCGAAGGGATGAGGATCCCGATCTGAAGAGGGTTACCCGTTAACCCGTTGGAGCGCGTCTTGCATCTTGCGCATTGCGCATTGCGTCCCGACTACTCATCCGGGATGAAGGCCGGTTCGAACTGGCTGACGGCGTTCCACAGCATCCAGCCGCTGCCGCTGCTCTCGGCGGTGAGGATGCTCTCCTGCACCTGTTCGGCACTCCAGGAGAATCCCTGCAGCCATGGCCGCATCAAGGCGCCTCCGTCCAGGCGGGGCATTCCCGAGTCCAGCGCATCTCCGACGACCTCGGCTGGGTGGTCGTTGGGGTTGTCGAGGCCGAGCCAGCCATTGCTGTAGTGGCTCGGGTAGATCATCGGACTGATCGCGTCGACCGCCCACGAGAGCTCCTCAGCCCTCTGCCCCAGGCCTTGATCGTCTCCGACGGAGAGCACGATGGCGAAGATGTCGGCCGACACCGCGCAGCCTGCCTCGTGAAGTTGGTCGCGCGCTTCGGCAAGGAAGGCGGCCACCGTGCTCACCCGGGCGGCACCGTCGAGTTCGCCCGCCGAATACACGATCGTGGATATGTCACCGTCGGTGGGAAACCTGGCGTAGTCGAACTGGATCTCGTCGAACCCGAGTCCGCACGCCTCGATACCGAGGTCGATCGGATACTGCCAGGTGTCCCGGTTGGTCAGGTCCATCCATCCCAGGCCGTTGTTGTTCAGCCACACCGAGCCGTCGGCGGTGTGCAGGGCCAGTTCCGGGCGGTACTGGGACCGGTAGTGATCCTGGAAGGCGACGATTCTGGTGATCGTGTACAGGCCGTGGGCCTTGGCCTGGGCGAGCCTGTCGACGACGTCGTATTTGACGAAGACCCCGCCGGCGGCGATGGCCTCGGGAACCTCGGTGTCGTATTCCACCTGACCGCTCTCGCTCTTGGTGTCGAACACCATGGCGTTCACCGGCGTGGAGTCGGCGAGACGGAGGAGAGCAGCGAACTGGGCGTCGTCGCCGGCCACCGGGGAGTACACCCTGATCCCCTTGACCACGAAGGGATCGAGGACGATGTCGAGGCGCCCGGTCTCGCCCTGCCACTCCTTCTCTGTGGGTTCCCACGCGGCCTTGGAGGCGATGACGGTGCCGGGCTCGGCGGCGACTATCTCGAAGCTTCCGAACTCGCCCGCGGTCGTGGTCACCGCGCCCAGAGTCACGGTGGCCCCGGGGAGGCCGATGCCCGCTCCATCGATGACACGTCCCTGGAGGATGTTCGGTTCCATCTGCAGCGAGAGCGGACCCGAAGGGGGAATCGCCTGCACGTCGTAGCTGGCGGGGCGGTACCCGGGAGCCGTGACCGAGAGCATGGCCGGGGGCTCGAAGGCGAGGGACGCCATGCCTCCGTCCGCGGTGGTGGCATGAGCGCCGCTCGGCGAGGTGATGGTTGCCCCGGCGACCGGAGCGCCTTCCGCGCCGAGCACCCGCAGGTGCACGACGTCCGGGGCGGTGATCGCTCTGAAGAGCAGGAACCCGCCGACTACCGCCGTGATGACCACCGCGACGGTGAGAGCGCGCGCGATTATCTGGCCCCAGTTGCGCCGCCTCTTGAAGCGGCGGCCGTGGCGGCCGGAGAAGATCTCGAGTCCGTCGCGTCGATGAGCCAAGGGAGATGAGGTCACGCGGACCTCGTTGGACAGATTAGAGACGGTCCGTTGGAAGCGGACCCTCGACAGGTGGGGCATACTCCCGGCATGTCGCTGATCGCCGACCTGGATACCGCGGGCCGCTGGCAGTCGGAGGGGAAGCGGGTGGCTGCGGCAACCGTGATCGACGTCCGCGGAACCGCTCCCCGCCCGCCCGGTACGCGGATGCTGATCTCTTCCGCCGGTGAGGTCGTCGGCTCGGTGAGCGGGGGATGTGTCGAGAACGACGTGATCACGGTTGCCGCAGAGGTGCTCTCGACCGGTGTGGGGCGGGTGGTCACGTACGGAATCAGTGACGAGGAGGCCTTTGGGGTCGGTCTCGCCTGTGGCGGGACGATCCGCGTGCTCGTGGAGCCGTGGTGAGCATTCTCGAGAGTGCCGCGGAGCGCCTCGCCGACCGCCGCCCCGGCGCGCTGGCGGTCATGGTGCCGACCGGACCCCGGGCTCTGTTCGACGAGGTCGGGAACCTCCTCGAGGGCGGCCTTCCGTCGGATGTCGCCGATCAGGTGGCCGCAGCCGTGCCCGATCTGATCTCGGCGGAGACGTCGCGGCTGGTCCCCGCGGGAACAAGTGAGGTGTTCGTCGAGGTGCTGGTCCCGCCACCCCGGCTGCTGCTCTTCGGAGCTGGGCCGATCGGGGAGGCGGTGTGTGCGGCCGCGGCCGCGGCCGGGTTCGTGGTCGAAGTGGGTGATCCCCGGCCCGCCTTTGCGCTGTCGGAGCGGTTCCCGGCGGCAGCGGTGGTTCGGTGTGGTTGGCCGGACCAGCTCATAGCCCAGCAGGTGGTCGATTCGGCCACCTACATCGTGTCGGTGCTCCACGAGGCCCGATTCGAGGATGAACTGCTTCCGGCGGTACTGCGGTCTCCGGCTCGATACCTGGGCGCGTTGGGGTCCCGGCGGACCCACGCCGCCCGGGTGGCTCGACTGCGGTCGCAGGGCTTCTCCGATGAGGATCTGGAGCGGATCAGCGCCCCGGTCGGGCTTCCCATCGGTGCGGCGACCCCTGAGGAGATCGCGGTGGCGATCGTCGCCGAGATGGTGGCGGTGCGCCGGGGAGTCACCCCGCCCGGCGCAACTCGGTGACGGGAAGCAGCGGCCGCCGGGCGTCGGTCAACGTGTAGGCGACGTGGGGTCCGTCGGTGCGCAGCAGGTCGGAGATCAACACGCCGGCGGCGAGGTCGTGGGAACACGCCGCGGTGCAGCCACCGTACGGATCGTGGATCTGAGTTGCCCGCGCCACTACCGGCCTCCGTTGTGGTCTGAGACGTCGGAACGGGCCGCGGGGTTCCCGGCTTCAGACCGAACCGCGTCGGATCACTTCGGCCGGGGCTTTGCGACCGGCGACGCCGCGGGCGCGTCGCTCCTCGCGTGCGGCCTCCTCGGCGGCGCGGTCGGGATGACCCAGCGCCACCGCGTACCGGCACTCGTGTCCGTCCGGGAGGTCGAGGACGGTGCGGGCACGGGCTCCGTCATGGAGCGTCACCGGGCAGGAGCCGATGCCCCGGGCCGCGGCGGCAAGCATCAGGTTCTGGGCGAGGCGTCCGATGTCGAAGTCGTTTCCCTGGTCGGTCTTGACCAGACACACGGTTGCCGGTGAGTCGAGCACGGGCTGGGTGAACTGACCGGCCAATGCGACCCGGTCTCGACCCTCGGGATCGTCGACGACCACGAGGATCCATCCCTGCACGTTCTTCGATGAGCCGGTCCACCTTCCGGCGTCGAGTATCTGCTCGAGGACCGCTTTGTCGATCGGCTCGTCGGTGAACGCCCGGACCACCCGCAGGGAGCGAACCGCCCGATACACCTCGTCAGATGGGGTGAGCATGGGGGGAGGGTATACCGCACCCGCAGCCTGCTGCCCGCTGCCCGCGGCCCGCTGCCCGCGGCCCGCAAGAAGTCGCCAGTTACCAGTCTCCAGCAAGTCAGCTCTCGACGGGTGTCGCCCATCGCCGATCGCTCATCGCCGCTCCGTCGAACGTCGAATGTCGAACGTCCAATGTCTGGTTGCTCACCCCACCAGATCCTGAATGATCGCCGCGGCGATCGGGGCGGCGGTCTGCCCGCCGGAGCCCCCGTCCTCGACGATGACGGCAAAGGCGAGGTGATTCCAGTAGCCCACGATCCAGGCATGGGTGTCGCCGGCGTCGTTGTACTCGGCGGAGCCCGTCTTCGCCCGGACCACCTCGCCGGGCACCCGAGCGTTGCCCGCCGTCCCGTCGGTGACCACCAACAACATCAGATCGGCGAGATCCGACGCCACGCCTGGATCCAACGGCACACGAACCCGGTCGGTCTCACCGACGATCACCGTCGGAGGGAGCCACCCTCCGGCGGCGACGGCGGCGGCGATCGAAGCCTGCTCGAGGGGAGTCACCAGCACCCGGCCCTGTCCCATCGCCGACGCCGCCAGCTCCGCGGTGTCCACCGGCTCCGGGTAGCGCGGTGTCGCCGCGGGAAGGCCGGCATCCGGATCGGTCTCGAACCCGAAAGCCATTGCCACCGAGCCGAGAATGGCGTTCGAGAGGCGTTGCACCGCCAGCGCCGTGAAGGTGGTGTTGCACGACTCGGCGAATGCGGTGGCCAGGGTGATCCGTCCCAGATCCCGTCCTCCGGCATTGCGGAAGTGGGCACCGCCCAGCGTGACCTCGGCGGGGCAATCGACCCGATCTTCGGGAGACATGCCCTCTTCCAGCAGTGCCGCCGCGGTCACGATCTTGAACGTCGAGCCTGGTGGATAGGAGCCGAGGAAGGCGCGATCGAAGCCGTCGATCGGGCGCGAGACCGAGGCGAGTACCTCGGACGTTTCGGTGTCCACGATCACGACGGCGGCACGTTTCGAGATCCCTTCGAGTGCCCGTTCGGCTGCCGTCTGCACCGTTAGGTCGATGGTCGTGGTGATCGACTCCGGCGGCGTGCCGGTGGCCTCGAGCAAGGTCTCGATTGTCTGCCCGTACCGGTTCAACCAGACGATCCGGGCGTCGGGGGTGCCGGCCAATTGCCGCTCGAACGACTGCTCGATTCCCGAGACCCCCACCAGGTCGTTGGGACCGTACGGCGGGCCGAGCACATCGAGGCGCTCGGTGGTGATCGGGCCCACCGCGCCGACGACGTGCGCCGCCAGACCGGGGGAGAGCGAGACTCGCTCGGTGGCCTCGCGAAGGAGGATCCCCGGTGTCGCCGACAGGGTCGCGGCGGCTTCGGTCGCGGAGGTTGGAAGCGATCCTACGGGGACGAACCAGTCGGCCTGGACACCGGGCTTGGCGATTTCGGCTCTGACGGTGTCGCCCGGGATCCCCGCCGCTTCCTCGAGGACGGCGACGACCACGTCGAGGTCCTCGATCCGGCCGGGCACGACGCCGACAGACCAGATGGGTACGCTGCGTACCAGCGCCGTTCCGTCGCGGGCGAGGATGGCACCCCGCGGCGCCCAGTCGTGCTCCACGACAAGGCGATCGCCGTCCGCGAGCCCCGGGTACAAGATCGACGGACTCCATACGACCTTCCATGAGCCGTCGAAGGCCAGGTCTAGGGCAGTCTCAAATCGCCAAGCCTGGAATCCCTTGGGTGTAAGGGTTGCGGACGCACCGACCCGAGCCAGCTCGTCGGTTACGTAGTCGAAACCGATCGCGTACGACGCGTCGACGAGGGTGATGCTCTCCGACCACGCCGCGAGCGTCTCGGGCAGGTCCTCTGGAGCATCGACGATCATCGTCGCGGCACCGTTCCATTCGCCAGCGCTCAATGCATCGAGAAACGACCGGGCGGTGAACAGTGCGGCGGCCCGCGTAGCCGGGTCTGCGGGAGTCGCCGCGGCGGTGGTCGTGACGGCGGCCGTCCCGGCCGCAATGGTGGCTGCCTCCGGGGCGGTCGAAGGCGATGGAGGCTGCACACCGTCGCCGAAGGTGCATGAGGTGGCGAGCAAGACGAAGGACAGGAAGGCGCGGCGCACCTCATGATGGTACGAGAGACTCCGCGATCCGCGGCCTACCCGACCGGCGGCGGCGATGGGCGGCTCATCTCCTCCCCACGATGAACAGACGCTTGAACGCGAAGAGCGTTGTCCCGTCGGGACGCGGTGGATACGCCACGCGGAGGCGGGATGAGTATTCCTCCATGAACTCCCCGGCAGCGTCGCCGAGGGCGTCGATGAACGGCCGGGCTGCGGTGCCCCGAGCCCACTCGGCCACGGGGTCGGTGCCGGTGAGGCAATGCAGATACTCGGTCTCCCATACCTCGACCGAGCTGAACAGCGCCCGGAGGAGGTCGTGATAGAAGGCGGGTTCCGCAACCGGCGGCGGTCTGACGACGTCGCCCACCCGGTCGATCCATCGCGGTGTGGCGGCGATTTCGGCGAGGAGCGCGTGGGACGGCGCGGCGAAGTTGCGGGGCATCTGGACGGCGAGCGTTCCTCCGGTGGCGACTCGAGCGGTGAGGCGGGGCAGCAGCAACTCATGTTCGCCGAGCCAGTGGAGCGCGGCATTGGAGAACACCAGATCCACCGGAGCCGCCACCTCCCACGCGGCGATATCACCCAGCACCCAGTCGATGTCGGCGATCCGGCGGGCCCGGTCGATCATCTCCGGCGATGAGTCGAGACCGTGGACCGCGGCGGTCGGCCACCGCTCCCCCAGCAGCGCGGTTATCGACCCGGTACCGCATCCCAGGTCCCAGATCTCAGCAGGGGAGCCGTCGATGTGGACGATCAGATCCAGAGCCGGCCGGAGCCGCTGGTCCTCGAAGCGGAGGTACTGATCTGGGTCCCAGTCCGTCACTTTCGGGCGGTGCCCACAATCACCAGGACTCCACCCGCTGCCGTCAGCAACGGAGCGAAACCGATGAGGTCCATGACGTCGGAGAACGTGCCGCCCCCATCGGAGACTCCGCGGTAGATCTGCACGGCGAACAGCCCGGCGATGGCGATGGCGGCGAGTCCCGCCAGCACGGGGACCGACTTCAGGCGGTCGATCGGGATCAGCGCCACCGCCGCCACCACCAGGATCACCCACACCAGGTCGGGTGCGCCGGCGGCGGTGAAGTCGAAGAGGAAACGGGCGGACACGTCGAAGGCGTTCGACGAGGGGAGGTTCCCCAAGCTCACCCACGGCAGGAATGCGGAAAGGGCGATCACCACCGCCCCCACGGCGGAGAGCGGCCGGATACGCAGGCCGGAGCTCGTCGCCGATTGGCTCGTCTCGGCTCCGACCGGCTCGAGCACCCGGGCGTCGACCCAGCCCGTCCATCCGTTGGAGCCGACCACCCGGGCCCAGTCGCCGCGCCGCTCCGCTATTGAGAGGCGCACCCGCGCCTCGAGCGTCGTGATTGGATCCTGCGCCGGATCGGGATCTGCCCAGGCGCGTGTCCCTCCGGTGGGCACCGCATGGGTGGGCGTCCACACTGCAGGCATCTCCCGGGTGGGTGCCGGTTCGTCGGTGACACGCTCGGCGGGGAGCGGGCGGGTTGTGGGGAAACCCGGCGGACCCATCTCGTCGACGACTCCGACCAACGAGCGCAGCGCAGCGGTGAACGACTGGCGATTCAGCCCATCGAGGTACACCGGGCTCGACAGGATGAGGGTTCCGTCGGCCAGTTCGCTCCTGACCGCGCTCGCCCGACCCGGCAAGGTCGGCGTCCCACTCGCAGAATCCGTCCGGTAGGTCAGCATCAACACTTCGTCGTTCGCCGTCACCGAGATTTTGACCGGTGGCCTTCCTGCCATCACCAGGCGTCCCTGGTCATCCAGGGACAGGTCGGGATCGGCCTCCGCCCATGCGGTGACTCGCTCGAGAGGGGAAGGTTCGGGGGTCTTGCTGGTCGCCATGCACCGGACCCTACTCCGCCGGGCCGGGCTCATCCGGGGTCGTTAGGGTGGCCTGCGCGAGCGAGGAGAAACGGTGGCGGTGGAGCGTCCGGCGTTCACGATCGGGGTCGAAGAGGAGTACCTCCTCGTCGATCTGGAGACCCGGGATCTGGTGCGCGATCCGGACGCTGCGGTCATGGAGGAATGCCGGGCGATCATGGGCTCTCAGGTGAGCCCGGAGTTTCTCAAGGCGCAGGTCGAGGTGGGCACCCGAGTGTTCTCCACCGTGGCCGAGGCGCGCGACGACCTGCGGCGGCTGCGGACGGCCCTCTTCGAGGTGGTCGATCGCCACGGGCTCGCCCTGATCGCCGCATCGACCCATCCCTTCGCCGACTGGGCCGATCAAGAAGTGACCGAGCGGGACCGGTATCTGCTCCTTGCCCGGGATCTTCAAGTGGTGGTGCGTCGTCTGGTGATCTGCGGCATGCACGTCCACGTCGGCATCGAGGACCGCGACATGCGGATCGATCTGATGAACCAGGTGTCGTACTTCCTTCCTCATCTCCTGGCACTGAGCACTTCGTCGCCGTTCTGGCACGGCATGGAGTCGGGACTGAAGTCCTACCGGATGAGCGTGTTCCGCTCGCTCCCCCGCACCGGCATCCCCGAGCACTTCGCTTCGTGGTCCGAGTACCAGCGCCACGTGGACGTCCTGGTGGAACCCGGGTTGATCGAAGATGCTTCCAAGTTGTGGTGGGACGTCCGGCCCTCGGCGCGCTACCCCACCGTGGAGATGCGGATCTCCGACGTGTGCACCCGGATCGAGGACGGGATCACGATCGCCGCTCTGTACCAATCGATCATGTCGATGCTGTTCCGGCATCGGTCGCACAATCGGCGGTGGCGGACCTACGCCAACATGCTGGTGGCAGAGAACGTGTGGCGGGCGCAGCGTTACGGCGTCGAGGCGAGCCTGATGGATTACGGCAGAGGCGAGCTGGTGCCGTACGGTGATCTGGTCGAGGAGATCATCGACCTGGTGCGGGAGGATGCGTTGGAGCTGGGTTGCCTCGCCGAGGTGGAGCACGCCCGGGAGATCGTCTCCGGGGGAACCAGCGCCGACCGTCAGTTGGCGACCTACCGCGCCTCGCTGTCCGCCGGTGCCGGCGAGCGAGACGCCCTCAACGCCGTCGTCGACGAGTTGATCACCGACACGCGAGCGGGGGTCTAGAAGGCAGAAGACAGATCACAGAGGACAGAAGGACAGACGACAAAGTCACCGTGTCTGGTGTCTGTGATAGAAGGGATCGCAACGTGTTCGACAGAGCATCGACTGCCGTCGAGGCGGCGCTGGCGGCGGGAGCGTCCTATGCCGACGCCCGCTACGTCGAGGGGCGCGACGAGTTCATCGAGGTGATGAACGGGGGAATGGAAACCCTCAACAGGAGTGAGGCGGCCGGGGTCGGGGTACGCGCCCTGGTCGGATCGTCATGGGGATTCTTCGCCACTGCCGACGTCGATGAGGCGTCTCTGCGGGACGCCGGCCACAAGGCGGTGGAGATCGCCCGCGCCTCGGCGGCGGTTCCGGGACGTCCGATGCCGCTCGCCGATGTCCCCGTGGTCGAGGCCGACTACGAGACCCCCTTCGACGAGGCGCCCTTGGACGTGCCGCTGTCGGAGAAGGTCGACTTGCTGCTCGCGGTCAGTCGGACGATGCAGGGCGTCGAAGGAGTACGTCTTGCCCGCGCCTCGCTGGGGTGTTGGGACACCCACAAGTGGTTCGTCTCCTCGCAAGGCTCGAAGATCCATCAGCACATCGTCGAGACCGGCGGCGGGTTCGACGCCACCGCGGTCGGGGAGTACGAGACCCAGCGTCGCTCGTATCCCCAATCGTTCGGCCAGTTCGAGACCGGCGGTTTCGAGAGAGTCCGCCGCTGGGACTACGAAGGCAATGCCGGCCGGATCGCCGAGGAGGCCGCCGCTCTGCTCGGTGCCCCCGAGTGCCCGGAGGGCGAGAAGACCCTGATCCTCGAGGCGAGCCAGTTGGCGCTCCAGATCCACGAATCCGTGGGGCACGCCATCGAGTTGGATCGCATCCTGGGATGGGAGGCCGCCTTCGCCGGGACCTCACATCTGGAACTGCAGCGACTCGGGGAGCATCGCTACGGCTCGGAAGTGATGAACATCACCGCTGACGCCACTCTCCCGGGGGCGTTGGGGACCTTCGGATACGACGACGAGGGCACCCCGGCGCAGCGGGTGCCGATCGTCGACCACGGACTGTGGGTCGGGGTCCTCTCCGGTAGAGATTCGGCATCGATCGCCGGATTGCCGCCCGGCGGCATGGTGCGGGCCGACGGTTACAACCGGCTGCCGATGGTTCGTATGACCAACGTCGGTCTGCTCCCCGGCGACTCCTCGCTCGAGGAGATGATCGCCGCCACCGAGGACGGGGTGTTGATGTCGACCAATCGGTCGTGGTCCATCGATGACAAGCGGCTCAACTTCCAGTTCGGGTGCGAGATCGGCTGGGAGATCCACGACGGCAAGCTGGGCCGGATGATCAAGAATCCCACCTACACCGGGATCACCCCGAAGTTTTGGGCACAGTTGGATGGGTTGGGAGGCGAGGCGGAATGGGTGCATTGGGGGACACCCAACTGCGGGAAGGGCCAGCCGATGCAAGTGGCACACACCGGGCACAGCGCGTCGCCCGGACGATTCGCCAAGGTCCGCGTGGGGGTGCGGGCATGAAGAACGCACAGCAGATCGCCGACCGGGTGGTCGAGTTGGTGGGGGAGCGCGCCGAGGCAGAGGCCGTGGCCACGGTGGGCACCACCGCACTCACCAGATTCGCCAACTCGTTCATCCATCAGAACGTCGCCGAGGACACCGCCGGTGTTCGGGTGCGGGTGGCGGTGGACGGCAAGGTGGCATCGCTCACCGGCAACCGGGTCGATGATGCCGCCCTCACCCGCCTCGTGGACGATGTCATCGCGGCCGCCGAATTGCAGCCCGTGGACGAGGACTGGCCCGGGGTCGCTGCTCCGGCTCCTGTCGATGACATCGGACACGCCGACTCCTCGACGACCGAGGCCACTCCCGGGCAGCGAGCGGCGACCGTCAAGGCGTTCATCGACGCCGGAGACGGCCTTTCCGCCGCCGGCTACTGCGACACCGAGTCCGAGGAAGTGGCCTTCGCCAACACCCTCGGTCAGCGCGCCGTCGGCCGGGTGACCAGGGCAACCATCGACGGGATCCACCAGACCGGAGAGAGCGCCGGCTCGGCCCACCAGACCTCGGTCCGGTTCTCCGAGATCGATGGCGCCGCCGCCGGCGAGCTGGCTGCGGATCGGGCGCGCCGCGGCATGAAGGCGTTCGACCTCAAACCCGGGGAGTACGAGGTGGTGCTCGCCCCGGAGTGCGTGGCGACCATGGCGATCTTCATGGGCTTCTACGGGTTCAACGCCAAGGCATATCAGGAGGGCGGGTCGTTCGTCGAACTCGGGGCATCGCAGTTCGATCGGCGGATCACCATCACCGACGACCCGATGTCACCGGACGCCCTCGGGCTGGCCTTCGATGCCGAGGGCACCCCCAAGCGAACGGTGTACCTGGTGCGGGCCGGGGTGACCGAGGCGCTGGTCCACGACCGGCGCACCGCCCGCAAGGCGGGCGTGGAATCCACCGGGCACGCCTTCGCCGACGCCTCGGTGGGTCCGATCAGTGCCGGCCTGGTGATCGCCGGCGGGAACGACTCGGTGCAAGACATGATCGCCGCAGTTGACCGGGGCTTGTATGTGGCCACCTTCAACTACTGCCGGATCCTCGACCCGAAGAGCCAGGTGGTCACCGGTCTCACCCGCAACGGGACATTCATGATCGAGAACGGGCGGATCACCGGAGGGGTCACCGGCCTGCGGTTCACCCAGTCGTTCGTGCAGGCGCTCGGCCCGGATCGGGTGCTCGGGGTCGGCGACGATCTCCGCTACGCCGACAGTGAGTTCGGTGCCGGGATCGTGCGGGCGCCATCGCTCCGCCTCGCCGCGTGGAATTTCACCGGGGGTGCCGAGGGCTAGGTCGGGTGCTCAGTCGTCGACGATCGGCCCCTGCCGCATCCGCTTCACCTCGGACCGGTGGCGTTTGAGCTCCAACCGGCGTCGGCGGGCTCCCGCCGATGGCATGGTGGCCACCCGGCGGCGTCGGGTCCTGGCCGCATCGACCAGCAGCTCGGCGAGCCGCCGCCGGGCCAGCGCCCGGTTGCGCCATTGCGAACGGGTGTCGTCTGAAGTGACCCTGACCACACCGGCCGCGGCGGCGACGCGGAGCCGGGACAGCATGCGGTCGCGCAGATGGTCTGGGACCGACGGGCTGGTCGCCAGGTCGAACGACACCTCGGCGCGGGTAGCCGAGCGATTGGCGTGCTGGCCGCCGGGACCCCCGGACGTGTCGAAGCGCCACCGCAACTCGTCGGCGGGGATGGTGAAGAGGTCGCCGACGGCGAGCGGCTCGTCGATCATCGGGCGGTGGCGGCAGGGATCATGGCGGCAGGATACGGCGGGTCTTCTCGGCAAAGCACCGGGGCCGGGTCCTCGGTAGCCTGCCGATCGTGCCCACCGCCGATCCGCTGTCGCCCCGCGCCGACGCCTGGCTGGCCGGGGCAGCTCCCGAGCCCGACCTCATCGTGATCGGCGTGCCGTCATCCTCGGCGTCGCTGAGCCCCTCCGAGGCATGGCGGTGCCCCGGCGAGGTGCGGTCGGTGCTCGGCCGGTTCTCGGTGTTCGACGGCGAACGGGGCAACGATCTTCGGGCCGTTGCCGTCCGCGACGCCGGGGACTGGCCGGTGGACGGTCTCGACATGCAGGCCATGCCCACCGAAGTGGAGCGGCTCGCCTCCGACCTGCCGGTGGGGCCGGTGAAGGTGTTCCTGGGAGGCGACAACGCCATCACCCGTCCCCTGGTCAAGGCCCTCTCCGGGAGGGACCTGTCCCGGGTCGGGGTGCTCACGATCGACGCCCATCACGACGTGCGGCTCACCGAGGGCGGCCCCACCAACGGCAGCCCGATCCGCGGCCTGATCGAGGACGGCTTGCCCGACGGCCGGGTGATCCAGGTGGGGATTCACTCGTTCGCCAACTCCGCCGAGCACCGGGGATACTGCGACGAGCATGGGATCGAGATCGTGACCATGTCCACCGTGGACGAGGTCGGTGCCGGTTGGGCAGTTGCCTCCGCCCTGGGTGATCTGGCTCGCCGTTGCGACTGGGTCTACGTCGACGTCGATGTGGATGTGCTCGATGTCGCCTTCGCCCCGGGGTGCCCCGGTTCCCGCCCCGGGGGGATGACCCCGCGGCAGCTCGCCGCGGCGTGCCACGCCGCCGGGGCCCACCCGACGGTCCGGGCCGTCGACTTCGTGGAGGTCGATCCGATTCGGGACCGCGGCGGGGTGACCGTACTCAACACCGCCGCCGCGTTCCTGGCGTTCGTGTCGGGAATGACCGAGCGGGGGCGATGACCGGATTGGCCGCGCCGACAATGTCTGGGGATCGCCCGGGTACGGTCGGTTCATCGACCGACACTCGGTAGCACTCGTCCGCTTCAGGTCCTGTTCAGATCCCGTCGCTCAGCAGCAGCCACCAGATCCAGACGGCGAGGGCGGTCTCGATACCGACGACCGACGCAAAGGTCGACTGGACCGTGCCGTCGAGGATCGGCAGTACCCCGGCCAATGCCAAGGCCCCGGTGACGATCCCGGCGGACAGCAACACCGGCCGCTGCATCATCGATGCCGGCCACCGGGATGCCGACCAGAACACCACTGCCAGGGCGACGAACAGCACGCCTGAGCTCCGCAGCCAGGGGGCGGCGGTGGCGACCGGCGACGCTCCGAACAGCGACAACCCGCGGTCTGGTGACACGATGAGGACGACACCATGTGCGGCGGCGAGGAGGGCGGTCACCCGGAGTGCGTTACGCGCCGCCAGCGGTCGGTGCTTGCGATGGGCGACGAGTTCGACATTGACCCGTTCCCATGTTTGAGCCATTTCTTCACCAGCGTGACACCGTCCCCCGGCTTTCCCAGGGTCGGTCTCCTCATTCGGGGTTCGTCGATGATCGCGATGCGGTCAGCACCGCGCCCGACTCGTCGTCGGGCGCGGTGGCGACACGGGTCCGGCTAGGCGAGGGTTGCTTTCAGGGTGAACTCGGGGTACTCGTCGTACAAGCCGAGGACCCATCCCCACAGCCGGTAGTTGTATCCCAGCACTCCGGCGACGAAATCCTGGATGCCGACGGGGAACGATCCCGTGAATGCAGTGGCGATGTATCCGAACCAGACCGCGAACACCGCGGCGACGTCGAGGAAGGCCAGTACGAACAAGTGGGGGAGTGCCGCCAGTCCCTTGGGGACGAACAGCAGTCCGGCCACCGCCCAGCCCTTGCTGGGATTCTCCGGTGCGGTCACTTGCACGTCCACCGGATACTCCGGGGCGATCTCGAACGGCGGGTAGGCATCGGTGTATCCGATCAACCAGCCGTAGGAGCGCGCCGACCAACGCATCGAGATCTCGATGAGTTGGAAGATGCCCGTGGGCATCTTGCCGGTGAACGCCACGATCCAGTATCCGACGTAGCCCACCGCCCAGGCCAGGTTCTGCAGAACGCCGACGATGATGAGATGGGGGAGGGCCATCAAGGCCTTGATCAGGAAGATGCCGGCGGTGGCGAGACCGCGGCCGGGCTGTTCGGCGTGGCGATAGACGAGTGTGGGCTTGCTCATGAATCCTCCATGGGCGGCTGGCACCCTCGAAGGTAGCCGGGGGCAAACCCGCCCAACACCGCCGAAGGCCCCTCCGGTACCCTGCCGGTTGGAGGTGGTCGATGAGCGGTCCTCGACGGGTGCGCGCTCCGCGCGGCACCGCGCTGAACACGAAGGGCTGGCTGCAGGAGGCGGCCCTGCGTTGTCTGATGAACAACCTCGATCCCGAGGTCGCCGAACGACCCGACGACCTGGTGGTCTATGGGGGGACCGGCCGAGCCGCCAGGTCGTGGGAAGCCTTCGACGGGATCGTCCGCACCCTATCGTCGCTGGAGTCCGACGAGACGATGCTGGTGCAATCCGGCAAGCCGGTCGGTGTGTTCCGCACCCACCCGATGGCACCCCGGGTGCTGATCGCCAACAGCCTGCTGGTCCCCGAGTGGGCCACCTGGGAGGAGTTCCGCGAGCTCGAGGCGGCCGGGCTCACCATGTACGGGCAGATGACCGCCGGGTCGTGGATCTACATCGGGACCCAGGGGATCCTCCAGGGCACCTTCCAGACCTTCGCCGCGGTGGCCGAGCACCGCTTCGGGGGCACGCTCGCCGGTACCGCCACTCTCACCGCCGGATTGGGTGGCATGGGCGGAGCGCAGCCGCTGGCGGTCACCATGAACGGGGGGGCGGTGCTGTGCGTCGAGGTCGACCCGGAGCGAATCGCCCGCCGCCTCACCACCCGGTATCTGGATGAGGTCGCGCCCGATCTCGACACCGCAGTGGAGATGGTGATGACCGCCAAGGGGGAACGGCGCGCCCTGTCGGTGGGGGTCGTCGGCAACGCCGCCGCAGTCTTCCCCGAGCTATTGGCCCGGGGGCTGCCCTTCGACATCGTCACCGACCAGACCTCCGCCCACGACCCCCTAGGCGGCTACATCCCCCTCGGGGTGGAGGTGCACGACGCGCCCAAGCTGCGCGACAAGGACCCCGGCTTCTACGTCACCGAGGCGCGCCAGTCGATGGCCATCCATTGCGAGGCGATGGTGGGCTTCATGGGGGCCGGGGCCGAGGTGTTCGACTACGGGAACAACCTGCGGGGCGAAGCACGGCTCGGGGGCTTCGCCGACGCCTTCGCGTATCCAGGCTTCGTTCCCGCCTACATCCGCCCGCTGTTCGCCGAGGGCAAGGGCCCCTTCCGCTGGGTGGCACTGAGCGGCGATCCCGCCGACATCGCCGCCACGGACAGAGCGGTCGCCGCGCTCTTCCCCGGGGACCAGGCGCTGCAGCGCTGGCTGGAGATGGCCCGGGAGCGGGTGTCGTTTCAGGGCCTGCCCGCTCGGATCTGCTGGCTCGGATACGGCGAACGGCACCGCGCCGGTCTCGCCTTCAACGAATTGGTCCGATCGGGGGAGGTGTCGGCGCCCATCGTGATCGGGCGCGACCATCTCGACTCGGGATCGGTGGCCTCTCCATATCGGGAAACAGAGTCGATGCTCGACGGCTCCGACGCGATCGCCGATTGGCCGATCCTCAACGCCCTCCTCAACACCGCCTCCGGCGCGGCCTGGGTGGCGGTCCATCACGGTGGCGGTGTGGGGATCGGGAAGTCGATTCATGCCGGAGCCCAGGTGGTCGCCGACGGCACCGACGAAGGAGCCTTCCGGCTGGAGCGGGTGCTCACCAACGATCCGGGGACCGGGGTGATGCGCCACGCCGACGCCGGCTACGACCGGGCGATCGCGGTGGCGGACGAGCGCGGCGTGCGCATCCCGATGAGAGAGACGTGACACCGGCTACCGGCTACCGGCTGCCGGCTACCGGCAAGAGCGGGAAGCGGGAGGCGGGAAGCGGGAAGCGACTCTTGGTCACCGACATCGGTGAGTTGATCACCAATCCGGGGCCGCCCGGCGATCTCGGGATCGTTGCCGACGCCGCGGTGGCGATCAGCGGCGAGCGGGTCGCTTGGGTCGGCCCGGGCGGCGATGTCCCCGCTGAGCATCGCCACGGCGAAGTGGTGAGCGCCGGCGGGGGAGCGGTGCTTCCCGGCTTCGTGGACGCCCACACTCATCTGGTGTTCGCCGGCGACCGCTCGGATGAGTTCGCCCGGCGTCTCCGGGGCGAGCCCTACGCCGACATCCTGGCTTCGGGTGGGGGGATCCATGCCACCGTCGCCGCCACCCGGGCGGCGATGAGCGACTCGCTGGTCGACGAGGCGGCGGCCCGCCTGGAAAGGATGCTCCGGTCGGGGACGACGACCGTCGAGGTCAAGTCGGGCTATGGGCTGACCACTGAGCACGAGGTCCGTATTCTCGAGGTCGCCGTGGCGGCGGGGGTGCGGTCACCGGTCGATGTCGTTCCCACGTTTCTGGCGCATGTGCCGGACAAGGGGAGCGATCCGGGGGAGTACGCCGACCTGGTGGTGGAGGAGATCATTCCCGCGACGGCTCCGCTTGCCCGCTACTGCGACGTCTTCTGTGATCGGGGGGCGTTCGACGTAGATCAGTCGCGCCGAATCCTCGAGGCCGGCCGGGCCCACGGCCTGCAACTGCGGGTGCATGCCGAGCAACTGACCCACACCGGAGGTGCGGCGCTCGCCGCCGACCTGAGGGCGGTCTCGGCCGATCACCTCGATCACGCCACCGAGGAGGATGCCCGCCTACTTCGCGAGGCCGGGGTCGTCGCCGTTGTGCTGCCGGCGGCTTCCCTCTCGATGCGTTCCCCCCGGGCGCCCGCCCGAATGTTGTGGGACTCCGGAGTCACCGTCGCCCTCGCCACCGACTGCAACCCGGGCACCTCGAACGTGGAGAACATGAGCCTGGTCGTGGCGCTCGCCTGTCTGGAGATGAACCTGTCGCCGGAAGAAGCGGTCTGGGCGGCGACCCGGGGCGGGGCTCTGGCCCTGGATACACCGGACCTCGGCTCGATCGTCCCCGGCGCCCGCGGGGACCTGGTCATCCTCGATGCCCCCTCCCACCGGCACATCCCCTATCGCCCGGGGACGAACCTGGTGCGGACGGTGGTGAAGGGTGGGGAGGTGGTCGTGTGACATCGCAACCGGCTACCGGCTACCCCAAACCGCTGCCCGCGACCCGCTGCCCGCTGCCCGCCAGGCCAGGACGAGGTCCATGAAGCCCTACCTCGCCCACGAGCATCCCCTCCGGTTGGCCCACCGCGGATCGCGGCTCCTGTGGCCGGAGAACACGATGGTGGCCTTTCAGGGGGCAGTCGATCTCGGCTACCGGTATCTGGAGACCGACGTCCATGTGTCCCGGGACGGGGAGGTCGTCGTGTTCCACGACGATGGGCTGGAGCGGCTCACCGACGGGCGCGGCAAGGTCTGGGATCACGATTGGGCCTACCTGCGCACCCTCGATGCCGCCAATCACTTCGACCGGGCGAACGGGTACCCCCTCCGTGGGCACAGGGTGGCGATTCCTCTTCTCGAGGAGGTGCTGCTCACCTTTCCCGATGCCTTGCTCAACATCGACCTCAAACAGGACGGGGTAGAAGGCGTCGTCGCCGGGGAGATCGCCCGGCTCGATGCCGAAGAGCGGGTGCTGATCGGATCGTTCCACGACCGCCGGATCAGACGGTTCCGCAGAGCATCCGCCGGCCGGGTGGCCACGTCTGCCGGACCGCGGGAGGTGACCCGGGCGATGGCGTCGGCGATGGCGGGGCGCCCCGTAATGGTCGGCGCCGACGCGCTGCAGATCCCGCTGAGGGTTGCCACCAGTCGCCTCGTCGCCGCAGCCCACCGCGGGGGCAAGCAGGTCCATGTGTGGACGGTGAACGACCCCGCAGAGATGCGCCGATTGCTCGACCTCGGGGTGGACGGGTTGGTGAGCGATCGTCCCGACCTGCTCAACGAGGTCGTGTTCGGCGCCTGACGCACCGGAAGGCCGAGGAGATGCGATGAGTCGGCGGTCACTCCTAACCTCCGGCGACATGCCCGGTGAGCTACTCGGTCCCATCGTCCGTCTCCAGGTGCAGCGCGTCCCATTGAAGACCCGGGGCGAGGGGTATGACCCGGGGCCGATCCTCGCCGTCCCCGAGGCGGCCATCGGACCGGACGGAATCGCCGGGAGGCACGAGGGCGGCTGGGTTCTCGACGCCCACCACCGCGCCCACCCCCAAGCCGACGGCAGCGGGCGCCGGGCCCTGTCGATGGGGTTCTCCGAGCACTACCGGCTGATGGCGGGCCGCTTCGGAGCGGCGCCGCTGGGGTGCGCCGGCGAGAACGTCATCGTCGCCACCGACCGTCGTGTCTTTCTCGAGGATCTCGCCGGCACCGTGGTGATCCGTGGCGAGTCCGGGAGCCTGCCGCTGACCGGGGCGTTCGTGGCCGCTCCGTGCCTCGAGTTCACGTCGTTCCTCCTCGGCCGCTCCGACGTGGGGAGCGTCGCCGAGATCGGCGACGCTCGCGCCTTCCTCCACGAGGGCATGAGGGGGTACATCCTCGACGTGACCGATCTCGATCGAGTCCAAACGGTGCGGGTGGGCGACGAGGTGTGGGTGGAGGGGTCCGCGCCCGAGCGAAGCTCGGCGAGCTACTCCCTCTCGAACACCCTGCCGATCCCGGCGGGAGGATCGGAGGCGAGCAGTCGGCGCCAGGCGGGATGACGGTCGCCGAACCTCCGGAACCAATCGAGGTAGACGATCAGCAGGGTGAAGATCATCAGGACGAACGGCATGATCGGCAGGATCTGCGACACCCCCTGGAGGGCTTCCACCGGCTGCAGCTTCAATGCCACCACCTGGAGTGTGCCGAACAGGTAGCAGCCGAAGGCGACCCGCACCGGATGCCAGCCCCCGAAGATGACTATCGCCAGGGCGATCCACCCGAAGTTGAGCGTGAGGTTCTCCCGCCACCCGAACTTGACGTCGAGTGAGTAGGCCGCACCCGCCAGGCCGACCAGGGCTCCCCCGATCACCGTGTAGATGTAGCGAAGGCGGTTCACCGCGATCCCCCGGGCGAAGGCGGCCTCGGGCCGCTCTCCGATGCCCTGCAACTCCAGGCCGCGCCGGGTGCGGTACAGGAAGAGGTAGGTCCCGATCAGCACCACGTAACTCCCGTAGACCGACAGGTTGTGATTGAACAGCACCGTTCCCACGAAGGGCATGTCCGACAATCCGGGGATCGCCAGGTGGGGCACATGGGTGCCTTTGACGCCCACGTAGGCGGTGCCGAGGAACGACGAGAGCTTGGTGGCGAGCAGCGTGAGGACGAACCCGACGGCGATCTGGTTGAGTTTCAGCTCGATGCTGGCGAAGGCGATCAGCGCGGCGATGACCGCCGACACCGCGGTTGCTGCCAGGAACCCGACGATCACGCTCCCGGTGATGTAGGTGAGGGCGAACCCGGCCATCGCCGAGAGCATGATGCTGCCGTCCAGGGAGAGGTTGATGACTCCGGCCTTCTCGGCGATCGTCTCTCCCATCGTGGCGTAGATGAGCGGGGCGGCGGCGGCGATGATCGTGGCGATGGTGTCGTCCATGCTCAGCCTTCCGCCTCGAGCCGCACCCGCTGGCGCGCTCTCCTGACCTGCCACCCGCCCACCAGCACCGTGAGCAGCACCAGCGTCCCCTGCACCACTCCGCCCAGAGAGGAGTTGAGCCCGAGGCGCAGCGACAGTTGGGTGCCTCCCACCGAGATCATCACGAAGAAGAAGGCGATCGGGGCGATGAGAGACGCCCGGAACCCGGCGAGGAGCACCACCAGGATCGCCAGGAAGCCGTACCCGCCGGAGATGGCCGGTACCAGCTTGTGCTGGAATCCGATCGCCTGGACGGCTCCGCCCAGCCCGGCGAGCCCCCCGCAGATGGCCATGGCCGACAGGAGGTAGCGGCTGGTGGACAGGCCGATGATGTAGGCGCTGGCGGGGTTGGCTCCCACCGCCTTGAGGCGGAGCCCGAAGAACGTGCCTCGCATCAGGAAGTAGACCGCGATCACCGCCAGGACCGCCAGCACGATGGCGATCGGGGCGAGCTTGTCGCCCACGGTGGGGAGCCAGGCCTCCTTGGGGAACGGGTCGGTGCCGCTGGTGGAGGCGATGCCGGCCCGCTTCCACGGCCCGATCACCAGGTACACCACCAGGCCGGTCGCCACGAAGTCGAGACCGAGTCCGCCGAAGATCTCGTTCACCTTGCCGTAGACCCGCAGTACCCCGGCGAACAGGCCCCAGAGCAGACCGCCGATGATCCCGGCGATCAGGGCGACGGTGATCACCGCCGCCGAGGGCGCATGGAACTCACGGGCGACCCAGGAGGCGGCGATCGCTCCCATCACCACCTGGCCTTCGACGCCTATGTTCCACAGCCCGGCGGCGAACGTGACCACTAGCCCGGATGCCGCCAGCACCAGCGGAACCCACGCCATCAGAGTGTCGGCCGCCTTGGGCCCGCTGCCCACCGACCCCTGCCATATGAGGCGGAACGACTCGATCGGCGATGCGCCCGATGCCAGGAGCAGGGCGGCGGTGACCAGGACCGCCAGAGCCACCGCGATCGTCTTGGATCCCGCCCGGTTCCACGCGGCTCTCATGCCACGTCCCGTCCGCCGATGAGGTGACCGAGTTGATCGGCGTCGGCGGTGGATGCGTCCAGCATCTTGAACACCCTTCCGGCGAAGAACACAACTATGCGATCGCTGTAGCGGAGCAGCTCGTCGAGGTCGGCGGAGGCGAACACCACCGCGGTTCCCGCCTCGACCCTTTGGATCAACTGGCCCCAGACCCAATCGGCCGAGGCGATGTCGAGCCCGCGGGTGGGGTGCTCCATGAGCAGCACCTTCACGTCGGGGGGAACCATCGCCAGGAGAAGCCGTTGCTGGTTTCCTCCGGAGAGGGCCTCGGCGGTCGTGTCGGAAGCCCCCTTGATGGAATGCTTGGCGATGCGCTTTTCGGCGTCACCGCGCGCATCGGCCCACGGCACGAGGAAGCGGTTGGATCCGGACGCGAGCTGGAAGTGCTCGGTGATGGTCAGGCCCCGGATCAGACCTTCCTCGAGGCGTCCCGCCGGCAGGTAGTGGACCCCGGCAGCGAGGCGCTGGTGGTAGTCGCGCTTGGTCACGTCGCGATCGCCGACCTCGATGGTTCCGGCGGTGGTGGCGAGCAGCCCGGCGCACGCCCGGAGCAGTGTCCGTTGCCCGCTGCCCTCGAGACCGGCGAGCCCGAGGACCTCGCCGGCTCGCACCTCCAGTGTGAGATCCTCGAGGCGGGTGAGCCGGTCGTCGGCGGCGATGCCGTCGAGCCGGAGGGCGGGACCGCCCCTGACGCCGGGAGGCCGTCCGGTAACGGCGACCGCCTCGCCGAACATCATCTCCACCAGCGTGTCGATGGCGACGGGGAGGGTGGCTTCGCCGACGGTCCTGCCGCGGCGCATGACGGTCACCCGGTCACACAGCACCTCGATCTCCTCGAGTTTGTGGGAGACGAAGATCACGATCATTCCTTGCCCGGCGAGGGTGCGCAGCGCCTCGAAGAGCAGGCTCTGCTGGGTGGCCGAGATCCCGGTGGTCGGCTCGTCGAGGATCAGCACCTTTGCTCCCAGCCAGAGGAGCCGGACGATCTCCAGCTGCTGGCGCTCTCCCACGGTCAGCGTTCGTGCCGGAGCGTCGGGGTCGAAGGAGAAGCCGAAGTCGGCGGCAAGTCGATCCAGCTCGCCTCGCGCCGAATCGCGATCGATCGGCGGGCTCCCCAGCAGGAAGTTGTCGAGAACACTGAAGGGGAGGAAGACCAATGGATCCTGGTGAAGCATGCCGATGCCGGCGGCGATGGCATCGCGGGGGGATCTCATCTGCAGCGTCGTCTCATCGAGACTGATTGTTCCTGAGTCGGGCTCGATGAACCCCGACAGGACCTTCATGAGGGTGGACTTGCCGGCGCCGTTTTCCCCGAGCAGGCCGTGGAGCTCGCCTGCCTCGACGCGCAGGGTCACCCCGTCGTTGGCGCGCACCCGGCCGAAGTGCTTGTGGATGTCGCGCAGCTCGAGGCTCATCGGCGGTCCAAGCGTGGAACGTGCGCCGAGAGTCTGCGGGCCGGTTCGGACGCGAGCGGGGGAGGGATCGACGATCCCTCCCCCGCCGGTCGGTCTCCCATCGAATCAGCCGGCCGAGCTCGCCCCGACCATGCCCTCGAGGAGCTGTGGCATGTACCAGATCTGCAGGTCCGTCGCCTCCTCGCCGGCGGCGAGGAACGGGGTGCCGTCCTGATAGTTGAGCGGCCCGGTGTACAGGTTGATCGACCCATCACCCAGGCCGGCGATGAACTCGTCGAGACTGGCGGCGGCATCGGCCGACAGCCCGGCCCCGGCCTCCCAGCCCACGCCCGACGTGTCTGCGTTGTTGATGTCGGCCCAGTCCGGCCCCCACCAGTTGAAGTCCGCCGAGAACGAGTCGGTCAACACCGAGTTCAATACCCGCAGGTACGCCGGTCCCCAGTTGAAGTAGGGGACACCGAGGCAGGCATTCGGAGCCTCCGCACAGGCACCCTCGAAGTCGTAGGGGATCGCCCACACGGACTCATCGGCGGCGGCCCGCTGTCCGGCGACCACCAACGCCTCGGTCGTGTCGATGCCGGAGATCACGACGTCGACTCCGCCATCGAAGAAGTCGTTGGCCACCAGCGTCGGATCGAGCGTGAATCCGGGGATGTTGAACCAGAAGCCGATCCAGTTCACGCTGAAGGAGAGGTCGTCTCCCATGCCCCGGTAGTTCTGCCAGCAGTAGTCGGCTCCGAGGAACACGGAGCTGGCCAGACGACGGGTCTCGTCGTTGATCAGCGGCCCCAGGTAGCCGAGCTTGCCGGTTTCGCTCGTCAGCGCGGCGGCGCACCCGGCGATCATCTTGCCGTACTCCATGCGCCCCATCTCGTTGCCGAGATTGGCCAGATCGGCGCGGTAGTCCTTGCCATCGGCCCAGGCGTTGTCACCCGACGACCAGATCATCGGAACGTCGGGGTGGCGTTCCGCTCCGAGGAGAACGCCATCTTTCATGTCGTCGGAGGTGGCGAAGATCAGGCCGGCACCCTGGGCGACCATGTCGTCGATCACCTGATCGACGGTGGTCTCCGGCCGATCGGCCGTGTTGACCTTGTCGAGGACGATCATCGTCGCCCCGGTCTTCTGCTCCAGATACTGCCCGGCCTCGTAGTGCGCCTGGCTCCACCCATGGTCGTTCTGCGGTCCGACCAGAATCATCCCAAACTTGAATCCCTCACCTGAAGCACTAGTCGTTGTCGTGGTCGAGTCATCCCCGCACGCGGTCGCCACCAGGGCGAAGGCAGAGAAGATGAAGACCAACCTGAGCAGTCCCTTCACACGCATAAGGCATACCCTTCAGTCGGCTCGACACCATCGTAGAGACCCGAGATCACCCCCTGCACGGGCGCAATCCCCTTATTGTCTGGGATTCAAACCCGCAGGAATCGGAACGGGGTGGGCCGTGGAGGACTTCATCAGGGGAATCCCCAAGGCGGAGTTGCATCTCCACGTCGAGGGAACCCTCGAGCCCGAGATGACGTTCGCTTTGGCCGCACGCAACGGCATCGATCTGCCGTTCACCTCGGTGGGTGAGGTCCGCGGGGCCTACGAATTCACCGACCTGCAATCCTTCCTCGACATCTACTACCACGGCGCCGCGGTGCTGCGTACCGCGGAGGACTACCACGATCTCATGGCGGCCTACCTGCGCCGGGCTGCCGCCGACAACGTTCGCCATGCCGAGATCTTCTTCGATCCGCAGACCCACACCTCCCGGGGGATTCCCTTTGAGACCTTCATGGTTGGCTTCGAACGGGCGCAACGCGCCGCGGAACGCGAATTCGGCATGTCCACGAGTCTGATCATGTGCTTCTTGCGCCACCTCCCGGAGGAGGACGCGCTGGCGACTCTGGAAGCTGCCTTGCCGTTCCTCTCCCAGATTGTCGGGGTGGGTCTCGATTCCGGGGAGCGGGGAAACCCACCCGAGGCATTTGTCCGGGTGTTCGCCGTCGCCCGCGCCCATGGCCTCAGGGCGGTGGCGCACGCCGGCGAGGAGGGGCCACCCGAATACATCCTCGGAGCCCTCGACGCCCTCGGGGCCGAGCGGATCGATCACGGTGTGGCCTGCGAGCAAGATGAGGCCGTGCTGCGCCGACTGATCACCGACGAGATCCCGCTCACGATGTGCCCTCTCTCCAACGTGCGCCTCCGGGTGTTCGATCGCGCGGAGGACCACAACCTCAAGCGGCTGCTCGACCTGGGGGTTCGGGTCACCATCAACTCGGACGACCCCGCCTACTTCGGAGGCTATGTCGCCGACAACTACCTGATGGCGCAGCGTGCCCTCGGACTCACCCGGGAGGACGTGGTCCGCATCGCCGCCAACGGGATCGAAGCGGCGTTCCTCGACGCCACGCGAAAGACCGAGTTGCTCGGCGAGGTGCAGCGGTACGCCGGATAGCACATCGCAGGCGGCAGCACCCCCCGACGACAGCGGACATTCCGACAACCGCCGGCTATCGCCCATCGCCTATCGCCTTCGAGAACGCTTCGGTTGTCCTGGCGTCCCACCCCATCAGCCGCACCTCATCGAGGACGTCCGGGTGATCTCGGCACCAGACGTCCACCGCGTCGGCGATCACCTCGGTGGCTTCGTCCACCGGATAACCGAAGATCCCGGCTGAGATTGCCGGCAGGGCCACCGAGCGCGCCCCGGCTGTCGCCGCCGCCTCCAGGGCGGCATGAACCGCCGTCGACAGCAGCCCGGCGTTGTGTTCGCCGGGTCGGTAGCGGGGACCGGCGACATGGACGATCCAGCGTGCCGCCATCGCCCCCGCCCCGGTGACCGCGGCCACTCCGGGGGAGAGCGGTCCGTTGGCCGCAACCCATTGATCCGATTCCTGTTGGATCCCGATGCCCCCGGCCCTGACGATGGCGGCCGCCACTCCGCCGCCGTGAGCGAGGTGCTCGTTGGCGGCGTTGACCACCGCATCGACGTCCTGGTCGGTGATGTCTCCCTGCACGACGGCCACCCGGGTAATCGCATGAGTATGCCCCGGTGAGGTCGACCGCTGCCGCCAGGGCCGCGGACGATGCCCGCAGCCACCCGCGGTGGCGGCCTCAGCCGCCGATGACCGGAAGGCCGGCGCCGACCCAGGCGACGATGCCGCCGTCGATCTCGTGGACTTCGGCGAAATCGAGCTGACGGAACACATCCATCGCCTGGGCGCTGCGATTGCCGGAGCGGCAATAGACGACGTACGCGGCATTCCGATCGAGCTCACCGATCTGGTCGGCGAAGTCCGGGGCGTAGAAGTCGATGTTGACGGAGCCGGCGATCCGGGTTTCGGCGAACTCCTCGGGCGTCCTGATGTCGAGGAGCACGGTTGCAGAGCGACCGATCAGCGTTTGCGCAGTCGCGGCGTCGACCCGGTCGATCACCTGCGTGGTGCCTCCGCACGCCACCAGGGCGAGGGTGATGAGACTCACCAGGCTGATGCGGACCGACCCGGGCTTGCTGCTCATCGTGGTTTGATGGTAGGTCCAACGCAGATTCCGTTGACAAACGGCGAAGATCGTCGTTATGGTCTGGCGATTCCGACCATACGGGAACGACCGACCATGACGACACCGCCGCGGCCGTATGAACCTCCTGAGGGGCTCCTGGAGTTGGACCTCGAGCAGGCCCGCCTCTTCGCCGAACCGACCCGCAACGACATCATCACCCTGCTCGCCGAGCGACCCGCCACCACCCAGCAGATCGCCGAGGCGCTCGGCAAACCGAAGGGGAGCGTCGGCCATCACCTCAAGGTGCTCGAGGAAGCCGGTCTGATCAGCGTGGTGCGCACCCGCCAGGTGCGCGCCATCACCGAGAAGTACTACGGCCGCGTCGCCCGCACCTATGTGTTCCCCCGGCTCGAGGAGGAAGGCCCCCACGCCCCGTTCCTGATAGAGGCGCTCGAGGAGATGCGAGGGGCCGATGACGACGAGGAGATGCTGCTCACCATCCGTCATGCCCGGATTCCGGCCGATCGCGTCCGGGAGTTTGCCGCAGCCATCATCGAACTCGCCGAGGAGTTTGCCGGCTCGCCGCCGGACGGGA
>MELR01000001.1:52514-52930 GCA_001767695.1 Actinobacteria bacterium RBG_16_68_21
TGTATCCCACCGACCGGCCGTCGCTGAAGGAGGACGACGAGTGACCGCCACGACCGAGAAGCCGGTGAGGGTCCGCCTCAGCCTCAACTACTGGAAGCTGTGGATCGCCAGCGTCACCAGCAACCTCGGTGACGGCATCTCCGCCATCGCCTACCCGTGGCTGGCGTCGGCGGTCACCCGCGACCCGCTGCTGATCGCCCTGATCACCGTCGCCCAACGGCTGCCGTGGCTGTTCTTCACCCTCCCCGCCGGGGTGATCACCGACCGGGTCGATCGCCGCAAGTTGATGGTGGCGATGGATGTGATCCGGGGAGCACTGACCCTGGTGATCGCCTTTGCGGTGCTGTCGGCGGCGCACACTCTGCCCTCCCCGGAAGCCCTCGCCTCCGGGGCGGCCGTGGCCACCCACTACGGCG
>MELR01000002.1:0-288 GCA_001767695.1 Actinobacteria bacterium RBG_16_68_21
CGAGGGGCAGGCGTCCGCAGCCGTGTCGGCGGCTCCCTTGAGAGGCACCACTGTGCCCCGCCGCCACGCCCCGTCCTGAGTGATCAGTACCTTGGCCGACGCGTCCTGAATGCGATCGGCGAGGGCATCGGCCGAGAAACCCCCGAACACCACCGAGTGGGCCGCGCCCAACCGGGCGCAGGCAAGCATCGCCACCGGCAGCTCGGGGATCATCCCCATGTAGATGGCGACCCGATCGCCCTTCTCCACGCCCAGGTCGGCCAGCACGTTGGCGAACCGGCACACCTC
>MELR01000002.1:354-8700 GCA_001767695.1 Actinobacteria bacterium RBG_16_68_21
CCTTGTCGCCCCCGGTGTCGAGGTGGCGATCGAGGCAGTTGTACGACAGGTTCAGCTCGCCGTCGGCGAACCAGGTGAAGAACGGCGCTTTCGAGTCGTCGAGGACCTTGCTGGGCTCCTTGAACCACGACACCCGCTGCAGCGCCTGTTCACGCCAGAAACCCTGGAAGTCGGCTTCGGCCCGTTCGTGCACGCCCGGCTGGGCGTTCGCCGCGGCGGTGAATTCGGGTGTCGGTGCGAAGGTGCGGTCCTCGCGCGAGAGATTCTCGATTGCCTCGTGCCCGGTCAACCTGGGCCTCCCTTTCGTGAGAATGGGTTCAGCGTACGGAGGGACCGCCGGGGTTTCTTCGGGCGAAAGTCCCTCCGCGATTGCCGTTCAGCGGCGCCGCTGAGGCCGGATCTTGAAGTCGCGGGACGGCCCACCGAGGGTCCCGGCCAGCACGATCAGCCCTACGACGATCGCCAGCACCTGCAGCCAATCCCCGGCAACCGCAAACACGGTGCGGCGGGAGGTCTGCAGATTCACCACGCCCCGAACCACGTCCTCGGTGAACAGCTCGGTCGTGGCACCCATCGACCCATCGGCCCGGATGATCGTCGACTTACCGGTGACCGCGGCATGGACCACGTCGACTCCCAGAGAAGCGGCCGACATCCGGACCATTCCCAGCAACTGATCCGATGCCGAACCTCGGCCGAAAGATCCCTCGTTGGTGGCGACCACGATGAGCTGGGCGCCGGCGCGCACCTCGCTGCTGACGAGACCGGCGAAGGCCGCCTCGAATGAGATGACAGAACCGAACTCGCCCGAGCCGTCGGCCACCTCTATCGGAAAGACCGTTGCTTCATCCCCCCGGTTCATGTCATTCGGCACCTCGTCGAGCTGGGGAATGAATTGCAGGACCTTGCGGAAGGGCACGAACTCGCCGAACGGGACCGGATGGCGCTTGAGGTACTCGCCGATCACCTCCCCACTGGGGGAGAAGACCACGTTGTAGTTGTCGAAGGTTCCCGGCGTTCCCGGCCGGGTGCCCCCGGCCAGCAGGTAGGCGCCGATCCGGGTGGCCTGGGCACCCATGTCCCTCCGCACCTGTCCGTTGAACGTGGGGTTGACCTCACCCCCGAAGCTGTCCTCGCCCCAAACGACGAGATCGGCGGAATCGGCGTCGAGGCGCGTGCCGGTGAGGGACATGTGGTTGTTGTAGATCCTCACCTTCTCGTTCTCGCAGTGCACCCGGGGACAGGGCGAGTTTCCCTGCACGATCGCCACCCGAACTGTGGGCCCGTTGGCGTCGGGGGCGAATATCGCCCCGAGCAGTGTGAAGACGACGATCACGGTCGCCGCGATCTCCAGGGGCCGCCGGTCGTGCTCCTCGTCGAACATCAGCACCGCACCGGCGGCGAAGCCGATGACGATCACGCCCCACCCGCTGGCGCCGACCCACTGCGCCGCGCCCCGCGGCCATGACAGCGTGTTGATCGGATACCCCACCGACCCCCAGGGGAATCCGCCCAGGGGGAAGCGGGCGCGCAGGAACTCCCATAGAGCCCAGCCGCCGATCGTCACCGTCCACCACCGCCAGGGCGACCAGGTCCGCACGATGTACATGATCAGGGCGTACCCCGTGGCCCACAGACCCATCAGGATGCTGAGCGGGATCCATGCCACCCAGCCGAGGATGAAGATCCACGAGAGCAGCGATCCGAAGAACAGCGCGCCGAAGAGGAACCCCAGCCAGCCGGCCTCGCGCGGGGTGGTGACTCGCCGCATCGCCCACAGGAAGGGAATCGGTGCCACAAAGACCAAGAACCCGAGGCTCAGCGGCGGGAACGACGCCCACATGAGGAGTGCCGACAACAGCACCGCGGCGATCTGCGCCATGGCGGGCGAGAGTAGCCGCAGCCCCTATACAGTCGGCAGCGTGGACGATCTCGGCATCGCGCGGACGGCGGCGGCGGCAGCCGCTGGGGTGATCAGGGACCATGCGGCGCGCCCCCGCCGGGCCGACTTCAAGGGCGCCGTCGATCCGGTGACGGCGGCCGACCGGGAGGCCGAGCAGGCCATCGTCGAGCTGATCCGCTTCCACCATCCCGACGACGGGATCCTCGCCGAGGAGGGTGCGGCGGCCGAGTCCGCGAGCGGGCGGCGGTGGGTGATCGATCCGCTCGACGGGACCGTGAACTTCCTCCACGGGATTCCGCAGGTGGCGGTCTCGATCGCACTCGAAGACGGAGGAGGGACCGCGGTGGGCGTGGTCCGCGACGTGTTCCGCGAGGAGGAGTTCACCGCCATGCGGGGCGGGGGGGCATTTCTCGGAGGGCATCTCATCGCTCCCTCGGCGACCACCGATCTCGGGGAGGCGTTGATCTCCACCGGGTTCCCCTACGACCGCCGCGAGAAGGCGGCCGACTACGGACGACATGTCGGAGCGGTGCTCGCCCGGGTGCAGGGAATCCGCCGCATGGGCTCTGCCGCTCTGGATCTGGCGTGGGTGGCGTGCGGCAGGATCGACGGCCACTGGGAGGTGGGGTTGTCGCCGTGGGACGTCGCCGCCGGGTTCCTATTGGTACGCGAGGCGGGGGGAATCGTGACCGCGCCCGACGGGAGCGAGGCCTCGAACTCAGGGTTCGTGGCGGGCACGCCGGCAATCCACGAGGATCTGCGGAGCGTCGTCGCCGCTGCGCTGGCGTGAGCCGGATTCCGCCGGAGCATCGGGCACGACACTGCGAAGCGTCGTCACCGCCCGCTGCCGGTACGCTCGCCGCGTGAGCCGCCGACTCCTCGTTGCCGATGTCGTCCGCGATGCCTCGGGCGAGCGCGGTGATGCGATCCTCATCGATGGATCCCGGATCGCCGCGGTGGGTAGGGCCGCAGACCTGGGAAGTGCCACCGTCCCCGAGGTCCGGTACCCGGGAGCAACGATCATTGCCGGCCTGCGCGACGCCCACCTCCATCCGGTGGGGTACGCCGCGGCCCTCGATCGGCCTTCCCTCAAGGAGGCCGCGGATTTCGCCGGCATTGCCGACATCGTGGCCGCGGCCGTCGCCGCTCAACCCCCGGGGACGGCCGTCACCGCGCTGCGGCTCGACGACGAGTCCCTCGAGGAGGGCCGTCTTCCCGATCGCGATCTCCTGGATCGGATCGCCCCGGACCGACCCGTGCTCCTGGTGCGGTATTGCGGGCATGTCACCGTCGCCAACTCCGCCGCCCTCGCCCTAGCGGGCATCGACGACCGGACCCCTGATCCAATCGGTGGCTCGATGGACCGGGACGGCACCGGGCGGCTCACCGGCGTCTTGCGCGAGACCGCCACCGAAGTGGTGACCGCAGCGATCCGGGGTCTGGCGCCACCGATAGACACCGACCAGGTGGCAGACGCCGCTTCGGCCCTGGCCGCGGTCGGGCTCACCGGGGTGGGAGCGATCGTCGCCACGGCAGCCGGTTGCTGGGCGGGAGCCGGGTCCGAGCTCGATGCCCTTGTCGACGCGGCGGCTCGGATCCCGATCACGATGGGTGTGATGGTGATCGCCCACGATGCCGCCGACCTCGAGCGCTCCGCCCAACGCCTCGCCGACGCGGGCGGTCTGCTGCGGTTCCTGGGCGTGAAGATGTTCGCCGACGGCAGTCTCGGTGGCCGCACCGCGGCGATGCACGACGGCTTCGCGGACCTTCCCGGGGAACGGGGAACCGACCGGCTCGACCCGGCGTGGGCAGCAGAACTCGCTCGGACGTCTCTCCGATTGGGCGGGCGGGTGGCCATCCATGCCATCGGTGACCGGGCCAACGGAGCGGTGCTCGACCTGATGGAACGCCTCATCGCCGAGGGTGCCGATCCCGGAATGCTGCGGGTCGAACACGCCTCGGTGCTCACCGAACGGGACATCGACCGCTTCGGCCGCCTCGGAGTCACCGCCTCGGTACAGCCGGCGTTCATGGCCTCGGAGACCGGGTGGCTCCACAAACGGGTCGGACCCGAGCGCCTGGCGCGGACCTACCCCTTCCGATCGCTCGCCGACGCCGGGGTACCGCTCGCCGGGGGCTCAGACTCACCGGTGGAGCCGCCGCACCCTCTTGCCAACATGGCGGCAGCACGCGACCGGTGCGGCATCACACCCGCCCAGGGGCTCTCCGCGCTCGAGGCCCTGCGGTTGTTCACCACGGGATCCGCGGCGGCGATCGGAGAGGACGCAGCCTTGCGCCCCGGAGCCAAGGCGTCGCTGACGGTCCTCGACGGCGACCCGGTGGCGTCCCCGCCCGAGGTTCTGCGGAGTATCGGCATCCTCGAGACCTGGGTGCGCGGTGAGCCCGTTGCGGTGCCGTCGGGCATCGTCACCTGGCAGAGGTGACGAGTACCGTTGTGCCCTCGCCGTACCAAGGAGGGGTTGTGGGTCAGCCGATCGTTCACTTCGAGATCCTCGGGAAGGACCACGCCGCCATCAGGGACTTCTACGCGGCGCAGTTCGGCTGGGGCATGCAGGAGGCCATGGAGGGGTACACGCTGGTGACCACCGCCGAAGGATCGGTTGCCGGTGCCGTCGGCACTCCTCCCGAGGGGTTGGATCGCATGGTGACGCTGTACATCCAGGTCGACTCGATCGACGATGCCCTGGCAAGCATCGCGAAGGCCGGGGGTGCCACGGTCGTGCCCCGCACCGTGATCCCCGGAATGGTCACCTACGCCCAGTTCACCGACCCCGCCGGGAACGTGGTCGGCCTGGTCGAGTCGGAGATGCCGGCGGCGGAGTAGGTCCACTCGCGATCGGCTGCCCGTCGCCCCCACCCGTCGCCCGTCGCCCGGAAGAGGGGGTGACTCCGGGGATGGATGAGGCTTCGATGCGAAGGCGATGAGCGACGGTCGAACACGTTCTGCCGGTTTTCGCCCATGGCCTTTCGCTCATCGCGCCGCAACGGGTTGTTCCTCCACCAGCGTGCCCTACCCTCCCCCCATGCCCCAACCCACCTTTGTCGCCCTGCCCGAGGCACTCAAGAGAGTGATCGACGGCAAAGCGTTCGCCCACATGACCACCCTCGACCCCGACGGCACTCCCCAGGCCAGCGCCGTCTGGATCATGCGCGACGGGGACCGCATCATCCTCAACACCGCCGAAGGGCGCCGCAAGTGGCGGAACCTCATCAGTGATCCACGCGTCGCCATCTCGGTCAGCGATCAATGCGACGAGTACCTGAACTTCTCCATCCAGGGACTGGTCACCGAGATGCGCACATCGGACGGGGTAGAGGTCATCGACGCCCTCGCCCGCAAGTACCTGCGCGGCGTGGAGAAGTACCCGTTCCTGACGCCGACCATGGTGAGGGTCACCCTGGTCGTCGCGGCGACCCGGGTGGCGGCGAACCACTGAACCGCCCCTCCCCTGGGGACCCGATCTGGGGTACCTTCCCGGCATGCCGAGATACTTCACCGACAAGACGTTCGCGTTCCTCGAGGACCTCGCCGATCACAACGACCGTGACTGGTTCAAGGCGAATCAGGCCGCCTACGAGGAGCACGTGCGTCAGCCGGCGCTCGCCTTCGTCGAGGACTTCGCAGACCCCCTGTACGGCATCTCCCCCCACTTCGTCGCCGACCCGCGCAAGGTCGGAGGCTCCCTCTTCAGAATCCAGCGAGACACCCGGTTTGCCAAGGACAAGACCCCGTACAAGACGCACACCGGCATGCAATTCCGCCATGTCGCTTCGCGCGACGACGTACACGCACCCGGCTTCTATCTGCACATCGAGCCCGGGGCCTGCTACGCCGGGGTCGGACTGTGGCGCCCGGCGACACCGGATGCGCTGAGGATCCGGACCGCCATCGCCGACGACCCGGCGGGGTGGAAGAGGGCCGCCCGCGGGAAGCGGTTCTCCGACCGGTACGAGCTGGATGGCGACACGCTGCTCCGGGTTCCCAAGGGATTCGATCCCGACGGGCCCTTCGTCGACGACATCAAGCGTAAGGACTTCATCGCCGGGACCTCCCTCACCAAGAAGACGGTCACCGGATCGGGTTTTCTCGACGAGTACACCAGCCTGTGCAAGGCGGCCGGGCCCTTCATGGCATTCCTCTGCAGAGCGGTCGGCGTGGCGTACTAGCAGGCGACACTGGGGCGGGCACACCGGCCCCTTCCCACAGCGACAGGCGTACGCTGGGATCTGCTGGCTCGAGGACGACGTCGGAGGTGCTCGATGCGGACCTTCTCCCGCGTGCTCTTGGTCTTCTCGCTCCTGGCCGCGGCTTGTTCCACCGAGGGGGCGACCCCGCCTGCCTCCACCTCGACCGAGGCGTCGACCACGACCGCGAACGCCACCACCACAACGGCTCCGGCGACCACGACGACACCTACCGTGGTCGTGACGGTTCCGACTCCACCCGGGCTGGATCTGGCGCTTCCCGATGTGCCGCTGCGCGACCAGGGCCGATGGCCCGGGCCGGCATGGCCCACCTCCCTCGCCGGGGTCGCCTTCGCCGACGTCGTCCCTGCCGATCTCACCGCCCGTCTCGCCACCGACGGCTTCGCCATCGACGGCGCCGAGACCTCCACCCAGCTTGCCTGGCTCTACGCCAGCCTCTATCCCTACCAGGGACGCCCGGTATTCGTCACCACCGACGCCGCCTACCACCACTGGCATCTGATGTTCGACCACGTCCTTCGTGAGGTCGAGACCAAATCGCTGCTCCCGGCTCTGGAGCGGCTCACCTGGTCGATGCTCGATGCCACCCGGACACAGGCGGCCGCCCTGGCAGGCACCCCATCCGCAGAAGCGGCACAGCGGGCGGCCGAGTTCTTCGAAGCGGTGGCGACCGTGCTCGGGCTGGATGTCGGACCGATCGGTCCACTCGCCCAGGCCGAGATCGACCTGGTGATGAGCCACACTGCCCGGGGCGCGTCACCAACGCTCGGAGGGGACTGTGACGCCCATGCCGGCTCATGTGTCGACTACTCACTGATGACCCCGCGGGGCCACTACACCCGCACGGCCGACCTGACCCGCTACTTCCGAGCGATGTCGCTCCTGGGCAGCGCCGGGGTCGGGATCGGAGATGCCGACGCCATGCGGGTGGCACTGCTGATCGCCCGGGTGCTTGCCTCGGACGAACAGCGGGCGACCGACTGGGCGACGGTGTACTACCCGACCGCCTTCCTGGTAGGGACCGCCGACGACTACACGCCGTTCGAGCTCGCCGCAGCCGCCGAAGCCACATCGATCACGGACCCGACGACCATCACCGACCAGGAGGCGGCGGCGATTGCCGAAGCGCTGGCGGCGTCGCGACCCGTGCTCATCGACCCCGAGACCGCGTCGGTTCGAGTCATGGGCGTCCGGTTCGTGTTCGACAGCTGGGTGTTCGACCAGCTGGTGGTTCCGAATGTGGCCGGTCGTACCAGGGTGAGTCCCCTCGACCTGGCTGCGGTCTTCGGCAGCGACTGGGCCCTGGATCGTCAGGACGAGGCGGGTGAGACCGCGTTCGCTGGCTACTCCGAGGCGATCGAGGTCCTCCGCGGCGACGCCGACAGGAGCGCCGCGGACTGGGGCGCCACCGCCTACGGCGCCTGGCTGTATGCCCTCCAGCCGATGTGGAACGCCCACGGTGAGGCGTACCCGCCGTTCATGCAGACCGATGCCTGGGCGGCCAAAGCCCACCAGACCGGTTTTGGGTCGTACACCGAGCTGAAGCACGACACGATCCTCTACGCGAAGCAGGGCATGGCCGAGGGCGATATGGAGCCTCCCCCGGTGGTCACCCACTGGGTCGAGCCCGATCCGGTGGCGTTCCACCGGATCGCCAACGCGGCGCGTCTCCTCCGCGACGGCCTCGACCAGATGGATCTCCTCCTCGGTGACCCCGAAGATCCGTGGACCCCGTTGGGCGGCCTCGAGGCGCTGATCACGGTGGTGGATCGACTGGCGATGATCTCCGAATCGGAGCTCGCCGGCGACCCGATCTCCCCGGAAGACAACGACTTCGTCGGCCAGATCGGCGGATGGTTCGAGACGTTCCTCTATGGCACCTCCACCGACGGATTCATCGACGACCACGGCGGGCTCGTGGCAGATGTCTTCCTCGACTCCTTGAGTGACTCGGTGCTCGAGTTGGGCACGGCCGACTTCAACCCGATCTACGTGATCGTCCCCGACGGGGAGGGCGGCTTCGAGGTGGCCACCGGAGGGGTGTACGCCTACCACGAGTTCTGGCAGCCCCGCGCCGACCGGCTCACCGATGAGGCGTGGTGGTCGTGGATCGAGCAGGACACGCTGGGGGACCGACCCTTCTGGGTGACCGAGTTCCTCGGGCTGTGATCTCACGCCTGGCGGGGGCGGTGGCGGCCTTGCTCGTCGTGGTGGCG
>MELR01000002.1:8719-23659 GCA_001767695.1 Actinobacteria bacterium RBG_16_68_21
GCCCGGCTGCGACCGACACGGTCGACGGCGCCGACGAAAACCCGGTGGCGTGGAGACCGAGCGCGGGACCGGCCGACTGGCTTCCTCCCGGCGATGCGGTGTTCCTCGTCGGCTCATGGTGGGCGTTGCTGTCGCCACCCGCAATCGACTCCACGACCACGGATCCCCCGGCCTTCTCCTTCGGCGAGATCATCGCCTGGTCGGCGGCCGACCTCGATGGTGACCAAGAGCAGGAGTTCGTCGTCTCCTATCGACATCCCGCCCGGAAGGTGCCCTGGGATCCGCGGCCCCAGGCAACCGACGCTCACGGGCGGACCTCGCACCTCGGGGTGGTCGAGGCAAACGGGACCCCGGTGTGGCTGGCGCACCGAGTTCCTCACCCGATCGCCGCCCTCGCCGCCTGTGGGGACCGGGTCGCTCTCGCCTACGACACCCCCGACGACTCCGCCATCGTGGCGGCGACGGCGGCGACATGGAACGGCTTCGGCTTCACGATTGCACCCGAGTTGCCGGGGCAGGCGACCGTGGGCTGCGCCGACGTGGACGATGACGGCACAACCGAGCCGGTGGTGCTGCGAGATCGCGACGGCTGAAGGCCGATCATGAACCGGGTGGCAACCAACGGGTAACGGGGAACCGGTAACGGCCGAGCGAAGCTCGGCCTACCCCAGCGCCCGGTCCAGGTCCTCGATCAGGTCGTCGACGTGCTCGATTCCCACGGAGAGGCGCACCAGGTCATCGGGCACCTCCAGGGGGGTCCCCACCACCGATTGATGGGTCATCGCCGCTGGGATTTCGATCAGCGATTCCACCCCGCCGAGGCTCTCCGCCAGGAAGAACACCTCGGTCTGTTCGGCCAAGCGGTGAGCCGCGGCACGCCCTCCCCGCGGACGGAACGAGACCATCCCGCCGAAGGCGTCCATCTGCCGGCCGGCGAGAACGTGGTCGGGATGCGATGCGAGCCCGGGGTACATCACCTCTGCCACCCGGTCGTCGGCCAAAAGGTACTCGGCGATCGCCGCGGCGTTGGCGCAGTGTCGCTCCATCCGCACCGCCAGCGTCTTGATCCCGCGCAGCACCAGCCAGGCATCGAAGGGCCCCGGCACCGGCCCGGCGGCGTTCTGCAGGAAGCGCAGGCGCTCATGCAGTTCGCGATCGGCGGTGACGAGTGCGCCGCCGACGACGTCGGAGTGACCGCCCAGGTACTTGGTCGTGGAGTGAAGAACGATGTCGGCACCGAACTCCAACGGTCGCTGCAGATACGGCGTGGCAAACGTGTTGTCGACCACCAACAGGGCGCCGGCGTCGTGGGCGATGGCGGCGAGCCGGGTGATGTCGGCAACTCGCAGCAGGGGGTTGCTCGGGGTCTCCAGCCACACGAGACGGGTGGTCGGACGGATCGCCGCCGCCACCGAGTCGGGCTCGGTGGGACGAGCGACACTCCACTCGAACCCCTGCTCACCCAGTACTCGGGCGAAGAACCGGAAGGTCCCCCCATAGGCGTCATCGGGGAGCAGCACATGGTCGCCGGCACCGAGCAGATAGCCACAGAGCGCCACCGCCGCCATCCCCGAGGCGGTCGCCACCCCTCCGCCGCCCGATCCCTCGCCGACCCCCTCGAGTTCACCGAGCGCGGTCTGCAGGGCGGTCCGGGTCGGGTTGTCGGTGCGGGAGTACTCGTAGCCGGCGTGCTTGCCGGGAGCCGACTGGGCATAGGTGCTGGTGGCGTAGATCGGCACGACCACCGCACCGGTCGCCGGCTCCGGATCCTGCCCGCGGTGGATGGCCTTCGTCTCGAACCTCATGTCCCCTCCCCGAACCCGTGGTCCCGCATCCAGGCATCGTCGAAGATCTTCGACAGGTAGTTGCGTCCGCCGTCGGGGACGACCACCACCACCAACTCGGCAGGCATCCGTCGCGCCACCCGGAGAGCCCCCTCGATCGCCATCCCCCCGGAGCCACCAACGAGGATCCCCTCCTCGCGAGTCACCCGACGGGTCATCGCGAAGGCCTCACCGTCGGTGACCACCTCGTATTCGTCCACCAGCGCCCGGTCGAATGTGTCCGGCCAGAAGTCCTCACCGACGCCCTCGGTCAAGTAGGCGGTGACGTCTGCGGGGCCGGTGGCGGTGAAGATCGACCCCCGGGGATCGACTCCGACGATCCTGACATCGGGGTTCTGTTCCTTGAGGAAACGAGCGACCCCGGTGATGGTTCCCCCGGTCCCGACCCCGGCGACGAGCACTCCGATCTGGCCGTCGGTCTGCCGCCAGATCTCCGGGCCGGTGGTGCGGTAATGGGCATCGGGATTCGCCGGGTTGGAGTACTGATCGGGCCGGAAATGGCCCGGTCGGGAGGCGAGCTCGGCGGCGACCGAGTAGTACGAGCGGGGGTCGTCGGGGGCGACCGCGGTGGGGCACACCACGACCTCGGCGCCGTAGGCGCGCAGCAGGTCCTGCTTCTCTTTCGACTGCTTGTCGGCCATCACCGCGATCAGCCGGTAGCCGCGCAGGGCCGCCACCATCGCCAGCCCCACCCCGGTGTTGCCGCTGGTCGGCTCGACGATGGTGTCCCCGGGGTGGAGCAATCCCATCCGCTCGGCGCGTTCGATCATCCCCAGGCCGATCCGCTCCTTGATCGACCCGCCCGGGTTCATCGACTCGACCTTGGCAACCAGATTCCCGGGCGGATGAACACGAGCGAGCCGCACCAGCGGGGTGTCGCCGATCGCGGAGAGGATGTCGGGGCGAATATCCACGACCGTGAGATTAGGAGACCACTGCCCGGGTCCACCTTGCATGTGACAAGGGGCCAATGCCTCTCCCGGTATGGGAACGAAGTCGGTACGTTCGGAATGGCGATCAGAAGCATGCACAGCAGCTTCGACTCCGGTGCAAGTGGTGGGGCACCGGTTCCGCGCCGTCAACACGAAGCCCGAACCGCGGCGCCGACGGTGATCGTGGGATTGGGCAACGAGATCGCCGGCGACGACGGGGTCGGCATCCATGTGGCGCGACTGCTCGGGGAACGCCTGGCGGAGTCGTCGGACGTCGACGTCGTCGCCCTTCCCTGGGCCGGATTGGCGCTGCTCGACATCCTTCGAGGACGCCAGACCGCGGTGATAGTGGATTGCCTCACCAGCGATGCCCGTCCTCCGGGCACGGTGGTTCGTCTCGACCAGGAGGGGATCGCCGGCTCGGTGCGGCTCAACTCGTTCCACGACATCAGCTTCCCCACGGCGATCGCCTTCGGCCGGAAAATGGGGTGGGAGATGCCCACGCAGATCGCGATCTGGGGGGTGGAGGCCGCGATCGTGGATACGTTCTTCGAGGGGCTGTCGCCGGCCGTGGAGGCGGCGATCGAGCCCCTCATCCGGGAAGTACTCGAATTCATCGAGCCCGCGGTGCGCGGGCTCGCGACGATGGGAGCGACGCGATGAAGTCGCCGATAGCCGACCCGCGCACCGGACCGCTGGCGCCGGGTGTCCTGTCCAAGAGCGAACGGGAGCTGCGGGAAGCTTTCCTCGCCGACATCAAACGGGTTCCCGGAGCCGGGCGACTCGATCAGTGCATCCAGTGCGGCACGTGCACCGCTTCGTGCCCGGTCAGCTTCGCCATGGACCTGACGCCGCGCCAGGTGATCGCCATGTTCCGCGCCGGGGCGATCGAGGAGCTGCTCGAGAGCCGCACCATCTGGGTATGCGCGTCGTGTTACCAGTGCACGATGCGCTGCCCGGCCGACATCAGCATCACCGAGCTTCTCTACGCGTTCAAGCGCATGGCAATCGACCGGGGCATCTTCCCCCCGAAGTTCCCGGTGCACGTGTTCGCCACGACCTTCGCCGACATGGTGCAGCGTTACGGACGGAACTACGAGGTAGGCCTGCTCATCAGGTACTTCCTGCGCACCGAACCATGGGGAATGCTCCGCCGCCGCCGGGATGGGTGGGCGCTATGGCGGCACGGCCGGTTGCCCCTACGCCACGACAAGATCGAGGGAATCGCAGATTTTCGCAAGATCATCGCCAAGGCGGAGACGTTCGACCTTCCTCAGGAGAACGTGGAACGGGAGAAGGTCACAGACGACGTCGGCTACGCCACCATCGGGAAGTGAGGGTTCGGCATGAGATACACCTACTACCCGGGTTGCGCACTCCACGCCACCGGCGTCGGGTATGAGAAGTCGATCCGGGCGGTGTTCGCCAAGCTCGGCGGCGAGCTGGTGGAACTCGACGACTGGAACTGCTGCGGTGCCACCTCTTACACCTCGGTGCGCAAGACGGTGGCGTATGCGATCTCGGCGCGCAACCTGGCCCTGGCCGCCAAGGCGGGGGACGACGTGGTCGCCCCGTGCAGCGCCTGCTACTACGTGCTGAACCGCACCCGTCACGCCTTGACCGAGCAGCCGGAGCTGCGCGCCAACGTCGGTGCCGCCCTGGCAGAGGCCGGCCTCGAGATCGGGCTCGACACCCCGGTCCGCCATCCACTCGAGGTCCTCCTGAACGACGTCGGGGTGGACCGCATCGTCGCCGCGCAGACCCACTCGATCGCCGGGTTCCGACCGGCCTGCTACTACGGCTGCCAGATCGTCCGGCCGTTTCCCGCCCTCGACGACGATCCCGAGCTTCCCATGGCGATGGAAGGATTGTTCGCGGCACTGGGGGCGACACCGGTCGACTACCCACCCAAGGTGCGGTGCTGCGGCGGGATGCTGGTCGCCACCTTCCCCGAGGTGGCCAAGGAGCTGTGCAGGGACCTGACCGACTGGGCCCGGGAACGAGACGCCAACTGCATCGTCACGGTGTGCCCGTTGTGCCAGGCGAACCTGGATCTCTTGAATCTCGATCGTCGCGGGAGGAACGGCTCACCCCCGCCCATTCCGGTCATCTATTTCACCCAGCTCCTCGGTTTGGCGCTCGGCTGCACCGCTGAAGAGGTGGGGTTACAGCACGGACTGGCTGCGGTGACGGTGAAGGCAACGCCACTACCGGTCGGAACGGGGAGGAACTGACATGGCCGACAACGGGAGCCCGCGTATCGGCGTGTACGTCTGTCACTGCGGCTTCAACATCGCGGCCACCGTCGACGTGGCCGCGGTGCGCGAAGTCGCCGAGGGAAGACCCGACGTCGTGGTCGCCCGCGACTACCAGTTCATGTGCTCCAACGCCGGCCAGGACCTCATCAAGCAGGACATCGAAGAGCTGGGCGTCAACCGGGTGGTGGTGGCGGCATGCAGCCCCCTCATGCACGAGCCCACCTTCCGGGGCGCCGCCGAGGCGGCCGGCCTGAACCCGTATCTGGTGCAAATCGCCAACATTCGCGAGCAGTGCGCCTGGGTCCACCACGACCGTGGGCCGGCCACCACCAAGGCCACCGCCCTGGTCAACGGTGCCGTCGCTCGGGTCGCACTCCACGAGCCCCTCAAGGCGATGCGGGCAAACGTCACCCCGGCCACCCTCGTCGTGGGTGGCGGTATCGCCGGGCTGCAGGCTGCGCTCGACATCACCACGGCCGGCAACGAGGTCTACCTGGTGGAACGCCGCTCCACGATCGGCGGGAAGATGGCCCGGTTCGACAAGACGTTCCCCACACTCGACTGCGCGGCGTGCATCCTCACCCCCAAGATGGTGGGCGCCGACCGCCAGCCCAACCTGCACATGATGACGTTGAGCGAGGTCGAGTCGGTGGAGGGCTTCGTCGGCAACTTCGAGGTCAAGGTCCGCCAGCACGCCCGTTACGTCACCGCCGACTGCACCTCATGCTCCGACTGCGTAGCCGTGTGCCCGGTGTCGGTTCCCGATCCGTTCAACGAACTCCTCGTCGGTCGCACCGCCATCCACAAGGCGTTCCCCCAGGCGATTCCGAGCACGTATGTGATCGACCGCCAGGGCCGCTCGCCCTGCATGGAGGCCTGCCCGATCCACCAGAACGCCGCCGGCTACGTATCGCTGGTGGCGGCCGGCCGGTATGCCGAAGCAGCCAAGCTGATCCGCCGCCGCAACCCGCTGCCCTTCATCTGCGGACGGGTGTGCTACGCGGCATGTGAAGAGGCCTGCAGCCGGTCAAAGGTCGACGAGCCGATCGCCATCCGGGGCTTGAAGCGGTTCGTGATGGACTGGGAACGGGAACACGAACCTGATCCGCAGCCCGACCTTCCGGCGCAGCGCCGACCGGAGAAGGTGGCGGTCATCGGCTCGGGCCCCTCCGGTCTGACCTGCGCGTTCGATCTGGCCCAGGAGGGGTACGGGGTCACGATCTTCGAGAAGCACGACAAGCTCGGCGGGATGCTCGCCGTCGGTCTTCCTGGCTACCGGTGCCCGCGCCCGATCCTCGAACGCGACCTCGACTACATCCGCAAGCTCGGGGTCGATATGAAGACGGGGCAGGAGCTGGGCAAGACCTTCTCCCTCGACGACCTGCTGAGCGATGCCCCCGGTTTCGGATTCGACGCCGTGTTCCTCGCCATCGGCGCACATCGGGGACTCCCACTCGGGATCCCCGGCGAGGACGCCGAAGGTGTCGTCTCCGGTGTCGATTACCTCCGCACCATCAACCTCGGGCTTCCCCAGACGACCGGTAAGCGGGTCGCCATCGTCGGGGGCGGCAACACCGCACTCGACGCGGCTCGCACCGCCCGGCGCGAGCACGCCGAGGTCACCGTGCTGTACCGGCGCACCCGATCCGAGATGCCGGCGGAGGAGGACGAGTTCGCCGACGCCGTCGCCGAGGGGGTGCGGTTCGACTACCTCACCGCCCCCATCGAGGTGCTCGTCCGCGACGGGCGAGTCAGCGGACTGCGGTGCGTGCGCATGGAGTTGGGGGAGCCGGATGCCAGCGGACGGCCGCGACCGGTGGTACTGCCCGGGAGCGAACACGACCGCCCGTTCGATACGGTGATCGTCTCGATCAGCCAGAGCCCCGATCGTGATTGGTACGGGAATGGATCGCCGTCCGCAAAGCCGGCACTGGCGTTCACCAAGTGGAACACGCTCGACGTCGACCCCCAATCGCTGGCCACGCCGGTCGCCGGCGTCTTCGCCGGCGGAGATGTGGTCCTCGGCCCGGCAACGGTCGTCGAGTCGATGGGCCAGGGACGACGCGGTGCGGAGGCGATCCACAAGTTCCTGAGCGGCATGGCCCTCGAGGGATTCACCAGCCACATGCCGCCCGCTCAGCCCGGACTCGGGTTCGAGGAACGGCCCTACCTCCACTCACCGACCTACTCGAAGATGGAGCGCCTCCCCAGGGCGGAGATGCCCAAGAGGAGCGTTGCCGAGCGGCTCACCGACTACGGCGAGGTCGACCTCGGGTTCACCGAGGAGGAGGCGAAGCGGGAGGCGCTGCGCTGCCTCCACTGCGGCGCTTGCGTCGAGTGCCGCTCCTGCGAGGCGGCGTGTCCTCCCAAGGCCGTCGACCTGGAGATGCAGGATGAGATCACCACGCTCGAGGTGGGGCAGATCCTGGTGGCGACGGGGTACGAGCTCTTCGATTCCTCCCAGATCACCCAGTACGGCTATGGCCGCTACGACAACGTGGTGACCGGACTGGAGTTCGAGCGCATGCTCAACTCGACCGGGCCCACTGCCGGACAGGTGCTGCTCAAGAACGGGAAGCCGCCGCGGGCGGTGGGCATCGTGCACTGCGTCGGCTCCCGCGACGAGAAGTACAACGTCTACTGCTCGCGGACATGCTGCATGGCGGCGCTCAAGTTCGCCCACCTGGTGAAGGAGCGCACCGAGGCCGACGTCTACGAGTTCTACATCGACATGCGAGCCTTCGGCAAGGGCTACGAGGAGTTCTACCAGCGGGTGCTGCGGGAGGGCACCACCATGATCCGGGGCAAGGTGGCCGAGGTCGTGCCGGCACTCGGCCAGAACGGGTCGGACCCCCACCTGCTGATCCGCTGCGAGGACACCCTCATCGGCAAGTTCCGCGAGATCCCGGTCGACATGGTGGTCCTGTGCAGCGCTCTCGAACCGCCCAAGGACGCCGCCGACATTGCACGGGTGTTCTCTTTGAGCCGGAGCCCCGACGGGTTCTTCCTCGAACGCCACCCCAAACTCGATCCGGTGGGGACCACCACCGATGGCGTTTACGTCGCCGGATGCAGCCAGGGCCCCAAGGACATCCCCGACACGGTGGCCCAGGCCCAGGCGGCCGCGGCCCGCATCCTCACCCTCATCTCGAGAGGGGAGGTGACGATTCCCCCGATCCGGGCCGTGGTCAACGAGGCGTTGTGTGGGGGTTGCAAGACCTGCATCGGGCTCTGCCCCTACCGGGCGATCCACTTCGACTCCGAGGCGGAGGTTGCCCGAGTCAACGAAGCCCTCTGCCAGGGATGCGGAACGTGCGTTGCGGCATGCCCCGCCTCCGCCATCACCGGAGCGGGCTTCACCGACGCACAGATACTGGCCGAACTCGCGGGCATCCTCGCCCCAGTGGGATAGAGGTGACAAACATGGTGACCACAGCCGAGAACCGGGTCCCCGAAGCCGCCCCTCCCGACGAGTGGCAACCCAGGATCGTGGCGTTCCTGTGCAACTGGTGCAGCTACACGGGCGCCGACCTGGCCGGCATCTCCCGAATCGAATGGGATCCGACCGTCCACATCGTCCGGGTCATGTGCACCGGCAGGATGGATCCGACCTTCGTGGCCAAGGCGCTCGAGCTCGGTGCCGACGGAGTGATCATCTCCGGATGCCACCCGGGCGACTGCCACTACCAGGAGGGCAACTACAAGGCGCTGCGCCGGGTCCACCTGTTACGCCGACTCCTCAAGGACTTCGGGATCGACCCGCAGAGACTCCGCCTGGTGTGGGTCTCGGCGAGTGAAGGAGTGGAGTGGGCGAAGACGGCCAACGAGATGGCGCGGGAGATCCGCAGCCTGGGACCGATGAGGGCAGACGCATGACCACAGACGTCAAGACCAAACCCAAGCTGGCCCTGTACTGGGCGGCGTCGTGCGGCGGATGCGAGATCGCCGTCCTCGACATCAAGGAGAAGATCCTCGATGTGGACGCCGCCTTCGACATCGTCTTCTGGCCCGTGGCGGTGGACTTCAAGGTGAAGGACGTCGAAGCCATGGCGGACGGGGAGATCGATGTCTGCCTGTTCAACGGCGCGATCCGCAACTCCGACAACGAGTACATGGCCGGCCTGCTGCGGCGCAAGGCCAAGATCCTGGTCGCCTTCGGCTCTTGCGCCTATGAGGGATGCATCCCCGCCCTCTCCAACACCACGACGCGGGCGGCGACCCTGGACTGGGCGTACCGGGACTCCCCTTCGACCGACAACCCCGACGACACGCGGCCCCAGGAGGAAACAGAGGTTCCCGAGGGGACGCTTCACCTCCCGGCGTTCTGGGAGACGGTGCGCACCCTCGGACAGGTGGTCGATGTGGACTACTCGGTGCCGGGGTGCCCGCCCCAGGCCCACCAGATCTGGGGAGTGCTGGAGGCGGTGATCAACATCCTCTATCACGGCGCCCCGCTCCCCCCCAAGGGGTCGATTCTCGGCGCCGGGGACAAGACCTGCTGCGACGAATGCCCCCGTACCCGGGAGGAGAAGAAGATCTCCGGGTTCGTTCGTCCCCACCAAATCATTCCCGATCCCGACAAGTGCCTGCTCGACCAGGGCATCCTCTGCATGGGCCCGGCGACGAGGAGCGGGTGCGGCGGCCTGTGCGTGTCGGTGGGGGTTCCCTGCCGGGGCTGCTACGGCCCACCGCCCAACTCCCGCGATCAGGGAACCAAGATGGTGGCGGCGCTGGCATCGGTCATCGACTCCGAGGATCCCGAAGAGATCGACCGGATCCTCGACGGCATCGTGGATCCGATCGGGACGTTCTACCGGTTCTCCATGGGCACCGCCACGCTGGCGGGTGCCCGCCGCGGTGTGTCCGCCCATGTGTCCGCCGACGAGAGGGTCACGCCATGACCAGGATCACCATCGACCCCATCACCCGGCTGGAAGGCCACGGCAAGATCGACATCTTCCTGGACGACCAGGGCGACGTGGCCGACTGCTATTTCATCGTGCCGGAACTGCGCGGTTTCGAGGCGTTCTGCGTCGGCCGGCCCGTCGAGGAGATGCCGCGGATCACCTCGCGCATCTGCGGGGTGTGCAGCGAGGCGCATCACCTGGCCGCCGCCAAGGCATGCGACGACGTCTACCACGTCGAGATCCCCCCGGCGGCGAAGAAGCTGCGCGAGTTGCTGTACTCGGCGTTCTACACGGGAGACCACGCCACCCACTTCTACATCCTCGGTGGACCCGACTTTGTGATGGGGCCCGAGGCTCCCCCGGCCGAGCGGAACATCCTCGGCATGATCCACAAGCTGGGTGTCGACGTCGGCAAAACGGTCATCGGTGCCCGCGCTGCGGCTCACGACATCGTCAAGACGCTCGGCGGCAAGACGATCCACATGGTCACCTCCATCGCCGGGGGGGTCACCAAGGGCCTCACCGAGGAGGAGCGGGAGGGCGTCGTCGCCAAGGCCGAGCAGCTCATCGAGTTCGGCAAGTTCACGATCGAGATCCTCAACGACGTCGTGCTCGGCAACCCCGCCTACTTGGATCTGATCCTCTCCGACACCTACACCCACCGGTTCCACTCGATGGGGACGGTCGACGCCAACAACCACGTCAACTTCTACGACGGCATGGTGCGGGTGGTCGATGTGGATGGCGCCGAGATCGCCAAGTACCACCCGCGGGACTACCTCGATCATGTGTCGGAACACGTCGAAACCTGGAGTTACCTCAAGTTCCCGTTCCTCAAACAGAAGGGATGGCACGGGTTCGTGGACGGGGCCGACAGCGGCCTTTATCGGGCGACGCCGCTGTCGCGGCTCAACGCCGCCGACGGCATGGCCACTCCCCTCGCCCAATCGGAATACGAGCGCTACTTCGAAACCCTCACCGGAGACCGCAGTGGGCGAACCCCGGTCCATCAGACCCTGGCTACCCACTGGGCGCGGGTCGTCGAGCTGGTCTACGCAGCCGAGCGCACGCTGCAGCTGGCGACCGACGACGAGATCACCAGCGACGAGATCAGAGTCGTCCCGACCGCGATCCCCACGGAAGGCGTGGGCGGTGTCGAGGCTCCCCGGGGGACCCTGACCCATCACTACATCACCGATGAACGCGGCATCCTCCAGAAGGTCAACCTGATCGTGGGCACCACCAACAACCACGGCCCGATCAGCATGTCGATCAAGAAGGCCGCTCAGGGCATCATCAAGCGCGGCGTCGAGGTCACCGAGGGTGCTCTCAACAAGATCGAGATGGCTTTTCGTGCCTACGACCCGTGCTTCGCCTGCGCCACCCACAGCCTGCCGGGCGCCATGCCGCTGATCGTCAGGGTGCGGGCCCCCGACGGGACCATCCTGGCCGAAGCAGGGCGTTGATGCACGAGTACTCGCTGGCCGCCGAGATAGTCGACATCGCCCTGCAGACGGCCGGTGATGCCCCTGGTACGGTCACGACCGTCCACGTCACGGTGGGCCCGGGAAGCCATTTCGAGGGGTCGTCGCTGAGCGAGGCGTTCGAGTTGGCCGCCACCGGCACCCGCGCCGCGGGGGCGAACCTCGAGGTGACCATGGGCCCGGCCGGCACCGGCGGGGTGGCGGTAACCGCCATCGACCTCGCGGACTAGCCGGGAGGGGCGCTCTCCAGTCCGGCCACCTCGATCTCCTCGAGCAGCGCGATCGTCTCGAGGGCGTCTTCCTCGCTGAGACGGTGGATGGCGAACCCGAGGTGAACGAACACGTAGTCGCCGGGACCGACGTCGGGCACGTAGGCGAGGCACACCTCCTTGACCACTCCGGAGAAACGGACCCGGCCCATGGCGACCCCGGTGTCGGTGGTGTACGTCTCGGTGACCTGTCCCGGCAAGCCGAGGCACATGGCGGCAGCGTACGAAACCTGCCGCCGGCGGCAAGGGGCGAAAGGCATTCAAGAATCGCTGCCCGCTTCCCGCTGCGCGACAGGACGTTGCCGGTTTCCGGTTTTCAACAAGAACGGAGATCGCGGTTTCGCAGAGTCGAAAGACCTGCCCTACCCCACCAGGGGTGGGGTAGAGTGGTGCCATGCAGCCTGACCACAAGACCTCGGCGCTCAACCGTCTCAAGACGGTGCGGGGTCACCTCGACGGGGTGATCGCCATGGTCGAGGACGACCGGTACTGCCCCGAGATCATGAAACAGGTCTCGGCGCTGCAAGGCTCGCTGGAGAAGGTGAATCGAGTGCTGCTCGAGAACCACGTCGAGACCTGTGTGCTCCACGCCGTTGCCGAGGGCCGCACCGCTCAGATCGTCGACGAGTTGATGGAGACGCTGCGTTACACGCCGGTTGCCACCGGCCCGACCCACGAGGAAACCCATGACTGAGACCACGATCGCCGTACCCGAGATCCACTGCATGCACTGCAAGATGTCCATCGAAGGCGCCGTCGCCGGGGTGGCCGGCGTCGAGACCGTCACCGTGGACGTGCCCACCGCCCAGGTAGCGGTCTCTTTCGCCGAGCCGGCAACCATGGATGCGATCGTCGCCGCCATCGAGAGCCAGGGGTATGAGGTTCCGAGCAATTAGCAGTTAGCAGTTAGCAATTAGCGGCATGGTCTTGCGGGCAGCGGGCAGCGGGCAACCAGCCGGGTAACGGGTAACGGAGGAACGTGAGTACCAAGACGACCGACCCCCTGATCTTCGACGTCGAAGGCATGACCTGTGCGTCGTGTGCCTTGCGCATCGAACGGGTGCTCTCCAAACAGGAGGGCGTGAGCTCCGCCGTGGTCAACTTCGCCGGCCAGGAGGCCCGGGTGGTGCCATCGGGGCCGGTGGACCTCGAGACCCTGCGGGCGGCGATCGACCGGATCGGATACCACGCGACGTTGGTCACCGCCGATACCGAGCGAGACAGCTTGGCCGATCGGTACGGCGAGGAAATCCGCTACCAGCGGCGCAACGCGTTGGCCGCCGCCGTCTTCGCCGTGCCTGCCGTCGTCCTCGCCATGTTCGGCCCCGATGCATCCTGGGTGGGACCGGTCGTGTGGGCCCTGGTGACTCCGGTCGAGTTCGTGTTCGGCTGGCAGTTCCACCGGAACGCGGCAATTCAGCTCCGCACTGGCGGGGCGAACATGGACACGCTGGTGTCATTGGGCACGCTGGCCGCATACCTGTACTCGGTGTGGGCGCTCTTCGCCGACCAGCCGATGTTCTTCGAGTCGGCCGCCACCATCGTCACGTTCATCCTGCTCGGCCGGTTCTTCGAGGCGAGGAGCAAGGGAAGAGCCTCCAGTGCCATCACCCGCCTCCTCGAACTCGGCGCCAAGGAGGCGCGGGTCCTGCACGACGGCGCCGAGGAGACGGTTCCGGTCGACACGCTCCGCCCGGGCGATCGGATGGTGGTGAGACCGGGCGAGAAGGTGCCCACCGACGGCCGAATCGTCGAGGGGGGATCGTCGTTCGACGAGAGCATGCTCACCGGGGAGTCGGTGCCGGTGGACCGCGGAGCCGGAGACGAGGTGTTCGGAGCGACCATCAATCAGCAGGGCCTCGTGGTCGTGGAGGCGACGAGAGTCGGCTCCGAAACCGCCCTCGCCCAGATCGTGAGACTCGTCGAAGACGCTCAGGCGACCAAGGCCCCCATCCAGCATCTCGCCGATCGAGTCGCCGGAGCCTTCGTCCCGGCCGTGATCATCATCGCGCTGATCACGCTGATCCTGTGGCTCGCGCTCGGCGGCACGACTGTGGAAGCGATGAAGGCCGCGGTGGCGGTCCTGATCATCGCCTGCCCGTGTGCCCTCGGCCTGGCGACGCCCACCGCGATCATGGTCGGGGGCGGCCGCGGCGCCGAACTCGGCGTGCTGTTCAAGAACGCCGAGGTGTTCGAACGGACTCGCGACATAGACACCGTCGTGTTCGACAAGACCGGCACCCTCACCCGTGGTGCGATGACCCTCGCCGATGTGGTGACCGACGATCCGAACGCCCTGCGCCTCATCGCGTCGGTGGAGTCGGGAGGCGAGCACCCGATCGCCCGCGCCGTCGCACTCGGCGCCGAGGAGCGGGGCATCACCCTTGCCCGGCCAGCCGGATTCGAGAACCTCCCCGGCCGTGGCTTGCGCGGCACCATCGACGCGATCACGGTCACCATAGGAAAGCCCTCGCTCATGGATGAGACCGGCCTGCTCATCGCTCCGCGGTACGCCGAAGCCCTCGCCGACATGCAACGCCGGGGACTGACGAGCTTCCTCGCCGGGTGGGACGGCGAGGTCCGGGCGGCCCTGTCGGTGGCCGACTCGATCAGGCCCGGAGCCGCCGAAGCCGTCAAACGACTGCGCACCCGAGGCGTCGAGGTGACCATGCTCACCGGCGACAATCGCAGGACCGCCGACACGATCGCGGCACAGGTGGGAATCACTGCGGTGATCGCCGGCGTCCTCCCCGGCGGCAAGGCCGACGAGGTCACCCGCCTGCAGCGCGCCGGGAAACAGGTGGCATTCGTCGGAGACGGGGTCAACGACGCCCCCGCCCTCGCCGCCGCCGACCTGGGCATGGCGGTCGGCACCGGATCCGACGTCGCCATCGAATCGGGCGACATCGTCCTCATGTCCGGCGACCCGGCACTGGCCGACGTCGCCCTCGGCCTGGCCGCCGCGACCTTCAAGGTGATCCGCCAGAACCTGTTCTGGGCATTCGGCTACAACGTCGCCGCCATCCCCCTCGCCGCGGCCGGTCTGCTCGACCCGATGATCGCCGGCGGGGCGATGGCGCTATCCAGTATCTCGGTGGTGAGCGACTCGTTGCGACTCAGGCGGTATCGGGCGTAGGCGGCGCGCGACGTGCGATTCGCAGTTGGTGATTGGTGATTAGTGATTCCTAGTTGGTAACTCGTCACTCGTAGCTCGCAGCCCGTAGTTGGCAATTCGCAAGACTCCTG
>MELR01000002.1:23746-44376 GCA_001767695.1 Actinobacteria bacterium RBG_16_68_21
CCGGCTCCGCCGGCCTATGGCTCCACTCTGAGCACGAACTGCCCGCTGGGGTGAACCGTGCACAATCCGGTGAAGTCGCCCCGGGTGGAGAACCGCTGGGTCAGGGTCTCTCCGGCGCCGACGTAGAACGGGCCGATGAGATGGTTGCGGTCGTCCTCGTTGATGATCCGCATCACCTCTCCGACGTGCACGATCAGCTCGGCAGGCAGGATGTCGACAGACCCACCGCTGTCGAAGATCGCCCCGGTCCCCGCCGGGATGGTGTAGACGTAGTCGGCCGCCACCGAATCCACGTCGGCAACCACCAGCGGCCCCGTCTCGCCACCCCCGCAGGCCGCGGCCGCCATCGTCACGATGACGAAAGCGGCCGCGGTGATATGCCTGTTCACTGGTCGCGCACTTCGGCGGTCACGGACACGTCTCCGGCCCTCTCGAACGTGAGGGTCAGGTCGAAGGTCTCTCCCGCCACCAGGGGCGCGGCCAGGTCCATCAACATGACGTGATACGCGCCGGGCTTGAACAGGAGCGAACCGTTGGCCGGAATGGCAACGGACTCCACCTCCCGCATCATCATCCCCACCATGGCGTCCGTGGTGGAACTGGACGAGTCACCCATCGTGGTGCTGGACATGTCGACCTCGACCACCTCGTGCAGCTCGGCAGCGGCGGCGATCGACGGCGACACCGCGACGGACAGCAGCGTGTCGCCCTCCGGACCCGCGGTGACCAGGAAGTACGCCGCCCCGGCGTTGGCCATCGCCGGGGATGTTCTCGCCCACACGTCCGTGACGGTCAAATCCGAACCGCTGTCGTCGCCGCATGCCGCCCCGAACAGCGCCACCACCGCAACGACCACGGCGAGTCCGATCCTCTTCCTAGGCATTCGTCTGCTCCTCGAGTAGTGCGTTCAAGTCGCGGGCGATGTCCTCGGACTCGATCCCAAACGGCCACATCAGTCGCAGGTGGCCCGAGTCGTCGATCGCGTACAGGAACGCGGTGTGGATCACCTCTTCAACACCTTGATCGTCGAAGGTGACCTCGTAGCCGGCGCCGAAGGCGTCGGCGGCGGCGCGCAGCGCCTCGGGGTCGTCGGTGCGGAAGGCGTGGCCGGCCGGGAAGAAGGCCTGGACATAGGCGGTGATCAGCTCATCGGTATCGCGCAACGGATCGATGGTCACCATTCCCACATCGACGCGGTCGGCGCTGTCTCCGATCTGGCGCAGCGCGGTACGCAAATCGGCCATCGTCGTCGGGCAGATGTCCGGGCACGCGGTGTACCCGAAGTAGAGGATGAACAACTTGCCGGGCTCCGCCCGGAAGGTAAACGGCGCGCCCCCAGCGGAGGCCTCGGGAAGGTTCACGCTGCTGACATCGGGAGCCGGGGTACGCACGATCCCCGCCGGCACATAGGGAGCATCCTCACCACAGCCGGACACCAGGAGCACGGCGGTCAGCGCCACCGCGACGCCGACGACGATCCCCCTCGAACTATTGCTGGCCACGATCCGAGGGTAGGGCCGAGTCGAGACGACCGACTCCGGCCATTCGTCCCTATCGGCGCTGCGGGAGTCCCGGTCGATCACCCTCCGGGCGGTCGTCGACTCTCCTGCTCCCACGGCCGTTCCCAGGGGCGCTTGGAGAACACCGGCGGCCGTCCCCACATGATGTCGAACGCCCAGATGATGCCTCTGAAGGAGGCAATGAACACGAACACGGCAAGCGCCGCTTGCCACCGCCCGAAGAGAACGTAGACGGCGCCGAACCAGAGCCCGACAACGCACAACACGATGAGGAACCCGACTGCGAAACCCTTGGCGACCCCTCTCCAACCCATCCCGGTACGCTACCGCCCGTCCATGCACCGTCCGGTAACGCCCCTGCCTCCGGCCGGCGCCGGCCTGATCTGGCGATCGCCCACCCGGGAAGACGCCGAGGCATTGGTGCGCCACACCAAGAGGGTCGATCGCGCCGAGCGCCTCGAGTACGTCGACGGTCCCAGCTTCTTCCGATGGCTGATGACGCAACACGATTTCGACCCGGAAACCGACTGGCTGGTGGGGATCGACACGGTGGGTGAAGTTGCCGTCGAAGCCGGGGCTTGGACCCAGGTGACCGACAGCGGGGGCCGCGCCTTCCTCTGGTTCGGAGCGGTACCCGGGTACGAACAGCACAAGCCGTACCTGCTGTCCGTTGCGGAGTCGTTCGGTCGGAGAGGGCTGGCCTCGGTTCCGGATGGTCTCGACCGAGTGCTGCGGTGCCCGGTCGAGGAGCACCGCACGGCCCATCGCGCCGTGATCGAGGCTGCCGGCTTCGAGGCTGTGAGGTCCTTCGTGGCGATGGAGCGGAGCCTTTCCTCACTCCCGGAGCCCGGGTCCATCCCGGACGGCATCGACATCATTCCCTGGTCGGACGAGCACAACGAGCAAGCACGTCAAGCCAACAACGACGCCTTCGCCGACCATTGGGGGAGCCTGCCGATGACCGCGGACGCCTGGGGGGACATGTACGCCCGCTCCGACCAGTTTCGCCCCGACCTCTCCTACCTCGCCGTCGCCGACGATCGCGTCATCGGGTTCTGCGTCGTCGAGATCGACGAGGAGAACAACCAGGATCGGGGGATTCGGGAGATCTACATCAACAAGGTGGGCACGATCCGTGATCGTCGCCGCCGCGGTATCGCCACCCACCTGCTCGAGCGATCACTGATGTCGGCCGCCGCCATCGGCATGGAGCGGGCGGCGCTCAATGTCGACGAGAGCTCTTACACCAAGGCGACCGAGGTCTACCGGCGGATCGGGTTCGAGGTCACCATGCGGTCGATCCACTACGTGAAGAACCTGTAGCAGTCGCCCGGCGATCGGTACCCGGACGCCCATTCAGCGGCTCAACTCCCGACATCGACCGACACCAGGACCACCTCGGATGCATGCCTGTCGGGCTCGTCTACCGAGAAGGGCGGTCCGGTCTCGACCTCGACGCGGGCACCCTCGACAACGGTTCCCTTGGCGTGCCACTCGATCTGATGCCGAAGCGACTCCGGATCGATGTGGCTGAGGCTCCCGACGCGAACCGTGAGCGACACGACGCGCTCCGCCCCCTCGTCGAGCGCCACCACGCCGGCGGTGCGGACCAGATCCGATGCAGTGTGGGCCTCATGCATCGCAGATCGCCTCCAGCACCTTGCCGACGGCATCGTCGACCACGGCAGAGATCTCGGGGGATAGACCGAATCCATCGAAGGAGGCTCCCTCGACTCCTACGACTACCAGGTGCCGCGGCAACCGGCCGAGCGCCTTTCCCAGTGCGACCGCGTCGGCCAGGCCGAGCCCATGGCTCGACGACGACGAGAAGCGCGGAGGGAACGAGCCGGCGGCGATGTCGAGCACGGTTATCACCCCCGGAGGGGAACTGCCGCGAGTGGCATCGACGACCACCGCACGATCGGCGAATCCCCAGGCGTCGACGATGTCGAAAGGATCGTTGACGGTGCGTACCGGCGCTCCGGTAATGGCCCCGGCAATCGCCGCCACCACGATCCCGACCCCGTCGTCACCGCGATCGGGATTCCCCACGCCGATGATGACGGTGCCGTCATCCACGGTCGACCTCGAGCCGGAGGAAGTGCACCGAGCACGAGATGCACGGGTCGTAGTTACGGATCGACTGCTCGAGGAGGTGCTGGAGGTCGGCGTCGGTGAGCTCGAGGTTGCGCTCGACGAGATGGAGCAGGTCGGCCTCAATGGACCCCTGATTCTGCGCAGTCGGTGGGACGATCTGGGCATGGAGGACCCGTCCGTCGGCGTCGATCTCGTACCGGTGATAGAGCAGGCCGCGCGGCGCCTCGCTGGCGCCGTGGCCGACTCCCGCCACCGGTGGGACGGGCACATACGGCCGGGGGGGACGCTGGTAGCGCTCGAGAATCTCGAGGGCGAGATCCACCGCGTGCAGGGTCTCCACCGCCCGCACCACGATCGACCGGAAGGGGTTGGTACACGGAGCGCTCAGGCCGACACGATGGGCCGCCTCCAGGGCGACCGGGCGGAGCAACTCCTCGCTCAGGTTGAAGCGTGCCATCGGCCCGACCTGGTAGAGGCCCCGCTCGCGTATGTGTGAGTGCAACGAGGTGCTGCGCGCCACATGCTCTTCGACGAAGTAGTCGTTCCACTCGTCGACGGCGATGTCCATGCCACGCGTGGAACGAATCCTCCCGTGATGGATGGCGTAATGGTCATCGTCCGACAGGGCCACATACTCGTCGTCCCGCTCCGCCTCGGGAATCGGAAGCGACGCCACGAAGTCGACGGTGGCCAGGGCATCTTCCCGCGCCTGTTCGAACCGGGGAATCAGTGGTTCGAGCTCGCGGCGGGTCGGCACCCGGTGAAACCCGCCCACCCGGATGCCGACCGGATGGATCTCCCGCCCACCCAGCGCGGCGACGAGCGCGTTGCCCGTCTGCTTGAGTCGCAGCCCCCGCCCGACCTCTTCGGGATGATCTGCGGCGAGTGCGATCCCCGACTCATAGCCGAGGAAGTCGGGAGCATGCAGGAGGTACATGTGCAGCACGTGGCTTTCGATCCACTCCCCGCAGTAGAGAAGAGTGCGGAGCTCGTCCACCGCGGGGTCGACGGTGACCCCGCACGCCGCCTCCATCGCCTGAACCGACGACATCTGATACGCCACCGGGCAGATGCCACAGATCCGCGCCGTGATGTCCGGCGCCTCGGTGAACTTGCGGCCCCGCATAAAGGCCTCGAAGAAGCGGGGCGGCTCGAATATGCCGAACTCACACTCCTGCACCTTGCCGTCGCGAACCAACACGCGCAGTGACCCCTCGCCCTCCACCCGGGAGATGTACTCGACGCCGATGCGGCGGGTCTCAGAGCGCACGAGCAGCCTCCATGAATTCGGGGGCGCCCACCGTGAACGCCCGCAGGGCCTCGGCGAGATCTTCTCGAGTGGCGCCGGCCGCCTCCCACGCGACGGCGAGACTCGCCACGTTGGGTCGCGACGACGGACCGAAGCAGCCGTAACAACCCCGTCCGAATGCCGGGCAGATGGCGCCGCATCCGGCCCGGGTGACCGGCCCGAGGCAGGGCATTCCGGGGGCGACGAGCACACAGGTCGAGCCGCGGCGCTTGCACTCGATGCACACCGAGTAGTCGGGAACCGAGGGCCGGCGCCCGGCGAGCAGCGCGGTGATGAAGTCCACCAACTGGTCGACCGACACCGGGCATCCGTAGAGGGCGTAGTCCACCTGCACATGGTCCGAAATGGCCGTCGATGTGGCGAGCACGTCGAGGTACTCGGGATTGGGATACACCTGCGCGGCGAACTCCGCTACGTCGGCGGCGTTGCGCAACGCCTGGATCCCCCCGGAGGTGGCGCAGGCCCCGATCGTCACCAGGATCTGGCATTGATCGCGGATCTCCCTGATACGAAGGGCATCGTGCGGTGTCGTCACCGAGCCCTCGACGAGGCCAACCGTGTACGGTCCCGGCTCGCTCCTGGTCGTCGCCTCGGGAAACTCGGCGATGTCGACCGCGGCGGCGATCGCCAGTAGATGATCCTCGGCATCGAGGATGGAGAGCTGGCATCCGTCGCACGAAGCAAACTTGAAGACGGCAAGGGTCGGCTTCACGTCTCCCTCACTCCCATGTACGGAGCAATCCGCGAGTACGGCAGCACCGGGCCGTCCTTGCAGATGAAGAACGGTCCCATCTGACAGTGGCCACATACCCCGACGGCACACTGCATGTTTCGCTCCATCGAGACATAGATGCGATCGGACGAGATCCCGAGACGCTCCAGATCGGCGGCAGCGAAGCGCATCATCACCTCGGGCCCGCACACCATGGCAACGGACTTCGCCGGGTCGACGTCCATCCGGGGAATCAGGCGGGTGACGACATCGATCGGACCCATCCAGGAGGCGTCGGCGGAGTCGACGGTGACATGGACGTCGAGGTCGAATCGTCCCCGCCACTCGTGGATCTCCTGTTGGAAGAGGAGCTCCGAGGGGGCGCGAGCCCCGATGAGCACCGCCACCCGCCGGAAGCGGTGGCGGGCGCCGATCACCTGCCTGACGACGGAGCGAAGCGGGGCGAGCCCGATGCCGCCGGCCACGACGACGAGGTCGCCACCGGTGGCGGCCTCCATCGGCCATCCGACGCCGTACGGGCCGCGGGCTCCCACCCGGTCGCCGGGCCGCAGCGACGAAAGGGCGGCCGTCACCATCCCCACCGATCTGATCGTGTGCTCGATCGCACCCGGTCGCCCGGGATCGCCGCTGATCGAGATGGCCGACTCGCCGATGCCGAACGGCGACAACATGAAGAACTGGCCGGGAAGGAACCCGCGCGCTTCTCGATCCTCGATCGTCAGCGTGACCGTGTCCTCTGTCTCCCGGTGGAAACCGATGACCTCACGGGTCGCTACGGCAACTTCAGCGACGGGGACCATAGAGATCCAACAGCTGCAGGCGGGTCGCCTGGAGTCGGTCGGCGATCGCCACCAGCAATCGGGAGAGCATGGCGTAGCCGAACGAGGGGTCATCGGTCATCGCCGTCCGCAGGCGGGCGGCATCGATCGACAGCGCCCGCACCGGGGTGAGGGCGTTGGCGTCGAACGCCCAGCGATACGGAGGGATGATCCACGACCAGCCGAGCACGTCCCCTCCTCCCAGGGTCTGGATCACCGTGGGCGGTCCGCCCGGGGCGTGGAGTTCGATGGAGACGTCCCCCTCCACGATGAGGTACAAACGGTCGGCGGGATCACCGAGACCGAGGATCGACCGGCCGACCTCCCAGGTTCGCTCGACCGGCCCGCAGGCGGCGAGGTGCATGATGAAGTCGGAATCGGCCCCCTTGCAGAAGAGATGGGACCGTAGGACGTCATTACTTTGCATGTACTCCCACCCTCTCTACGGCCGCAGCCGCCTCTTGTCGAATGTCGATGCCCACGGGACACCAAACGATGCATCTGCCGCATCCGACGCATCCCGAAGAACCGAATTGATCCCACCACCACGAGAGTTTGTGGGACATCCACTGTCGATACCGCGATCCGATCGAGGCTCGTACCGGCTTCCCGTGGAGTTCGGTGAACCCCAAGCTGAAACACGAGTCCCACAGCCGCACGCGAGTCGCCTCGAGACCGTCCGGGGTGGTGTGATCGACCGTCGTCGTGCAGAAGCACGTCGGACATACCATCGTGCAGTTCCCGCAAGCGAGACACCGCGCCGCAACATCATCCCAACCATCCGCGGACGGCATCCGCAGGGCCGCCGCCGCCGCATCGGGATCTATGCCCCCGCTCATCGCCCGGGCTGCCGCGGCGACCTGGGCCCAGGCGGCATCCTCTTCGGCACCCTTCGGGGGCGCTCCCCCGAGGCGAGCGAGCAGCGTCGCCCCGCGCGGTGTCAAGGCTCGCGTGACCAGCACATGGGCAGGCTCGACGATCTCGGTGATGACCACATCGGCACCTTCGCTGACGCCAGGGCCGGTGCCCATCGAGACGCAGAAGCAGGTCGATCCGGGGCGGGTGCACTCGACGGCAACGATAAACGCGTCGGAGGGTCGGGCACCCACCGCGCGATCGAGGACTCTCCGCGCCGCCAGATCACACCCACGCAGCCCGACGTATGCCAGTTGGGACTCCGATCGATCAGGAACCCGGGCGACCATGCCACCGTCCTTCCGGCCCGACCAGACGACAACCTCCGGAGGGCGCTGCCACCGCTTCGCCGAAGCCGGCCCGACCGTGGCGCCGAAAAGCCGGCCCTCCGGGTCGGGGACGAGCTGGTAACGGCCCGGCGCCATCTCCGCGGTCAGCCCGACCGGCAGGTCGGCAAACGAGTCGATCACATCGAGGGTGATGGCCCCGTCGCGGAGGGTTGGAGCAATCACAGTGCGGCCGTCTTCCTGAAGCGCAGCAATCAACCGGCCGATCGCCTCGACCTCGAGCACACGGGTGCTGAGCGAGCGCGGAATCACCATACGGACAACGTATGCGATCTGGCGAGCGGAATCCCAGAGTCCAAGGACGGGAGTCCAGTGACCAATGCCCCATGAAGACGATGCCCCATCGGAGGACACTGACCGCACAAGGAGGGTCAGCATGTCATCGCGTCTCGTATCGAGGCAGCGCGGACTCATGATCGCCGCGCTCACCGCCGTCGTCAGCGGGGTTTCCGTCTTTCTGAACGGCTACGGGGTCCGTTCCTGGACGGACCCGACTGCCTACACCACCATGAAGAACTTGGTCGCCGCTCTGCTCATCGCAGCCGCCGCCCTGCCGCTGCTCCGGAGCGCCCCGCTGCCGCGATCCCGCGCCCTCTGGGGACGGCTCGCAGTCATCGGCCTGCTCGGCGGTGGCATCCCGTTCATCCTGTTCTTCGAGGGACTCGCCGTGACCAATCCGGCTCGCGCTGCGTTCATTCACAAGTCGCTGGTGATCTGGGTCGCCATCCTCGCGGTGCCACTGCTCGCCGAGCGACTCAACCGGTTTCATGTCGCCGCCGTCGCATTGCTCTTCGCCGGACTCGCTCTCCTCGGGCCCAGCGGTGGGATCGGATGGGGACGGGGCGAGTCGATGATCCTCGTCGCCACCGCGATGTGGGCGATCGAAGTGATCCTGGTGAAGCGCATCCTTCCCGAGGTCGACCCGACGGTGGCCGGCGCCGCCCGCTTGGGGTTCGGGGCCGTCGTGCTGGCGGCGTGGTCGGTCTCCACCGGCGGCCTCCATGCGATGGCGGCGGCCGGCCCCGCAGCTTGGGGATGGGTAGCAGTCACGGCCGGAACGCTGGCGCTGTTTGTCGTCGGCTGGTACACGGCTCTCGCCATGGCGCCTGCCACCGACGTCACCGCGATGTTGGTGCCGGCCGCAGCGATCACGGCGCTCCTCTCGGCGGGAATCCGCGGATCGGCGGCACCCAGTCCCGCGGGATTGATCGCCATCGCCATCGGAGTGGGGGCTCTGGTCATGGCGGGGAGGCGATCGGTCCGGGAATGAGCTCCGGGCCCCTCACCTTCGCCCGCTTCGCCTGGCCCCCCAATCTCCTGGGCTACTGCGGACCAACCGGTTCGTTGCTGGCCGACGCGCTCGCCACCGCGAGCAACGAGCCCGCAATCGCCGCGGCACCTCGCTTCGAGGGTGCCTGGCCGTACCTCGAGGTGATCGCCGCCTCGAGCGGCATCGCAGATCCGCTCGACAGAAGGGTGGTCGAGGCGTATTGGATCGGCAATGAGCTGCTCAGGAGGATCGACCCCGTTCGCCTGGGGACCGACCTCGACGACCGGTTCCGGAGGCGATCGGGACCGGGGTGGGAGCGGGTTGCCGCCACCGTCGGCGCCGGGGCGGTGGCGCACCACGCCTTCCATGTCTTCGTCGTGTATCCCTGGGCCGGGATGCTCCGTGACGGGCCGGCACAGCCCGCCCTGGAGGTGCTGGAACTTTGCTCGATCCGTGTCGGGACCGTCGAGGCCGTCGAGGCAGAGCGGGTCCTGGCATCGGTGCGCCCGCTTACCTGGGATGGGACACATATCGGAGAGGGTGACTCGGCCCACCGCTGGTTCCGCCTCGGCAACGGAGGGATTCAGACGGTTGAGGTCGCGATCGGCGACCGGGTGGCGGTGCACTGGGACTGGGTATGTGATCGGCTCGATCCGCTGCGGGAGCGGCGGCTCACCCGCTGGACGGAGCATTGCCGCCGGCTCGCCGAGCGCGGGCTGTCGGGGGCCGGCCTCGCCCCGGCACCCTCGCGCATGCCCGGATAGCTCCCTTCCGGGGCGACGGGCCAAATCGCCTTCGCGCCAACTCAACTAGGGTCGCGTCATGGACTTCGTACGACGCCTCTCCCGGCCCGAATTGCGATCGCCCCGGGCACTGATCGCCTGGGAGGGCTGGAACGACGCGGCAAGCGCCGCCTCGGGAGCCGCCGCCTTCTTGGTGGGCCAACACGACGACCCCGATCCCTTTGCGTTCATCGAACCGGAGGAGTTCTACGACTTCTCGGTGCATCGCCCCCAGGTCGAAGTGAGCCACGGCGGCACCAGGCGCCTGGCGTGGCCGGCGACGCGGGCCTATGCCCTCGAACGAGAGCTTGGTGATCACGATCTCGTCGTGATCACCGGGGATGAGCCCAACCTCAAATGGAAGACCTACACGCGATCCGTCGGCGCCCTGCTGATGGACAGCGACGTCGAACTCGTCGTCACCCTCGGGGCATTCATCGGTCAGGTGGCCCACACCCGTCCCGTCCCTCTCGTCGGCGTGGCAACCGACCCGCACCTCATCGAGCGCCACGGATTGATGACATCTCGGTACGAGGGACCTACCGGGATCGTCGGAGTGATGCTCGAAGCGTGTCGGGAGACGGGGATACCGGCGCTAAGCCTCTGGGCGGCGATACCCCACTACCTGGCTGCGAACCCGAACCCGATGGCGATGCTGGCTCTGATCGACAAGGCATCAGAGGTCATGGAGGTGCCGGTGGACACCTCGGAGCTCGCCGCGGTGGCCGCCGACTTCGAGCGGCGGGTCAACGAGGCAATGACCGAGAACAAGGACTTCATCGGGTACGTTCGCCGACTCGAGCAACAGGTGGCCTCCGATCTGCCGATCGACCCCAACGGGTCCGATCACCTGATCACTGAGATCGAGGACTTTCTCAAGGGGCGGTAGGGCCGTCTCCCGTCTCCCGTCTCCCGTCTCCCGTCTCCCGTCTCCCGTCTCCGAAAGAAGGTCGCACGGGGTTGGGCACCTAGGTGTCTTGCGGGTGACGGGCGACTGGTGACTGGCGGCTCCTCACTCCCCTCCCCTGCCCTCTCCGGCGCGGAACCGCTCTACTCCCGCTCCCATCGCTCCCAACACCTCGCTCCCCCGACGACGCTCGTTGGCCAGCCCGGAGCCGATAGGCAGTCCCACCGCCTCGTACACCGAGGCCCGGTCGCTGCGCAGCGCCTCCTGCGGGAACCGGGAGAGGACCGCGGCGAGATCGAGCGCCACGGCCATCTCCTGATCAGCCGGCACCAGCCGATCGATCAGTCCGATCCGGTACGCCTCTGCCGCGTCGACGCGGCGGCCGGTCATGATGAGATCGAGAGCCCGCGACAGCCCGACAACGAGAGGCAGACGGACGGTGCCGCCGTCGGCGAGCGGGACCCCCCACCTCCGCTCCAGGCAACCGAACACTGCATCCTCCCCGGCAACCCTCAGGTCGCACCACAGCGCCAGTTCCAGGCCGCCGGCGACGCAGTGCCCGGCCACCGCGGCGATGGTGGGCTTGGTCACGAACAGACGGGACATGCCCAGCCACCCGTCCGGATGATCCTCGAGATCCAGCGCCTTGAGGTCGGCACCGGAACAGAACGTGCCCCCGGCGCCGGTGAGGATCCCCACTGCGGCGTCATCGGATTCGAATCTGCGCCATGCCTCGCCGAGGGCAATCGCCGTCGGCCGATCGATCGCATTGCGGCGAGCGGGATTGGCGATCGTGATAACCGCGGCCTGTCCGATTCGTTCGTAGTGCACCGGCATTCGCGCTCCGTTCCAATCGACCTGGGGGCATTTCTACACTGAGTGGCGTGGTCAACGACGTCGTTCGCTGGTTCCACCTACTGGCGGCTGCGGTCTGGATCGGCGGCAGCATCACCGTGGGGGCGCTGGTTCCAGCTTTGCGTCGAGCGGGTGCCACCACCGAGCAGATCCGGGCGGCGGCGCGTCGCTTCGGAGTGGTTGCCTGGACCGCCCTCGCTGTTTCGATCACCACCGGGATCATCCAGGTGGCCCGCTTTCACATCATGGTTCGCGGAAACGCCAGACTCACCCTCAAGTTGACTCTGGTGGGAGCAGCCGTCGTCGTGACCTACGTGCACCAGATGACCGCAGCCCGGTCCCGTCCCGCCGTCAGGGGTGCGTTGGAAGGCCTGTCTCTGGTGCTCGCCCTGGCGATCCTCGGTGCCGCCGTGGCGCTGTAGCCGCCTGCCCGGATGGGGGCGCCGAGGCAGAGGAGACGAGCGAGGGAACCCGGGTCTACTTGTTCTTCTTGTGGCGATCGGCGCGCAAGCGCTTGCGGTACTTGTGCTTGCTCATCTTCTTGCGCCGCTTCTTGACGAGAGAACCCATAAGACCTTCGTAGACGTGACGGCGTAGGTTGCTAGGTCGCGGACCGAAGCGCAATTCGCAGCAGCGTCGACCGTCGCCCGTCACCGGCAAGACTCGCGGCTGGCGACTCGCGCGTGGCCTTCTTTCGGGAGACGGGAGACGGGAGACGGGTAACGTCATGCCTCCATGCCCGCCATCATCGGAATCACCATGGGGCTGCGCCGGATCGACACCGGCGAGGGCGAGACCTCCGGCTACGCCATCCGGCCCACCTACCTCAGGATGGTGGAGGCCGTCGGCGCCGGTCCCGTGCTGCTGCCGCCGGTTGCCGGGGAGGCGATCCCGGCATTGCTCGATCGGCTCGACGCACTCATCCTTTCCGGGGGAGGCGACGTCGCCCCCGACCGCTACCGCGGCACTCCCCACCCGACCGTCTACGGCGTCGACTCTGCCCGGGACGAGTTCGAGATCGCCCTGGCCCGGGCGGCGGCCGACCGCCGGCTCCCCACACTGTGCATCTGTCGGGGGATACAGGTGATGAACGTCGCCTTCGGCGGAACCCTGATCGAAGACATCCCGTACCGAGCACCGGGGGCGCTGAACCACAATGTCGACGGTGACGGTGCCTACCACCCGCAACATCCGGTGACGATCTCGCCGGGGTCATCCACGGCAGGAGTCCTCGGAGTGACCGGGCTGGAGGTCAACTCGATACATCATCAGGCGGTCGACCTCCTCGGTGCCGGGCTCATCGCCACGGCGCACGCCCCCGACGGCATCGTGGAAGCCCTCGAGCCGACCGACCTCGCGTGGCCCATGTGGGCCGTGCAGTGGCATCCCGAGTACCTCGGCCCAAGCGACGAACCGTCGCTCAGGTTGTTCGCGGCTCTGGCGACTGCTGCGGGCGAATAGGCTCGACGCCATGCCGGCAGATTTCACCCTGACCGACCGCACGATCGTCGTCACCGGTGCCAGCCGCGGGATCGGCGAGGCGATCGCTCGAGGCGTCGCCGACGCCGGTGCCCGGGTCGTGCTCGCAGCGCGCAAAGGCGACGCCCTCGAAGCCGTGGCGGCTTCGATCCGCGCCGACGGGGGGACGGCGGTCGCGGTCGCCGCCCACACGGGTAAGCCCGACGAGGTCGAGATGCTGTTCGACCGCGCCGTCGCCGAGTTCGGCACCGTCTCCGGACTGGTGAACAATGCCGCCACCAACGTCTACTTCGGCCCGATGCTCGGCATCGAGGAGGCGGCCTGGGACAAGATCTTCGAGGTGAACGTCAAGGGTTACTTCCATTGCATCAGAGCGTTCGCCACCCGGGTGAACGGACCGGGATCGGTGGTGAACATCGCCTCGATCGTCGGCATGCGCGCCGCTCCCCTGCAGGGTGTCTACGGCATGACGAAGGCGGCCGTGATCTCGATGACCAAGAGCCTCGCCATGGAGCTCGGTCCGGCGGGGATCAGGGTGAACGCCATCGCCCCGGGGCTGGTGGAGACCCGGTTCGCCCAGGTTCTGGTCGACGACGACGCGATCCGGGAGCACTTCGTAGGGCGGACGTTCCTGGGGCGTCACGCTCAGCCTGATGAGATCGCCGGCGCGGCCGTCTACCTGTTGTCTGCCGCCTCGTCGTACACCACCGGTCAGACGATCGTCGTCGACGGCGGGATGACGGCGACGTAGGAACCGCTACCCGCAGCCAGCTGCCGGCTGCCAGCAGGAGAGGGAAGCGCGTGCGTCCCGCTTGAGCCGTGTCTTGCGGGTAGCGGGTGCGGGTAGCCGGTGGCTGGCTCAGCCGCCCAACGGCCTCAGGAACAGGTTCCGCCGGCCGTCGGCCAGATTCGGAGGATTGGCGGCGCGCACGACCTGCACCGACTTCGCCCCCGCCGCCACCCGGATCGCCTCCGCCTCGGCCTCGATGAGCCGCCACTGGGATGGAGTGAACTTCTCGAAGGGGGCGACGGCAATCTCCAGGCGGCGATCGTCGGAACCGAGGTTCCACACCCCGGCCGGCTCCCCGTTGACGAGCACCACCGAAGTGGCGTTGCCGTCGCGGTCGTAGACGAACGGGAGAAGAGACTCCGGGACGAAGCGGGACCTGTCCTTCCAGGTCACGAACAGCGTGTCCCACCAGGGAAGGAGCCGCACTCCCCGGGGCGGCTTGATCTCCCGGGCACCCTCCGGCAGGTACCAACCGTGCTTGTCGCGCTCGGCGCAGGCGTCGAGGGCGGCGCCGGCCTGCGATCCGTTCAGACCCGACCACCAGGCGAAGTCGGCGGCCGTGGCGGGGCCCCACGTCTCCAGGTAGATCCGGGCGAGTTCGATGCGGGCCGCGTCGGCGTCGCCCCGGGGATCGATGTCCGGGAGCCAGTCCTCCCACCGCGCATAGGCGTGCGTACCCGATCGCCACGACTCGGACTCGCCGGTGCTCACCAGACGGCACTCCGTGGCCATCTGATTGATCACATAGGTGAGTCCCTTCAGCTCCTCCTCCGGAGGCTCCAGCGCTTCCTTGATCTCGACGGCGGTGCGAACACCGCCGTCGGACATGAGGTCGTCGATCCTCGCCGCCCAGGTCGAGTAATCCGCAGTGGTCAGAATCCGTTCTAGGTAGGACGCAAAGGCTCGTTCGTTGTGCTCGATGGTCGCCGCGGTGACCGTTTCCACCAGATCCACCGGGATCAGGAACGCGCTCCCCCTGAGGGTTCGCAGGCCCACCACTTCCCGGGCGGCGTAGGCCTTGTCCAACATCCTTGCCCGGTACCCGGGCAGCCGGGCCGCCAACTCGAGGTGCGAGACGGGAGGGGTCGAATACAGCCCGATCGACCGGCGCGCCACCTCGGCGACGGTCCCCTTGGGACGGGCAAGACGGGTCGATGCCCATGGGACGAACGGTGCCTTCATGATTGGAGCGACGTCCGGATTTCGGCTAGTTGGCCGCGGTGCTCCGCCTCATGCTGCAAGAGATGATGGAGGATCCACTCGACGGTGACCGAGCCATCGTCTCCGGCGGGCCGGTCCATCCCGAGGTCGTCGTCGGAGAGGGTGGCCAGCGCAGCCCTGGTGTACCCCCGCACCCAGGCGAGGCGGGCGCGATGACGATCGAGGTCGTCCCCGCCGACCGGCGTGAGACGTCCGCTCTCCTCCCGCACGTCGTGGGGAAACCACTGCGCGGTGTCTTCGGGGAACTCTTCCTCCAAGATGTCGGCGAACAGCCAGTCGAGTTCGATGGCCGCGATGTGATACAGCAGGGAGCCGACGGAGTTGCCGCTCCAAGTCGTCGGGGTGTCGATCGACTGGGGGAATACCCGGTCCACCTCGCCGAGGGTTCTCGACCGGCAATCCTCCATCATCGACAGCAGCGCACCCACGCCTGGGGCGTATCCGGCCGGTCTGGCGATCTCCTGGCGACTCATCGTTCCAGGACGATACCGAGCCGGTCCACTTCCGGCTCGAACACGTCGCCCTCCCCCTCGAGTGTGGCTGCCAGCGCCCCGGCCACGTCGTCGATCCTCCCTTCGGTCGTGAAGGCGATGACCGCCGGGCCGGCCCCGCTCCAGGAGGCGTGCAGCGCTCCGGCAGACCGGGCCACTCGAACGAGGTCGGAGGTCAAGGGTGAGATCGCTTCCCGGGCGAGCTCATGGATCTCGTCACCCCCGGCGGCAGCGAGGGCAACCGCATCGGCGGTGCGGAGACCCTCGATCAAGAAGGCGAGGCGTGCCGCGGTGCGCACCGCGACTCCCCGGGCCACCTCCTCCGGCAGCGCTCGGCGGGCCCGCTCGGTGGAGACCGGATACGCCGGAACGGCCACGACCGCGAGCAGCGATGGATGCACCGCCAGGCGCATCACCGAACCGTCGGCGCCCACCGCCACCAGGCCCCCGTAGACCGTGGCGGCGGCGTTGTCGGCGTGCCCCTCCCCCGCCGCCACCCTCTCGAACAGCTCGTCCCGATCGACCTCGCCATTCATCGCCAGCCCGGCGGCGGCGACAGCCGCCCTGAGGGCGGCACTCGACCCGAGCCCCCTACCCACCGGGATGTCCGATGTGACCTCGATCCGCATCGGCGGCACGGCCACCGACGACACGACCGATGCCGTGGCGTCGTCGCGCTCCCCGATGATCTCCCAATCTGGAAAGGGCTCGGCGGTCAGCGTCAGCCGCAGGTCGAGAGCGAGCGCCAGCACGTCGAAACCCGGTCCCAGGTTCGCCGAAGACGCCGGAGCGGAGACCCGGATCATTCCCCGTGCCCAAACTCGATGAACACCCGGGTCGCCTGCGGTACCAGACCGGTGATCTCGCTCTCCACCTCGCCCGTGATCCGCTCCAGGTCGGCCGCAGACAGGCCGTCCTCGACCACCAGATCCATGTTCACCAGGATCTCGTCGGGTCCGAGGTGCATCGTGAGCAGGCGATCGACGGACTCCACTTCGGGAATCGACAATGCTGCAATCCGGATGGCCGAGCGCACCTCCCGGCTCGCCGACTCGCCCACAAGCATGCCCTTGGTCTCCGAGGCGAGGATCCAGGCCACCGCGGCAAGCATCACACCGATCACCATGGAGGCGACGCCGTCCCATGCGGTGTTCCCGGTGACCTCGCCGATCACCAAGCCGGCGGCGGCCACCGTCAGGCCGAGGACAGCAACGCTGTCCTCGAACAACACCACGAGGAGAGTCGGATCCTTGGTCTCTCGGATCGTGCGCCACACCCGGCGGCCCCCGCGGCGTCGGTTGAACTCGCCGACCGCCGGCCGGAAGGCGATTCCCAACTCGAAGGCCGCCGAGATCGCCAACACGATGAGGTTGAAAGTGATGCCGTGGTCGTCGGCGTGAGGATGGCGGATCCGGTCGAGCCCCTCCATGAATGCCACCACTCCGCCGCCGACGAAGAGGAACACCGCAACCATGAAGGACCAGAAGTACATCTCCTTACCCCGGCCGAACGGGTAGCGCACCGACGGCCGGAACCGGCTCGCCTTCGCTCCCCGGAGGAGGAATAGCTGGTTGCCCGAGTCGGCGACCGAATGAAAGCCTTCGGCGAGCATGGCGGTACTCCCACTGACGGCAGCGGCGATGAACTTGAGTACGGCGATGCCGATGTTGGCCGCTAGCGCCATGAGAACGATGAACCGCGATCCGGAGGTCGCCATCGGCGGGGAGTCTACGAGGAGGCGTCGCCCGTCACCCGTCGCCCGTCACCCGCAAGTCCGTCGCCCCGTCGCCGGTCGCCAGCGGGATCGCGTTTCCAGTCTTCCAGTCTCCAGTTTCCGGTTTCCGATTTCCAGCAAGAGAGTCACCCGTCTCACTGACTCCAGGGCCCCACCAGATCCCGATTCCCCACTGCCGACCCCGTGACGGGCCTGCAAGCTGCAAGCCGTCCAAGGCCTTCCATTCCCCACCTAACCTTCTCTGGTGACTGCGATCCTCCTCGAGCGGCTTACCAAGTTCTACGGCAAGGCACGGGGCGTGCTCGACCTCGACCTGGAGGTGGCTGAGGGAGAGGTGTTCGGCTTCCTCGGCCCCAACGGTGCCGGCAAGACCACCACCATCCGCACCCTCCTCGATCTGATCCGACCCACCTCCGGGTCGGCGACCGTCCTCGGCCTCGACTCGCGACGAGACTCCGTGGCCATTCGGGCGAGAGTCGGATATCTGCCCGGCGAGCTGTCGCTGTGGGAGACGATGACGACCCGCCAGGTGCTCGACCACCTGGGCAGCCTCCGGCGTGGCATCGACCCGGCGTATCGGGACGAGTTGCTGGAGCGGTTCGACGTCGAGCCGGACCGGAAGATCAAGGACCTCTCCACCGGCAACAAGCAGAAGGTGGGGATCATCCAGGCCTTCATGCACCGGCCCGAGGTGCTGATCCTCGACGAACCGACCGTCGGCCTCGACCCACTCATGCAGCAGGTGACCTATGAGGTCATCGAGGAAGCCCAGCGTGCCGGACACACGGTGTTCCTGTCCTCCCACGTCCTGCCCGAGGTGGAGCGCATCGCACGGCGCGTCGGGATCATCAGGTCCGGCAAGCTCATCGAGGTGGAGAGCGTCGAGAACCTCAAAGAACGCGCGGTCAAGCTGATCGAGATCCGGTTCGGATTCCCCGCACCCCGAGCGGAAAACCTTGCCGGGATTCCCGGAGTCACCGACGTGTACGTGAGCGGCGATGTCGTCCAACTCAAGGTCGGCGGGTCGATGGATCCGCTCGTCAAGGCGCTGGTCCCATACGAGGTCCTCTCGATTCGCACCCATGAGACCCCGCTGGAGGAGATCTTCCTCGAGCTGTACCGGAACGGCAACGATGCGAACTGAGACCTTCTACCGCACGCTGCGCAACAGGCGACGATCGCTGATCGGGTGGTCCATCGCCACCGTGTCTCTGGTGGCGCTGATCGTCTTCTCCTACGTGGCCATCAAGGGTCAGCAGTCCTACCAGGACATGCTGGACCAGTATCCGGAATTCGTGCAACAGATCCTCGGTCTCTCCGGCGGACTGTCCATCATCTCGCCGGCCGGGTATCTCAACAGCCAGCTCTTTGCCAACACCCTCCCGCTGATCTTCCTCATATTCCTCATCGCCTTCGCGGTCAGGGAGACCGCCGGCGAGGAGGGTGACGGGACGCTCGATCTGGCACTCGCCCATCCGGTCACCCGGGAACGCTTCGTACTCGAGAAGTTCGCCGCGATGACCGTGGCCGGCTGCGTTCTCGCAGTTCTATCCGTAGTCACGTTGGCGGCCACGGGGCCGATGGCCGGGATGGACCTCGGATGGAGCCAATACACCGGAGCAACCCTTTCGGTGTTCCTCATCGGCCTGGTATTCGGCGCACTGACGCTGGCGGTCGCCGCAGCCACTGGCAGCAGGGCGATGAGCCTGGGCGTGTCATCGGCGCTGGCCGTGGGCATGTTCGTCCTGTGGGGGCTCGCTCCCCTCATCTCGGGGCTCAAAGGGGTCGACCGGCTCAACCCGTTCTTCTGGGGCCTCGCCGGGCCGCCGATCACCGAGGGGATCCAGGTCGGCAACCTCCTCCTGCTCGTCGTGGTGGTGGTCGTCCTCGCCGCCGCCGCAGTGGCCGGGTTCCGCCGGCGGGATCTCGGGGTCTGATCCGGGAGGCTGCCCGCACCGGCTACCCGCTGCCGGCAAGAGACAACAGGCTGCAGGAACAGAACCGGTCGCCTGAACTCTTGCGGGCAGCCGGAAGCTCGCTCCCTACTTCTCCAGAACCATCACCCGGTCGCGGCAGACTGTGCCGCCGAGCCGGACCACCTGATCGTCCCAGGTCACGTGAATCGTCGACGGGCAGCCCAACGCATCTCCCTGATGAATGGTGAGTGACCCCTGGAGGGTCCCGTGGTGGCGACGTACCGCCGCCAGAGCCGCCGCCGCGCTCCCGGTGGCGGGATCCTCGGGTACCCCGGCGCGGGGAGCGAAGAACCGGGCGACCACATGGTCGCCGGCATCGGCGATCAGCATGCACATCCCGGCATCCGCGGCGGTGAGCGCTTCCAGGTCTGGCGCGGCCGCGGCCACGGCGACCGGCGAACCCAGATCCATGACGAGATACGGGAGGGGCATCTCCACCCACCAGGCTTCCAGGGCCTCGGGAAGCCGGGCCGCCACCGCGATCGCCTCCGCCTCTGGGGCCCGCCGAACTGCCCGGACCATCGGCGTGTCCACCCATACCAGCCCGTCTTCGACACGGAACGGGATCTCACCGACCGCACAGCGCATCGTGTGGACGGTGTCGGGGCCGATGCTGCACAGCACCCAGGCAGCGCCGACCAGGGGATGCCCGGCGAAGGGGAGTTCCATAGCCGGAGTGAAGATACGCACCGACGGCATGACGGCGTCGTGCCAGTCGATGAACACGGTCTCACTGAACCCGTTGTCGGTGGCGATCTCCTGCATCACCCGCTCTGGCAGACCGGTCACATCGGTCACCACCCCGAGGAGGTTCCCCCCCTCATCACCCCGGGTGAAGACTCGGAGTACGTAGCAGTGACGCACGAGGCTTCCTATCTGCCCCGGATGTAGGCGTCGAGCTGCTCGACCATCGCCGCCAGGTCGGCGATGACCGCCTTGACGACGTCACCGATCGAGATCACCCCGACCAGCTCCTCACCATCGAGAACCGGGAGATGGCGGACATGGCGCTCGGTCATCAGCTCCATGCACTCCTCGATGGACGAGGTCGCCGCGATCGTTTCGACCTTGGCGGTCATGATCTCCGACACCAGGGTGCCGCGCGAGCTCCGATCGACCAGCACGACCTTGCGGGCGTAGTCACGCTCCGAGAGGATGCCGACCAGCTTGCCGCCGTCCACCACCGCCAGCGCACCGACGTTCTTCTCGGCGAGCACCTGGAGGGCGTCGTAGACCGAAGCCCCCGGCGCGACCGCGAAGACCTCTGCACCTTTCACCGCAAGGATGCTCGCCACGGTCTTCATCGATTCACCTCCGGCTCGGGACGACCCTAGAACATTCGCCGGGGCGAGGCCACGGGCTCGGGGGCGTGCCGGGTGCCCGAG
>MELR01000002.1:44503-45006 GCA_001767695.1 Actinobacteria bacterium RBG_16_68_21
CCGGCCGTCTCCAGCTTGGTCACCAACGCCCGGGCGCCGTAGACGAGACCGTATTGATCATGGTTGCCGCAGTCGATGTAGAGGCCCTTGAGTGAGCGGAGGTTCGCCAGGTGTTCCGGCACTGCGGCCAGCTCGACGGGGTCGTGGGCCAGCCAGTTGGCCCATCGATCCGGGATCATCTCTCCGGTGCGAAGGTCCACCGGGAGTCGGATCCCTCGTTTCGAGTCCGGGTCGGGATCGTAGGAGGCAGCCATTGCGAGGATCTCGATCACATCCAGGTCGGCGCGACTCAGCTTCGGCTTCGTCTCGAAGTGGGTCAGCAGTTGGTCGATGCTCCGCTCGTGCTCGGCGAGGCGGTCGAGCACGTTGGTGAACGACCTGGCGTAACACATCAGAAAGCCCATGTCCCCCGAGTGGCAGGCCACCGCCCCCCAGGCGTCGGCCCGTCGCAGGCCGTGAACGATCGCCCCGTAGCCGCCGCTCGACTTCCCGAACAACGCCCG
>MELR01000002.1:45025-47866 GCA_001767695.1 Actinobacteria bacterium RBG_16_68_21
ACCCGGAACCGCTCCTCGACGGCGGGGAGCATCTCGTCGATGAGGAAGTCCTCCCAGTTACCCATGGTCGCCGAGTTGATGTACTGATTGCCCCCCATCGATGTGAAGCAATCGGGGAACACGGTGACGACCGGTCCCATCTTCCCCTCGGCGATGAGACGGTCGATGCGCTGCGGGATGTTGTCACCGAAGGGCCGCCAATTGAAGTGGGCGAGTCCACTGCCGGTGAACCCGACCAGGTCCACGAACAGCGGGTAATCGTCGGCGGAGTCCTCGTAAGCCTCGGGCAGATAGACGGCCACCCGCCTGGTGGTGGGGTCGCCGAGCCGGTTGTTTCGAACCGCCGCGGAGTCGATCGTGAACTCCACACGGGTGCCCCGAGGTGCGGCGAAGTTGTGAAGAGGCATGGCGGGAGGGTATCAAAGGAGCACAACCCCCACCCCGGTGGTCACGATGGGAGGACCGAAGAGCTGGACCCGCGGAGCGAGGCCAGGAGCGCTTCAGCACGGCTGTAGAGACTTCACCGTTCCCTTTCGGCTCAGCTGTTGATCGCCACCACCGCTGCGGCGCAGCGCTGACAGTGTCGCCATCTCTTCAGCGCACCGATCGAGCAGGTCGGCCATCGGCGAGCCAGCAAACTGCGTCGGGTAGCTGAGGAGTAATCGGAGAGGGGCGACGGGTCGGATGCTCCGCGGCTCCTTTCTCGGCGGACGTTGCAGGTCGCTACGCCCGGTCGACGAGTACCGCACATAACCCAGGGGGTTCCGCTGGCTGACACCGAGCTACCTCGAGGTTCCCGCTCACGTGGCGGCTTCGTGATCCTCCCGGTGGAGGTGCGCTCTAGCGTGAGCGATGGCTTCTTCGGAGGTCGCGAACAGGTGGTGACGGTTGCGACTGATCTGATCGAGCACACCAGTGCGCTCCAGCATCGCCCGTGGTTGCGGTTGGAGCCCTGAGACGAGGACGAGTATGTGCCTTCGTCCCAGCGCTTCGATGAGACTCTGGAGGGCGGTGAGGCCGGTGGCATCCATGACCGGGACTCTGCGCATGCGCAGGATGATGACCTTGACCCCTGGTCGTACCTTCAACATCTGATCGAAGAACCGCGTAGCCGCACCAAAGAACACCGGTCCGTCGATTCGGTAGGCGATGATCTCCTCACGGCCCAGCTCGATCTCGGCCCGGGCTTCATCGAGCGTGTCGTGCTGGCTCGGTTCGGTTCCACCCAGTCCCTCAGGGGAAATTTGGAGCAGCCGGCTCATCCGCACGATGAAGAGCACTCCCGCGGCGATCATCCCGACCTCGACCGCGAGAATCAGATCGAACACGATGGTCACTCCCATGGTCAGGATGAGCACGAAGGCATCAGACCTCGTGGCGCGGAGAATGGTTCGAACGGAGTGCGATTCGATCATCCGAGTAGCAACCACCACGAGGATCCCGCCGAGCACGGCCAATGGAATCCGCGTCGCCAGCGGAGCCAGGAACAGCACGATGATCAGCAGGACCAGACCGTGAATGACAGCAGCCACTCGGGTGCGAGCGCCCGATCGAACGTTGACGGCGGTGCGCGCTAGGGCGCCCGTGGCGGGCATGCCCCCGAAGAACCCCACCACCACATTGGCCACCCCCATGCCGAACAACTCCCGATCGGGATCGTGGCGCTCCTCGATCGTCTGCCCATCAGCGACCATCGCCGATAGGAGGCTCTCCAGGGCGGCGAGGATGGCTACAGCCAAGGCAGCTCGCGCCAGGTCGGCGCCCGCGCCAAACGACATCAGGGGTACGGCCGGTGCGGGGAGTCCTCTGGGAACTCCGGACACCCGGGCCACGCCGTCAAACCATTCGAGGAGCGACAACCCGCTTCCCAAGACCAATGCGATCATGCTCGCCGGAACGACCTTCACGCGGGGAAGCCGTGTCCAGACGACCATCACCGCGACCGTGACGACGGCCAGGGTCACCGTAGGGGCGCCGGGACTCGTGATGAACGCACGCACGGTGCGGGTCCCAGCAACGAGCGTCGACGCGGCTGGTTCACCGGCGGCTCCGAGCACTATCGGCAACTGCTGGAGGATGATGATCACGGCGATTCCGTTGGTGAATCCGGTTATCACCGGCCACGGAACGAACCCCACGTAGCGTCCGACTCGAACCGACGCCGCGAGGATGAGGACCACCCCCGCAACCAACCCAAACGCCGGGAGAGCAGCGACGCCGTAGCGCGCCACCAGGGGAATGAGCACAACCGTCATTGCCCCCGTGGGGCCTGTCACTTGGAAACTGGAGCCACCGAACACGGCAGCGACGATTCCTCCGACAATCGCCGTTGTGACACCGACTACAGGTGGGACTCCGACGGTGATTGCGAAGCCGAGCGCCAGCGGGAGTGCGATCACGGCCACCGTCACGCCAGCCACGATGTCTGCGCCGAGGAACTCCAACTGATAGTCCGAGGCGCGCGGCAGCAAGGAGCGGATTCCCATGTTCACGGAATGTAGCCACAACCGAACACTGGCTGGTGCGGTCCGGTGTTGTCACGATCAGATCACAGCCCGGGCTCATTCGGCGCAGGGCGACTCTTGGCTGCGCCTGAACCCTGGACCACCTGGGTCAGCTCTCGACAGAGCGCCTCGGCACTCTTGTCAGGACTTCACCGGGTTCGTCTTCTCTCTCACCATCTCGGACAAGCGGTCTTAGCTTCAGCCGCCATTCGCTTCATCCCTACCCTGTGATGAGTTCCGTTACGGACTTGAGTTGAGGGGGATAGTGATGGAGCAGTCCACCCGACCATCGGTTGCCGGATACCTGGCGGACCTGGCTCATCTGGAGGAAGACCTT
>MELR01000003.1:0-23580 GCA_001767695.1 Actinobacteria bacterium RBG_16_68_21
TACGCCGACAGCCCGCGTAACCGCTCGTATGTGATCATGAACAACGTGCTCTATCACCTTCACCCGGTGAAGGTGAAGCGACACGGGGTGCGGCTCTCCTACACGCTGTGCCTGGGAGGCCTGTCGTTCTTCCTCTTCATCCTGCTCACGATCACCGGCATCTTCCTGATGTTCTATTACACGCCGGCGGTCCCCCAGGCGTACAACGACATCGCCTCGCTCTCCACCAACGTCGCATTCGGGCAACTGGTGCGCAACCTCCATCGGTGGGGCGCTCACCTGATGGTGATCACGGTGTTCCTCCACATGACCCGTGTCTTCTATCACGGCGCCTACAAGCCTCCCCGTGAGTTCAACTGGGTGGTGGGTGTGGTCCTGCTGCTCCTCACCCTGCTGCTCTCCTTCACGGGATATCTGCTCCCCTGGGATCAGCTGGCGCGCTGGGCGGTGACCGTCGGATCGAACATGGCGGGATACACCCCGGTGTTCGGCCAACAGGTGAGCTTCGTCCTGCTCGGGGGGCTTCAGGTGGGCGCCCCCACCCTGCTCCGCTTCTACGTCCTGCACGTCCTCGCCCTGCCGTTCCTGATCGTCATCTTCATGGCGGTCCATTTCTGGCGGGTGCGTAAGGACGGCGGCATCTCGGGACCGCTCTAGGAATACCCATGGCGAACATCCCCGAACACCTCCTGAGACGATCCGCCGAAGCGAAGGCGAAGGCCACCGGCGTCCCAGTCGAGCAGGTGCTCACCGAGATGACCGGCGGCGCCCCGGCGTCGGCGCCGCCGACCGGAGGGGTCGCCACCGCCGTGGCCGCCACCCCGGCACCGGCGGCTCCGGTGATGCCCGCAGTGCCCGAGGGGGTGCGCACCCAGCGTCTGCTGACGGTGGTGAAGGCCAAGGCCATTCAACAGGTCAAACGGGAACCGACGGACAAGGTGAACGTGTGGCCGCACCTGCTCGCCATCGAGTTCGTGGCGCTTCTCGTCGTCACCGCTTTGCTGGTGGTGTTCTCGGTGTTCCAAGACGCCCCCCTGCTCGAGTTGGCCAACCCCAACGCCCAGCCCAACCCGTCCAAGGCGCCCTGGTACTTCCTCGGGCTTCAGGAGCTGCTGTCCTACTTCGATCCCCAGGTGGCGGGGGTGCTCATTCCCGGCCTGGGCCTCGCCGGCATCGCCGCCATCCCCTACGTCGACCGCAATCGCTCCACCCGGCCCTCGGACCGCAGGTTCGCCATCATGATGTTCACCTTCTTCGTGGTGGCGGCGGCGATCCTCACCATCATCGGATCGTTCTATCGGGGCAAGGGCTTCAACTTCACGTTCCCTTGGCGCGACGGAATCTTCTTCGACCTATGACGACGACACAGATCCTCATCGTGGCCTTTGCCGCCATCGGCGTGGTCGCGACCCTCGCCATCCTCTCGGTCGCCTATCGCCGAGGAGGTCAAGATGCCCCGGTCGTCGGCAAGGTCGATCGCAGGGCGATGCGCCGAGACCGGGCCGCCGCCCCGAAGGCTTCACCCGAGCCCGCGGCGATGGCTCACGGCGAGGAGGGGCCGCCTCCGGTCGATCCGTTGCAGGCTCGCGCCGTGGTGGACGAGGCCACCTTTGGCGTCACCCGGCGGCAGTTCTTCAACCGGGGAATCCTCGGGATCTTCGGCCTGTTCCTCGCCCAGTTCGGGATCGCCTCACTGGCCTTCATGTGGCCGAAACTCAAGCCCGGAGGGTTCGGCTCGAAGGTGGCCGCCGGCACGGCATCGGACCTGCTCGACCAGGTGTTCCTGCCCGATGGGAGGATCACTCCGCTGTTCGTGCCCGCGGCCCAGACCTACCTCGTTCCCTTCCCCGGGGACCCGGCGGGGAGCAGCTTCGCCGGGCTGCCGGTGGTGGCGGGGGGCCTCATGGCCCTCTGGCAGCGCTGCGTGCACCTCGGCTGCCGCGTTCCGCAATGCGATGCCTCCCAGGGGTTTGAATGCCCCTGCCACGGCTCGCGCTACAACTACCACGGCGAGTACGAGGGTGGTCCGGCACCGCGCAACCTCGACCGCTTCGTCGTGGCGGTGGACGACTCGGGCCAGCTCATCATCGACACGGGTTCGATCATCCAGACGGCGCGCGCCTCGGTGAAGACGATCCAGTACCCGCAGGGACCATCGTGCATCTGACGAGGAGGGACTGAGCCGTGGGCCTCGGCGCCGTCGCCCTCGCCATCGCCGTCCTCGGCATCGCCGGATGGCTGGCGTTCCTGGTCACCCAGTCGCGCGTCCGTCACCGTCGCCAGGCCGCCGCCCAGAACCTCAGCCCGTTCCTCACCGACGACGAGCTGGAGAACACCCGACTCAACAAGGTGCTGCTGTCTGCCCTGATCGCCACCGCCGTCCTCGCCATCGTCATGCCGGTGTACTACCTCAACGAGTCGTCCCGGCAGGCCGCCGCGGTCGTCCACTTCGACGACCAGGCGGTCGAGCGGGGTCTCGAGTGGTTCACCGAGTACAAATGCGGCAACTGCCACGGCGCCAACGGGGGGGGCGGCGGCGCCACCTATGTCGAGAAGCGCAGCGGCATCAAGACCACCTGGTCGGCGCCGGCGCTGACCGATGTGCTGTACCGGTACACGCCCGATGAGGTCGAGTACTGGCTCACCTACGGCCGCCAGGGAACCCCGATGCCGGCCTGGGGTGCCGAGGGCGGCGGTCCTCTCGACAGTCAGCAGATCTCCGATCTGATCGCCTACATCGCCTCGATCCAGGCGCCCCAGTCCGATGTGCTCGCCGCGGTCGAGGGCAAGGTCTCCCGGGAACTCGCCCGGCTGTTGAACGCCGATCAACAGGTCGCTGACGCCGTCGCCGCTCAACAGGCTGCGCTCGCCGCCCTGGAGGCCGCCCCCAGCCAATTCGCCGCGGTTCAGGGAATCCCTGCCGAGCTGGAGACGGTTCTCACCGGAGCGGGAACTTGCACGGACGGATCTGCTGCGCTCTACCAGCAGGCCTGCGCCTCAGGGGGCATGGATTCCGACCGTGACGGACTCACCGATGTCGCCGAGGTCGAACTCACCGACCTGGTGGCGCGGATGATCCTCAACAGCCCCGAGTCCGATGCTGCCACCGCGCTGGGGAAGCTGGCATTCGATCACACCAACGCTTTCACCAACTCCGACGGCCCGACTCCGATCCCCGACCTGACCGGGGCCGAGACCGCGGTCACCGAGTTCAACACGATCGTGCGTGACCTCGGTCTGGCCTCGCAGAACAACGAGCGCCTGGTGACGGCCGCCCAGCACGGACTCGACTACCTCGCTGGCGTCGCGGAGACTCGCCCCTATCAGATCGACATCCCGGGACTCGCCGCCGAGGTGTTCTCCGGGAACATCACCGAGGCACAGCGCGCCGCCGCGCTGTTCAATGCCTACTGCGCCCGCTGTCACACCGCCGGCTACTCGGCGGGAATCGCCTTCACCGAAGCGGCGGGCTCGGGCGCCATCGGCCCCTCGCTGCGTGACGGTCGAGCCGAGGTGCAGTTCCCCGATGAGGCCGACCAGGTCAAGTTCATCATCAAGGGCTCAGTGAACGGCCAGCTCTATGGCATCAACGGCATCGGCCGCGGCTGGATGCCGGGCTTCGGGGCGATGCTGTCGGAAGAGGACATCATGCTCATCGTCAAGTTCGAGCGGTCGCTGTGACCCGGCTTCTCCGTCGGATTCGCGACGACGAGCGGGGGCTGTCCGCGCTCGAGTGGCTCGGCGTGATACTTGCGGTGTTCGTGCTGTTGTCGCTCATCCCGCAGTTCCGCCATGCTCTCGACTGGGCCTACGAGCACCTCGTGGGCAAGAACAACGTCGACGCCGACGGCAACCCTGCTCCCGGTGTCCTGGTGCGGGGGATCATCGTCGGCGTCGCCTCGATCGGCGTATTTGCCGGGACGATCTTCTTGATCAACTACACGAACCTGGGGCGGCGGCTGGCGTTCCTGGTCACCGGAGCGGCCTTCTTCGGCTTCCTGGCAATCGTCGGGCTGCTCTACACGTTGTACGCACCCCGAGGGCTGCGACCGACACTCCTCGAGGGCCTCAATTCGTTTCAGCTGCGCATCCTGCCCGGTGCACTCATGGTGGGCTCGCTCATTCTCTTCGCGATGTTCATCGCCGCGCTGAGTCGGATGGAGGCGGAGGAAGAAGAGAAGTAGGCGCACCCGACCGGACGTCGGCTGCAGCAGGCAGCCGGCAGGCGCGCGACACGCTCATCCGGCGACTGCAGGCCGCAGGCTGCAGTCTGCCCAAGAATCTCCGACTGTTCATCGATCCCCAGTGTGCCCTATCCCCCGTTGCGGCGGAGATAGAACGACAAGACCTGCAGCTCGGTGGAGAGGTCGACGCGTCGCAGATCCACTCCCTCCGGCGACTGGATCACGCCGGGAGCGAAGTTGAGGATCGAACGGATCCCGGCGTCGGCCAACTCCTGGGCCACCGACTGCGCCGCGCTGGCGGGCGTAGTGATCATCCCGATGAGCGCCTCACGTTCGACGACGACTGCGCGGAGCCGTTCCATCGGTTCGACGATGAGATCGCCGACCTGCATCCCGTACTTGCGTGGGTCCCGGTCGAACAGACCGACGATGCGGAAGCGGCGCTCGATGAACCCTGCGTATGAGGCAAGTGCGCTCCCCAGGTTCCCGATGCCGACGATCACCACCGACCAGTCCCGCTCGAGGCCCAGCTCGAGCCCGATCTGGAACTTGAGGTGTTCCACCTCGTACCCGACGCCCCGGACCCCGTAGGACCCTAGATACGACAGGTCCTTGCGGACCTTGGCACTGGTCACCCCGGCGAGCGCCGCCAACTCGTCGGAGGACACCCGCGACTGTCCCGGCGGGAGACTCTCGAGGCAGCGCAGGTACACGGGAAGGCGCTGCACCGTCACCTTCGGCACCGCTGGTTTCACAACCGCGCAATATAGCCCCGGCCTGAGGGCCCCCAATCAGCGCAGGGCACGGCGGATGAGGCGGCGTGTGAACCGCCCCGACAGCACCTCGACGCCGTCGCGCAGCACCACCGGGACCCGGTCTCCCCAGCGAGCCTGCCAGTCGAGTCGGTCGATGTCGGCGACCTCGAATGCATGGCCGCGGCGCGCCGCTTCGGTCTCGACGAGAGGACGGGCCTCCGCGCACAGCATGCATCCGGCCCGGGTGACGAACAGGATCGAGCTCATCGCGGTATCGTCGCTCCCCCGATGCGTCCCGGAACCGTTCTCGCCATCGTCGTACTGCTCGTGGCCCTGACCGTCGCTGCGATCGTGTTCGTCATCCAGTTGCTCTCGGTGACCTGAATCCCACCGACGTCCCGACCGACATCTTGAAGGTCTCGTCGGCGCGTCCTCCGGGGACGGCGACTGCCATCATCCCGTACGAGTCGACGTGCACCACCCCGGCGCTCTCCCGCTCGTACGCATCCCGCCATTCCATCTCATGCTCGGTCGCTCCGATGCGAACGAGGATTGATCCGCCCGGGGCCAACCCCACCAGTCGCAGATCGTCGGGGGACACATTCGTCTCGGCGTTGCCGAACGCATCGATCCACCACACCTCGCCATCCACCACTCCCTCCCCGTGCGAGACCAGCGGAAGCAACAGCGGCGTGATCTCCGCCGGCGACAACTCGGGCCCCAGTTCGTCGAGCGACGCCTCACCGGACGCCAGGACCGCAGCCGCCGGGCTGAAGACGTCCCGGCCGTCAAAGGTCACCCCTTCCCGGGGCAGCCGAAACGCTTGCTCCTCCAGTGAGACGAACCGGGTCGCTCCGCCGACGATCGCCACGGCCGGTGCCAGCAGGCCGTTGTTCGGTCCGACGAAGTGGCCCCAGGCGGTCTCCGCGGCAATGGCCCGCCGGTCGCTGCCCACACCGGGATCTACCACCGCGAGGATCACGCCGTGGGGCAGGTACTGCACGGCCCTGAGCAAGGCGAGCGCGCCGCTGCGCACGTCGCCCCGGGGAATGCCGTGGGTGATGTCGATGACTCGAGCGCCGGGAGCGATGCGCTCGATGACGCCGTGGACCACCCCGACAAACTCGTCGGCGAGCCCGAAGTCACTGAGGAACGAAATCGGCCTTCCCGGCATCGCCGCGGAGCATACCGGGCAGGAGTCGTCGGCAGCCCGGCCACTACGATCGGCTGCCTGGTGACCACCGACGCCCACGCCTCCCTCATCGACGACCTCAGCCGGCGCCGCGGCGTCGTCATGCTGGTGGGATCACCCGATACCGGCAAGACCGGTTTCGCCTCGAGGCTCATCTCCGCCGGGCTCGCCGCCGGCAAGACCGTGGCCTTCGTAGACGCAGACACCGACCAGAGCACGGTGGGACCTCCGGCATGCGTCGGATTGCGGATCGTGGACTCCCCACACGCCCTGGAGACGCTGCATGAACCGGACGGGCTGCAGTTCGTGGGGTCCGTGATCGCCGACGAGGTGGTTCTCCAGCAGGTGGTCGCCACCGCCACCCTCGTGGAGAGAGCACGGGCCGATGCGGATCTCGTGATCGTGGACACCTCAGGCACGATCTCCGGCGTCATCGGGCAGACCCTCAAGTACCACACGACCGAGCTCTGCCGGCCGGACATCATCATCGGTTTGCAGCGCGGCGCCGAACTCGAGCCTCTGGTCGGCATGCTGCGGCGATTCTTCACGGCCGAGGTGGAGACCACCACAGTGGATCCCGAACCTCATCCGGCGTCGCCCGAGGATCGGCGGGCTCATCGTGCCAAGGCCTTCTCGGCCGCCTTCGAAGGACCCCTGCAGACGTGGCGCGTGCGCAGCACGGTGTTCGCCCCGACTCTCCCCGCCGGCCTCGATCTCTCCCGGTTGGTGGGAGTGCTCGTTGGCGTCCAGGACGGCTCGGGGAGATGTCTCGGTCTCGGGGCGCTCACCCACGAAGACGACACGTTGAAGGTGGTGACCAACACCGGCGACGGGATGCGGGGGCTACGTCTCGGCTCGGTGCGGATCGACCTCGAGACCTTCGACGTCACCCGGGTGCGGCTACGCGAGCTGATGTTCGGTGTCTGATGGGGCCGCTCCGCGGCCCGACATTCGACTTCGGACGTTCGACATCGGATGGGGTGGTCCTCGACTCCTGGTGACCCGTTCTGTCGAAGGTCCAAGGTCGAAAGTCTCCTGCGGCACGAGAGACCGGATCGCGTCACGCGCCACACGCGCGACGCACACACAAGGCCCAAGGAACCTCCACGGCGTGGTCCCCGCACTTCCCCAAACGAGGCTTCCACCGCATCGGCACCTTGGGCCTTGCATGGCCGAACCTAAGGAGGCGGCAGGGGAGCGTCAAGCACGTCGGTGAGCGGGTCTTTTCGCGTTTCCGGGCACGCACCTCTCGACGCGAGAGCCCTTTCGCACGCAGGTGAGATCACCACTGGGCCGTTGTCCACATATCCACTGTCATCCACAGGGGGTTGTGCACAAGCCATGTCGACAAGTCGGCCCGATGGATTTGTTTCGCGAAACCCGCGGCGTTCCTCAGGTCGCGACACACCGCGCGAGGAGATCCTCGACTCCGGCGAGCCGCGGTCGTCTCCTCACGCCACCATCCCCCGATACAGCTCGAGCAACCGGTCGGCGGTGGCCTCCCAGGAGAAGTCCCCCGCATGGGCGATGGCGCCGGTGGAGAGCCGGGCTGCCTGCAGAGGATCATCGAGGATGGCGGCGAAAGCCGCAGCCCAGTCGGTTGGATCGTCGCCGGACACCAGTGTGCCGGAGATGCCGTCGACGACCGTGTAGGCGAGCCCGCCCACCCGGGCGGCGACCACCGGCGTGCCCACCGCCTGCGCCTCGGCGGCCACCAGGCCGAACGACTCCGAGCGCGACGGCACGGCGACGATGTCGGCGGCGCGATACACATCGGCCACGTTGCCGTGCGAGATCGCGTCACGGAATTCGACCCGATCCGGGGCCACCGCAGCGGCCAACTGCCGGAGCCGTCCCAGCTCGGCCTCGCCATCCGGGCCGCTGGGACCGCCGACCACCAGAAGACGGACACCAGGGAGCGTCCCGACCGCCCGAATCGCCACGTTCACCCCCTTCAACGGCTGGATGCGCCCGACGACGGCCACCAGGAGGCCGTCGGCCAAGCCCAGTCGACGGCGCGCCGCACCCCGATCCCCCGGCGCGAACACGGCGTGATCGACACCGGGCGGGGAAACACAGAGACGCTCCGGAGCGGCCCGGTAGTGCTCGAGGAGGTCGGCGGCGTCGGCCGGCGTGGACGCCACAACACATCCTGCCCTGGCGACCACTTCGGTCTCCGCGGCGATCCTGACGAGCGACTCCCGCGGCTCACCGGGAGCACGCGTCGCCTCCCTGACCCGGCCAAGCGTGTGGAACGAAATGGCTAGTGGAGCGTCGAGCAGCTCGGAGAGCAGCAGCCCCGCCCAGCCGGAGAGCCAGTAGTGGCTGTGGATCACGTCGTAGGTCGCGTCGTGAGCGGCCATCCACTTGACCACCCCCTCGGCAAAGGACCCGATCAGATCGGCCCGCTCCTCACCGCTGGCTTCGACCTGGATCACGCAATACCCGGGGACCACCGCGGTTTCATCCGGCACCGCCGGATCGAGCCGACGGGTGAACACGTCGACGACGATCCCCCGAGCGGCAAGCGTGCGGGCAGTTGCATCGACGTACACGTTCATCCCACCGGCATCGCCGACGCCCGGCGCCTCCAGGGGCGAGGAATGAACGCTCAGGAATGCCACGCGGCGGATCACACGACTCCTTCGATCAGATACAGGGCCCGGGGATGCGCCCCGAGGCGGCGCTTGTAGGTCTCAGTCCCTTTCAGGAGATCGAACCTACGCCGACCGGCTGCTGATTCCCGTTCCATCAGGATCTTGAGGATCACAATCCCCGGCGAAACCGGCGCCGCGGACGGATCGAACGATGAGTTGTAGAGGTAGTAGGTGTCCGCATCCACGAAGCCGAACGCGGCCGCCAGGGCATCGCCCTGCGCGCCGCGCAGCACATCGACGATGGCCCCGGGGACTTCGAGCAGATCGTGAAAGAAGGCAGCGGTGGCGTCCGACATGAATGCACCTTTGCTCCCCTCGGCCAGGCGGTGCAACTTGACGAAGGAAGCGAAGCCTTCGGCACCCGTAACGACGGTGGGTTCGCCATATGTCTCCTCGAAGCGTCTGGTCTTGCGTCGCATCTCGTGACGCTCCTTGCCGTCGAGCACGGCGAGCGGTTCGGCCGCGTTGAGGGGGAGCACCATCGTGACCTCGTGCCGGCGCAAGACCGCTTCGATACCGGCGGCGGTGAGCGCCGCAAGAACCGGGCGGGCGACCTCGAGAGGCATCGAGTCGAACCGGAGACTCGTCCCGCGCTTCGCGGCGGAAACGGCGGCGACCACCGCGGCACCAGGATCGGGGCCGAGCGGGGTGTGATAATCCGTGACGTCGGTGTCCCCGGCGTAGGACATGACCCCCTCGTGGGTGACCACCGCCGCCACGGAGTCGCCGTGCTCGACGATCGCCGGTTCGCCCGCTCCCCGATGCCGCCACCACGTCTCGAGGAACGGGCGATGGGGGAAGGGTCCCACCGCGGCGGCGAGCGGGCGGCGATCTTCGGCGAGCGCCACCCAACCGGTCATGTCGTCGCCTCGAGCACCCCGACCGGCCGACCTCCCCCGAGCACTTCGGGTTTCGCCAAATCCGCCAGCATGTCGCGCTGATGCGGGGAGAGGATGCCGACGAGATCCATCAGGGTCAGCAGACCGACGACCGCAGGCGGTTGCTGCCCCGTCCAGCACTTGGTGGCGAACCCGATCCCACCCTCCAGCCAGCCCGCACCGATGCAGCCGAGTGCACCCCCCTTTACGGGACCGGGGAACCAGCGGGCGACGGTCGCCTCGGGTCGCTCCCCGTCGGAGGTGAGAGGGGCGAATCTCGCCATCGAGGTCGCCACCGGGCGGAGCTCGGCATCGGTGACCAGCCGGGAGAACCCTCTCGCCAGGCCGGTGACGTCGGTGCGCAGCGTGGGAATCCCGCAGCCGTCGACCCCCCGGCCGTCGACGGCGCGACCGGTCAGCTCGGAGACGTAGTCCCCTATGGCCCGCTGCAAGGGATGCTCGAAACCGGTGTACTCCAGCGACCAGCCAGTCGCGGCGCACGCCCGTAGCATCGCGGCGTGCTTGCCCGAGCAGTTGTGCAGCACGCGCTCCGGCATCCGGTGACCCAGGGTGGCCCACAGGCGATCGGCCGCCGGGGTGCTGGGCCGATCCGGAGGGCACAACAGGTTCTGCTCACCGAGACCGACGACGGCCAGCATCTCCCGCACGATGGCGACGTGCACCGGTTGGGCACCATGACTCGCCGCGGAAACCGCAAGGGCTTCCGGACCCAGGTCGGCGCCGAATCGCTGAGCGACTGCAGCCTGGAACGGCTTGGCGGCAGACCTCATGAAGAACTCTCGGTCGAGGTCGCCCCCCAGCGTGGTGATCACCCGCCCGTGATGATCCACCGCGACACCCGTCACCTCATGCTCGGCCTCGACGAGGCCGGAGCGCGTCGCGGCGATGATCACGCCTTGTTCAGCAGCTCGCCAGGATCGGCGAGGCCCTCCCGGTACCGGCGGGTCAGCTCTGTCTGTAGACGATCGAGCTTGGAGTACACGATGCGCCGCTGCGTGGATACCTCGATCTCGACCTCGGACAGGAACGCCTGCGTGTCACGGAGTTCGTCGTCTTCCATCGACGGCAGCCGGGCCAGGAAGTCGCCGTCGAGCGCCCGATCGACGATGCGCCGTCCCGGACTGGGGATGTCGGGTACCTCGATGGGCACGGCCCGTTCCGGCAGGCCGGGGACGGCGGAGTAACCACCCTCGGAAAGGATCCGGGGAAGCGCCTCGAGAAGGGTCTGCTGCTCCTCACCGGCGCGGCGGCGCATCTCGAAGGCGAGAAGGTCCATGCGGCCGTGGAGCATCCGTCGGTAGTAGGACAACTCGACGTCGAGGTCGTCGCACATCGACCGGCGGGCGCGCAACTCGTCGATGGGTATGGCGGCCAGATCGACGAGGAAGTCCTCGTCCTGGATGCGGTCGATGCGACGGCGCTTGGTCTCTGTCACGGTCGTCAGCGTACCGGAACGGGTGGGCGAAACGGACTCCATCACGGCGGACACCCCGGCCTGCCGCCGCGGTTCTCCTTCATCGTCGTTAGGGCGGATCCCGACTACGAGCAGGCTGCCAGGACCGTCGGATAGGGGTTGACCGGAATGCCACTCGGCTCGATCTGGAAGTGGAGGTGATAGGCGCCCGGTACCGAGTCACCGGTGTCGCCGGCGTAGCCGACGACTTCGCCCCGGCTCACTCGCTGACCATCCCCGAGAATGCTCGGTGCGTCGAGGTGGGCATAGAAGTAGTTGACCCCGTGGTCGGAGTAGATCCGCACCGTGTTGCCGCCCAGGCTGTTGAAGCCGGTGCGGACCGTCCCGTCGGCCACAGCGATCAGCGGTGTGTGCTGGGGGGCGAACATGTCCGTGCCCTTGTGGGTTCGTCCCCCCGGCCGCGGAGCCCCCCAGGTGTCGATGAACGATGTGGGGCCGCCGACCGGGCAGATGAACCCGGGGGTGACCCAGGCGGGGACGCCCAGGGCGGGAGCGCCCGTCGCAGCCCGCACCTCGTCGAGCCGGCGCTGAGCCTCTTCGGCGGCCCGGCGGGCCTCCTCCTCGCGGCGAGTCTGTTCCTCCAGGGTGGCCTGAGCGGTGTTGAACGTGGCGTCGGCGGAGTCGAAGGCGGCCTGTGCCTCGGCGAACAGCTCATCCATCCTGGTGAGGATGGCGTCGGCCTCGACCCGCAGCTCGGACACCCGGTCGGTGTCCACCTCCAATTCGGTCGTAAGTCGTTCCATCTCCGCGGTGGTCGCCAGCAGTGAGTCGAGCGAGGCGGAGTCCGACTCCACGGCCTGGTCGATCACCTGCTGGGCGATGATGCTCTGTTGGATCTCCTCCGGAGAGAACATCCGGGCGATCGGGTCTCGCTGATCGCCGTTCATATACGTCTCCACGGCTCGCTGCCGGATCTGGTCGCGCAGCTCCCGACTGCGGTCCTGGTACGCCGCCACCTGGCTGCGGATCCTGCCCATCCGATAGGTGAGGGTCTGCAATTCGGAGTTGATCACCTCGTATCGGGTGACCGCGGCGTCCAGATCTTCGAGGGCGGCGGCGCGGTCTCGGGCCGCCGACTCTCTCTCCTGACGCGCCTGCTCGACCTCCTGCTCGGTTATCGAGAAGGCGGGAGCCCCCTGGGAGAGGACGACGAGGATGGCGGCGATCGCCGTGGCGATTCGCCGCGACGGGGAAGTCACCACGAGCATCGTATGGCCGCGACCGAGTTATCCACAGCATTTCACTTCGGCACCCGAACCCCCCGGGTGTAGGGACAAGAGGCCCGGCCGGGCCTCGACCTTGGACCTTGGACCTTCGACTTTGGAAGGAAGCGCTCGGGAAGAAGGGACAGGCCCGGGGGGACCGAGATCGAGGGCGACGCTCACTACCGTCCCCGCCATGCCGATTCGATTTCGGAGCGACCTGGAGACCATCGATCGTTACCGGCCCGGCCGCCCGATCGCCGAGGTGACCGCCGAGTACGGCATCGCCGACGTCGTCAAGCTCGCCTCCAATGAGAGCCCGGACGGCCCGTTTCCCGAGGTCCAGGCGGCGATCGTCTCTCACCTCCAGGAGCTCAACCGCTACCCCGACAACGCCAAGCCCCTATTGACGGCTGCCCTGGCCGCCCACCTGGGAATCGCTCCCGAGCGGATCTGGACCGGCAGTGCCTCCAATGAGCTGACGCTGATCGCTGCGTTGGCAATGGGGGGTCCGGGCACCTCGGCGGTGTTCGGCTGGCCGTCGTTCGGTCTGTACCGAACCGGTTCGAGGACGGCCTTCGCCGACGATGTGGCGGTCCCACTCACCCCCGATCACCGCCACGATCTCGACGCGATGCGGGCCGCGGTGCGCGCCAACACCACGGTTGTCTATGTATGCAATCCCAACAACCCCACCAGCACCCATGTCCCGGGTAGCCCTCTCGAAGCCTTCATCGACTCCCTCCCCGAGGACGTGCTCATCGTGATCGACGAGGCGTACGCCGAGTTCGCCACCGCACCCGACTTCCGCTCCATGCTGCCGATGGCGGCGGTCCGTCCCAATGTGATGGTCACCCGCACGTTCTCCAAGGTGTACGGGTTGGCGGGGCTCCGGGTCGGCTACGCGGTCACCGATCCGTCGTCGATCGCCGAGTTCCGGCGGCTGCAACTCCCCTTCTCGGTGAACGCGCTCGGCGAGGTCGCCGCCGCCGAGGCGCTGCAACATCAGGATCGGGTCGCCGCCCGGGTCAGAAGCAATACCGAAGCCGTGGCGATGCTCACCGTGGGTCTCGCCGAACGCGCAATTCCGGTGGCGGACAGCCAGGCGAATTTCGTGTACGCCGACTTCCGCACCCACGGGCCGAACGTGGCCGAAGAGCTGATGCGGCGCGGCGTGATCGTCCGTCCGGTGCTCCCCGATGGCTGGCTGCGAATCACCGCCGGGACCCCAGCGGAGAACCAGCGGTTCTTGAACGCCGTAGACGCGATCACCGGGTAGGACGTCGGAGAGGAGTCGAGCGATGAGAGAGCACAGCACCTCTCGAATCGGAGGTTCGCCGACGGGCGGACGGAGCTGACCGCGGCCGCTCCCGCTCCCAGGGCGGTCACTTGGCAAGGTTTCGACGACGGCACACCAATGACCGAGGACTCCGGGATTGTCCAAGGGATGGGATCGAGGACTGCGAACTCCCGCCCCTCGGGGACACCGAATACACGGGGGCGGTCAGTCGTCCCAGCGGACGACGATCTTCCCCTGAATACCCGCCAGTGGCAATGCGGCCGCCTCCGCTTCGACTGCATCGCGCTCCGCGCCGGAGAGCCGCCGCCACGCTTGGATCGTGACCCTCTGGCGGGCACGGCGCCAGGTCCCAGCGATCTCGCCGTCGACGAGCAGGGCCCCAGGCCAGACGCGCGGAGTCCAAAGCCGGAGACGGCAATCGGCGTCGGGGATCAGAAGCTCGCGATCGGCACCCTGGAGGAGGAAGTAGGCGTCACCGCTGGGGAGGAGGCGGGCGGGCGCCACCGGTCCGGGGGCGGCACGCAGCTCCGGTTCGTCGCGGGCGAGGATCCAGGCGTCACCGATGGGAGATCGCACCGGGATCAGCGACCTGGCAAGACTCTCAAAGGTGGCGGCGGCTCCGGGCAGGGGTATCCCCGCCCACACCGAGAAGGCTTCCGGGGTGGTGGGACCGAAGATGTGCAAATACCGGCGTGCCAACTCGAGGCGGGCATCTCGCGGGGTGACTTCGGGCTTCGGCACGGTCCAGACGATGGGTTGACGGGCGCCCTCCCACCGGATGAGAACCGTGCCCGTGGCTGCGGCGTACCGGAGCCGGTTGGGGGGTTCACCGAGGGCGCGCCCAGCCTGCCCGTAGGCCATCCTCCCCCCGTCGAGGAGATTGTGAAGCCGGATCGAGAGGTCCTGTGCCCTCCGCCGCGATCCCTCATCGTCCGGCAGCCTGCCCAGCGAGAAGACCGCGAGGTCGCCTGCCGCCACCACGTAGGCGCTGAATCTCGGACCCCAGAGTTGAACGAGGGAGGGGTCCTCCCAGGTCGCCGACTCGGTCCCGGCAACGCGGGCGTGGATGGAGAGGACCGCGGCCCGGGGCATGCTGTCCTGCAGGCCCGCCCAGGCTGCACGCCGTAGGGAACGCGATCCGCGTGGCAAGCGCGCGTCGAGTCCCCCGACCCGCCGTCGGAAGGCGAGGATGTGATCGCGCGTCACGTGGAGCCGGGGTGCCGGGGCGGTGGTTCCCTTCACGGCAGGAAGCCTATGACCGCTGAGGCAGACACCAATTACTCGAAGGGGAGCAGCCAAATCGCCAACCGCTCCAGACAGGGAGTTGGCATCGGCGGGCTTGGACAGTGGCCCCGATCATTGGGGGACAACGAGATGCTGCGAGGACCGACCATCGACGGGGTGCTTGCCGCGCCGTCGGACGGGTCTCGATTGGGCCTACTGGGTGATCATCTTCTGGGGGTTTGGCATCCTCGGCCATACCGTGTTCGCGTTCTTCGGGGACCACAGGGCGCAGGATCTCGCCGCCCGGTTTGACAGGTAGCCCGCTCGATCCACACGCGGCGAGTGTGGCCTCACTAGAGCCAAGACGAACTGCGATCGGAGTAATGCCGCCGCCGACTCTCCCGCGGGGAGGACCAGGTCGTTCCCCCGGCGGTTACGGGTTGACCAACACGATCCGGTAGCGGGCTCTGTTCTGACTGACCCGCAGGAGCGCCTCGTTCACCTGAGACATGGGCATGGATTCGGTCCGGGGAGTGATGCCGTGGTCCTGCGCAAAGGCGAGCATTTCACGCATCTCTGCCCTGCTCCCCAGGAAGGAGCCGGTGATCGACAGCTGATGAACCACCAGGTCGACCAACGGGCCGGACACACCCTCTGATGCGCCGACGCCCAACTCCAGGGGCGGAAAGGCCGCCAGCACCAACCGCCCGTTCTTCGTGAGGGTATTCAGTAGGTTCCCCCAGTCGAGGTGCCCGTGGGCGGTGCAGAGCAGGGTGTCGAAACCGAATTCGGCTTCTTCCATCGCCGTCCGATCGGTCGAGACGAGAAAGTGATCGGCTCCGAACCGGCGCGCCTCCTCCTCCTTGTCCGGTGACGTCGATATCGCCGTCACCTCATTGCCGAGGGCGTGGGCGAACTGCAGGGCCAAGTGGCCCAACCCGCCGATGCCGATGACGCCCACCCGGCTCGAAGGGGTGGTGTACCGGCGGAGTGGGGGGTAGACCGCGACACCGGCACACATGAGTACCGCCGCCGCTTCTGGTGCCAAGCCGGCCGGGAGCGGATAGGCAAATCTGCTGTCCACGACCACAGCCGACGAGAAGCCGCCGTAGGGCGTCCACGTCCCACACCGAGCAATGGCCACACAGAGGTGCTCCTCACCGGCGACGCACCATTCACACTCCCCACAACACCGACCCTGCCACCCGATGCCTACCAGATCCCCCTCTCGAAGCTCCGAGACCTCGGTACCGATCTCGGTCACCCGGCCGACGATTTCGTGACCGGGCATCAGGGGGAAAGAGAAGACGCCGAAGTGATTGCCGATCGCGTGGACGTCGGTGTAGCAGACGCCACAGTGGGATACCGCTACGCGGACCTCGCGCTCTCCAAGTTCGGGTTCTCCGTAGGTGAAGAGTTCAAGCGGTGATCCGGCCGCCGGCGCTGCGTACCCCAGCACAGTCGACGGTGACATCGGTGGCACCTCCTGACGACGGGTCCCCCCAATCAAGAATAGGAGCCGTTCGTGAGGCCGGTCGGACGCCTCAGCGGCTGGTGAGGCTCTGGTCCAGGGCATGGGGGGCCATGCCGGCATACTCCGGGTTGCGGTCCTGGTATTACGGGATGGCGGCGATGCACCTGTACAACGCCCAGCCCATGCCGCGTCTCAGCGAAGCGTCGTCGGGACCGATCGCCTCGAGGAACGTGTCTCTACTGGACTCGTCGAACAACCACCACGCGGCGATGAGGTCACTCGCCGGATCGCCGGCGCCGCTTCCCTCGAAGTCGATGACGGCGACCAGTCCGCCGTCCCGGGCAAGCAGGTTGCCCGAGTACAGATCGCCGTGGGACCAGGTGGGTGGCCCGTCCCATACCGGCGCTGCCATGCGGGACTCCCGAACCTCCAGCACCGCCACGGAGTCCAAGTCATAGGGGAGTCGCGAGAGGTAGCGTCGCGCGTCGGCGGCGACAACATCGAGTCCCTGACCCCTCCTCTTGCTGTCCGGCGCACCGCTCGCATCGACCGCCCGAAGGGTCGTGACGAATCGGCCCGATCTCCTGGCTGCATCGTCGCGGTCTGCCAGGGCCGCGGCGGTTGCGTTCTCCACTTCGATCCAGCCGAGCACGGACCATGGAGACGGCTACCGCCGCGCTCGCCGGCGCCCTCGATCTGATCGCCGGCCTGGGAGGTGGCGTAGTCGAGGGATACTCCGAACCCGCCGGTTCGGTACCGGCCGGATTCCTCTTCAACGGAGCGCTCTCTACGTACGAGCAGTTCGGGTTCACCCGAGATCGAAAGATCGGGAAACACCGCTGGGTGGTCACCCGGTTCGTCGAACCGACGTCGCCCATCGTCCCCTCCGACTCCATCGATGACCCGCCACTCAGCCCGTGGGCAGTCCCAGATCGACCGTGAGCATCTCGGCCAGGTGGTTCGCCAGGAGCGTGGCGCCTTCGAGTGTGTAGTGGGCGCCATCGGGGGTCCGCACCGCGACGAGTCTCCCGCTGGCATCCTCGAGATACGTGGAGAACTCGCCGCTCGAATCCTGGAACAGGCTGTGGACGTCGATGAACGTCACCCCGTCGCGTGATGCCGCCGCCTCGGCGTAGACGGAATTCATGATCCGCACCCGGGCGTCGAACGCCTGGTTGCGCATGATCGGCAACCCGAGCCAGTAGACCCGCTCGACGCCGGATCCCAGGAGCACATCGGCGAGCTCGAGCACCCGCCCGAGGTAGAGGTCCTGCCACGCCTGGTCCTCGGGGGCGACGAGCACTCCATTGACATTGACCTCCTGGCCGTCGTTCCCCCCGAACTGGGCGATCACGACATCGGGCATGACCTCGGGCAGGCGCCCGGTGACGTGTGCCGGCCAGTCGAACACATCCCGCCTGATCAACCCCGAGCTGAACCGGAAGTCGGTCTCGGTGTCGACGACCCCGGTTTCGGCCAGGTCGCTGCGGAGTACCGGGGCCACGAACTCGACGAATGAGTCGCCGACGATCCACAGCTTGAGGGGATCATCCTCGGTGTAGAGGCGGGTGACCGGCACGGTCGAGGAGGTGGTGGTCGTCGTCGCCCCTGCCATCGTGGTGGCAGTCGTGCTGGTCGTCGTGGTCGCCGCAACCGCTCCCCCGCCGTCAGCCTTGCCGAGTAGGTCGTCGAGGAACGCCCGGGGACGGTCGAGCAGCAGGGCATCGCCAACCGCGGCGATCGGATCCATGATGCCGACGGTCAGTCCTCGCATCGTCGATCCGAGCGGCTGGCGCTCGGCGGTCTTGAGTAGCGCGTCGCTGTTGAGGAACAGCGCCAACCCCAGTGCGATCAGCATCGTCACCAGCGCATGGCCGGCGGGACGGAGGCGGCGGCCTCCCGGGGCTCGATCTGGCTGGGTCATCAGAATTGGAAGTAGATGAAGGCTGCCACACCTTCGGGGCCGAGGGCGTCGATCACCACGAGAGCGAAGGCTAGAACAGCCCCCTGAACCACCGGTCCCATCCGGGAGAACAGCACCAGTGCCCGGCCGACTGTCGGCCGGGGGACGTACTGGACGACGAGAGCGACGGTGATGGCGATGAGCACCGCCGGCGTGACCAGGGTCGTGTGGAAACTGAACGAGGTCACCACCCGGCCGAGCATCGACAGCGCGGTCCCCACCGAGTCGGCCCGGAAGAACAGCCAGGCGACAGTGACGAGATGGAACGTGAGTATCCGCCGGACCACCCGGCGGCCCCGGGTGTCCCGCGGGGCCGGGCGGCCGAGCGCAGTCCGCCGATCGGCCACGAAGCGCTCCCCGGTGAGTCCCAGCCCGTGGAGTCCTCCCCACACCACGAAGCGCCACGCTGCGCCGTGCCACAGCCCCCCGAGCAGCATTGTGAGCATGAGGTTGCGGTACGTGAACAGCGACCCGCCCCGGCTGCCGCCCAGGGGCACATACAGGTAGTCCCGCAACCATCGGCTCAGACTCATGTGCCACCGCCGCCAGAAGTCGCGGATGCTGGTCGCCGTGTAGGGAGCGTCGAAGTTTTCGGGGAGTTGGAATCCCAGCAACAGGGACACGCCGATGGCGATGTCGCTGTAGGCGCTGAAGTCGGCGTAGATCTGGATCGAGTACGCGTACATCGCGATGAGGATCTCGAACCCCCCATGGAATGCCGGCGCGGCGAACACCTGGTCGACGACCTGGGTGGCGAGGAAGTCGGCGATGACCACCTTCTTGGCCAGGCCGATGGCAATCAGGTAGAAGGCCCGGCTGGTGTCCAGCCGGCGGGGATCACGCGGCGTCCGCAACTGGGGCAGGAACTCGGTGCCCCGCACGATCGGCCCGGCCACCAGCTGCGGGAAGAAGGCGAGGTAGACGCCGACATCGAGCCACGGCGCCACCGGGAGCCGGTGGCGGTACACGTCTACGAGGTAGCTGATCGCCTGAAAGGTGAAGAACGAGATTCCGACCGGAAGGATGATGTCGAGGAGGGGGAGATCCACGCGGATGCCGATACGGTCGAGCGTGCTGCTGACCGACGTGATCAGGAACCCGTAGTACTTGAAGAAGGCGAGGGCCCCGAGGTCGAGGATCAACGCAGCGGTCAGATAGGCACGCCGCCGCCCCACCGTGCGCGCCCGCATCATCAGGACCGCGGCTCCCTGATTGACGATGGTGACCCCGCCGAGCAGGCCGATGAACCGCCAATCCCACATGCCGTAGAAGAAGTAGGAGGCGGCGAGCATGAACCATCGCCACCGAGTGGGGTGCTGCATCAGCAGCCAGCTCCCCAGGAACACGATGGGGAAGAACAGAGCGAATTGAACGGTAGGAAAGAGCACGTCTCCGCTCCGGACGGCGCACAAACACTCTACGAGGGCCCATCGCTCACGCCGGCCCTCGGACAGCTCTCCGAAGCATCTTCACTCGATCATGAGAGTCGAGGCCGATGAAGAGTCACCTTGACGTCTTGGTCCGGGGTGATGAAGACGGAGAACAGCGTGTCCCAGAATCCCTTCTGCACGGTCATCGTGGACTTCAGTTCCAGCAAGAGCGGATCCTTCCGGAACAGCCACCGCGAGCCTTTCACTTCGACCATGCCCGAGACGGGACCGTGCCCAACGACAGCGTCGACGTCGAACGAGAATGTCTGAGAAAGGCTGCTGCTGAAACGGCGGATGATGCGGCGACGTTCTCCACGCCGTACCAGGATTTCTTTCATGGCGGATCCCTTCGGTGTCGGTCGATCAACAGCGCGTGTGAGCGAACTTAACGCGCGAGTCAGGAGAACGCGGTCGGCAACTGACCAAGGGCCCGATTGGAGTCGGAACCGTCATCCGGAGACGGAACACCCACTTCGGTGGCCCAATCGAGGGGACCATGGAGGTCGTCGAGTTAGAAGAGAACCATGCATTCGGCGCGCTGATTCGCGATGGAGATACGGAAACGTTGGGTCGGATGGTGTGTGAGCCACTGGGAGCGGACCGCACCAGGATCGTGATAAGCGTGGACATGCCGTCGCTCACAGATACCACGGCTTCCGAGCGCCCGAAGACAATGGGCAAAGGGACCGAGGACAACATCAAGGCCCTGATCGAAGCAGGGACCTGACACCACCTCCCCGACGGAGTGAGGACTCTTCCCCTGGGCCACCGACCGGTCAACCCGATCCTCAGAGTCATCAGGAGCGGTCGTGAAGAACCCCCGGTCTCATGTCGGAGGTTGACGGGTCAGGGGTTTGGGAGCCCCAGGGGTATGGTGCACCATGGATGAGTGGGGATCTCGTCGCGTCGCTGTGGAGTTCGAGTCTGAAGGTGCTGCCCTTCGTGGGTTCCTGTACGAGACCGTGAAGGGTGAACCACCCTTTCCTGTGGTGGTGATGACTCACGGCACCTCGGCCACGATCCCGATGGTTACCGACCGCTATGCCGAGGTGTTCGCGGAGGCTGGGGTATCTGCCCTTCTCTATGACCACCGGAACCTGGGGATCAGCGGCGGCGAGCCACGCCAGGAGATCAACCCCTGGACGCAGTGCCGCGGCTACCGAGATGCCATCACGTTCGCATCGACCATCCCTGACCACGACCCGAAGCGGATCGGAATCTGGGGTGACTCGTTTTCGGCTGGAGAAGTGTTCTTGGTGGCCGCCTGCGATGCTCGGGTCAAGGTGGTCGTGGCCCAATGCCCGACCTTCGGTGCCGTCCCGCCGGACGTGGACCCGTCGCCCGGACTGTTCCAGGAGATCCGCGAGACCTTCGAATCTGGAGACGTCTCGGGCGTGCCGGGAGACACGATTGGGCCGATCCCGGTGGTGTCACCCGACCAGCTGGGCACTCCTTCGCTGCTCCAGCCGATCCAGGCGTATAGATGGTTCATCGACTACGGCGGCAGACACGGAAGCGGATGGCAGAACCAGGCCACCAGGGTCATCCCATCCAACGTTGCCCCGTACAGCCCATACCTGTGTGCCCCCTATGTGACCGCCCCGTCGCTGATGATGGTCGCTCCCGCCGACGAGATGACCGGCGCCAATGCGGACGTCAGCCGACAAGCCTTCGATCTTCTGGGGGGCGAGAAGGCCTGGTACGAAATAGGCGGTGGGCACTTCGGTCTGCTCCACTACCCCAGCAGCCTGTTCGAACAAGCGAGCACAGTCCAAGCCGAGCACCTCACCAGGCACCTACTCCGCTGATTCCGATCCGCATGCACGACGAAGCTGATTGACCGACCGTGGCGCCCCTCCACTGCGATCAGTTCAGACGACGACTGCTGAAGTGGTGTACTCGGGAGTCTCACAGCCGCGAAAACACACATGGAAAGGCGGTGAGGTCAGGGTCGCTGAAGCTCCTTGGTCTGTATCTGCCCGCTGTCGAGGGGAATGGCTCCGGTGATCTCGGTAGCCGTCGGCGGTGCGTCTGGCGTGGATGTCGAGGAGTTCGATCAGCTGCACCTGGGTCTCCGCGAGCAAGTTCACGGTCGCCTCGGGGTAGGTGAGGGCTCGCTTCCTTCGGCCAGCGTGCGGAGATGTCATCTGGTCAAGTACGACATTTGCATGTACAATGGGCGTCTCGACGGAGGTGACAGATGGGAACCATCGGCATCCGGGATCTGTCCCGCAACGCCAGCCAGGTGATCGACCAGGTCTCGTCGACGGGGAACCCCATGATCGTCACCAAGCACGGCCGCCCTGTGGCCGCGGTCGTAGCCGTCGACGCCGACGCCTTGGAGGATTTCGTGCTCGCCACCGCGCCGGAGTATGCATCCGACCGGCGGGCCGCAGACCGCGACCTCGCTGCCGACCGCGCCCAGCCTGCCGCCGAAGTGATCGACCGCATCCGTCGTAAGGGCTGAGGACACGAGGGTGGACCGCGTCCTTCTCGCCACGCGGGCAGCGCGCGACCTGCGCCGTCTCGGCCCGGGACCAGAACTCGATCGCATCGAGGCGGCACTGCGCCGCCTCGGCGACGACGAAGCGAAACTCGACATCAAGCCCCTAACGGGAAGCGCGCCGTGGCTGCGCTTGAGGGTCGGGGACTGGCGAATCGTCTTCCGGCCGGCGGAGGAGGCGCTGCTCGTCGCCCGCATCATCCACCGCAGCGAACTCCAACAGGCGGTCCGCACCCTGGAGTGAGCCCTGATCCTGCCCTGCTCGAGCGAACCCACCCTGCCCTCGGCCAGGGTCGCGAGAGCACACATGGGGCACAGGGTCGATCTCCTCTGGCGTCATGAGAACCACTCGTGTACCGCATCGTCCACTACCCAAGGAGGAAGCGGTGGGGTCTGGTCGCCCGAGAGAGCGGTTGTGGCCCGTAGTGGTGACGATTGTCGCCATCGTGGTGATCGCTGGAGGTGTTCTGTTGTGGCGGGCGATTCAGGGCGCGACTCGAATACCCGAGTTCCCCTCATTGGTCGACACGCCGGATTCGTCGTTGCATGGGACGGTGGCGTACCTGGATTGGAGCTACCCGGGGTGCCTTCATGTCGTGTCGGCGTCGGGTTCGTACGCCCGGGATCTCGGATGCCCGGGTGGAACCAACCTGATGTGGCTTCCCGACGGCCGTCTTCAGATCTGGCCATACACGGGGGCCGAAGTTCCTGGTGGCGCGGGCCAACCGATCTTCGGCAAGATCTTCGATGTGACGGCCGGGACCAGCGAGGACATGGCGTCTTCGGACATCCCACCACAGAGTGGCGCCGACAACGGTCCCATCCTCGGTCCCAACGGTGAACGAGTGACCGTTTCCAAGAGTGGGGACACCATCGAGTTGGCCACGGACGGGCCGTCGGGTTCGACCACGCTCCTGAGCATCCCTGAAGCCGGGGAACAATATGAGATGACGGTGTGGGGGTGGTCCCCGGATGGGGCCTGGGTCATGATGTACGACTCAGCAGCACGCCTGCTGATCGTCACCACGAGCAAGCCCAGCACCGCCCGGGTGCTCGCTACCGAAATCGGACAAGCCGCGAGCGTATTCGGAGAAGACCTCCTGGGAGGTTGAGGCTCCGCCTCCGAGAGTGACGGCACCCCCCTCCGCCAGTGCTCGTCAATGACACCCGAGGCCAGCGAGGTCAGGGATGCCGAGGGGCTCGATCTCATCGTGTTGGTCCTCGCTCCGGCGAACAGCCGAACGTGGGAAACGCCCATCAGCCTCCAATGACCTCGTCCACGATGGCGACCGGCGGTCCCCCGACCTCGCGCCACCGTTGGTA
>MELR01000003.1:23639-23930 GCA_001767695.1 Actinobacteria bacterium RBG_16_68_21
AACCGCCTTGCCCGGACCACTGTGCACGGCTGCCCGAACATGTTCGGTGAGACTGTCGATTTGGTCTTTGATTTGACCGTCGTCCTCGGAATCCACGGTGCGCAACCATTCTCGGAACTCTTGACACTGCCTCGTCTGGACGATCTCTACAAGCCTTGGGATGTCCACCTGGCCTGCGGCAAGTGCAGCTTCAATATCCGGCAGGCCAGTTATTTCGAGCACCCGAGTGAGACGCTCGTGCTGAACCGCGGGATCCAGTCCTCGGGTGAGGGCCGCAATCTTGTCGTCAAA
>MELR01000003.1:23936-32125 GCA_001767695.1 Actinobacteria bacterium RBG_16_68_21
CACGTCGCTCACTCGAAAGCCACATACCGCGAAGTGGGTCTTCATCCATTCCACGCGCTCGTTCAAGCCTGATACCACCATGAGCGCGTCCAAACCCACCTTGTGGGCCGTAACGGGATCAAGACCGAATTGAGACTCGAAGTTCGAGCGTGCAGACCAGTCACCGGGCTCGATCTCACTGAGTGAGAACTCCACCTGCTCTGGTGCCACCTTCCTGCCAAGCCGCTTGGCGAGCACGGCGGCAGCGGCTGTGCGCACCACCGGGGCGTTCGTCCTCAGATCAGCAGCGAAGGCGTCAGAGCAGTCTTGACCCTCCAACTTCGGCCGATCATTGGTGATTGCCGTAACAGCCTTCCGAACGGATTTGACCTTTCTCGTGCTGAGCGCACTGTTGTCGAGGAGCAGCGCCTCCATTTCCCCGAGGAGCTTCGCAACGAATTCCGGCCAATCGGGAACCGTCGCGTAGGCGAAGTGGTAGGAGCCAAGCGGCAGCACAGCGCGTCCCTGATTTGAGCGATAGAGGCCGCTCCGCCCACCCTCTGCTATGCCGCCGACCTTGGGGACGATCTGAATCAGTCCCGATTGCAGCAAAGCCATCGTTCCATGAAGGCCAATCTGCTCGACGAGTCGCGGAATCTCCCGCAGGCGAACCGACTGGAGAAGGTAGGTGTCGAAGAGGATCACCGCCCGAAGCACAGCAGCCGGGTAGAGGGCGATGTCATCAGTCTCCACTGTCATCACCCGCTCTGCGCATGGCGCAAGCAGCCTGGTCCTATTGTCCATCCGGGATGCCTGAAAACGACAAGAATCTCATGTTGGGCTGCAATTCTACGACTAGGGCACCCGAGCCGATCAGCAGATGGAACAAGCGCTCTGGCATCGGCCACGGCGATCACACCAGACTCCAGCACTACGTGAGCACCGTCAGGATGGCCCAGTAGGCCCCGGCGGCGAGGACCACGCCGTCGAGGTAGCTGAGGCTTCCCGGCGCCGACCCGGTGGCGAAGAACCCCCCGGCGCGCAGCAGGGTGCCCAGGTTGCGGCCGGCCACCAGGGCGAATGCCGCCGCAAATGCTCCAGCGATCGCCGCCAGCAGGTCGGGAGCCCAGATCGCTCCTGCCACCGCACCGGCGGCCACCGCCCCGACGAGCATCGCCACCAAGGGGTCGAGGATGGGCATCTCCGAACGATCCGAAAGCCAGGAGAGCAGTACGGCGACGGAGGCGACGAAGAGGAACACCAGCGTCTCGTCACGCGATCGCAACCGCAGCAACACGAATGAAGAGACGCCGAAGGCGGCGATGCCGGCGATCGTCGCTCCCGCCACGATCGAGTCGATGGGGCGCAGCTGGTGGCTGGCGACGCTCCAGGTGAGGGCGAGCAGCACCGCGCCCACTACCGCCACCGCCATCCCCAGGGCGCCGAATCGGTAGGTGCCCAGGGTCCCGCCGAGCACGCCGAGGAGCGCGGGAACAAAGGCGACGTCGAGGCCGCGACGATCGACCGACGCCGCCAGGTCGTATACCCACACCGCGCCGACGAGCACCACAACCACTGCGAACCACTGGAGGGAGATCTCGTTGGCACCGAACAGCGCCGCCGCCATGAGCGCCACCATGCCGATCTCCAGGATCATCGGAGAGCGGACGACCATCGCCCCGCCCGACACCGGGGGAATGACGGCCACCTCTGAGCCGGCACCGACGTCGGCGTCCCGACCAACCCGGTTTCCGTCCACCCACACCTGGGCCGTCTCCAGGGCGGTGGCGAAATCGCGTCCGAACCGCTCCGTGGCAGCAGTCAGCACGTCGGCGACCGTGCTCCCGGGAACGTCAGCGGTGGCGGTGCCGGCGATCTCGCGGAGGTTGGCGAATAGCCGGAGCCGCGCCATCAGAGCGGAGCCACCTCCACCGAACCGAACATCACCACGGTGCCGTCGGGGCGGGCGGTCTCGAACAACGCCACGTCGCCCGCCGCCCACACCGATGTCGACAGCTCACTTCCCGGAATCACCATGTCGGTGAATCTCACCGCGATTCGACGAACCCGGCAGGGGTCGCTTGCGGCAAGGCGCTCCACCAACCCGGCGGTGACCAGCGACAGTGTTCCCAGGCCGTGGTTGATCACTCCCGGCAGGCCTACAGCCGCCGCCACCGCCGCATCCAGATGAATCGGATTGTGGTCCCCCGAGGCGTCGGCGTACCGGGTGGGCATGTCCACGTCGACCTGGCTGGTGAATGTGGCGATCAGGTCACCCTTCTCGGGCTGGGCCGATTTCGGACTCGGGGGGCGTTCCGTCCCGCTGCCGCCCCCGCGCACAAAGATCGTGGCGTATGAGTCGTTGACCGGCTCACCGTCGGGGGTGACCGCCGACACCCCGGCGACGAAGGTCGCTCCCTTTCCCTTGTCTTCGGTCGACACCAGAGAAGGGGTGAGGACGAGGACGTCCCCTGGTCGGGTAGGCCGGTGGTGGACGATCTCCTGCTCCCCGTGGACGATCATCAACGGATTGTCGATGCCGAGTTCGGGGTCGAGGGTGACCGTCCCCATCAGGGGCAAGCCCGGCACCACCGGGAAGATCGGCGAGGCCACCTGGTCCGGGCCGGCGTGATATCGCGGATTAGGGTCACCCGACGCGGACGCATAGGCCTCGATCTCGTCGGCCGTGATCGTCCGGGTGACCGGTTCGTACACCTTGGGGGCGAGTGAGAAGTTGAGAGGCATGGGGGAAGGCTACCGCCGCCGGCACCGCGCATCCGCCTCAGCCGAGTCCCACTCAGGGGACGATCGTCCCGAGGCACTCCCCGAATCCGATGCGGGGCAGGCCCGGCCGGTGGCACCAGCCGCGTAGAACCACGGTGTCGCCGTCCTCCAGATACCGCCGCTGCGAGCCGTCGCTCAGGGTGATCGGGTCGCGGCCGCCCCAGGTGATCTCGATGAGGCTGCCGTAGCTGCCGGGCTCGGCTCCCGAGATCGTCCCCGAGGCGTACAGGTCACCCGGCCGGATGGCGGTTCCGTTGGAGGTGATGTGCGCCAGTTGCTGGGCCATCGTCCAGTACATCCCCCCGTACGAGGTGCGGGCAATCACATCGGGTTCATCCATTGCAGGCGAGGCGAGGGCGGCCTCGAGTTGCAGATCGACACCCCAGTCCCCCTCTGCCCGCAGGTAGGAAAGCGGCTCCGGATCCTGAGTGGGACCGGGGATCAGGTAGCCGGTGAGGGCTTCGAGCGGGACCACCCACGGCGACACAGTGGTGACGAACGACTTGCCGAGGAATGGACCCAGCGGCTGGTACTCCCAGCGCTGGATGTCGCGGGCGCTCCAATCGTTGACCAGCACCAGACCGAAGATGTGATCGCCGGCATCGTCGACATCGATGGGGACACCGAGTTCGTTGCCGGGCCCGGTGACGAAGCCGACCTCCAGTTCGATGTCGAGGGCCTGCGTCGGACCTTCCTCCGGCGGTCCGTCGCCGGGCCTGACCTGACCCCGCGGGCGCCGCACCGGCGTGCCGCTCACCACCACGGTGCTGGAGCGTCCGTGGTAGCCGATGGGGAGATGGCGCCAATTGGGCAGCAGCGGCTCCGAGTCGGGACGGAACAACTTGCCGAGATTCACCGCGTGCTCCATCGAGGAGTAGAAGTCCACGTAGTCCCCGGGCACGAATGGAAGATGCATGGTCACCGCGCTCTGCGGGTACAGCGCCTCGATCCCCGCATCGCGGATCGCGGTGTTCCCCTCGGTCAGCAGATCGATGAGCCGGACGCGTACTTCGTGCCACACATCGCGCCCCAGGCCCAGGAAACCGTTGAGATCCACGTCCTGGAGCGCCTCGCCATGCGGGACGAGTCCGGCATCGGCCAGGGCGTACAGGTCGACGACGTGTTCACCGATGGCCACGCCGATGCGGCGGCCAATGCCGGCGTCGAACACCCCGTAGGGCAGGTTCTCGAGCGGAAAGCCGCTCCCCTCGGGAACGGGGACCCAGGAGCTCACGACGCCGCCCCGAGTGGGAGCACCCCGAGCACGGTCAGATCCTGCACCGGCTCTTCGATCGAGCACGAGCCGTAACCCACGAAGAGCCCGGCCCGGCTCGCGGCGACCGTCGCCGCGTCGAAGCTCCGATCCCGCCATCGCAAATACCCGTCGTCGAAGGAGAACGCGGAGGAGTCGTCTTCGGCGACGATCTCGGTGAGTGTGGCGAGATCGACGCCGTCGGAGCCGGCGGCGGCCGCCACCAGCAGGTTGACGAACCCGTGCTGGGTGAACCCGGTCTCGGGCTCGAAGTGACGGAACGGGTGATGCAGGCCGGCGGTCGCCTTGAGCCGGAGGCGGCGGTCACGGCACCCGGCAATGATGGCCGCCACCACCCCGGGCGGAGGGAACGCCGCGGCGGTGAGGCCCCCGCACCTCAGCTTGGCCCCCAGCTCCCGGCCGGTCCTCTCGCCCCCCGCCGTCACGGAATCGAGGGCCTCGGGGGCGCCATCGCGCCACGGCACTTCGAAGAACACCGGTCGGTCGAGGACCTCGGCAGCATGTACCACCCAATCGGCGGCGTCGCTGACCGGAAGCTGCGTTTCGACGACTTCGACACGCGCCCGGCCGTCCATGACCCGATCGAACGACTCGATCGACCGGGCGTCGTCGGCGACCGTATCCGCGTCGCCATCGGCGATCACCGAGAGACGCCAGGGATCCTCGTCCTCGGTCATCGCTCCGTGCAACGAACCGGCAAGCTCGACGAGTCGCGAGGCAGGGCAGAGAAACCGGTCGATCATCCACGCGTTCGGCCCACGGCGCGCCGTCTGATAGCCGCCGACCGCGGCGGCCATGTCGAGGCGGGCGGGAGGAAACAGACCGGCATAGTCGATCAGCCCGCCGAGGGCGGCAAGCCGGATGTCGGGCCCGTGGACCTCAAGGGACATGGCGCGGAGAGTACCGGCCGGCTGCCGTCAGACCACTGCGATCAGCCGACCCCAAGCGGCGCCTCATCCCGACGCTTGGCACCGAGACACGCGAGAATGGGTAACTCGCACGAACACGGGGGCAGCACATGACCAACCTCGATGAGGCCACGCTGGAACGCGCCAAGGCGATGGCCGCCCGGGACGACTTCCCCCTGAAGGGGTTCTCCCATCTCGAGTGGTGGGTCGGCAACGCCTTCCAGACTGCCCAGTTCTTCCGATCGCACCTCGGTTTCCAGGTCGTCGGCTACCGCGGGCCGGAGACCGGCACCCGGGAGACGGCCGCATATCTGCTGCAGCAGGGTCAGATCCGTTTCATCGTTACCGGGGCGATGGGACCGGAGCACCCGGTCTCCGACCACGTGCTCCGGCACGGTCCCGGAGTCAAGGATGTTGCTATCGCCGTGCCGGATGCCACCGCCGCGTTCGAGACGGCCGTCGAGCGCGGCGCAGAGGCGGCCGCCAAACCGCACGTGCTCGAAGACGACCATGGTCGCGCGGTCATCTCCGCCATCCAGGCATATGGCGACACCATCCACTCCTTCGTGGAGTTGCAGGGTGAGATGCCCGGTTTCGAGCGACGCGAGGATCTCGTCGCCCGTCCTGCCGGCCTCGAATTCGTGGACCACGTCGTCGCCAACGTCGAGCTCGGCAAGATGGACTACTGGGTCGAATGGTACGAGCGGGTGTTCGGCTTCACCCTGCTCAAGCACTTCGACGACGACGCCATCTCCACCAAGTACACGGCGCTCATGTCGAAGGTGATGTGGGACGGCAGCGGCATCATCAAGCTGCCGATCAACGAACCCGCCGAGGGGCTGAAGAGGTCGCAGATCGACGAGTACCTCCAGTTCTATCGAGGTGCCGGTGTGCAGCACATCGCCATGCACACCCCGGACCTGCTGAGCACGGTTGCAGACGTCCTGGGGCGAGGCCTCAACACGCTGGCGGTCCCCCGGACCTACTACGAGGACATCTGGCAGAGGATGCCCGACATCGCCGTGGACCACGCCCGCGTCGAGGAGCTGCAGATCCTGCTCGACCAGGACGAGGGTGGGTATCTGCTGCAGATCTTCACTCAGATGCTCCAGGATCGCCCGACGGTGTTCTTCGAATTCATCGAGCGACGCGGCGCCACCGGTTTCGGCAAGGGGAACTTCAAGGCTTTGTTCGAGGCGATCGAGCGGGAGCAGGGCAAGCGCGGGAACCTCTGATCGAACCGGGGGCGACGATCCGCGGCCCCGGACGGCGCGGCCCGTCAGGAAGTGGCGACGGTCACCGCGAATGAAGCCTCCACTGGATCGCCGTCGACGTCGGTGAGGGCCACCAGGTCGCCTGCCGACAGCTCGCCGTCTTCGTCGTAGTCGACCCACACCCGTACCCACAGGGTGGCATCGGCGGCGAGAGTCTCATCGAGCGGCACGCTGAGGTTGGGATACCGGCCGGGCTGGAGGAGTTCCGACACCCCCAACCGGGAGCCGGGGCGCCCGCCGTCATCGGTGAGCACCTCGACGAAGCCGGCCGAGGGCAGGGTGGCGACGTCGATGAGAATCTGATCGCCCGTGGACTCCTGGTCGGTCACGATCGCGGCCCCGGGACTGCGGACCAGCACGGTGATCACTGCTGAACCGATGGCGAGGGTGCCGTCGCCGCGCACCCCCATCGCGTCCGCGGCATCACCGGGATCGAACACCCCGTTCTCGTTGCGATCGACGTACACCACGGCGAACACCAGTTGGCTGGCACGCAGCGGCGGATCCAACTCGAATCGCAGATCCGTCACCGTCCCCGCAGGAAGCAGGTCGCTGGTACCCACGATCGCTCCCGGCTCTTGGGCTTCATTCTTCTGAATCGCCACGAAACCGGGACCGGGCAACGAGGCGCTGGCCACCGTCAGCGTCGTTCCATCGGTCGTCTGTTCATCGAGCTGCGCGTCGGCGGGCGACAGCGGAGCAAGGAGCATCAGTCGGGCGGTCGCCGACGCCGGCTCGCCGGTCTCCCGCGTGGCGATGGCGTCGATGAACTCGGGGGGCTGATATTCGAACAACCCGTTCCCATCGATGTCGATCTGCACGGTGACGTGGACCAGCGTGGCCTCGGCGAGCGGGACGAAGAAGGGGACCGGCACGCGCTCCACGATGCCGATGGGAAGCACTTCGGACACACCGATCACGGCCCCCGCCGAGCCTCCGTCGTCCTCGCGGACCACCACGAAGCCGGGGGCGGGAAGGGTCACCGAGTCCACGACCAGCGACGATCCCTCCACCCGCTGATCCGAGATGACGATCGCCGCCGGCGTCGTGGCGGGCGGGGTGTTGCTGAGGGTGGCCTCCGTGGTGGTCGTGGTGCCGGCGGTTTCGTACGAGCACGCCCCGACGAGCAGGGCGATCGACAGCACCAGGAGGGGGTGACGGGCCATTGCGAAGAGGGTACCGGGACGAGCGGTCAACCCGACTCACGCCCCGCCGGGCACCCGTACCCGCGCCGCCACGCGGGTGACGGCGAGGACGACGAAGAACACTGCGACGGCAAGACCGGACACCGTTGCTCCGGTGGCGGTATCGGCGTGAAACGAGATCACCAGGCCGCCGAAGACCTCGGCGAAGCCCAGCAGCATCGCCACCGCCATCACCACCGGCACCCTCCTGGCGATGAGAATGGCGGTGGCCGGCGGAGCCACCAGCAGTCCGAACACCAGAAGGGCCCCGACCGCTCGGAACGACGAGACGACCGCGACTGTGATGAGGCCCAGCATCACGAGGTTGGCCGTCCGCGGCCGCATCCCCAACGCCTCCGCCTTCTGCTCGTTGAACGCCAGCGTCAGGAGCGGTCGGTAGAACACCGCCACCCCGGCGAAGACGATCGCCACCGCGGCGGCCTGCAGCCACAGGTCGCCCACCGTCACCCCGAGGACATCCCCGAACAACACCGCCACCAGATCGACCGCGAAGGAATGAGAGCGGGAGATCAAGATCACGCCGATTGCCAGCATGCCGACGAACAGCAGACCGATCGCGGTGTCCTCGCCGAGCCGGGTGGTGCGATGGATCACAGCGATCGCCCCGATCATCACCACCGCTGCCACAAATGCCCCGACCACCGGATCGACTCCGATGAGCAGGGCGAGGGCGACCCCGGGGACGATGCCGTGGGCCAGGGCGTCACCCATGAAGGCGAGGCGGCGCAGCACCACCCAGGTTCCCGCCACCGAGGTCACCGCCACC
>MELR01000003.1:32159-32428 GCA_001767695.1 Actinobacteria bacterium RBG_16_68_21
AGTCGTAGCCGAAGGGATCTGTCACCCAGCGCATCCGAGCCTCACCTGAGTGCCTCGGCGATAAGGGCGGCGTCGGTGCGGAGCAGCTCCGCATACGAACCCCCGGCGACCAGGGCATCGCTCAACAGGACGACCACCGGAATGCCCCCGGCTTCCGACGCCAGCGCGTCCGCGAGGAGGGTCGGCTCGGTCGCCTCGGCGAACACTGCGCCTACCCCCCGCTCGGTGATCGTGTCGGCAAGGGCTGCGATCACCCCCGCACCGGGCTG
>MELR01000003.1:32444-38027 GCA_001767695.1 Actinobacteria bacterium RBG_16_68_21
CCCGGGATCACCGATCCGATCACGTCGAATCCGTAGCGGTTCGCGAAGTAACGGAGAAAGTCGTGGTTGGCGACCAGCAGCCGGCGCTCGGCCGGTACCGCGGAGAGAATGGCCACCAGTTCGGCGTCGAGGGAGAGCAAGGAGCTCCGCAGCGCATCCGCGGCCGCGCCGATCTCCTCGGCGGAGTCGGGGGCGACGGCGGCGATGGCATCCCCGATCAACCCCGCCGCCACCGCCATGCGGGTCGGATCGAACCAGACGTGCGGATCGGGCACGCCGGAGGGGTAGGTGAGGGGAGTCACCGCGGGGCCGACTTCGAGCACCGGCACCCCCTCCGGGAGCGTCCCCAGGGCGTCGGCGAGGCCGGACTCGAGTCCGAGGCCATTGATCACCACGAGCGCGGCATCGCCCAGTCGGGCGGCGTCGGAGGCCGATGCGGCGTACTCGTGCGGATCGACTCCGGGGGGCATCAGCACTTTTACCTGCGCGGCGTCCCCGGCGACCTGAGCCACCAGGTCGCCGAGCACCGTCGTGCTCACCACCACCATCGGCCGCCCGTCGGCCGGCACATCTCCGCCACACGCCGCGGTCGTTGGCACCATGATCACGAGGCCGAGGACTGCTCGGAGCCACGACATGAGAATGATTCTCATTTTGCTAGAATCTTATCATGAGTCCCGGAACGGCCGTCGAGCCGCAGATCGCCGACCGATTCAACCGGGCCGGCACCAGGTTCACCGAGTCGCGGCGCCGGGTGGTAGCCGCCCTGCAGCGAGCACCCGGGCCGTTGACCCCCGCCGAACTCCACCGGCTACTCGCGGAAGAAGTGCCGCTCTCGTCGCTCTACCGGGCGATCGCGGCGCTCACCGAGGTCGGCGTGGTGACCCGCACCCACGACCGGTCCGGAGTCACCCTGATCGAGCTGTCGGAGTGGCTCGCCGGACATCACCACCACCTGGTCTGCCGCTCGTGCGGCGAGGTGATCGACATCGAGATTCCCCAGCCCACCGAAGTGCGGGTGCGCAGCATCATCGAAGAGATCGCCGCCGGGGCGGGATACACGGTCACCGGCCATCGCATCGACATCGAGGGGACGTGCAGATCGTGCCGCAGCTAGCAGCCTCGGGACAAGGTGTCGTCCTCGCTTACAACGGGCGGGTGGCGGTGGACCGATCGGATTTCGGAATACCCGCCGGTGCCCTGACCGCGATGATCGGACCGAACGGCTCCGGTAAGTCGACCCTGCTCAATGCCATCGCCGGCCTCCTCGTGCCCCGTCAGGGCCACCTCGAGGTGCTCGGCCATCAACCGGGCGAAGTGCACGATCGGGTCGCCTACGTGTTGCAGGCGACCAAGCTCAACGAGGTGATGCCGGTGACGGTGAGGGAGGTCGTGGCGATGGGTCGATACGCCCGTCGCGGGATGCTGGGCCGCCTCGGACGCGACGACCGTCGCGCCTGCGAGTCGGCCATGGAGCGGCTCGCCATCGACGACCTCGCCGGCCGCCATCTCACCGAGCTCTCGGGAGGACAGCGCCAGCGAGTGTTCGTCGCCCAGGGCCTCGCCCAGGAGGCGGAGGTGCTGTTGCTCGACGAGCCGCTCACGGCACTGGATCTGGTGTCGATCGACACAATCTCCCGCGCCGTGTTCGACGAGGTGACCCGAGGGACCGCCGTGGTGGTCACGACCCACGATGTCGCCGAGGCCAACACCGCCGACCACGTGCTGCTCATGTCCGGACGGGTGCACACCGAGGGGCCGCCGGCGATGGCGCTCGCTCCCGACCGGCTCTCCGACGCCTACGGCATCGGCATCGTCCACCTGGAAGACGGGTCGATCGTTCTCGACGACGCCGCCCACCGCCCCGCGACGGAGCGTCATGTCCACTTCGAGCGAGGCGGGTAGTCGGAGCCAGGGATACGGACCGGGGACGAGGTCTTCCTGACACGTGACACCCTTCACACGTAATCTTGGGGCGTCCGACTGCCGACGGATGGGGGTTGCCGTGGACGTCGCGGAACGGATCACCTGCGTGGAATGTCGCGGAATAGCCCACCTGGTCTCATTTGCGCCGCCCGATGAGGGTTTCGCCCCGGGTGACGTTGTGACCTACGTGTGTGAGGACTGCGGCCACCGTGTCGACGTGGTCGTCGAGGAGGACGAGTAGGCCAACCGGCGAAGGCTCCGGGTAGGGGCACGCTCTACCCGTAGGGCTCAACACCCAGCCTGCACCAGTGCGCACCCGCCGGCGGCTCACACGACCAGCCTACGAACAAGACCGATCCACCCCCATTAGCCTGCTTCCCGTACACCAAACGGGGAGTCGTGTATGAAGCGATGGCGCAACCTCCTCCTGGCGACGGGTCTGCTGGCGCTGACTGTGCAACCCGCCATGGTCCTCGCCCAGGAGGAGCCCACGGTCGATCTGATGCAGTTCATCCCGGAGCAGTTCCGGGCTGATTTCGCAGACCTCAACAACGACGGAATTCCGGACCTGGGTGAGCTCCCGCCTGAGGGTGTCGCCGGGATCTGGGACGACAAGGTAGGAGAAGTCACCGACGAAGGGTTCCTGGCTGCGGTCGGCAGCGGCTATGCATCTGGCGACGACGGTTCGGCGCTCACCGGACCCTGCAAGGGCGTGGTGATCTCCTACGACGCCGAGGGTATGTCGGTCGACGCGATGTTCGACGCCGGCGGTCCGCAGCCCCTGATGGACATCTACGGACGCCAGAAGATGACCAAGTCGAATCCCCTCGATGTGGACACCCGCGGGGTCCTCGTCTACTACGGGTCGAGTCAGCCCGAGACGTTCCACGACCATCGCTGGTTCATCGAGGCAGCGGGGGTGTTCAAGGACGACGGCGGCGACCCCAACCCGCGGGACAAGAACCGCAACGCCGGGTCGGTGGACTTCGGTGACCTGCTCCCCTTCTCCTTCACCGCGCTGGTGGAGGCCCGAGGGGCGTGGGTGGACAACTGGGGTCCCACTGAGCTGCCGGAGATGGCCGCGGACGCCTATCCGACACCCAACTGCGTGGGCCACGGGTGGGTCAAGTTCGTCGGACCCAGTCCGTTCCTCACTCCGCCGGGAATCCTGGCCCTTGCCCTGGTGGCGGCCGGATTCACCGGAGTCCTCTTCAACGCCCGCCCGGCTCTGTCGTGGAAGGAGTGACCATGCCCGCGACGACACTCAAGCGACATCCGGTACGCGGAGCGATCTGGGGGCTGCTCTTCGGAACGGGCCTGGGACTGCTCCTCATGGTCATGGCGATCGTCCCCCTGTCGATCACGACGCTGATCATCTACGCGGTGGTCAACACCTCCCTCGGCGCCGCCTGGGGGATGTTCGCCCCCGCCAAGAAGCCGAAGGGTGCTCCCGTGGCGCTCGAGCCGCCACCGGCTCCGATGAGCTGACGGCTATCGCACGACGGCCGGTAGTGTCGGGCCGGGCACCGCGGTCCCCGGCCCGACCCATGCACTCCCACCGGTCATCGCAGTGAGTTACCCCTACCCGTACCAGCCGCGTGGGCACGCCGGAGCGCGTGCCGCGTGTTTCGTCCTCGGGGTACTGGCGGCAGTGCTCGTCGGGGTCATCGCCTGGGTCACCGTGGGCAGCACCGCCGCCATCGCCGCAGCGGCGCTCATCGTGTTCGTCGGGCTCTACGGCGCCATCGGCGCCACCCGGGGCACCGCGATCTTCATCGCCGTCGTCCTCCTCGGCACCGTCGTCGGCAGCTCCTGGTACCTGGCGCGCGAGGCAATCTCCATCTACCGGGCCGTCACCTCTACGGCGGGACCGGTAGACCCCGCCGACCCCGACGCTCTTGCCCACGCCACCCGAGCGGTCGAGGCCGCGGCCGGATCGTCGGGATTCCGCGTGGACCTCGGAGAGGACGAGATCGGCGCGTACCTCCAGGATGGACTGACGGAGCTCGAGAACAACCCGATCCGCCGCGTCGCCGTGGACGTTCGGGACGGAGTGGAAGGCGGGCAGGGGACCGTCGCCATCTCGGGCGAGTTCAAGAACGGAGAGCTCGGGTTCACCGGCGTCATCAGCGCCGAACTCGTCGCCGGCGCCATCGAAGTGACCGTCACCGACCTCCAACTGGGCAAACTCGATCTCCCCGGGATCGGGCGGGGAGCGGTCGAGGATTTGCTCACCGGCGTCGCCGATCTAAACGAGGTCCTGGTCGGCCTCGATGCCGACGTCCAATCGATCGTCATCGGCAACGACCGCATCGTCGTCACCGGAACCCATCCCGCCGGCGAGCTCATCACCTCACAGAGCCTGCTCCAGGATCTCGCCGATCGAGCGGCGGCGCTGGGCACGGCCGTCGAAGCTCCGCCGGAGCGCACCCCCCCGGGCGACGTCAACGCCGCGTCTGCCGAGGGCAGCCCGGTGTACGTCGCCATCGGCGACTCGCTGGCAGCCAACGTCGGCGTGACCGAGCCTCGGCTCGGTTACGTGTCGCGAGTGCATGCCGCTCTCGAACGACGCGATGGCAGGGACTACGGCCTGCGCAACTTCGGTATCTCCGGTGAGACCTCCGGCACCCTCATCCGCACCGGCCAACTGGACACCGCAATCGCCTACATGGCGACGGCGGACGTCGCCTATGTGACGATCGACATCGGCGCCAACGACCTGCTCGGCCACCTCGGGTCGGAGGACTGCGCCTCCGATATCGACCACTCGGCGTGCCGCCGCAGGCTCGAGGCGGCATTCGACTCCTACGCGACGAACATGGAGGCGATCTTCGATGCGCTGCGTCGGGCGGCGCCCCGGGCGGAGATCGTCTTCCTCGAGACTTACAACCCCTTCAGCCTGGGACTCGCCGGAGCGGTGACGTTCGAACAGCGCAGTGACGAGATCCTGCATTCCTTCAACGAGTTGGCGGCACGCCTCGCCCGCGATCGGGGAATCCTCGTCGCCGACGGCTACACGCCGATGCTGGGCACCACTGCCGCTACCACCCACATGCTCGACAGTCCGCCCGACATCCACCCCCGACCGATCGGCTACGACGTGCTGGCGACGGCGGTACTGCAGGCTCTCGAGGGCTGAGCGCTCGAGAGCCGGTCACCGAGGAGTCTGCCAGAAGCGGGCGACGACGGGGTCTACGCTCCTCGCCAGTGAAGAGCGGGAAGTGATGATGGTCATGCGCCGAGTGTCGGTGGGGTTGATCTGCCTCTTGCTGATCGCGGCGGGGGCGTGCGGGAACGACGATGCCGGCGGATTCGACGAGGCGTTTCGCCAGAGCTTCATGGCCAGCTGCACGGCAAGCCAGCCAACGGCGTTCTGCTCCTGCTACCTGGATGAGCTCGAGCAGCGCTACACCCAGGAGGAGATCTACGCAGTGGCGATCGCCGGATCGGAGACGCCGCCACAGGAATTCATCGACGCCGGGCTCGTCTGCGTCGTCGACCTGGGTGGGTAGTCCTCGGGGGTGGGGCTCCCGCCCCTCTGTGGTCGGCCGTTTGCTGGTGATGTCGGCGCTGGTTGCCGCCGCAGGCCTGCCGGTCGGGATCGAGCTGATGGGAAGGCCATTCGCCGAGAGCACTCTCATTGCCATCGCCGCCGGA
>MELR01000003.1:38043-38422 GCA_001767695.1 Actinobacteria bacterium RBG_16_68_21
TGCCACCACCACCCTCGCCACGATCCCTCCGACCACCACCACGGCGCCACCGGTTCCGTTCGATCCTCTCGGAGCGACCATTCCGGAGCTGCAGTCGGCCATGGCGGAAGGCCGGATCACTTCGGTTGACCTGGTGGCGTTCTCCCTCGCCCGGATCGCCGCCTACGACGACGCTGGGCCCGTCCTGAACGCGATGATCACCGTGAACCCGAACGCGCTGGCCGCCGCCGCCGCCGCCGACTCCGAGCGGGCGGCCTCGGGACCGCGGGGTCCCCTCCACGGGATCCCGATCGTGCTGAAGGACAACATCGACACGATCGACATGCCGACCACCGCCGGGTCGATCTCCCTCACCGGTTTCATGCCCGGCGACGACGCC
>MELR01000003.1:38448-56698 GCA_001767695.1 Actinobacteria bacterium RBG_16_68_21
CGGAGCCGTGATCATCGGCAAGGCGAACCTCCATGAGTTCGCCCGCGACATCACCACGGTGTCTTCACTGGGCGGCCAGACGCTCAATCCGTTCGACCTCACCCGCAATCCCGGTGGGTCGAGCGGCGGTGTCGGCGCGGCAGTGGCGGCGGTGTTCGCCGGGGCAGGAATCGGCACCGACACCTGCGGGTCGATCCGCATCCCGGCCTCCCACGACGACGTATACGGCCTGCGCCCCACCGTTGGACTCGTGTCCCGCACCGGCGTCATCCCTCTCGCCCCCACCGAGGACACTGTCGGCCCACTCGCCCGCAGCGTCATCGACCTCGCTCTCGTGCTGGACGCCATCGCCGGACAGGATCCCGCCGACCCGACCACGGTCGGCACTGCGGTCTCGCTTGCGAACGCGGTCGACGCCGACGGGTTCTCCGGGCGGCGCATCGGCGTCCTCGATGTGCTCTTCGATGGTGCCGATCCGGGCGTGGCGGCGACGGTACGAGCGGCTCTCGCCGAGATGGAGGAGCACGGTGCCACCGTGGTCCCGGTGTCGATCCCCGGCTTCGCCGCCCTGCGGGGCAGCGCCGCGTCGGTCTTCCTTCGGGAGTTCCGCGATGCACTCGACACCTACCTGGCCGCCCATCCCACGGCCCCCTTCGGGTCGCTGGCCGAGATCGTCGCCTCGGGTCGCTATGAACCGAGCCTCCACACCGCGCTCCACAACCACCTGATCGCGACGACGACCGATGACGCCTACCGCGACGCAACGGCTCGGCGCGCCATCGTGCGCGACGCCATCGTCTCCCTGATGGATGACAACGGCCTCGACGCCCTCGCCTATCCGACGATCACCGAGCCGCCCGCACCGATCGGAGAGGCCCAACACGGGTCCAACTGCGGAACCGCTTCCGTCGGCGGGTTGCCGGCGTTGGCGATGCCTGCCGGGTTCACCGCAGGCCTGCCGGTCGGGATCGAGCTGATGGGAAGGCCATTCGCCGAGGGCACTCTCATTGCCATCGCCGCCGGATTCGAGGCACACTCCGATCACGTGCGGCTCCCGCCCACGACCCCGCCGCTGCCCTGAGAACGGGCGCGGAGTCCACGGCATCCAGCGAGGGAAATCGCGGTGTTGACACCCGGCGGGGTGACCGGGTACAACCCGGTCACCGGCCGCAGCTTCCCCCGGCCGGACCCCTCTTCCCCGGGGCTCGGCAAGGCGGCGAAGAACTCCTTGCAGGATGACATCCCTGTAATTACAGTGATGGGTCCACCTCAAGAGGTAGTGGTCCGGATATCCCCACCCACTACATCTTGTGGTTGTGGACAACCGGGGGAAGACATCGCGGTGCACCCTTCTGCACCGCACGAGGAAACGGGAGGCTCCTCATGGGCGACGGGCTGCGCATCACCAGGTACTTCACCAAGCCCGGACAGGACCCCCTCGATTCGGTCGAGTGGAGCACCCGGGATTCGCGCATCACCAACCCGGACGGATCGGTGGTGTTCGAGATGCGCGATGCAGAACTGCCCGCCTCGTGGTCCCAGATCGCCGGGGACATCATGGTCTCGAAGTACTTCCGCAAGGCCGGGGTCCCCCAGCACGATGCCGACGGCACGCCGATCGTCGACGACGACGGCCACCCGGTGCTCGGGTCCGAGCAGAGCGCCCGCCAGGTCATCACCCGTCTCGCCTCGGCATGGCGAACGTGGGGCGAAAGGTACGGCTACTTCGCCACCGAAGCCGACGCCCAGGCCTTCGAGGACGAGCTGGTCTACATGCTCGTGCACCAGATCGCCGCCCCGAACAGCCCCCAGTGGTTCAACACCGGCTTGCATCACATGTATGGGCTGACCGGCCCGGCTCAGGGTTTCTGGTTCGTCGATCAGGAAACCGGCGAGCTGGCCCTCTCCCCCGACTCATATACGCGCCCGGCACCACACGCCTGCTTCATCCAGTCCGTCAACGACGACCTGGTGAACGAGGGTGGGATCATGGATCTGTGGACCCGGGAGGCGCGCCTCTTCAAGTTCGGGTCCGGCACCGGCACCAACTTCTCCAACTTGCGCGGTGAGAACGAACCGCTCTCAGGTGGCGGCAAGTCGTCCGGCGTCATGTCGTTCCTCAAGATCGGCGACCGCGCCGCCGGGGCCATCAAGTCGGGGGGCACCACCCGACGCGCCGCCAAGATGGTGATCCTCGACATCGACCATCCCGACATCGAGCAGTTCATCAACTGGAAGAAGGTCGAGGAGGAGAAGGTCAGGACGCTCATCGCCGCCGGGTACACCTCGGACTTCAACGGCGACGCCTATCAGACCGTCTCCGGGCAGAACTCGAACAACTCGGTACGGGTCACCGAGGAGTTCCTGCGCGCCGTCGCCGACGACGGCGACTGGAAGCTCACCGCCCGCACGACGCCCGGCCTGGTGATGAAGACCGTCAAGGCGCGCTACCTGTGGCGCCAGATCGCCGAGGCCGCCTGGGCCTGCGCCGACCCGGGCATCCAGTTCGACACCACCATCAACCAATGGCACACCTGCCCGGGTGGCGGGGCGATCCGCGCCTCGAACCCGTGCGCCGAGTACGTTTTTCTCGACAACACGGCGTGCAACCTGGCGAGCCTCAATCTGGTCTCGTTCTACGACGACGACACCCGGCGGTTCGACATCGACGGGTACCGCCACGCCATCCGCCTATGGACCGTCGTGCTGGAGATCTCGGTGACGATGGCGCACTTCCCGTCGCGGGAGATCGCCCAGGGGTCGTTCGACTACCGCAGCCTCGGCCTCGGGTTCGCCAATCTCGGCTCCCTGCTGATGCGCACCGGCATCCCCTACGACTCCGAGGAGGGCAGGGCGATCGCCGGAGCGCTCACTGCCCTCCTCACCGGAGATGCCTACGCCGCCTCGGCGGAAATGGCCGCCGTGCTCGGGCCCTTCGCCCGTTTCGCCGACAACAAGGAGTCGATGCTGCGGGTGATGCGCAACCATCGCCGCGCCGCCTATGCCGCCCGCCCCTCGGAGTACGAGGGGGTCACCCACACGGTGGTGGCGCTCGATCCCGACCTCTGCCCCGAGGACCTACTCGCCGCAGCGCGTGAGTCCTGGGACAGGGCCGTCGCGATGGGCGAGGAACACGGGTATCGCAACGCTCAGGCCACGGTGCTGGCGCCCACCGGAACCATCGGCCTGCTCATGGACTGTGATACCACCGGCGTCGAGCCCGACTTCGCCCTGGTGAAGTTCAAGAAACTCGCCGGCGGCGGATACTTCAAGATTGCTAACCAGTCGATCGACCCCGCACTGCGTGCCCTGGGATACGACGAGGCGCAGCGGCGCGAGATCGTCGCCTACGTCGTCGGCACGATGACTCTCGACGGCACCCCGCACATCAATCGCCAGTCGCTGACCGCCACGGGACTGACCGATGCCGAAGTCGCTGCGATCGAGGCCACCCTGCCCGGGGTGTTCGATCTCCGCCATGCCTTCAATGTGTTCGTCATCGGTGAGCCCGGCATGCAGAGGCTCGGTTTCGACGAGAGCCGCTACACATCCTTCGACTTCGACCTCCTCTCGGCGATGGGGTACACCTCGCACCAGATCGACGAGGCGAACCGGGTGATCTGCGGCATGCAGACCATCGAAGGGGCGCCGCACCTGGCCCCCGAGCACCTGTCGGTGTTCGACACGGCGAACCGCAACGGCAAGGACGGGAAGCGTTTCATCCACCACACCGGCCACATCAAGGCGATGGCGGCGGCACAGCCGTTCATCTCCGGGGCGATCTCCAAGACGATCAACATGCCCACTGAGGTGACGGTGGCGGACATCGAGGAGGCATACGCGCTCTCCGCCCAGCTGGGCCTCAAGGCGATGGCGCTCTACCGGGACGGGTCGAAGGCCAGCCAGCCGCTGTCGTCGACCACCGGCGCCGGAGACTCCCACGAGGCCGAGTCGGAGGCGCTGGTGGCCGCCATCGAGGCCGAGGCGCGCTACGCCACCGGCATGTTCGCTCCCGGAGTGAGCCCGAGCCAGGCCTATCACGGGGCCAACCGGCCGCGCTTCCTCCTCCCCAGCCGCCGCAAGGGCTGGACGCAGGAGGCCAAGGTCGGCGGGCACAAGATCTTCCTCCGCACCGGTGAGTACGACGACGGCACGCTCGGCGAGCTGTTCATCGACCTGGCGAAGGAAGGGGCGACGCTGCGCGGGATCCTCGGCTGCTTCGCCATCGCCGTCTCCAAGGGACTCCAGTACGGGGTGCCCCTCGAGGAGTTCGTCGAGTCGTTCACGTTCCAGACGTTCGAGCCGCGCGGCATGGTGGAGGGCCATCCCAACATCAAGATGGCCAACTCGATCATCGACTACGTGTTTCGCGCCGTCGGGTTGGAGTACCTGAACCGGACCGATCTCGTGCAGGTCCCGCCCAAGGACGTGGGCGAGCTGCCCGAGCCCCCGACGGGGCTCGCCGTCGACGCCGGCGTCCAGCTCGGCCTGGAAGAGGAGTTGCCGTCGATGGCGCCGATCAGCCACCCGGCGGTCGCCTCGCCGGCGGAGGTCTCTCCGAACGGCCACGCCAAGAGCCACCCCAATGGGCACGGATCGGCTGCCAAGGTGACGATGGGCGTCAAGCCGTCGAGCGCCGGCGCCACCCAGGCCCTGTCGTTGCAGACGGCCCTCGGCGGGATGATGGGGGATGCCCCGTTGTGCGACACCTGCGGCCACATCACGGTCCGCAACGGGTCGTGCTACCGCTGTTTCAACTGCGGCAACTCGATGGGCTGCTCCTAGGCCCGTCCGGTGGACGGCCTCGAAACGCGATGGGGTCATCGCGCACCGACCGCGCGTTGCCATGCTCCTTCCGTGCTGATGGTGTCACGAGCAATGAGGAGTGAGTGACCCGACGCGCCATGCGGTGATCGAACGGTGCCGTGTGACGCCAAAACTGCGCGCTGATCGCGTCGCATCGTTCGCATCGACACGCATGAACGCGCCGCGGCATCGGATGCACTAGCACACGTGAAGATGGAACGCGAACGCGCGCCGACGGTCTGTTGAAAACTATCCACCACTTGTGCGCGCGAATACGGCACACTATGAACAACCGACCTGGGGGAGGACCCATGGCGACAGCAAAGAAGCCTGCGGCGCGCAAGCCCGCAGCTAAGAAACCGGCAGCGAAGAAGCCTGCGGCGCGCAAGCCCGCAGCGAAGAAGCCTGCGGCGCGCAAGCCCGCGGCCAAGAAGCCTGCGGCGCGCAAGCCCGCAGCCAAGAAGCCCGCGGCGCGCAAGCCCGCGGCGAAGAAGCCAGCGGCCAAGAAGCGCTAGCTCTCCGTAGCTTCGAAGACGAATACCGGGAGCGCACGCCGAGTGCGCTCCCGGTATCGCGTGTAGGACCGGTCACGATCTTCAAACGTCCCGGCGATGCGATCCCGCTCCCGGCCGAACACCTCGCGGCCGACGGCCGCAATGACATCCCGTCCGATCCTCACCGTGACCGTGGGGTTCGCTCGCACATTGAGCGCCCAGGATGGATCCCGGGGCTCGCCGGCATACGAGCCGATCACGGCAACGCCCTCGTCGAGGTCGATGAAGTTGAGCGTCACGGTGCGGGGCAGACCAGTCTTTCGCCCCGTGGTCGTCAGTAGTAGAACGGGGAAGGATCCGACCAGCGTGCCGACCCTTCCTCCAAGACGTCCGTAGACGTTGCGGTGCAACCGCCAGAGCAACCGGGTCCAGCCGTTGAGGCGCACCGCCCCTGCCACGTCATTTCCTTGCCCGGCGCACCGAACGCGCCTCCTTGACACGAGAAACACACTCCGAGAGCGGCATCGAGGCAATCGCCCTGCCGATGACATCGAGCGGCAGGTCGTCCGGGCTTCGGAATCTCACGCACGACTTGCCGACGTCATACCGCTTGCCGGTCGACCGGTACTCCGCCTCGAAAGCAACGCGCCGATCGTCGTCCGCGTAGATGGAGGTGAGGTACAGCGCCATGTGGTGCTTGTGTGATGCCAAGGCCGCATACATCAGCGGCTTGCCGTTGTAGGTGTCGCCATACTCGGCGAGGGGCACCCGACAGGTGATCATCCCCCAGTTCATCACCTCTTCGTAACCGCGAGGGAGATTGCGCAGCACGGTCCTTCTCACCTGCTCGAGCGCGGTCCGGCGATCCGTAGGCAGGGATCGCAAGTAGGCCTCGACGGTGGTTGCCTTGCTCCTCATGCGCCCGCGAGGCTACGCGACCGCCGCGGAGCCGTACCCTGGGTGCATGCACCGGCCGGTACGCGCTCTCGTGCTCGTCCCCCTGCTTCTGGCCGTCACGGCCTGCGGGGGCAACCCGGCACCGCCGACCCTGGCCGATGAGCTCGCCGAGTATGCCGGAACCGTCACGACCGCGATCACCGGCCTTCAAGATGCACTCGACCGCCGCTATGACACCCTCCCCCAGCTCTACGTGCAGATCATCGACATGCGGCTCCCGGTGACCGTCGCGGTCGCACTGGACAAGGCTGCCCGCGTCCCTACGACCACGGAGAGTCGGGCGGCGCTCGACCGCTACCTCGAATACGGCGACGAGGTGCTCGCCGCTCTCGCGGACCTCGACGCGGCCATCGCCGCCCAGCAAGTGGAAGCGGCATCGATGGCTGCGTCGCGAATCGATGCTGCCGCCGGCCTGGTGGCAATCGACCTCGGTGCCGACCTGTGCGTACTGGCAGCCCCGCCCTCGGTGCATGACCTCTGCCACCGTCCGACACCGACCGACCAGTACGAGAGCGACCTGCAGGCGGCCGTTCTCGGATTCGTCGCGGAGTATCGCCCGCTGCTCCGACTCCCGGCCGCGTTCGGCGATGTCGTTCGGGGCGCCGTGCTCACCGAGGTCGCACCGCAGGTGGTCGAGCTCCTCGACACGGTCGCCGCACAGATAGACGATCTCACCCCGGATCAGCCCCACATGGTGATGCAGCAGGCGCTGGTGGACTTCGTCGGCGATACCCGCGCTCGTTGGGCGGCCGTAGATCCCGACCAGGTCGATCTGCTCATGGCCCAGTTCCTCCTGGCCGACCTGCGCGACGTCACTTGCGATCACCTCGAACCGCTGAACGCCGCCCGATCCCTGCTGCTCGGAGCAGTCCCCGACTCGGCGATCCCGGCGACCCTGGCGATCTTCTTCGACGATCCCGACACGGGTTGTGTCGACCGGTGACCGGCCTCTCGACCATGCGGCGCGATGTCGCCGCGCTCGCCGCTGCTGATCCCCGACTGGATCCTGGTGGTCCGGTGATGATCGAGTCGTTGGACCCGGGATTCCCCGGAATGATCCACCTGATTCTCGGTCAGCAGGTCTCGATCGAGGCGGCCGACGCGATGTACGCCGGACTCAAGGCGCTCGGGCCGGTGACTCCCGATGTGATCCTCTCGCTCGACGACGCCACCTTGCGCTCGCGCGGATTCACCCGGTTGAAGGCCGAGTACGCCCGAGCCCTTGCCGGCGCGGTCCGCGCCGGGCTCGACCTGATCGCGGTGGGGGAACTCGACAGCGATACGGCGATCACCGAGCTCACCAAGGTTCGGGGGGTGGGACGATGGACCGCCGAGTGCTACCTGCTGTTCTCAGCGGGGCATCGCGACGTGTTCCCTGCCGGAGATCTCGCTCTGCGGGTCGGGTGGCAGGAGATCGCCCGGCTCGAAGCGCCGCCGGCGGAGGACGAGCTGCGAACCTTCGCGGCGGCGTGGGCGCCACGACGCAGCGCGGCGGCTCACCTGATCTGGCACCACTACCTGCGGACCCGCAACAGAAGATGACCAAACCGGCCGCCTCGGCGCCGGTCAGCCCCGCTCCCAGACGTGCCACTCCCACACCGGCGAACGCCCGGTGGAGACCTCACGGAACCCGGCCGTGATCACCCGCCGCTGCACTTCGCGGGGATCGTGGGAGAACACCCGAAAGGACGTCCTGCGGAGACGGAGGAGGCCGTTGATCGCTCCTATACCTGCCCGCACCCACCATCGTCTCCGGGGAAGGGCCACCGCCAGCAGGCGCTCGGCGGAGGCGGTGGCGGTATCCACCAAACCGGGCATGTCGGGATAACAGCACACGACCTTGTTCAGGAACACGACATCGGCAGGAACGATCTCGGCTCGCTCGGCGACGAAATCGCCGGTGTGCCACTCGACCCGCTCGCGTAGACCACGCTCTGCCAGCAGTTCGCTCGCCACCGCCGCCGACGCCGGGGAGAGATCGAAGGCCACCCCGCGCGTCGCACCCGCCTCGAGCAACGCCACCTGTGCGGTCCCCGGGCCGGCTCCCACCTCGAGCACCGTCATTCCTTCGAGACCACGCTCCGCCAGCGCCCGCACCATCGCCGCGGCCGTCGAGCCGAGGCCCTTGCGCCGGAAGGCGGAGACGTTGCGACGGGCGTCTCGCTCGTCGAACACGTTCCCATAGGCTGAGGGATCGCAGCATCTCGACATGACGCCACCGACGGTACCGTCGGCATGACTGCAACGGCCGGGCAAACCGCGGTGTTATCAGGCACGATGAGCACGATGACGGCCGACACCCTCACCGCCCGGCTTGCAGACGACCTCGACGGCACCTTCCCCGAGGTCGTTCGCGAGCTGTCCGCCGGCTTGTTCTCCGGAGCCTTCCGGATGCTGGGCAATCGCCAGGACGCCGAGGACGTGACGCAGGAGGCGTTGGTGCGCGCCTACCGGGCCCTCGGGGACTACCCGGTCGACCGGATCAGAGAGCTTCGCCTCCGACCCTGGGTCTGGACGATCGCCGCCAACCTCTGCCGCAACCGGCTTCGCAGTCGATCCCGCCGGCCCCAGGCACCGCTGACCGGCCACGATCCGATAGACGCCGGACCGGGACCCGACGAGGCCGCGGAGCACAGCGATCTCCGCGGTCGGCTGGCGGATCTTCTGGCCGGGCTGCCCTGGTCGATGCGGACCGCGGTCGTACTTCATCATGTCGTCGGCATGCCCTACGACGAGATCGCCGCCGCCCTGGAGCGGCCGGCGGCCACGGTTCGTTCAGACGTACACCGCGGACTCGCCCGTTTGCGAGTCGCCGCCGACACCGAGGAGCAGCCATGACCGATCACATCATCACCGAACTTGGGGGCCTCCGCGTCGATGCTCCCGCCGGTCTCGAGGACGCCGTGCTGGTCGCGGTGGGCCTCGCCGATCACTACGTCACCCGGCCCACGCCCCTCGGCGAGGTCTACGTGGCCTTCAACGGCCGCGGCGTCTCGGCGGTCGACGTAGCCGGCGATCGGGACTCCTTCGAGGCGCGGTTCTTCATCGATCACGGTCGGCGCGCCATTCCCACCGACGAGATCCCGGAGCGAATCGCCCGCCACCTCGACACGGCGATCGCCGCCGGACGGCCCGGACGGCTCCCCATCGACCTGCGCGGTCTCACCGAGTTCCAGACTGCCGTGCTCCTGAGGACTGCGACCATCCCCCGCGGCGAAGTGCGCCCATACGGCTGGGTCGCCAAGGAGATCGGTAAGCCGGGAGCGGTGCGGGCGGTCGGTACTGCCCTGGCCCACAATCCGGTGCCGGTGATCATTCCCTGCCACCGAGTGGTCCGCTCCGACGGCACGCTGGGCGAGTATTCACTCGGAGACCCCGAGAACAAGCGCACGCTCCTGGAGGCCGAGGGGCTAGACATCGATGCGTTCACCGCTCTGTCGTCCCGGGGCATCCGCTTCATCGGCAGCGACACCACCCGGGTGTTCTGTCACCCGACATGTGGCCGCGGGAGCCTGATTACCGACCGCCACCGCCACGATTTCGCCGATGAGACAGAGGCGCGCGCCGCCGGATATCGACCGTGCAAGGTGTGCCGTCCCGTAGCGGCCTAGCGCCGCAAGCTGTCGGTCCGGTGCGCACCGTCCGGGCGACGTCCCATCACCCGCCTGCGGCGGGCCGCCGCGGATCCTCTTTGGACGGCCGGGGGGGCGGCTCTTCGGTGAGCGGAGAGTCCACCACCTGGTGCCGCTCGACGTAGGTCGTGACGAACGCCTGCGCGGTTGCCGCCACCGGAAGAGCCATGAAGGTGCCGGGGACCCCGAGCAGAGTTCCGCCGGCAATCGCAGAACCGAACGCCACCGCCGGGTGCAGCGCCATCGTCCGCGCAGTGATGCGCGGGGCGAGCAGGTAATTCTCAAGTTGCTGATAGACGACTACGTAGACCAGAACCGCGATCGCCTTGCCCGGACTCTCCAGCAGGGCGATGAGCAGCGGCAGGGCTCCGCCTAGATAGGTCCCCACCACGGGGACGAACTGGGACAGCACCGCCATCCACAGAGCCAGGGCCAACGCGTACGGGACGTCGACAACTGTGAAGACCGCCCACCCCACCGCCGCGGCGAACCCGGCAAGCAGGGTGCGCGAGTAGAAATACGCCCCGGTCTTGTCGATGGCGATCTCCCACACCTTGAGGACCTCGATCTGGCGTTCCCGGGGGAGCACCGAGCAGACCGTGCGCCGGAGCTTGGGACCGTCCGCCGTCATGTAGAACGTGAACAAGCCGATGGTCAGCAACTGGAACACCGTGGTGAGCAGCACCTGGCCGACGCCGAAGATGCTGCCGGCGATGTCGGCGGCGAAGGTGTTCAGGTCGGCAGTGATGTTCTGCACCGCCTCGCCGAGCTTGGCACTCGAGAAATCGACCCCGAATCGAGCCAGAGCCTCGGATGCCTGATCGACGTACTCGGGAAGCTTGGTGACCAGCCGCGACACCTGGTCGATGATCAGCGGCACCATCAGACCGATGAACAACCCGACGCCGGCCACCATGGCGAGGAACATCAGACCGGTGGCGAGTCCTCGCTTCCAGCCCTTGCGGGAGAGGTAGTTGACGCCGGGCTCGAGTGCGATCGAGAGGAAGAAGCTGATGCCCACGAGGACGATCAGGCTGCGCAACCTGTCGAGGATGTGATAACCGGCGAAGAGGGCGATCACGATCAGCACGATCGTGATCAGGAGTCGCGGCACCCAACGGGGCATGCCCTGACGATCCCGGGGTTCGCGGGCGGCGGTCATCGGGGATGAGCGTACATTGACGGCCCCCGGCTGCCGGCTATCCGGCCAGTCCCTCGACAACCCTCACCCCGTGCATCCGGGTGAAGACTTCGGGGTCGACGAGCACCTTCATCGCCCTGCCGCCGCCGCCGACGATGCACCGCTTCAGAACCGGAATGCGAGCGTCCACGAGAATCGGCAGATCCTCCGGCGCGCCGAACGGTGTCACCCCGCCGATCTCCATGCCGGTGACCTCCTTGGTCACCTCCGGGGAGGCGAAGGACAACTTGCGCACCGCGAGCAGATCCCGAACCGCGTGGTTGACGTCGAGGCGGGTGGTGGCGAGCGCCAGGCACAGGGCGTGGCGACCCTCCGGCTTGCGCGACGCCACCAGGATGGCGTTCGCCGACTCCTCGAGGGCGTAGCCGTAGTGGCCACAGAAGGCGGCCGTGTCGGCGAGATCGGGGTCGATCCGGATCATCTCGTATGAGGCGCCCAGCCCTTCGAGAGACTCGAGAACCAATCGCTCGATCTCCTCCATGGCGACGACGGTACCCGCGAGCGTGATGCGATCGCGGGTACCCCCCTGTTCTCGGGCGCCCTCGGCACCGGCCGAGCGCATCTTCCGAATACTCTCGTGCCGTGACCTCACCGATCGTTGCAGTCAAAGGCGCCGTCAAGACCTACAGGAAGGGACCGAACTCGGTCGCAGCCCTTCGCGGCGTCGACATCGTCATCGACCCCGGGGAGAAGGTGGTCGTGGTCGGCCCCAGCGGTGGAGGCAAGTCGACTCTGCTGAACGTGATCGGCGGTCTCGATCGACCCGACTCCGGCCAGGTCCGCGTCGCCGGGGTCGACGTCGCCGCCTCGTCGCAACACGAGCTCGACAGGTTCCGCCGCCGCCATGTCGGGTTCGTGTTCCAATTCTTCAATCTCGTGGGCTCGCTCACCGCCCGCGACAACGTCGCTCTGGCGCACCTCGCCCGCGGGATGCGGCCGTGGTCGAAGGCGCGGGCCAACGCGGACGTCCTGCTCGCCGACCTCGGTCTCGGCGAGAGGGCCTACCACCGTCCCTCGGAGCTATCCGGTGGTGAACAACAAAGGGTGGCGATCGCCCGGGCCGTCGCCGGTGAACCCGATCTCATCCTGGCCGATGAGCCCACCGGGAACGTCGACACCGCAGCGGCCGTCGGGGTCCTGGCGATGCTCGACGACCTCAACGAACGGCTCGGGGTGACCCTCATCGTCGTGACCCATGATGCCTCCCTCACGTCCCTCGCCGATCGCGTGCTCGAGATGGTGGACGGACGGCTCGGACCCTACGCCGCACGATGACGCTGCTGCGCGTCGTCCTTGCAGATCTCCGGACCGGGAAGACCCGTGCGCTCATCGCTGCCATTGCGATCGTCCCGATCGTGTTCGCCCATCTGGTTCTGGTCGCGGTCGCCGGTGCCCTGGCCGACGCCCCGACAGGAGGGGGCCGCGCCCTGACAATTCTGTCGAGCAACCCCCTCGACCCCTCCACGGGCCGCCTCGACCAGGCGACCCTCGACGATCTCGTCGCCGCCGGGGGCCCCGCCGTGGTCGTCGCCACCCCACTCGTGTTCCGCGCCGTGAAGATCGGAGAGACCATCTTCCAGTTCCGGGCAGCACACCTCGGGGATTGGGAACCGGTCGAGCACCTCCATCTGCTCGCAGGACGCTATCCCTTCCCCGGAGCGGATGAGATAGCCGTCACTGAGGGCGTGGCCGACACGACGGGGTGGCGACCCGGCGACGTCGTCACGGTGTTCGCCACCGACTTCACGATCACTGCGATCGTTCGGGCGCCGGGAACGAAGTTCGCTTCCCTATGGATGGACTTCGATCGCGCCGACCGTCTTTTCGAAACCGGCGGGACGTTCCAGTCTGCGACCCTCCAGTTGGCTGCCGGATCCGACTCGGAGGCGGTCCGGACCGCGATCGACGCCGCGGCCCAAGGCCGATTCGCGGTGTACTACCAGGACCAGATCAACGAGCTCCAGGGTGCTGGACTCAGCGCTGCCTCCGACCTGTCGGTGCTCGGCACGTCTATCGGCATCGCCGTGCTCGCATTCGGGGCGTTCAACCTCACCGCGGTCGCGTTGGCGGAGCGATCGGCCGACCTGGGCGTCGCTCGCGTGCTCGGCGTGTCCCGCCTATCGCTCACCGCATTTGCGTCGGCGCGTTCGACGCTGCTGGCCGGCGGCGGTTTCGTCGTCGGCCTGGTCGGCGCGGCTCTCTATCTGACCACTCGGCCGACCGTCACCCTCCGGTCGTTCATCGTCACTCCGCGCCTGGACCTCGAAGACATCGCTCTCGGACTGATCGTCACGATCCTCGCCACACTGGTCGGGGCGTGGTCGGCCGCCTGGCGAGCCAGTGCCCGGTCGCCGCGGGAACTGTTCGAGGCGCAATGATCGCCCTTCGCCTGGTTGCCGCCGACCTCAGACGCAGGCCGCTGCTCGTGGCCGGAACAGTTCTCCTGGTGGCGATCCCGTTGACCGGGTTCCTGCTACTCGACGGCTTCAGCCGGGGGATCGACCTCGGCTTCCGGGTCGCTGCCACTCCAGACCTTCTCGTTCAGCAATCCAACAGCGTGGGCGAGGTGACCGGCAGCCGCATCTCAGCCGACATCGGACCGCAGCTGATCGCAGCAGGGGAGGCATTTGCGGTTCCCGAGATTCACGCCATCACCGGAACATCCAATGCCAACGCGGTGCTGCTGCGTGGTGTAGACCTCTACAGATACCGGGCAGTCACCGCGTTCGAGATCGTCTCGGGGCGAGCCTTGGAGCCGGGCGACGATCTTCGTACCGCATTGATCGGCGTCGAACTCGCCAGGAATCGCGGCCTGGGCCCCGGAGATCCCATCCGCCTCCGGGGACGCGACTTCACGATCGTGGGTGTTTTCGAGATCGGCACCTACGCAGACAACGAGGCCTGGGTACCGCTGCAGGGTGCCGGTGAGCTACTGGGCTGGGGAACCGACGTGTCTCTGTTCGTCATACCCGGCAACGGACCGCTGACAGTGGGAGATCGATTCGGCAACACGATGTCCGTGGTCACTCGCGGGGAGGTCATCGACGCGATCGACGAATGGAACCCGATCCTCGCCCTCGCCAGAACCGGGTCATGGTCGCTCGCCGGTGCCGCGGCGATCATCCTCTCCACGGTTCTGTGGCGACTGGCCTGGCTGCGCCGCCGTGACCTGGCCGTCCTGCGTGCGATGGGGATGGGACGATCGGTCGTGCTTGGATACCTCGCAGGCCACGGTGCCGTTGCCACATCGGCCGGACTCGGCTTTGGAGTGCTTCTGGCGTGGATTCTGCTGCCCGTCTTCTCCTTCACCGGCCTGGGATTCGCCACCCGGCCGGTCCTGGATCCCGTCGTTATCATTCGGGCCGCGGCGCTCGGAGTCGGAATCTTTACGGTCGCAACCGCGATTTCCGGTTTCGCAACGCTGCACAGGGAACCGGCGGGCGCGCTGCACGACGAGTGAGGAGGAGGCGAACGATGCTTCGGAAGATTCCGACCCTGCTCGTGGCCTCGGCGCTGCTGGCGGCATGCAACTCAGCAGGCGGAAACCCCCTGGAGGCGACGACGGCGGCAACCGGCGCGACAACGACAGTCGAGTCGACCAGCACCGTCGTTCCGACCGGCGACACGACCACCACCGAAGCGCCGACTACCACGGTCGCCGAGACCACTACCTCGACGGCGCCTCCTCCCGTGGTCCCTGTTCCGCTGCGGGAGGGTTTGGCGTCCTTCGATGCCTACGTGTTCACGTTCTCCATCATCACCTCCGGCCCCAGCCCGGATGAGAGCACCGAGTCGAGCAATCGCATCGAGTACGACCGGGAGACGAACTCCCGGCTCGTCGTCTCCGATACCACGCAAACCGGTCCCGATTTCACCGAGCCCGAGGTGACCACGGAAAAGATCCGCACGGTCGGCAACATCACCTGCACTTTCGACGGCACGGACTGGACGTACAACGAGGTCTCCGATCAGGAACGCGAAATGAGTGATCTCGCCCAGCGGCTCATCGACTTCGTCCCGGTGATCGAAAGCCCGGTGGAAGTGGAGCGCGGGGAGGTCGCCGGTATCCCGGCGATCCACTACACGTTCACGCCCAGCGGATTGGGCCAGACATCGGGAGCGATCACCGAGGTCTCCGCCGCCGACTACTGGGTTTCCATCGACGGTGCCGTTCTTCTCTCATACCACCTGGTGGCGTCGAGCCGCAACGGCCCGCTCAACGACCCGGCGACCGAGGCCTTCACCCTCGAGATGCGCGCCGACCTGGTCGACACGATCGGGCCCGGGGAGATCACTCTTCCCGACAAATGCCTGAATCAGGCACCGTAGGGACGTCGTCGGCTCCGAGCTCCGATGGGTGCCCCCTCACGGAGAGCCGTGGCGAAACGAGATCCTGGGGGGAGTAGCTGGCGCCACAGAAACCGCCAATCGTCCCGGTCGGCGGACGTGGCCGTACTGATACCCTCTCCAATATGAGTGAATACCGCGCCCCCATTACGGACATGCGTTTCACCCTCGAGCACGTCGCCGGCCTGGAGACACTGCGGACCCTCCCTCGCTTTGCCCACGTCGACGGCGACCTACTCACCGGGGTCTTTGACGAGGCGGGACGGTTCGCCTCCGAGGTGATCGCCCCCCTGGCCCAGGTCGGCGACACGATTGGAAGCGTCCACAACGGCGACGGCACAGTCGCCACCCCGCCCGGCTACAAGGAGGCCTACCAGCGATTCGTCGAGGCCGGTTGGCCGGCGGCCGGCTTCCCCGAGGAGATCGGCGGAGGCGGCCTGCCCTGGGGAGTGGCCTCGGCACTGCAGGAGATGATCATCGCCGCCGACATGGGCTTCTCGCTGTGCCCGATGCTCACCTACGGCACGGTCGACATGCTCTCGCTGCACGGCTCGGAGGAGCAGAAGGCCACCTACCTCGGCAAGCTGGTCACCTCGGAGTGGTCGGGCACCATGGTGCTCACCGAGGCCCAGGCGGGTTCCGACGTCGGAGCCCTCACCACAAAGGCCGTTCCCGCCGACGACGGCACTTGGCGGCTCACCGGCACCAAGATCTTCATCACCTGGGGTGAACACGACCTCACCGAGAACATCATCCACATCGTCCTCGCCCGCACCCCCGGCGCCCCTCCGGGCACCAAGGGCATCTCGTGCTTCATCGTTCCCAAGTACCTGGTGAATCCCGACGGGTCACTCGGCGCGCGCAACGACGTCACCTGCTTGTCGATCGAGCACAAGCTCGGCATCCACTCCAGTCCGACGTGCGTGCTCTCCTTCGGCGACGCCGGTGAAGGCGCCGTCGGCTACCTCATCGGCGAGGAGAACGAGGGGATGCGCTACATGTTCACGATGATGAACGAGGCGCGGCTCTCGGTGGGCAACGAGGGTTTGGCGGTGAGCGAGCGGGCGTTCCAGCAGGCGGCCAGCTACGCGCTGGAGCGGAAGCAGGGACGCACCGTGGGCGGCGAGCGGGGCGAACAGGCCCCGATCATCCGCCATCCCGACGTGCGCAGGATGCTGATGCTGATGCGGGCCAACATCGCGGCGATGCGCGGCGTGCTCTACCGCAACGCGCTGGCGATCGACCTGTCTCGCCACCTCGAGGACGAGGAGCGGCGTACCCAGGAAGAGGACCTTGCCGCCATCCTCACCCCGATCTCCAAGGCATGGGCCAGTGATCTCGGCACCGAGTTGACTTCGCTGGGAATTCAGATCCATGGCGGGTCGGGGTATGTCGAGGAGACCGGCGCAGCGCAGTGGTGGCGCGATTCCCGGATTGCCGCCATCTATGAGGGAACCAACGGCATTCAGGCGCAGGATCTGGCGATGCGCCGCATCCCCCTGGGCGGCGGAGTGGCGATGCACCGGCTCTTCGAGATGGTCCTGGGCGACGCTGCCTCGCTCGAGGGAGATCTCAAACCGATCGCCGACCGCCTCACCGAGGCCACCGAGGCATCCGCCGCGGTGGCGATGACGTTCGGACAGTGGCTCCTCGAGGGGCGGTACAACGACGTGCTCGCCGGGGCGACCCCGTTCCTGAAGATGATGGGCGACACTCTCGGTGGATGGATGCTGGCCCGGGGGGCGCGCGCCGCGACGGCAGAGCCGGCGGGATACGACCCGGCCTTCCTCGCCGACCGCATCGCTCTGGCGGCGTTCTACGCCGAGCACGTGCTTCCCACCGTGATCGGGCTCAAGGGCTCCTGTCTCGCCGGCGCCGAAGGGATGTTCGCCATCGAGGAGTCCCGGTTCGGCTGAGCGACCCGGGACGTCCTCCGGTCTTACGCGCGGAAGCGGCGCGTAAGACGGTTTTGTCATTCTGATGGCCCGCGGCGCGGATCACATCGGTGGCATTCATGCGGATCGGTGGGACGCCTGACCGCGCACACAGGCGGGGTTCATCCTCGGCTCCGGGTCCCGCAGGCTCTAGGGTGCTGGCTCTCCGGTGAAAGGCGTTCCGTGGCCACCTATTCGAAGCCGCCCGAGTCGACGATCGACCTGAGTGCCAGCTACCACGTAACGCTGCACACGACCCTCGGCGATATCACCATTGAGCTGCTCGCCGCCGACGCTCCGATCGCGGCGAACAGCTTCTTGTTCCTCGCCGGCGAGGGGTTCTACGACCGGGTGATCTTCCATCGCGTCATCGAGGGATTCGTGATCCAGGGTGGCGACCCCACCGGCACCGGGAGGGGTGGTCCCGGCTACACCTTCCGGGACGAGCTGGAGGGCAAGGGCAAGTACACCCGGGGAACCGTGGCGATGGCCAATGCCGGTCCGCACACCAACGGGTCGCAGTTCTTCATCTGCCACGCCGACGTCGGGCTCCCTCACTCGTACACGATCTTCGGAACGGTCACCGACGGGATGGACGTTGTCGACGCGGTGGCGACCCTCCCCACCGGGGCGGATGATCGGCCGCTCGACCCGCCCGTGATCGAGTCCGTTACCGTCCGTCAGGACTGAGCGGCGCGACTCACTCGACAATGACACCGCAGAGTGCCCTGCCGAGGGGGACGCGCAGGCGGCCGTCGAGGAGGAGAACATGACCAACCGTCGACGGGCGCGACCAGCTCACCGGACGAGCCTCGTGGCGGCCATTGCGGTGCTGACCGCCTTGACCCTCGGGGCCTTGCCCGCAACCAGCTCTGCTGC
>MELR01000004.1:0-18225 GCA_001767695.1 Actinobacteria bacterium RBG_16_68_21
AAGTCACAGTGCTGAAGAGCGCCGGGGAGGTCGCCTCACTGGGCGATGCCTGGAATCGCCTGACCGCCGACTTCGACGCGCCCACGGCACGACATGACTGGGTGTGCACGGCGATCGAGCAGCTGGCCGGAAGTGGCGAGGTCGTCGTCGTGTGCGTGTTCGATGCCGGCGATCTGGTGGCAGCGGCGCCGCTGATTCGCAGGCGCGGACGCCTCGAGTTGATCGGCCAGGCCGAGCTCGGGGAGCCGGGTGGGTTCGTCTACCGGGATGCTGCCTCGCTCCACCGCCTCGTCACGGGGATCGCCGCCCTGCGCTCTCCTCTTGTCTTGGACGACATTGTCGCCGGGTCACCGGTCGTAAAGGCGCTGCGCGATGTCGGCGGATCCCGGGTGGTGGTGCGGGCATCGTCCGCTTGCCCCTCGCTGGAGATCCCCAGTGAAGTGGACGAGGTGGGTGTGGTGCTGTCCGCCAGCCTGCGGAGTGATCTTCGACGTGCGCAACGGCGCGCCGGGGAGTTTGGCGCGCCCTCTTTCGAGATGCACACGCCGACGTCTCCGGAGCAATTCAATTCGTTGTGGTCAGACGTCCTCCGGGTCGAGGCGGCCGGATGGAAGGGCCGGTCGGGGACTGCCCTCCGCCACGACGCCGCCGTCGGCGCGTTCTTCGCCGCGTACTCGCGACGGGCCATGGAGCGCAAGGAACTCCGCCTGGGAGTCCTCGACATCGCCGGGACGACCGCGGCGGTGATGGTCGCCGCCGAGTGGGATGCCCGGCTGTGGCTCCTCAAGATCGGCTTTGACGAGCGGTATGCAGCTGCGTCTCCGGGCCTGCTGTTGCTCGAGGGAGCGGTTGCCCACGTCCTCGGTCGCAATCTTCGATCGCTGGAGTTCCTGGGAAGCGCCGCGCCCTGGACCCGACGATGGACCCAGGTGGAGAGGCCACTCGTGACGGTCCGTAGCTACCCGTACACAGCGAGAGGCTTGGCCGCCTTGGGGGCAGCGGCGCTGCGATCGGCCCTCAAGAGCAGCAGGCGAGGCGAACGCCGATGACCGGAGCCGTCCACTCCGCCATCAAGTCGGGAGCCCAGCGGGTGATCGCCCGCGCCTCGCGCGGGTACGTCGCCGGTGCCGATTTGGCCGACGCCAGGCGAGTGGCCGACGCGCTCTCCACCAGGGGCTACGGGATCACCCTCGCCTACTGGGATGGAGTCGGCGAGGACGCCACGACGGTCGTTGCCCATCACCTGGCAGGGATCCACGACCTCGCCGCCCACGCCGGGGATTACGTGTCGGTGAAGGCGCCGTCGTTCGGATACGACGCCGCGGTGGCAGCCGAGTTGGTGGATCGGGCGAGCCGGCTGGGGGTCGGGGTGCATTTCGACTCGCTCGACCATGACACGGTGGATCCAACGCTCGATCTGATCGGCTCCCTGCCCGGGGGAGCCGCCGGTATCGGGGTGACCATTCCCGGCCGGTGGCGGCGAAGTCCGGATGACGCCGCCACGCTGGCAGCGATGGGTGCGGTCGTCAGGGTGGTCAAGGGCCAGTGGGCCGACCCGGGCGCTCCCGAGCTCGATTCCGCCGAGGGATTCCTCGCGGTCGTCGCCACGCTCGCCGGTGGGCCGGGTCCGGTACGGATAGCCACTCACGACCCATTGGTGGCAGAGGCGTCCCTGGCGCTGCTGGGTGACGCGGGGACACCGGCCGAGGTCGAGTTGCTCTACGGCCTGCCGGTCCGGGGGATGCTCGGAATCATCGCCGACCCCAGCCTGCCGGTCCGGGTCTACGTGCCGTACGGGCATGGCTGGCTTCCCTATGCACTCGACGGTTTGCGGCGCAGTCCCCGCCTCATGCTGCGGTTGATCCGTGACGCCTTCGGGGGACGGTATCTGCAGGGATTCCCCGAACGGTCGTCGGCCGAGATCCGGCCCGAGTCACCCGTCGGGTGAGCCTTCGCGCCAGTTCTCCCGGGCTTCTGAAGCGCAGGCGGCCGCCACCAACAGGGTGGCCACGGGGTCGGCCCACCACCAGCCGAAGGCGGTATTGAGCGCCAGTGCGGTGAGGATACCGGTCGCCAGGATCCCGTCGAGCATGGTGAGAGTCGCCTCGGCGGCGAGCGGCCGCGACCCGTTCTGGTCGGCGGTCCGCTGTTTGGCGATCGCCAGGCCGAACATGACCACCGCCGCCATTGCCAGATAGGCGATGCCCCACGGCGACTCGCCGGCGTGGTGGTGGACTCGCAGGACCCGGATCGCCCCCAGCACCAGCAGCGTGGCCAGGACGGCGAATGCCGCCGCGACCAGCCGCAGCGCCCGGTGGGTCCGAGCCGATGTTCCGGCGGTGTCCGGCTTGCCGGCATGCCAGACGACGACCAGCGAGGCGAACACCTCGACCAGCGAGTCGAGACCGAAGGCGACCAGCGCCAGGGACCCGGCGGCAATGCCCAGTCCCACGGTCACGAAGACTTCTCCGAGGTTCCAGACGATGGTGGACCACTCCAGGAAGAGGACGCGGCGGTGGAGTTCGGCAGGAACGCTCATCCGCTGATGATTCCAGACGCGGCGAGCGCAGGAAAACCCGAGTCGGATCGGTTGAATCCAGCCGCTCAAGTACCCCCGGCCTCTAACCTGCCCGCCATGCGCCGCCTGCTGGTGATCGCCCTCGTAATCGGCCTGGTGACCGCCGCCTGCGGCGACGACACTTCGACGCCGACCACGACCGCCCCGAGGGTCATCGACCCCGCCGGTCTGACCGACGAACTCAACGATCTCGTCTCCGCCGCGGAGGCGGTGCGTGGTCTCCAGTTCTTCGATCCGCCGACGATCACGATCGTCTCCTCCGCCGAACTGGCCGATCGGGTCAAGGCGCAGATCGACGAGGACCTCGATCTCGAGGAGATGGCGGTATTCCAGCGTCTCTACGAGTCGCTGGGGTTGCTGGACGGATCGATCGATCTGGTTCAGGCGTACCGCGATCTCTACGCCGAGCAGGTCGGTGGCTTCTACGACGATGACACCGGTGAGATGGTGATCGCCGGAGACGAGGAGCTCACCCCCCTCGCCAAGAGCATCGTGGTGCACGAGTTGGTGCACGCGCTCACCGACGAGCAATACGGATTCGCCGCTCACGTCAACGAGCTGATCGATCAGGGAAGGTATGAGGAGGCGACGGCGATCCAGGCGCTGGCCGAAGGCGACGCCACCTACTTCCAGCTGGCCTACCTGCGGAGCTTGTCGAGCGACGAGCAGAGCCAGGCCGTTCAGGAGTCGCTGCAGACCGACACCACGATCCTCGACTCGCTGCCCGACTGGTTCGCCGAAGACCTCACGTTCCCCTACGACTACGGCTTCGGATTCGTCACCAGCGTCGCCACCGACCTGGGTACCGCCGGAATCAATCAGGCGTATACCCGCTTTCCCGCCAGCACCGAGCAGATCCTCCACCCCGAGAAGTACTTCACCATGGAGCCACCGCTCGAGGTCACCGTGCCCCCCATCGACCTGTCCGGATACGAGGACTTCGAAGATGGCGTGTTCGGCGAGTGGAACCTCGATCTGTACCTATTGAGCGGGGTGAAGCCCGGTGAGGCGCTCATCGCCTCCGCCGGGTGGGGCGGGGATCACTACCGGGTGTACACCAACGGGACCGACGTCGTCTTTCTCTACGTCTGGCAGGGGGACACGCCCCGCGATGCCCAGGAGTTGGCAGGCTCTCTGGTCGCCTCGGCGTTGGACACCATGCCGGTGGGACGCGCCACGACCTCGGACTCCGGAGTGACCACCTTCAGCGGTGGAACGACCTTCGCCTACGCGACCGTGACCGATCGCACCGTGGTGTTCGTGGCCTCGGAGGACGCCGCAGCCGGTCTCAGCCTGGTCGAAGAGCTGCGAACGCTGGGTGTGACCCCCTGACGGCCGTGTGACAGCCGGGTGGCTGCGTGCCACAATGCGGCAAATCCTGAACCAATCGATCGGGGGACCATGGATTTCAGCAAGCTCTCGACTGGAGCCAAGCTCGCATTGATCGGAGGGGCCGTACTCGTCGTCAACCTGTTCCTGCCCTGGTACAGCGTCAGCGCCGGTCCGTTCTCGGTTTCGCTCAATGCATTCGATGCCGAGTTTCTCGCCTGGGGTGGATCATTCGTCGCCATTGCCGGCGCCGTGGTCCTGCTCCTCAAGGCATTTGGCACCCGTGAGACGAACGCCGGTCAGTTCAAGACCGAACAGCTGGCGCTCATCCTCGGCGGGATCGGGTTCGTGCTGATCGTCCTGCGTTTCCTCACCGAGACGACGGCCGTCAGCTTCGGGCTGTTCCTGGGGATCGCCGCCTCGGCCGTAGTCGCCTACGGGGCCTTCATGGCGATGAAGGATGCCGGCCTCAGCATGCCCGGCATGGGTGGGGGTTCCGGCTCCTAGCCGATCCAACAAGCCAAGATCGATTCGGGGGGCCTCCAGGCCCCTCGATTCGCGTTGGTCGGTGCCCGTTGCCCCTTAGCCGTCAAGAGCGAATAGACACCCGCGACGGACGGCGGTCTTACTGGAGGCGTGCCATCGGCGTACGGTGGCCGGATGTCGGCGGCGAGCGTCGAGAGAAGTGGCGCGGGCTACTGGCCGCGACCGGCGTTGGGCCGGCGGCCGTGATTCGCCTTCGAGCGGCGAGCCTTCAATTTGCGGCGCTTAGCCTTGGCCATAGGCCCGGCAGGCTAGCAGCGGATCGTCGGCAACCCGCCGGCGGACCGCAGACGACAGACGACACACCCTGACCAGCACCTACTTCGCTCTCGCCACACCGTCGTGGTCTTCTGGACCGCTCGCGGTCGCCTGGACCCATCGTGAACGGCGATGGGGCCTCACTCCCGTCCCCGGTCCGCTCGGGTTGCTCATGCGCTGCCGGTCGGTCCATACGTTCGGGATGAGGAAACCGATCGGGGTGATCGCCATCGACGCCGACGGTTCGGTGGTGTGGGCCGGAGTGGTCCGTCCACGGCGGCTGGTGGTCGTCCCGCGGGCGGCATGGATCGCCGAGACCCCGAGCGGCAGTACGCCCGCCGTGGGAGAGAACGTGGTGGCGGCGCCTATCCTCGCCGGGTGGCCGGCACCCTGATCGTCTGCGCCGGACCGATCGGCAACCTCTCCGACGCTCCGCCCCGGCTGGGTGAGGCTCTCGGCTCGGCCGACGTGGTGTTCGCCGAGGACACCAGGCGGGTTCAGGTGCTGCTCGGCCGGCTCGGGGTGCGGGCGGTGACCCGTTCCTACTTCGTCGGCAACGAAGAGCGACGAGCCGGTGAGCTCCGCGACCGCCTGTCAGCCGGCGAGACCGTCGCGCTGGTGACCGATGCGGGAACCCCCGGCATCTCCGATCCGGGTCTGAGCGCAGTGCGGATTGCCGTGGAGGTGGGCGCGGCGGTCACCGGGGTGCCCGGTCCGAGCGCGGTGACCTTGGCGCTCGCCCTGTCGGGATTCTCCGCGGACCGGTTCGTATTCGAGGGGTTCCTTCCCCGCAAGGCCGCCGAGCGGCGCGATCGGGTTGCGGTGATCGCCTCCGAACTCCGCACCGTCGTGTTCCTGGCCTCGCCGAACCGGATCGGGACGGACCTGGCAGATCTCGCCGCCGCCGGCTCCGCCGATCGGGCGTGTGCCGTGTGCCGGGAGATGACCAAGATCCATGAGGAGATCTGGCGGGGGAGTCTCGGCGAGGCAGCGGAGCATTGGGCCGAAGGAGCGCGAGGCGAGGTGACCGTGGTCCTGGACGCCCAGCAGGCGCCGCCACCGGATCTGGAAGCGGCCGTCGCCGAGACGAAAGGGCTGATCGCCGGCGGCACCCCGGCGAGCGACGCGGTGCGGCGGGTGGCGACGGGGCGGGGAGTGTCGCGGCGCGCCCTGTACGAGCGCGTGGTCCGTCAGGACTGAACCAGCTCCTGGACCTTCGGGGTTCCGCTGGAACGCAGGAAGCCGACCCCGATGGGGATCAGATACCCGAAGTACCCGGCCAGCATCAGCAGCGATGGGTTGTGCCGCCAGCCGAACAGTCCCTTCATGAACTCCCAGAAGGTCGATCCCCCCGGATCGGCCCAATCCAGTGTCCACAGGTGTTCGATCAAGATCGGGAGCACTCCGGCCTCCTGGAACTCGTGGATGGCGGTGGCCACCAGCCCGGCGGCGAACAGCAGGATCACCCCGCCGGTGATGCGGAAGAAGACCCGCAGGTTGATCCGGGTCCCTCCGTGGTACACCAGCCATCCGATGATCACCGCGCCGAGGACACCCAGGACGCCGCCGACCAACTGGGCGGTGTTGGCGTCCTCACCGATGGTCGTCGAGATCAGGAACAACGCAGACTCGAGACCCTCGCGCAGCACGGCGAAGAAGGCAACCGCGGCCAGGGCGATGCCGCCGCTGGTCAGGGCGCTGTCGACCCGTGCTTCGAGGTGGCCCTTTATGGCCCGGGATTGGCGGCTCATCCAGAAGATCATCCACGTGAGAAGGCCGGCGGCGGCAAGGGCGATGATCCCTTCGGTCAGCTGCTCGACGGCGCCGTGTAGCTCACCGATGGTGGCGAAGAGGATTGCTCCGGCGGCGATCGACACCAGCACCGCCACCGCAGTGCCGAGCCACACCCGGTGAGCCTCAGCGGTGCGGTCCAGGCGCTTCAGGTAGGCGAGGAGGATGGCGACCACCAGGGCCGCCTCGACTCCCTCGCGCAGCATGACCAGAAACGCCGCCATGACCGATTGTCCCTCTCCCCGAGCCGGGCTTCTTCAGAACGCTCTACGGTAACCGACCCACGAAACCGCGCTGATTCTGTGCCCGGCAACCCGGCGCACGCCGTGGGTTGCTCAGCGTTTCCGGCCGATGCGCTGCACCACGTAGTCGCCCGGTTCGAGGTCGAGGCCCTCACCGGAGATCGTGACCCGACCCGCATGCGGCATGGTGAATTGATGGACGAGCGTCGGAATCCGGGGTCGGATCTCGATGTGATCCCCGCTCAGGGCAATCTCGAGCTGATCGCCTTCCTCGACGCCGAGCGTCCTGCGCATCTCCGCCGGAATGACGACCCGCCCCAGATCGTCGATCTTCCGGACGATTCCCGTGTTCGACAAGACAACCTCCATTGGCTGACGCACCCTCACCGAACGTCGGCAGTTTTCCAGAGTGCCGCCGCAGCGAGTGGTCGGAGTGTACCGATCGCGCGCCTCGAGTGGAGTCACCGCCGATCGGCCGTCGGAGCCCCGCCACTACCCTCACGAGTCCTGATGATCTACCTGACCACACCCATCTACTACCCGAATGACCGGCCCCACATCGGCACCGCGTATACGACTGTGGTCGCCGATGCCACCGCCCGCTACTGGCGGTTGGTCGGTGAGGAGGTCTACGCGCTGACCGGAACCGATGAACACGGGCTGAAGATCGCCCTCGCCGCCGAAAGCCATGGGATGACCCCCCAGGAGTGGGTAGATCACATCGTCACCGGCTTCCACGAGGCGTGGGATCTGCTCGACCTATCGTTCGACGACTTCATCCGGACGACCGAGGCACGCCACCGCGACACCGTGCGGGATGTGCTCCAGCGGATGCACGACAACGGCGACACCTATTTGAGCCGTTACGAGGGCCTCTACTGCGTATCTTGTGAGGCGTACTACACCGAGAGCGAGCTGATCGACGGGAACTGCCCGCAGCACGGCAAGCCGGTGCAGATCCATGCCGAAGAGAACTGGTTCTTCCGCCTGTCCCGGTATGCCCAGCCACTGCTCGACCACATCGCCGCCAATCCTGACTTCATCATCCCCGAGACCCGGCGCAACGAGGTGGTGGGCTTCCTCGAGCAGGGGCTCGATGACATCTCGATGAGCCGGGCATCGCTGACGTGGGGTGTCCCGCTGCCCTGGGACGAGTCGCAGGTCGCCTACGTGTGGTTCGACGCCCTGATCAACTACGTATCGGCGGCGGGGTACAGCGACGATCCCGCCCGGTTCGCACGCCAATGGCCGGCGTGGGCTCATCTGGTCGGCAAGGACATCCTCCGGTTCCATGCGGTGTACTGGCCGGCCATGTTGATGTCGGCTGGGATTCCCCTTCCCCGCCAGATCGCCGCTCACGGGTGGCTGCTCGTCGGCGGGGAGAAGATGTCCAAGTCGAATGCCACCCAGATCCTCCCGGAGGAATTGGTGGCGGTGTTCGGCGTGGATGGGTATCGCTACCACTTTCTGCGAGACGTCTCCTTCGGGCCCGACTCCGGTTTCTCCTGGGAAGGGATGGTCGAGCGATTCAACGCCGACCTGGCCAACGACCTGGGCAACCTCGCCAACCGGACTCTCAACATCGCCGAGAGCTACCGCCAAGGACAGGTGCCGGCGGTGGCGGATCACTCGGCTCCGGAAGAGCAGGTGCTCGTCGCCGCCGCCGCCGGGGCCCTGGAGGCAATGGCGGGGTTCGGGGAGTTCCGTTCCAAGAACGCGCTGGAGGGAGTGTGGCGGCTCTTCGGGGCGGCCAACGCCTTCCTCGAAGCCACCGCCCCGTGGCATCTGGCCAAGGATCCCGCCGCGGCGACCCGACTCGACCAGGTGCTCAACGCCGCGCTCGAAGCACTCCGCGTGGGTGCGATCTTGATCTCGCCGGCGATGCCTGGGACGGCGGCGCGGCTGTGGAGCATGCTCGGGTTGCCCGGTGCGCCGGACGAGGGGCCCCTGGCGGAGACCGGTGTGTTCGGGGTGTTTCCGGCGAGCACGGTCATCAAGGGCGAGCCGCTCTTTCCTCGCCTCGAGACCTGATGGCCGGCTGGGTAGACGCTCACTGCCATCTGCACATGAGCGACGAGTCGCCCGGCGTCCTGCTCGACCGGGCGGCGGCCGCCGGGGTGGAGTGGGTCGTCGACCCGGGGACCGACGCCGCCTCCTCCACCTTGGCGATCGGCCTCGCCGAGCAGTTCCCCGGTCGGGTCTTTGCCGCGGCCGGGCTCCATCCCCACGACGCCGACCGCTGGCCCGATGAGCGTGCCGAGATCGAGCGCCTCGCGTCCGCTGCGGTCGCCATCGGCGAATGCGGGCTCGACTTCTACCGGAACCTGTCGGGGCCGGAAGCGCAGATCGTCGCTTTCCGGGACCAGATCCAGCTGGCAATCGAGTTGGACAAGCCGATCGTGGTGCACTGCCGCGACGCCTTCGCCGACGTGTTCGAACTCATCTCCGCTGCCGGCGCTGCGGCGAGGACGGTGCTGCATTGCTGGACCGGCGGTCCCCGCTGGACCAAGCGGTTCGTCGATCTCGGGGTGACGTTCTCGTTCGCCGGACCGGTCTCGTTCGAGACCGGTGACACGGTGCGCCGCGGCGCCGCCGAGGTTCCGCCCGATCGAGCAATGGTGGAGACCGACACCCCGTTCCTCACCCCGCCTCCCGATCGGCTGGCCGCCAACGAGCCGGCGAACGTGGTGCGGGTGGGTGAGGCCCTCGCCGACGTGTGGGGAGTGCCGGTGACCGAGGTGGCCCGGCTCACATCGGATACGGCCCTCCGGGTGTACCGCGGTGGCTGAACCACTGGGGAAGCGGGAGACCCGGGAGCTGTTGACCCGCCACGGCTTCCGACCGACCAAGCACCTCGGCCAGCACTTCCTGGTCGAGCCCAACGTTGTGGCCCGGATCGTCGAAATCGCCGTCCTCGGGCGGGAGGCGCAGGTGATCGAGATCGGTGCCGGCGCGGGAACGCTCACCCGGGCGCTGGCGGCGACGGGGGCACGAGTGATCGCCTACGAGATCGACGACTCGCTGCGCCCGGTACTCGCCGAGACGGTCGGCGACGCCGCCGACATCCGCTACGACGACGCTGCCAGGGTGGACTGGGGCGTCGCCCTCCCACCGGGGGAGTGGGTGGTCGTGGCCAACCTTCCCTACAACGTGGGCACTCCACTGGTCCTCGACCTGCTCCGATGGGTTCCTCGGATCACCCGCCTCGTGGTGATGCTGCAGAGGGAGGCGATCGACCGGTTGGCTGCCTCGCCGGGGAGCAAGATATACGGACTGCCCTCCGTGGTGGTCGGTCTCCACGGTGTCGTGCGGATCGCCTTGCGGGTGCCCCCCCACCTCTTCCTCCCCCCTCCGAAGGTCGAATCGGCGGTGGCGGTGATCGAACGCCGCCCGGCCGACCTCGCGGCCGAAGCCGCCATCGCCTTGGCCGCGGCCGGCTTCGCGCAGCGCCGCAAGATGATTCGTTCCTCGCTGCGGAGCTTGCTCGACGACCCGGAGGGGACCATTGCCGCCGCCGGGCTCGATGCCACCGCCCGAGCCGAGGATCTCGCTCCCGGCGACTGGCTGCGGTTGGCGGGTGCGGCGTGACCGCGCTGCGGGCCTTCGCCAAGTTGAACCTGTCGCTGCGGGTTCGCTCCCGCGACGCCGCCGGATTTCACCCGATCCGCTCCCTGGTGCAATCCATCGACTGGTTCGATGACGTTGCCGTCGAGAGAGCCGAGGATGCCGACGCCATCGAGGTGATGGGAGCCGAGGAGGTCCCCGCCGGGGAGGACAACCTGGCCTGGCGGGCGGTGGCTGCCCTGCGATCGGCGGTGTCCGCCCGCGTCCCGCTCCGGGTGGTGCTCACCAAGCGCATTCCGGCGGCGGCGGGCATGGGGGGAGGGAGCGCCGACGCGGCGGCGGCACTGGTCGGAGCCGCCGCCGCCCTCGGCGTCTTCGCCGATACGGTGAGGCGACTCGCCCCAGATCTCGGTGCCGACGTGCCGTTCTGTCTCACCGGGGGCACCGCCTGGATGGAGGGCCGGGGGGAGCGCCTCACCCCAGCGCGAATGGCGGCGGACTATGTGGTGGCCGTGGCGGTGGCCCCGTTCACACTGGCAACCGGCGAGGTGTACCGGAGATGGGATGCCCTGGACGAGCCCCGGGGAGCATCCATGGATAGCCGCTTCCTGCCGCCGTCGTTGCGCCACGTAGACGACCTGGGGAACGACCTGACACCTGCCGCCGTCGCCCTTCGTCCCGAGCTGGCCGATTGGCTGGCGGACCTGGCGCGGCTGTGGGAACGCCCCGTCCTGATGACCGGCAGTGGCCCGGCCGCCTTTGCCTTGTTCGGGGATCGCCCGGAGGCGGAGGACGCCGCCGCCGCGGTGCGATTCGCCCGGGCGAGCGAAGCAGCGCTTCCCATCGACCGGGGCTGGGATGGGGACCCCGGCGGTACACTGCCGCCACCCCCATGGGGGGTGGTGTAACCGGCAGCACGTGGGGTTTTGGTCCCCAAAGTACGGGTTCGAGTCCTGTCCCCCCAGCCAGTCCCTGGAGGTGATCGAGACAGTGAGCGTGAGAGCGATCGTCCTCGCCGCGGGCAAGGGAACGCGGATGCGGTCGACCGCGCCCAAGGTGCTTAATGAGGTCGCTGGGCGCCCGATCATCTCCTGGGTCGTGGACGCGGTGCGTACTGCAGGCGTCGCCGACCTGACGGTCGTGGTCGGCCACGGCGCCGAAGCCGTCAGCGAAGTGCTCCCCGCCGGCGCGCGCTCGGTGGTGCAGGAGAAGCAGCGCGGGACAGGCCATGCCGCCCAGGTCGCCACCGCCGCCATGGGCGATCTGACCGGCGACGTCGTGCTGATCGTCCCCGGAGACAGCCCGCTGTTCCGCTCCGAGACCTTTGCTGCCCTGCTGTCCGCTCACGCGGCGAACGACGCAGCTTGCACCGTGCTGACCACCCGGATGCCCGATCCTGCCGGCTACGGGCGGGTGGTGCGAGAGGACGGCGAGGTGGCGCGGATCGTCGAGGAGCGAGACGCCGATGCTGCCGCCCGAGCCATCGACGAGGTAGCGGTTTCGACGTATGCGTTCGACGGCGAGGCGCTGGTGGCGGCGCTGGGACGCCTCACCGCGGAGAACGACCAGGGCGAGTTCTATCTCACCGACGCGGTCGGTCTGGTCGGGGGACTGGGCATGGTCGCCGGGTTCGAGATCGCCGATCACGCCGAGGCGCTCGGGGTGAACTCCCATGACCAGTTGGCGACCGTGGAGGCAGCCATGCGTGCCCGGATCAACCGGGGGTGGATGACGGCAGGGGTGCGGATGGTCGATCCCGACAGGGTGTACGTCGATGCCTCCGTGACCCTCGAGGCCGGAGCCACCATCTATCCCGGGGTCCACCTCAGCGGGGCGAGCCGCGTGGCCGCAGGCGCCGTCGTCGGGCCGGACACCTTCGTCATCGACTCGACGATCGGCCGGAGCGCCCGGGTCTGGTACTCGGTGGTCCGCGGGTCCGAGGTCGGCGAGTACGCCGAGGTCGGACCCTACGCCAGCCTCCGGCCGGGGACGGTGCTCGGGGCCGGCACCAAGGCGGGCACCTTCGTCGAGGTCAAGGCATCGACGATCGGCCGGGGGAGCAAGGTGCCGCACCTCTCCTACATCGGGGACGCCACCATCGGCGAGGACAGCAACATCGGTGCAGGCACGATCACCTGCAACTACGACGGATTCCGCAAGCACCACACCACGATCGGTTCCCGGGTGTTCATCGGGTCCGACACGATGCTGGTCGCCCCTGTGGAGATCGGCGACGACGCGATCACCGGCGCCGGATCGGTGATCACCCGCGACGTGTCGCCGGGAGCCCTCGCCGTCGAGCGTTCGCCGCAGCAGGAGATCCCCGGCTACGCTGAACGACGGGCACGGAAGGCCGATTCCGAGGGTGAGTGAAGGGGCTTTGACCGCTCATATGGAGGCGCAGAATCGCAAGCGGCTGATGCTGTTCTCGGGTTCGGCGAACCCGATCCTCGCCCAGGAAGTCTCCGAACTGCTCGAGGTCGAACTCGGCGGTGTCGAACTGGGCACCTTCGCCGACGGCGAGATCTCGGCCCGCTTCACGTCGAGCGTCCGCGGCGCCGACTGTTTCGTACTGCAGAGCCACAGCAACCCCATCAACTTCCACATCATGGAGCAGTTGATCATGATCGACGCCCTGCAGCGGGCGTCGGCGAAACGGATCACCGCCGTCGTCCCCTACTTCGGCTACGCCCGGCAGGACAAGAAGTCCATGCCGCGCGAGCCGATCACCGCCCGCCTCATGGCCGACCTCTTCGACACCGCCGGTGCCGACCGCCTGGTGTCGGTCGACCTGCATTCTCCACAGATCCAGGGCTTCACCCGCAAGCCCTTCGATTCGCTCACGGCTCTGCCGATCTTCACCCAGTACCTCGCCACACTCGAGGGGCCCCTCACGGTGGTGTCTCCGGACTCCGGCCGCGTCAAGCAGGCGTCGCGCTACGCCCGGCACCTCGACGCCGAGGTGGCGTTCGTCCACAAGCGCCGCAGGGTGGATGTCGCCGACGACGTCTCGGCGCTGCAGGTGGTGGGTGAGGTCGAGGGTCGCCACTGCGTGATCGTCGACGACATCATCGGGACCGCGGGGACGATCGTGTCGGCGGCCGAACTCCTCAAGGACCGCGGGGCACTTGCGGTGCGGGCTCTGGCGACCCACGCGCTCCTCTCGCCCCCGGCAATCGATCGGATCAAGAACGCTCCGCTCGAGGAAACCGTGGTCACCAACACCCTGCCGGTGTCGGAGGAGGCGGCCGGCCTCCCCAATCTGACCATCCTCTCGATCGCCCCACTGCTGGCCGACACCCTCAAGGCGATCTTCATGGACACCTCGGTGTCCCAGATCTTCATGGGAGAGAACGTCTGACGAGCGCCCGGATCTAGGTCTCCTCGCGCGGCACCGGGCGCGCTGCCAGCACCATCGGGGTGGGTCGGAAGGGATGGGGCACCACCCGGATCGGCTCCCGGTACACCTCGGACAGCAGGGCGTCGTCGAGCACCTCGGCGGGCGGTCCCGACGCTCGCACCCGCCCACGATCCATCACCACGATGCGGTCGGTGTAGGCGGCGGCGGCGTTGACGTCGTGGAGGACGGCGACCACCGTCCGGCCCTGGCGGGCGACGCCGTGGAGGAGGGCCATCGTCGCCTCCTGATGGCCCATGTCGAGAGCGGTGGTCGGTTCGTCGAGGAGCACGATGGGAGTGTCCTGGGCGAGAACCCGGGCGATGGCGACCCTGGTGCGCTCGCCGGTCGATAGGGTGGAGAAGACCCGGTCGGCGAGATGGGTTATCTCGGTCGCCGCGAGAGCATCGTCGACGACCTCCGAGTCACGAGCCGCGGAGTTGGCCGGGTCCTTGCGGTAGGGATGCCGACCCAATGTGACGACGGTGCGAACGGTGAACGGCACCCCCGCTCCCGAGTCCGGGCGGAGCACGGATCGCAGCAGGGCAAGTGCCCCGGGCCGCATGTCGTGCGGTGGTATGCCGCCCAGCATCACCGATCCCGCCGACGGTTTCAGGTCGCCGGCGATCAGGCGTACGAGGGTGGTCTTGCCGGCGCCGTTGGGACCCACCACCGACACGAACTCGAGCTCGCCGACGTCGAGGTCGATCCCCTCCACGATCGTCGCGCCGTCGACCCGATAGCTCGCCCCGCGGACGGAGATGCGGGGAATCACGTCACGACCCCCACATCCCGGCGCGCCAGCCACAGGAAGAAGGGACCGGCGATGGCGGCGGTGACCAGACCGACGGGGATCTCGACGGGCGAGAACAGGGTGCGCGCCGCCAGGTCGGCGCCGACGACGAATGCCGGTCCGAGGATCGCGCACCCCAAGAGCAGTATCCCGTGCCGGGGCCCGAGAGTCTTGCGCACGATGTGGGGGATGAGCAGGCCGACGAAGACGATCACCCCGATGGCGCCGACGACGGCTCCGACGGTCATCCCCACCGCCAGCATCATCACGGTCATGAAGCGATCGACGTTCACCCCGAGGTGACGGGCTTCGGCTTCGCCGAGAGCGAGCACGTCGAGGGTGCGCCACCCTCCGATGATCACGGCGGATCCGGCGGCGACGAACGCCGCGGCTCGTCCGGCGATCGCCCACGTCGAAGAGCCCAATCCGCCGAGCAGCCAGAACTCGACCGGGGGCACCTTGGTGCGATCCCCGGCGAACACGGCGAACCCCACCCAGGCGCTCAGGGCCAGACCGAGGGCCACGCCCATCAGGATGAAACGGGCACGCTCGGTGGCTCGGGTCTCGACCAGGGTTCGCAGCACGACGGCGGTCACCAGACCGGTGCCGACGGCGCCGAGGACGGCGAAGCTGCTGCCGCCGAGCAGCGTGCCGAGTGCTCCGCCCACGGCGGCACCCGGTCCGATGCCGAGCAGGTGGGGGTCTGCCATCGGATTACGGAAGACACCCTGGAGGGCGGCTCCGGAGCAGGCCAGGGCCACCCCGGCGATGATTCCCATCGTGATGCGCGGGGCGCGGATCTGCCACACGACGGCCTCGGCTCGCACCGACGGTTCCGGCCCCAGCGACCAGCCCACCTTGCGGGCGAGCACGCCGAGCACATCCGACGGGCCCAGCCGCACCGCCCCCATGTAGAAGCTGGCGGCGATCACCGCCAGCAAGACGATCGAGAATCCGACCAGGATCGCTGCGGAGCGTCGCCTCGTGACCTCTCCTCTGTCCCTCACGCCGTGATCGACTCCTCGTCGGCGAGAGCACGCTCGGTGTTGCGGACCGGGGTATCTCGCCGGAACACCCGGCCCGGGTCGGGTCGGACAAGTATGGCCGGTCGGGCGGTGGAGTACGCTCCAACCCCCGCGAAGGGCGGCAGGATTGTCCCAGGACCTCGACCGCATCATCGAATCGGCGGCCCGCGCCGGTCTCGAGTTGGACCCGAGCGAGGCGGCGCGGTGGCTCGAAGCCGTGGGCGCCGAGGGAGCGGGCGAGATCACCCTGGACCATCGCTCCGGGGTGTTCGGGCATCGGGTGGCGATGCTCGACTTCAGTCCCGATGACCTCGCGTTCTTCAGAGCAGTTGGGGCGATCGTGGAGATACCCGACGAGGACGGCGTCGAAACCGCACTGGCTCTGTCCGGATCCGCTGCTCAGTCGAAGATCCAGACCTATCCGGGTGACTGCGACTTCTTCGAGCGGGTCAACATCCATGCCGCCACCCGCAATGAGGCCTGCCGCCGCTTCGGCGACGTGCTCCGGCGCAAGGCCCTGGCGCAGCTCGAGGGCCCCGGCCATCGCCTCATGGAGGTCAAGTTCGGGGAGTATCCCCGCGACGTCGTCAGGGACGGCTCGTCGCTCCGAGCGGGGAGCCCGGTCTCGTGGAATCCGGCCGAGCTGCAGTTCGGCGAGATCACGGTGCTGACCATCGATGGCGCAGAGATCGTCCTCCGCTGGGACGACCTCGCAGACAATCCCGGCTGGTGCAAGCTCGACTGGGTGGTGGCCGACCCGGTTCGCAAGCAGGTCGCCAACGCTTCCAACATGCTGGACGCGACCTGGGAGGCGCCCGACGGGTCGATCGTCCCGCTCGACGGCTACCTCGACCCGTACTTCCAGGAGGTCTACCTCGACGCCGTCGCGGTACCGCTGTTCTCCAAGCTCGCCCAGCATGTGTCGGCCGATGCGCTCGATGACTACGTGGCGGCACTCGAGGGGGAGGTGCGCAAGTACCTCGCCGGCGACCATCCCAACGTCGGCAAAGCGGCGAAGCGCATGTACAACATCTTCCGATTGAACGGCCGTTATCTCGAGGCAGCGTTCCTACGCGAGATCTTCGACGAGCCGACCACCGCCCTCTACCAGGTGTACTCGGTGGTGCGCACCGTCGAGGAGGCTTCTGCGCCCGACTCGGCGGTGGACCGCCAGACGGTGATCGACCAAGTGGACCGGGCAATCGTCGAGGTGGTGCGGGCACTCGAGGGGGTCGAGGAGGAGGAGCTCGTGGCCCAGCTGCTGCGGTTGCGGGACGGGGTACGCGCCCCTTCGGGGATCAATGAGGCCGTTGTCGGCGAAGCGCGTGATCGCCTCATCAACCTGGTCAACAACTTCTTCCACGACAAGATGACGGCAATGCCCGAGATTCGCGACTACATGGCCGGACTCTCCGGAGCATGAAGTCCCGGCAGTTCACCGTCGAGACCGGAGGGCGGCCGGTGGTTGTCGACCTCACGGCGGAGGCCGCGGCATTCGTGGCCGGCGAGGGAGACGGGCTGCTCTCGGTCTTCGTCCCCCACGCCACCGCGGGCGTGGCGATCGTCGAGACCGGATGGGGAAGCGATCGCGATCTGATCGATCACCTGGCGACGCTCTTCCCGCGCGACGAGAGGTGGACCCATCGTCACGGATCACCGGGTCACGGCGCCGATCATGTCATCCCGGCGTTCATCGCTCCGTCGACCACGATTCCGGTGGTCGCCGGGGAGCTGGCGCTGGGCACATGGCAGTCGATCGTCCTCGTGGATCCCAACGACGACAACCGGAACCGGACGGTCAGGTTCTCTTTCGTCTCCGGCTGAGCAGCGCCGCGAATGAGTAGTGGCGCCGGCTACTTGTCGATGAGGGCAAGAATTCCGGTCACGATCGCCCCGATCCCGAGCACGTCGGCGGCCCGGGTGAAGGTGATCCAATCCAGCAGCATGGCACCCCAGAAGATGAGAACCAGGCCGAGCAGGAAGTGCCACGTCCGCGCGTTCCTCAAGTGACTCCTCGTTGTCGTGTTGGGGCAGCGTACCGAGTCGGCCGGCCGGCCGCCGGACTGGGCGTAGAGGGCGGCGGCAACGTACGGTTGCGCCGCGATCATCACCAGGAGTGACAGGACGTGGCAGGTTTGGTGGACATGGTTATGGATCAGTTGGGGGGCGGCGGGCTCTCCGCAATCGCCGGACAGCTCGGCACGTCCGAGTCGGGGGCGAAATCGGCGATCGGGACCGCAGTGGGCGTGCTCACCCGCCCATGCGCCGCGTGAACGTTCTGCTGGTGGCCCTCGCCGTCGCGGCGACGCTGCCGATAGCGGGAGCCGAGGCGGGCGTCGGCCATCGGCTCGCCCCCGATCTGGGAATGGCCGCGCCGCGCCATGTGACCCTGTGCGGGCTTCCCAACGATTCCGACGTCTGCCCCGACATCGTGTCCGGTGGCACCCGGCTGCTTCGTTTCAGCGCCACGATCCAGAACACCGGGCGCGGACCGCTGCGGATCCAAGCCACCCGGGTGTGTCCCGACTGCGACACCATGACCACCGTGCAGGGGATCCTGCGATCGGATGGGACATGGCGCACGATTCCTTCGCCGGCGACGGTGCTGTTCGAGACCAACGACGATCACTACCACTGGCACGTGCAGGGGATGGAGGGCTACGCCCTGTGGCCGCTGGAGGCATCGGCGGCGGAACCGGCGGTTT
>MELR01000004.1:18259-31904 GCA_001767695.1 Actinobacteria bacterium RBG_16_68_21
GTCAGACCGGGCATGGCGGCTTCGCCGGCCGCTCCGGTGTACCGCTTCGGAGACTGTGGGATTCCCAACAGCACGGAGCTCGACATCGGTCTCTCCGTGGGTTGGGGGGACAGATACGGGTGGGACTTCCACGGGCAGTTCATCGACGTGACGACGGTGGCCGACGGCGAGTATCTGTTGTGTCTCAGCGCGGACGCCACCGGCGCGTACGTGGAGCGCAACGACGACAACAACGACTCCTGGGCGGAGATCACGATCGCAGGCGACGCGGTGACCGTGCTCGCCAAGGGTCGCACCAGCTGCTCGACGCGATTAGAAGCGATCGGCTAGGCAGCGCCTCGAGAAGGGTCAGGCATCGGCGCGCAGGCACTCATCGATCTCGCGGGCGGCGCGCCTCCCGGCACCCATGGCCAGGATCACCGTGGCGCCGCCGGTGACGATGTCACCCCCGGCGAACACGCCCGGCTTGGTGGTGGCCCCACTCTCCGGATCGACGACGATCGTGCCCCGCGACGTGTGGTCCAGATCCGCGGTGGTGCGGCGCAGGATGGGGTTGGGATCGTTGCCGATCGCCACGATGGCGGCCTGGATCTCCTCGATGAACTCGCTCCCGGGGATCGGCTCCGGCCGGCGTCGTCCCGAGGAATCCGGCTCGCCTTGCGCCATTACCACCAACCGCACCGCGGTTAGACGACCCTCGTCGTCGCCGATGAACTCGATCGGGGCCAGCAGCGTCATCAGCTGTACGCCCTCGTCTTCGGCGTGGTGGATCTCTTCGCGGCGTGCCGGCATGTCCTCGATCGTCCTCCGGTACATGATCATGGCGTCGCTCGCGCCGAGGCGGAGGGCGGTCCGTACCGCATCCATGGCGGTGTTGCCTCCTCCAAACACCGCCACCCGCGCTCCCTGGAGGTCGTACACGGGGGTGGTCGCGCCGGGCCGGTATGCCTTCATCAGGTTGACCCGGGTGAGGAACTCGTTGGCGGTGGAGACCCCGACCAGATCCTCGCCGGGGATGTCGAGGAACCGGGGGGCTCCGGCGCCCGATCCGACGAACACCGCATCGAAGCCCTCGGCATGGAGCAGGTCATCGATGGAACCGGCCATCCCGATCACGGCGTCGGTCTCGAGGCTGACCCCCAGTTCACGGATCCGTCCCACCTCGGCGTCGACCACATCGCGGGGAAGGCGGTATGGCGGGATCCCGTAGGCGAGCACCCCGCCCGGCTCGTGCAGGGCCTCGAAGATGGTCACCTCGTGGCCCATCCGGGCCAGATCGGCGGCGCAGGTGAGCCCGGCCGGCCCCGCCCCCACCACTGCCACCCGGTGTCCGGTCGGGGTCGGCGGCGAGAGCTCGGAGCCGCCGCGTTCCCGATCCCAGTCGGCGATGAACCTTTCGAGGTTCCCGATCGCCACCGAGCGGTGCTTGCGCTCGAGTACGCACACCCCTTCGCACTGCGCCTCCTGGGGGCACACCCGGCCACAGATGGCGGCCAAGGCGTTGTCCTCGGCGACGATCCGGGCGGCGGCGGCGAAATCGCGGGTCGCGATGAGCGGCACGAACTCGTCGATGCGAACGCCGACCGGGCAGCCGGCGACGCAGGGTGGGCGACGGCAGGCGAGGCACCTGGTGGCCTCGAGGACTGCGGTCTCCACTTCGTAACCCAGGTTCACCTCGGCAAAGGTCCTTCCCCGGGCGACCGGATCCTGTTCCGGCATCGGCTGGCGGGGGATCGCCATGCGCTCCTTGGAGCTCAGGCCGGTGGTGGTCACGGCGTCTCCGCCATGGCGCGCTGCGATTGCTCGAACTCGCGGTACGCCCGGTTTCGCAGGGTGAGCACGTCGAAGTCGACCTTGTGTGCATCGAACTCGGGGCCGTCGATGCAGGCGAAGCGGACCTCGCCGTCGACCCTCACCCGGCAGCCGCCGCACATCCCGGTGCCGTCCACCATGATCGGGTTGAGCGATGCCATCGTCGGGATGCCCTTTGTCCGGGTCGCCGCGGCTACGGCCTGCATCATCGGAATGGGACCGGCGGCGATCACCCGGTCCGGCCGGTCGGTCTCGATGATCGTGGCGAGGGCGTCGGTGACCAGCCCGTGGAGGCCGGCCGATCCGTCGTCTGTGGTCACGATCACCTCGAGGCCGGCGGCGCGCATCTCGGCCTCGAGGATGACGAGGTCGCGACTGCGGCCGCCGACGATCACCGTCACCCGGTTTCCCGCCGCGGCGAGTGCCACCGCGGTGGGATAGGCCACCGCAGTGCCGACGCCGCCTCCAACGACCACGACGTGGCCGTAGGTCTCCAGGTCCGAGGGAACGCCGAGGGGACCGACGACATCGCACAGATCGCCGCCTGCCGGAGTGGCGGCAATCGCCATGGTGGTGCGGCCCACTGCCTGCACGATCACCTCGATCCAGCCGGCGTGGGGATCGGCTGCGGCTATGGTCAGCGGGATCCGCTCCGAGCGGGCGGTGGGACGGATGATCACGAACTGGCCGGCGCGCCAATGCTTCGCCACCCGGGGAGCGTCGATACGCAGGCGCGTGATCCCCGGTCCGGTCTCGCTCGTGTCGAGGACTCGGGCCATTGCCACCACGGTATGACTGGTCCGGAGCGCCGACAGGGGCCGGAAGGCCCGTACCGGGCAGGCCTACCGATAGGTACTGCGGGGGATGAGCGATCGGGGTGCCCGCGCTTTGGCATCGAGAGCCACGAGCAGCGATAATGTCTTCTCCGCATCCGCGTTTGAGGAGTATTTCCCATGGATCAGGTCAGCCTTCGCGCCGAGCCGCGCACGGACTTCGGCACCCGGCCCAGCCGCCGCGCCCGGCTCGCCGGAACCGTGCCGGGCGTCGTGTACGGACGCGGCCTCGATCCCGTCGCCGTCTCCGTGCCGCGTCGCGAACTGCACGCCGCCCTGCACACCGACGCCGGCACCAACGCTCTGATCAATCTCGAAGTCGCCGGGTCGCAGAACTTCCTCACGGTGGCTCGAGAGATCCAGCGGCACCCGGTGCGCGGTGACATCGTGCATCTCGACTTCATCAACATCTCGCTCGACGAGAAGATCCATGCCGAGGTGGGGCTGGAGTTCATCGGCGTTCCCGTGGGCGTCCGGGTCGATGCGGGGATCCTCGAGACCATCCGCGGGTCGGTGGAGGTGTTGGCCTTCCCGATGGACATCCCGTCCCACATCCCGCTCGACGTCTCGGCGATGGAGGTGGGTGACAACCTCAAGGTGTCCGACCTGGCGCCGATCGACGGCGTCGAGTTCGTCGACGATCCCGACACCGATCTCGTCTCGGTCATCATCCCCCGAGTCGTCGAAGCCGCCGCGGTGGAAGCCGCCGTGGGCGAGGCGGAGGAGGGAGCCGGCGCGGCCGAGGCTGCTGTCGACGGGGGGGCCGGGTCCGCCGAGTCCCCCGACGAGAACTGATCGGGAACGGGCCGGTGACGTGCTCATTCGGTCTCCCGAGGTGAGCGAGCGGTGAGGGCAACACCCGCCGACGATCGGCTGATCGTGGTCGGGTTGCGCAACCCCGGGGCCGACTACCGGGGCAGCCGCCACAACGTCGGTGAGGAAGTCGTGCGCGCCCTTGCCGAAGAGCTCTCTTTCCGCCGGGCTCCGAAACGGCTGCTTGCCGAGATCGTCGAGACCGATCTCGAGGGTCACCCCGTCGTTCTGGCGCTTCCCACGACTTTCATGAACGAGTCGGGCGGACCCATCTCCGGGCTGATCAAGTACTTCGGCATCACCGCGTCCAATCTCGTGCTGGTTCACGACGACATCGATCTGCCCTTCGGCAAGCTGCGGTTCCATTTCGGGCGGGGCGCCGGCGGTCACAACGGCGTCGCCTCGGCGATGAGGTCCCTTGGCAGTCGCGATGTGTGGCGTCTCAAGATCGGCGTCGGCCGGCCTCCGGGCCGCATGGATCCGGCGGACTTCGTACTCCGCCGGTTTAGTCCCGGGGAGCGGGGCGATGTCGACCTGCTGGTGGCCGAGGGTGCCGACACGTTGCGGCGCTTCGCTGCGGGCGGGGGCGAGGAGGCCCAGCAGTTCGCCGGCGAGGCCACTCGACGCCTCGGAATCGCCCGCGACGAGGCCTGAAGTCAACCCCGGGTGATCACACCCTGGGCGTCCATGTAGGCGATCTCGGGGCGAAACGGCCACAGGCAAACGTTGGCGATCACCCCGGCGACCGGGATCATCATCGAGAGGTACAGCCCGACACCCAGATCGAGCCCTTCGTCGCCGAGACTGCCGACGTTGTACCAGGCGATCCCTCCGATGCCGATCCACAGCAGGGACATGATCACGACTCCGGGCCGTACACCACCCGGTGCCATCAGGAATCGGATGCCGTCCCTCTCGCGGAGGGTTCGGCGGTACTTGCGCAGGGCTGCCATACCGATGTCACGGCGCCGGGGAGCAAGCCGACGGAAGAACGCCGCGTTGAGCAGGATGATCAGAAACACGCCGACGACGTAGCCAGGTGCCGGATGTGCGATCGTCTTGACGAATCCCTCGCCCCGCGATCCCCACGCGAGTCCACCCGTTCCGAAACCAAGGACGACCACGAGGAGCGCTGCAACCGCGCAGAGGGCGGCTGCGACGATCGCGAACCGCTGCAGTGGCGAGGCCACGATCCCCTCGCGCACCACGGTGGGACCGGTGGGCGGCGTCGCCACGGTCGACGCGACAACGGCGACGGGGGCAGCTTGAGGAGTCACCACTCCCAATGGCGCACCGCAGGCAGAACAGAACCTCCCGGATACCGGGTTCTCCGTTCCGCACGAAGAGCAGAAGACCGTGGAGCGAGCGCCCATGAACCACCTCCCGCGTCGGGGACACACCCACACCGGCGTGACCCGGTGGCCACCCGGCACAGCCCACGGTTGGCTCAGGGCATAGTCGTGTGTAGGGGCGAAATCCTCATGTCGTCGGTATCGTCGCCGCAGGAGGGATCCGTGCCCTACGTCGGAGCGATCGATCAGGGAACGACGAGCACCCGCTTCGCCATCGTCGATGAGGGCGGGCGAATCGTTGCCATGGATCAGCGGGAACACCGCCAGATCTACCCGCAGCCCGGCTGGGTCGAGCACGATCCGGCGGAGTTGGTGGAGCGCACCAGTGAGGTCGTGGCGGGCGCCCTGGGCCGTGCCGGGATCACCGCCGCCGATCTGGTCGCGGTCGGCATCACCAACCAGCGGGAGACCACGATTGCCTGGGACCGATCATCCGGGACGGCGCTGGGGCCGGCGATCGTCTGGCAGGACACCCGAACCGACCGGCTGGTGGCAGACCTCGCCGGAACCGCCGGACCAGATCGTTTCCGGGGCGTCACCGGGCTCCCCCTCGCCACCTACTTCTCCGGTCCGAAGATGACGTGGATGCTCGACGAGGTGGCCGGGCTCCGAAAACGAGCCGATGCCGGTGATGCGGTCTTCGGGACCGTCGACTCGTGGCTGCTGTGGAACCTGACGGGAGAGCATCTCACCGATCCGACCAATGCGTCGCGGACGATGTTGATGTCGCTCGACACGCTCGACTGGGACGACTCGCTCTGCGAGGCCTTCGGCGTGCCCCGGGCGGTGCTTCCGGCAATTCGCCCGAGTGTGAGCGTGTTCGGTGAAGGGAGCGGGATCCTCGCCGGCGTTCCGATTGCCGGGGTGCTCGGTGATCAGCAGGCTGCGTTGTTCGGTCAGACATGCTTCGCCCCGGGGGACGCCAAGAACACCTACGGCACCGGGTGCTTCCTGCTGCTCAACACCGGGGAACGCCCCGTGCCGAGCACGCACGGTCTGCTGAGCACGGTTGCCTACTCGATCGAGGGCCGGCCTGCGGTCTACGCGCTCGAAGGGTCGGTGGCGATCGCCGGCGCCGCCGTCCAGTGGCTCCGGGACGGGCTGGGGCTGATTCCCGAGGCCGGTGGCATCGAGGCGTTGGCGGCGAGCGTGATCGACAACGGCGGGGTCTACTTCGTGCCCGCCTTCAACGGGTTGTTCGCCCCCTACTGGCGGTCCGACGCCCGCGGGGTGATCACCGGCCTCACCCGATACGCCACCGCGGGGCACGTCGCCCGGGCGACCCTGGAGGCGACGGCGTACCAGACGGCCGACATCCTCGGTGCGATGGAGGCCGACTCCGGCGTTGCCCTCGCGACGCTGTTCGTGGACGGGGGAATGGTGGCCAACGAGCTGCTCATGCAGTTCCAGGCGGACGTCCTCGGCGTACCCGTGGCGCGTCCGGTCGTTGCCGAGACCACCGCACTCGGTGCCGCCTTCGCTGCCGGGCTGGCGGTCGGGTTCTTCTCCGGTCTCGACGAGGTCGGCTCGTTGTGGGCGGAAGACCGCCGGTGGGTGCCGCGGATGGGCGAGGAGGAGCGCCGGCGGTTGCTCGCGTCATGGCACCGATCCGTGGAGCGGGCGTTTTGAGGCTCCGCTCCCGGTAGCCTTCCCTCCCATGTCCATACCCGACGGGCTCGCCTACCTGCGCATCGCGCTGGTCCCGGTGATCCTCGCCCTGATCCTGCCCACGGATCGGATCGACCATGCCTTCGGCCTGGCCGCGGTGTTCATGGGTATCGCCTCCTTCACCGACTTCCTGGATGGCTACCTGGCGCGGCGCTGGCAGATCACCACCACGCTGGGCGCGTTCCTCGACTCGATCGCCGACAAGCTGCTCGTGGCCGGCGCCCTCTTCGGCCTGGTGGCGGTGGATCGTGCCTGGGCGTGGGCGGCTTTCATCATTGTGGGTCGGGAGATCGCCGTTGCCGGCTTGCGCAGCGTCGCCGCCATGGACGGAGTCGTCGTGCCGCCATCGTGGTGGGGCAAGGCGAAGGCGAACGTGCAGTTCCTCGCCATGTTCATGGCGCTGCTGCGCACCGCAAGCACCTACGGCGGCCTCTATCCCGATCAGTGGGTGATGTTGTTGGCGGTGATCGTCACTGTGATGTCGGGCTACGGCTACTTCGTCCGGTTCGCCCGCATGCTGCGGTCCGACCGCGCCCGTGCCTGACGTCCTGCTGACCGGCGGTTCGGGTTTCATCGGGGGGGCGCTACTGCGCCGACTGGTCGCCGAGGGAAGGAGCGTCCGGGCCCTGGTGCGGTCCGACCAAGCCGCGGCGGCGGTGGCAGCGGCCGGGGCTGAGACGGCCCGTGGGGACGTGACCGATCCTCCCTCGCTGGCCAGAGCCGTCGCCGGCTGTTCGGTCGTCTATCACGCCGCAGGGCTCAATGCCACCTGTCTCCGTGATCCGGCGCGCCTCGATCGGGTGAACGTCGCTGGGACCCGCAATGTGGTGGCGGCCTCGGCGGCCGCCGGCGTCACCCGCCTCGTGTACACCTCCTCGGCGGCAGCGATCGGGTCAGGCTCCGGGGTCGTGGGTTTCGAGTCCACACCGCATCGCGGCTGGTATCTATCCCGCTACGAGCGGTCCAAGCACCTCGCCGAGGTCGCCGCCTTGTCTGATGCCGCCCGGCTCGGTCTGCCCCTGGTGGCGGTTGGCCCGTCGTCGGTGCAAGGCCCGGGGAGGACCGCGGGGACGGCCCGGCTCTTCATCGCCTACCTCCGGGGGGACCTCCGCTTCGCGGTGCCGGCGACGTTCTCATTGGTCTCGATCGACGACACCGTCACTGCACACCTCCTCGCCGAACGGGCCGGTGTCGCCGGGGAGCGGTATCTCGTCAGTGGGTGGACCACCACCACCCGGGATGCGGTGGCCGCGCTCGCCGCGGTATGCGAAGTGGACCACCGGGTGCGCTATCTGCCCGGATGGATGATCTCGGCGGCGGCAGGCGTCGTCGGGGCCTTTGGGGCCGTCACCCGACGCCACGTGGTGCTGTGCCGGGAGGTGGCGCGCACCCTCCGTCACGGCCACGTCTTCGACGGCTCTCGTGCCGAGCGAGAGCTCGGCCTCCATTACACCCCGCCCGAGGTATGGCTCGCCGAGACGGTGGAGTGGTACCGGGGGCAGGGGCTGGTATGAGACGAGTCAGCGCGCCCTGAGCGCGTCCTCGGTGATCCAGGGTCGTTGCCCCCAACCGCTCGGCCTGCGGCCTCGCGCCTCCCCATCGGAATGGGGGAGGCGGTTCTGGCACGGGTAACGGGAAACGGGTAACGGGTAACGTCTCTTCTCGTGACGGCCCCGCTGCAGGCGTTGGTCGCCCGTTGGCGCGCGCGGCCGACGACGCCGGTACCCGGCCTTCTCGTCGTGCCGCCGCCTCTGCGCGCCTTCTTCCTGGCGGGAATGGCGGCCAATGCCCCGGGACCGGTTCTGGCGATAGTCCCCGGAGAGCGCGAGGCCGAGGAGCTGGCCGACGATGCCGCGCTGTTCGTCTCCGACTGCCTCTTCCTCCCCGCCTGGGAGACGCTTCCGTTCGAGCACGTGTCGCCGACCGTGGCGACGATGGCAACCAGGGCGGAAGCAAGACACACCTTGCGGACCGGCACGCCGGGAGCCGTGATCATCGCGTCGGTGCGTGCCGCGGTGCAGCGGGTGTCACCTTCGGCGGTCGATCCCCAGGTGATCCGGGTCGGTGACACGGTCGACTTCGAGCGGTTCACCACAGCGCTCGGCTCGGCGGGGTACGACCGCACGGACCGCGTCGAAACCAGGGGGGAGTTCGCCATCCGGGGTGGGATCGTGGACGTCTATCCGGCGCAGGGCCGCGAGGCGCTGCGCGTCGACTTCTGGGGCGATCGGGTCGAGGAGATCACCAGCATCGACATCGGCACCCAGCGGTCCAGTGGGGATCGTCCGTCGCTGATGGCGTACCCGGCGCGAGAGGTCCGGCCCGACCGGAATCTGGCCGAGGCCGCTCGTGAGCTCCTCCGTTCCGAGCCCTGGGCCGCATCGACCTGGGACCGGATAGCCGAAGGGCTGTCGTTCCCCGGCCTGGAGTCGTGGCTGCCGTGGCTGACCGACGAGCGGACAGCCATCGACGAGGCTCATCCGGCGACGACCGTGGTGCTGTTCGAGCCGCACCGCGCCGGAACGCGCGCCGCCGAGCTGGCTCGTGAAGAGACCGAGTTGGCCGCGGCGCTCGCCCCCACCTGGGGCCCCGGAGCTCCCGTTGCCGGTGAGCACCCATCTTTGTTCCTCTCGCTGGAGGAGTCGCTGCCTGCGGATCGGATGGTGGCCGCCCCGGCCGTGGCGGCGCGGCCGGGAGATGACGCGCTGACCCTTCGGGGGCTGGACGCGGCACCCGGCGACGCCGCCTCGGTGGCGGCCGGAATCGGCGGTCTGATCTCTTCGGGAGTCCAGGTCGTGGTCGCCATGGACGGTGAGGCTGCCGCCGATCGTGTCGCACGCGGATTGGCCGAAGAGGGGATCGGCCTGCCCCGCGCCGCGGCGGCCGGTACGGAATCGGTGGTGATCGCCGCGGGGATCCATCGCGGTTTCGTGGCCCCCGAGCTCGGGGTGGCGGTGCTCGGCGAGCAGGAGGTGGCCGGGCGGCGCCGCGCCCATCGCCGGACTCGTGTGGGACAACCGCAGGCCGCCCCCGGTTATGGGGATCTCCGCCCCGGGGACTACGTGGTGCACCATCGCCACGGCATCGGTCGTTTCGAGGGGCTGGTGACCCAGGCGCTCGGCGGCGTCGAGCGCGATTACCTCTTGATCGCCTATGCCGGCCACGATCGGCTCTACGTACCCACCGATCAACTGGCAGCGGTGCGCAAATACACCGGGGGCGAGGCACCCCGGCTCAGTCGCATGGGAGGCGCCGATTGGGAGCGCACCCGGGGCAAGGTTCGCAAGGCGGTGGCGGTGGTTGCCCAGGAGGTGGTCGCCCTCCACCGCAAGCGGGCGCGCGCCGCCGGCCACGCCTACAGCGCCGACACCCCCTGGCAGCGGGAGATGGAAGCTGCGTTCGCCTATGAGGAGACCCCCGATCAGGTGACGGCCATCGCCGACGTCAAGGCCGACATGGAGGCGGACGGGCCCATGGACCGCTTGGTGTTCGGCGACGTCGGTTTCGGCAAGACCGAGGTGGCGATCCGGGCGGCGTTCAAGGCAGTCCAGGACGGACGCCAGACGGCCGTGTTGGTGCCGACGACCCTGCTGGCCCAGCAGCACTACCAGGTGTTCTCCGAGAGGTTCGACCCCTACCCGATGCGCGTCGAGATGCTCAGCCGTTTCCTCACGCCTCGTCAGCAGAAGACGGTGGTGGCTGGGCTGGCAGATGGATCCGTCGATGTCGTGATCGGCACCCATCGCCTGCTCAGCGAGGACGTGGCGTTCCGCGACCTCGGCCTGTTGGTCGTCGACGAGGAGCAGCGGTTCGGGGTGGGGGCCAAGGACAAGATCAAGGAGCTGCGCACCTCGGTGGATGTGCTCACGTTGACGGCGACCCCGATTCCCCGCACTCTGGAGATGGCCCTCACCGGCATCCGCAGCGTGAGCCGGATCTCCACTCCACCAGAGGACCGGCACCCGATCATCACGCTGGTCGGCGCCTACGACGCACCGACCGTTTCCGCGGCGATTCGCCGGGAGATGCTCCGCGAAGGCCAGGTGTTCTACGTCCACAACCGGGTCCAGTCGATCGACCACGCCGTTGCCCGGCTTCGTGCTCTGGTTCCCGAGGCCCGCTACGCCATCGCCCACGGCCAGATGAGTGAGGGGCAACTCGAAGGGGTGATGCTCGAGTTCTGGAACGGGGAGCACGACGTGCTCGTCGCTACGACGATCATCGAATCCGGTCTCGACCTGCCCCAGGTGAACACGCTGGTGGTCGAGCGCGCCGATCTGCTGGGGCTCGCCCAGCTGTATCAGCTGCGGGGGAGGGTGGGGCGATCCAGCCAGCGGGCATACGCCTACCTGTTCCATCCCGAACATGAGCGTCTCACCGAGGAGGCCTACCGGCGGCTCGAGGCGATCGGTGAATTCGGGGATCTCGGGTCGGGATTCCAGCTGGCACTGCGCGATCTGGAGATACGGGGCGCCGGAAGTGTGCTCGGCAACGTCCAGTCCGGTCACATCAGTGCGGTCGGGTTCGATCTCTACATAGAACTGGTGGCCGAAGCCGTGGAGGAGCTGGAGACCGGGTCCGCTCGGCGGGAAGCCCTCCCCGAGGTCCGCATCGAACTGCCCGTAGAAGCCCACCTGCCCGAGGACTACGTGCCCGATCAGGATGCCCGGCTCGAGGCCTATCGCCGTCTGGCGGCTGCCACCTCCCACGCCGCGGTCGACGACGTGGTCGAGGAGTGGGTGGACCGATTCGGGCCGCTACCCGAAAAGGCGACAGCCCTGATCGAGGTCGCCCGATTGCGGGTCGAAGCGGTGCGGATCGGGCTCACCGAGATCGTCGGTATGCGCCGGGAGGTGCGATTGTCCCCGGTGGCGCTCGTCGCTTCCCAGGAGGTGCGCCTGCAGCGGATCGCCCCCCGATCGGTGGTGCGCGATCGGGCCCTGTTCGTGCCCTCGCCGCCATCGCCTCCGACGGTCGGGTTGACCGAGTTCCTCCGTACAATGTGGCCACCCGACCCGGAGTGAGCCCCCTGCGCAAGTCCATCGCCCTCATCGCCGTGCTGCTGATGCTGTTGTCCGCGTGCTCCTCCGGATCGAATCAGGAGGTGGCGAAGGTCGGTGACACCGTGATCACCGAACAGGATCTCGCCGAGCTCTACGACGTGGCTTCACTCCCCGTGGACGAGCAGCTCCGCTCGACGGTGTTCGCGCTCATCGCCAAGGAGGTCCTGCTCGAGGCGATGCAGGTCGAGTTCGGCACCGGACTCGACGGCGCCAAGGTCCAGGAGGTGTACGACCGGCTGATCGGTCAGATGGAGGCGAACAACCTGACGCCCGCCGATTTCCTCGGCCTCCCCGGAGCGGGATTGGGGATGATCAGGTTCGATTCGGAGATCGCCGTGGTGCGGGACTCGGTGATGAATTCGCTGGTGGCTCAGCCCGACTACGTGGATGCACTCTTTGCCAACCCCGCGGCGGTCACCACGGTGTGCGCCAAGCACATTCTGGTGGCGACTGAAGAAGAGGCCCTGGCGGTGCGAGTCCGGCTTGAAGCCGGCGAGGACTTCACCGCGGTGGCCACCGAGGTATCGCTGGACACCGGGTCGGAGGGCGGTGATCTCGGATGCCAGGTGGCCAGCGCGTACGTCGAGCCCTTCGCGGCGACGACGATGTCGGCGCCGCTCGACGAACTGACCGGACCGTTTCAGACCGACTTCGGATGGCACGTCGTCGTTGTATCGGACAGGACCGCCCCGACCCGTGAGGAGATCCTTGCCGATCCGACCGGAGTCATCCCATCGGAGGAGTTGAGCGCGCTGTGGAGAGAGTGGTTCAACGCCAAGCTGCAGGCGGCCACGGTGGAGCTCGATCCCAAGTACGGCACCTGGTCGGCCGTGGGGATCATTCCTCCCGGCTCGTGAGTATCGGCCCGGTGCGGGTGGTCGGGCTCGGCCCGGCCGGACTCGATCGGGTGGGCCCCTCCGCTCTCGCCCTGCTGCTGGACGGGTCGGTCCCGGTGGTGGTGCGCACGATGGAGCACCCTGCCGCCGCGGAGCTGGGGATGCGGCGAGAGGTCCTCTCGTGCGACGATCTCTACGAGCAGGCCGCTGACTTCGACCAGGTATACCGGGAGATCGTGGAGCGGGTGCTCTCCATGGCGGAAGTCGGGCCGGTCACCTACGCGGTCCCGGGGAGCCCCCTCGTCGGAGAGCGGACCGTCGGCATGCTTCGCGAAGCCTTCACAGTCGTGGAGGTACAGCCCGGCGAGTCGTTCCTCGATCTGGTATTGGCGCGCAGCGGGATCGACCCACTCACCCGAGGCCTGCAGGTACTCGACGCCCACGAGCTGCCTTTCCCGCTCCTCCTCCACCTGCCCACGGTCATCGCCCAGGTGGACACCCCGGTCTCGCTGCTCACCGTCAGGGATGCCCTGCTCGCCCTCCTTCCCGAGGACACGCCGGTCACCCGGTGCGCCGATCTCGGCGGCGACGCCGAGTTGGTCATGACGATCCCCCTGGAGGACCTCCGTCCGGAACACGCCGGGCTGCGGGTGTCGCTGGTGGTCGACGTCCCGGCGCCCGGCTGGCCGGGCCTGGTACAGACCAATTCCCTCCTGCGGCGAGAGTGCCCCTGGGATCGGGAGCAGACCCACCACAGCCTCGCTCGCCATCTCCTCGAGGAGGCCTACGAGGCCCTCGAGGCCATCGAGGCCCTTCCCGCGGAGGCACCGGATGGTGAACCCGACGTCGCCGGGTACATCGATCTCGAGGAGGAGCTCGGCGACCTCCTGCTCCAGGTGGTGTTCCACGCCACACTTGCCTCCGAGACGGGGGTCTTCGGAATCGAGGAGGTTGCCGAGGCGATCCGCCGCAAGCTGGTCGCCCGCCATCCCCATGTGTTCGGAGACGCCACTGCCGACAGCGCCGCCCACGTGGTCGCCAATTGGGAGCGGCTCAAGAAGGATGAGAAGGGCCGGGAGTCGTTGCTCGACGGCGTGCCCCGGTCGCTTCCGTCGCTGGCGCGGTCGCATCAACTGCAGCAACGCGCCGCCGGTGCCGGTTTCGACTGGTCCGATGTCGCCGGCGTGGCGGCCAAGGTACGAGAGGAACTCGCCGAGGCGCTCGCCGACGATGCCGACCCGGTTCACGAGGTCGGCGACCTGCTGTTC
>MELR01000004.1:31916-32054 GCA_001767695.1 Actinobacteria bacterium RBG_16_68_21
CACTTCGCGGTAGATCCCGAACAGGCGCTGCGGTCCGCCGCCGACCGGTTCGAGCGCCGCTTCCGGGCGATCGAGGCCGAGGGCGATCTCAGCGGTTTGAGCCTCGAGGAGATGGACGCCCGTTGGGAGCGCGCCAAG
>MELR01000004.1:32107-32707 GCA_001767695.1 Actinobacteria bacterium RBG_16_68_21
CGTGTAGCCTCGGTCGAGGCACGAGTGTCGGCGATCCCGGCACGCGGGAGAGGTGCGGCGGGGTTTCCCTGGGGCGGCGGTCGCCTCGCCCATGGCGAAAGGGAGAGCAATGCACAGTCATCTATCGGCGCGTCGGGCGTTTTCCGGGTTCGCCGTCCTGATCCTGCTCGTGGGGATGGTGGTGGCGGGCGAGGCCGGTGCGGCCACCGACGGCACGACCAGGAGTTTGGCAGTACAGATGGCCCCGGTGGGCGTCTGGTCGGGAACCGGTGATCACCCGCCCCAGTTCGACGACTACACGGTCATTGCGGTGATGGAAGGTGCGGCTGGAAGCCAACCCGCATTCTTTGCCGAGTACGCCGTCGGGGGCCCATGTTCCCCCGGCGAGGGTGAATTCGGCCCGGCCGCGATGCTCGGCACCGCCACCTTCGCGGACGGGTTTGTGACCGTCTCCGGTGACCTGATCTGTGTCGATACCGGCGACCTGTTCGTGGAGGGATTCGAGCTCTCCGTCGCCTATGACGAGCAGGCGGACACCCTCACCGGCGAGGGTTACCCCGGCCCATTCGAGCGCCGGTGCAACGGGTCGAACAGCGACAT
>MELR01000005.1:0-252 GCA_001767695.1 Actinobacteria bacterium RBG_16_68_21
GGCGGCGGGACCCGGCCCGCCGCCGCCTGCTCCTGTCTCGTCGACCGGTGACGGTCTGGTTCGGCTAGTTGCCGGCCCAGCTGTCGCCGCCAGGGGTCGAGACCTCGGTGATGATCTCCAGCGTCGACAGCGGTTCTAGGTAGACCGTCTCGGTCGACCCGTCCGCTGCGTAGAGGAGGAACACCGGGGTGACGACGTTCATGCCGCCCTCGACGAAGTCGCCGGGTCCGGTGACGCCCTCATAGTCGATCT
>MELR01000005.1:258-33156 GCA_001767695.1 Actinobacteria bacterium RBG_16_68_21
CCTGCCTGATCAGCCCCAAGCACTCGGCGTACGAGTAGCACACCGTTCCGGGTGCGGCGGCGACACTGAACATCGCCGGGACCCAGTCGCTGGTGCAGTACGAGCCGCCCTGCTCGACCGCCAGTGCGGTGAGGACCAGGAGGTCATAGGCGGTGTAGTTGTACACGTTCTCCGGCCCCAGGAAGTCGGGGTCGGCGGCATACGAGCTGTTGTTGAACGCTGCGCTGTAGGCGTCCCAGGCCGGGTTGTCGTTGCGGAATCCGGAGCTGATGAACCCGATGCTCGCCTGGGTGTCGACGGTCGCCCCGCCCAGAGTCTCGAGGAACTCCGGCTGTGACCAGCCGGGCTCACCGATCCAGTTGGTGGACAGACCGGCCTCCGCCGCTTCCTTGATCAGGGTGGCGGACTCCAATGATCCCGCCTCCATGATGACCGCATCCGGGTTCAGGTCGGCAATCTGCTGAGCCTGGGTCCGGTAGCTGTCCTGGGTGGCCGGAGCGTCGATGCGGGTGAGCAGTTCGATCCCACCGACGACGGGAACCGCGGCCTCGGCCGCATCGGCAGCCAGCTGGAAGCCCTCCACCTGAGTGGCGAAGATGACCACCGTCTGTGCACCGATCATCCCTGCGTAGATCGTGGCCTCGGCGCCCAGTCCGGCGTCCGGGCCCTGTGCCCGGAAGATCGGCTCGGCAACGTCGCCGCCGATGTCGAAGGGGATCGAGCCGCCGTGGACCGTAGGTCCGAGCGGCGAGTCGTGCTCAGCTTCCCACTCGATGAACCAGCTGCGGTAGGGGCCGTAGCCGTGCGCCGGGCTGATCAGGATGTCGATCCCGTCTTCCTCGATCATCTTGTGGGCCGCCGCCGCCTCACCGACCGTGCCGATGTCTTCGGCGATGAAGTCCCAATGCCGTCCCAATGGTGGGTCGAGATTGATGACTTCGTCAATCGGGAAGGTGAGGCTTCCGGTGAGCATCTTGCCGTAGGGAGCGAACTCGCCGGTGTAGTAGGCGAGCTCGCCAGCAATGACGTTGTCGGTGTCGGTGGCACACGGAAGCGCCGACGCGCCGGTCGTTGCCGTCGTGCCGGCCGTGGTCTCGGTCGAGTCGTCGCCGCAGGCCGCGGCGATGAGGGCGAACACGACCAGGAGCGCCACTCCCGGCAGCACCCTGATTCTTCTCTTCCTCATATCTTTCCTTTCCTGTTCTCCGTTGTCGCGGTCAGATCTGGTATCCCTCTTTGAGTATCTCGGTGGTGACGCTGGAGGCGTCCATGACCTCGGAGGCCTCCCCCAGGGTGAGCACCATCACCCGGTCGGCCACCTCGAGCGCCTTGGTGGCGTTTTGCTCGGCGAGCACGATGCTGACGTTTTGATTCCGGTGGATGTCCCTGATCCTGTCGAAGAAGTTGTCCACATAGAGGGGGGACAGACCCGCGGTGGGCTCGTCGAGGAGCAGCAGTCGGGGATCCTGCATCAGGGCACGGGCGCAGGCGACCATTCGTGACTCACCGCCGCTGAGCGTGCCCGCCAATTGGTGGCGACGCGCCCCGATGTCGGGGAACAACTCGACGACCTCGGCGAGTCGCTCGTCCCGGGCGCGCTCGCCGATCATCGCCCCCACGTAGAGGTTTTCCAGAACGGTGAGATCGGGGAAGAGGCCCTTCTCTTGCGGGACGTACCCGATACCGCGCGCCGCGCTCACCCAGGGCGGCGCGTGAGAGATGTCCTGACCGTCGAACCACAGCTCGCCGGCGGTCAGCGGGATGAGGCGGGCGAGCGTTGCCAACAGCGTGCTCTTGCCGGCGCCATTGGCTCCGAGCACCGCGAACACCTCGGGGCCGACGCTGAGGTCGAGGCCTTTGATCACCGTCACCCCGCTGTATCCGCTGCGGATTCCCCTAGCGTCCAACATGGCCTTCACCCAGGTACTTCTCCACCACGGTTGCGTGCTCCCTGATCCAGGGCGGGTCTCCCTGGAGGACGACGCGCCCCTCTGCCATGAAGTGGACGTAGTCGCTCAGGTTCCAGATCACGTTGAGATCGTGTTCGACGACGACCACCGACACATTCTCCTCGGTCGCCTTCTTCTTGATCAGCTCCATCACTCGGTCCCGAATACCCGCCGGGAGGCCGGCGGTGGGCTCATCGAGCAAGAGGAGCTTGGGGCGCAGCAGCAGGCAGCGGATGATGTCGAGCAGCTTCTTCTCGCCGGCAGACTTGGCGAATCCGAAGGGGTTGTCGAACGGGAAGAGGTTCAGGTACTCGTCGATCTCGTCGCCGTATTCCGACCACACGTGTGGTTCGCGGAAGATCTTCAGGGCCCGCTCGTCGTGTGCCTTCGAGGCCGCGAGAAGCAGGGAATCCCAAATGGTCAGCTGATCGAAATCCTGGATCACCTGGTTGGTCTTGACGACGCCGCGGCGGGCGATCGCATGGGGTGCCTTCGACGAGAGCACGACGTCGGGGGCACCGGTGCCGGTCGAGAAGGTGACCCTGCCCCGATCGAGGCTGATCGAGTGCGTGACCATGCGCATCAGGGTCGTCTTGCCGGCCCCGTTGGGTCCGATCAGGCCCTCCACCGGGTGTTTCCCCAGGGTGAGGTCGGCGACGTCGACGACGACCCGTCCGTCGAACGACTTGACCGCGTCCTGGATACGGACACTCGGCCGCGAGACGGGCACGGCCGCGCTCTCAGTCATGGGCCGGCCTCCGCACCGTCCGATCCCGGCGCATCCTGCCCAGAATTCCCAGGGGCCGGGTCATGAGCACGAGGATCAGAGTGGCTCCGTACAGCATTTCGCGAATCACCGGCAACGACTGCCGTCGCCACTCGGTGGGGAACGGGATCCAGATCAGGAATACCAGTTCGAAGAGCACCCCCACCAGAACCACGCCGACCACCGCTCCCCAGGCCCGGGCCTGGCCGCCCAGCACCAGCCCCACCATGGCGGCCAGGGTGATGCCGATCCCTAGCTCCACCGGCCTGATGTAGTGGAGCATCACCCCGTACATCCCGCCGAGCAGGCCCATCGCTGCCGACCCGGTGGCGAACATCACCATCTTGGTACGGAACGTGGGCTTGCCCAGGCTGCGGGCCAGGGCCTCGTTCTGACCGGTGGCGATCAGCAGCCGGCCGTACGGGGAGCGGTGGACCCGGATGACGTAATAGAGGATGAGCGCCACCACCACCGTGGTGATCCCCAGCCACAGCAGGGTGTTCGCCTTGATGGTGCCGATGTCGTAGGGGAAGTCCGTGGTTCCCATGCCCTCGGCTCCCCCGGTCCAGGTCCGGTTGGTCTGGGACAGCCCGTAGACGATCGCGGCGAAGCCCAGGGTGCCGAGGAGGATGCCGTCGGCGTCGAGATCGACGATCAGCCAACCCACCAGCAGCCCGGCGATGCCGGCGATCACCGTCCCGAAGAGCAGGGAGGCGAGGACCGGGGCAACCATCCCCCAGCTCTCCGGCCAGGGGAGGTGGACCAGGAAGATCCCGAAGGCGTACATCCCCACGCCGTAGAAGCCGACGATGCCGAAGTTGCCGATCCCGGCCAACCCCATCTGCAGGTGGAGCAGCAGCGCCAGCCCCACCGTGGTGACGATGAGGATTACGATGGTCACGACGTACTGGGTGAGCCAATCGAGGTTCACACCTACACCTTCCCCGCCTCGGCCAACCGATTGCCTCGCACCTTGAGGATCACCATGAACAGGGCGATCACGATCACCTGGGCGTAGACCGGGGTGGTGTTCAGCCCGGGCATCAGTTCCAAGAAGGAGAGCACCACTCCGGTGGCCAGGCCGGCGATGATGACCCCGCCGATCCCCCTCGCCCCCCCGATGAGCACGACCAGGAGGATGAAGAGGAACTGATCCCACCCGAGCCATGCCCGAACCGAGGTGTTGACCCCGTAGAACGCCCCGGCGGCTCCCCCGGCCACACCGGCGAGGAACCAGATGAGCACCGTGACCGCCAGGGGGTTGATGCCACTGACCTGGGCGAGGTTCTCGTCACCGGCCAGTGCCCGGATCTGGATCCCGAGCCGGGACCTGCGAATGAACCAGATGAGCAGGAAGGCGATTCCCAGCGCGCTGACCAGCGCGGTGATCCGGAAGGGGCTGACCCCGACGCCCAGGACTCGAAGACTCTTCTGAACCGGCACGTCGTAGTAGCGGAACTCGAAGCCAAAGATGAACTGGATGCCGTACCGGAGGAAGACCGAGAGCCCGAAAGAGATGATGATCATCTCCACCACCCCGACGTTGCGCTGCTTGGCCGGCCGGAAGATGGCGAAGTAGGTGAGCACGCTGAACAGGCCGGTCAGAGCGATCGTCGGGATCAGCGTGAAGTAGAAGTTCAACTCGAACGTGGTGTTGACCCACATTCCGATGTAGGCGCCCATGGTGACGGTCTCGGCATAAGCGACGTTGATCAACCCGGTGAGGCGGTAGAGGAGGGCGAAGCCGATCGCCGCCAGCACCAAGGGAGCATCCGAAACCGTCCCGATCACCAGGGACTTCCGGGCGAGGTCCCAGGTGGCGACGAGAACGATCAAGGCGACGACAAGGACCGACCATCGGGCGATGGGTTTGTTGATCTCGGCGAGCCGGGCCATCGGGCCCCGCCCCCTGCTCGGGCGATCCGGAGTTTCTCGACTCAGATCGGGTTCAGCCGTCACCCTGCCTTCTTCCAGAGCCAGCCCGCAATCCTCGTTGATTGATTATCGATCATACGTGACCGCCAAGATCACCGTCAACCGCACCCGCCAAGAGGGTGTCACCCGCCATCCCCTCCCTGCCGGCCGTGATCGGTCATCGATGACCCGAAGGTATCGGTCCGGCAGTCCCCGCAGACAGAGGACTCAGTCCCACGCGGAAGGTCCTCGGCGCGGACCCTGGGCAGGGCGCCAAGTCGCCCGGCGGTACGCTGTCGGGAGCCCGTCGATCGTCCGCGGCAAGCGCAAAGGACCATGGCGATGAGCGATTCGGTCGCAGCTTCGATCCCGGCCCTTACCCGGGTCGTCCAGCGATTCGCTCGTCCCCGCCTGGACGATGTCGCCGGCACGATCGGAGCCCAGTTGGAGCGGCCCGAGGTGTCGGCGACCCTCGAGGGAGTCCGTACGGTGGCGGTAGCGGTGGGAAGCCGCGGCATCGCCGGCATCGGGGGCATCGTGAGGGCCCTGGTGTCCGGGCTGACCGGGCGCGGCCTAGAGGTGTTCATCGTGCCGGCAATGGGGTCCCACGGCGGCGCCACCGCGGCCGGCCAGACCGAGATCCTCGCCCACCTCGGGATCACCGCGGAGAGCATCGAGGTGCCGATTCGCGCCTCTATGGACGTGATCGAGATCGGTTCGGTTTCCTCCCCCCACGGTCACGACGTTTCCCTGGTGATGGATGCCCTCGCCTGGGACGAGGCCGACGTGGTGATCCCGGTGAACCGCATCAAGCCGCACACCGGGTTCCGGGGTCCGATCGAGAGCGGGATCTGCAAGATGCTCGCCATCGGGCTGGGCAAGCACGCCGGTGCCCGTCGCCTCCACGACGAGGGCTATGAGGTTTTCGACCGGCTCATCCTCGAGGCGGGGCGGGCGATCCTCGCCACCGGGCATGTCGCCTTCGGCGTGGGCGTGGTGGAGAACGCCTACGGCGAGGTGAGCCTGATCGAGGCGATGCCGGCGGATCGGGTCGTGGAGCGTGAGCAGTGGCTGCTGGAGGAAGCGCGCCGACTCATGCCCCGGCTGCTCATGCCCGAAGTCGACGTGCTGGTCGTGGAGCGCTTCGGTAAGAACCTCAGCGGAGTGGGGATGGATGCCAACGTCACCGGGCGTGGGGAAATGGGGGTGGCGCTCCCCCGATTCGACGGCCCCATCATTGGTCGCATCGTGGTACTGGGTCTCACCGCCGAGACTGCGGGCAACGCCCACGGGATCGGACTCGCCGACGTGATAACGCGACGCGCCTTCGAGCAGATCGATCTGGCAGCCACCTGGGTCAACTCGGTCACCGCCGGCTCACTCGCCTGCGGGCGGATCCCGATCGCCATGCCCTCCGACGACGAGGCGATCCTGGCGGCCGTCCACTCCCTGCCCGGCGTGGCTCCCTCCGACGCCCGGATCGTTCGTATCAAGGACACTCTCCATCTCGGCGAGATCGCCGTGTCGTCGAATCTGGTGGAGGTCTGTCGATCCACCCCGGGTTGCGAACCGGCCGGCGTTTGGGACGGCACCTGGAGCGGATGACCGGCGCAGGCCGAGGATGGGCCGGATGGCCGTGACCGCAGCCATCGGGAGCATGGTTCACTCGGGGTGACCACCCCGGGAGGACCCGATGACCGATCCGGAGCTGATTGAGCGAACCCGCTCCCTGTTTCTCCGGGATGACAACACCTACGGATGCGCCGAAGTCGCCCTGGTAGCGCTGTCGGAGTGCTGGTCGCTTCCCGAGTGGGCCGACTCGTCGGCGGCCATGGCTCTCAACGGTGGCGTCGCCTACTCGGGTGGCACGTGCGGGGCGATCACCGGGGCGGCGATGGCGGTGGGCCGCCTCGCCGAGCAACGCACCACCGACCATCGCCAGGCCAAGACGATCGCCCGGACGATCATCCAGGGGCTGATGAAGGAGTTCGCCGACGGATACGGCTCCACGGACTGCCGCCACCTCACCGGGTACGACATGACCACCGATCATGAGGCCTTCATCACCAGCAACATCTGGCGAGACGTCTGTATGCGGCAGCTCGAATTCGCCGTCGATCGGTTGGCGCCCCTCGGTGATCCGAGCGTATGGGAGGCCGAGGTGGCGCGTATCAACGCTCTCCAGCCGGGGGCGGAGGAGTGAGTGCGAGGTGGCCGTTACTCCCACGACACCAGGGATTCTGCAGGTTGACGGGCCTATCGCGCCCGCGTATCGTGAAATAGTCGATAATCGATGATCTACGGTTGAGAACCGGGAAAGGCCTCTGATGGTCAAGGCGGTGCGACGCGACGAGGCCCAGGTCTTCAATCTCCCCGGACGGGACTGGCTGCTCTACGTGGGACCGGAAACCACCGGGGCCGCCAACCTGACGGTGGGCTGGGCCACCTTCCCCGCCGGTTCGGCGCCTCCGGGGCACGTCCACCCCACCCAGGAAGAGACCATCTACATCATCTCCGGATACGGCCAGTTGGTCACTCCCGACGGCACCGTCGAGCTCGAGCCGGGAACGGCGGTCTACATCCCGATCGGGCTGCACCACGCCACCGTGTCGCGCGGTCCCGGACCTCTGGAGATGGTGACCTCGTTCTCCCCGCCGGTGGTGCCGGGTTCGTATGAGGATCCGGCGCGCAACGAACCGTGAAACGAGGCTCACCAGGAGGTAGTGCGTGAGCAAACAGACCACCGTGGCCGGTCCCGAGGTGACCGAGCTCGAAGACCTCGCCCGCCGGGCCAGGGCGCACATCGTACGGACCATCGCCGGCGCCCACGGTGGCCATCTCGGTGGTCCGCTATCGGTCATAGACCTGTTGATCGCCCTCTACTTCCGGGTGTTGAACATTCGACCCGATGAACCGGATTGGCCCGACCGGGACCGGTGTGTGCTCTCCAAGGGCCACAGTTCGATCGCGCTCTACACCACGCTGGCGATGCGGGGCTACTTCCCCATCGAAGAGCTCGGTACCTTCGATGCGATCGACTCTCGGCTGCAAGGGCATCCCGACATGACCGCCACCCCGGGGATCGACATGTCCTCGGGCTCATTGGGCCTCGGCTTCTCCGGCGCCCTGGGCATCGCCATGGGGGCACGGGCTGCCGGCAAGGACTTCACCACCTACGCGGTCCTCGGCGACGGGGAGTGCAACGAAGGCATTGTCTGGGAAGCGGCCCATGCCGCCCAGCGATACGCCCTCGACAACATCGTGGCGATCGTCGACCACAACAAGCTGCAGCAGTTCGGCTGGCACGGCGACACGCTCGACCACCGGCTGTCGCCCTACACCGGTAGCCAGTTGGTCGATCGCTGGTCGGCCTTCGGATGGAAGGTGTTCGAGATGGACGGGCACGACATCGGTGACGTCCTCGCCACGGTCGCCAGGGCCCGGGATCACGTCGGCGGTCCCGTGGCGGTCATCTCCCACACCATCAAGGGCAAGGGGATCTCGTTCATGGAGAACAACTATCAGTGGCACGCTCGAGTGCCCACCGCGGAGGAGCTCGCTCAAGCGCTCGCCGAGCTGGGGGCGACACCGGCGGGAGGCCGCTCATGACGTTGACCAAGGGCAAAGCGCTCCGGTTTGTCTTCGGGGAGACGGTGGCAGAACTGGCCGAGACCGACCCGCGGATCGTGGTGCTCGACGGTGACCTGGGGAGCTCCACCGGGGCGTACATATTCGAGCAGGCGCATCCCGATCGCTTCTTCCAGATGGGGATCGCCGAGCAGAACCTGCTTGGAGTCGCCGCCGGGATGGCCACCGTCGGGTTCGTCCCGTTCGTGTCCACCTTCGCCTGCTTCGCCGTCGCCCGGGCGCTCGACAGCATCAGGGTGCTCATCGCCCAGCCCCGGCTCAACGTGAAGATCACCGGCGGCTACGCCGGGCTCCTCGCCGGCATGACCGGCAAGACCCATCTGATGTTCGACGACGTCGCGGTGATGCGGGCGTTGGCCAACATGGTCGTGGTCGCCCCCGCCGACGAGGTGGAGGCCCGCCAGGCGATCCGGGCGATCGTCGATTACCAGGGTCCGGTGTACTTGCGCCTCACCCGCCAGGACAGCCCGATCGTCTTCGACGACTCCTACCGATTCGAATTGGGCAAGTCCACCATCCTCCGCGAGGGTGAAGACGTGACGGTGTTCTCGACCGGGGTGCAGACCACGCGGGCCTACGAGGCCGCCCTCCTCCTCGCCGACGACGGCATCGAGGTGCACCTGGTCCACGTGCCGACGATCAAGCCGCTCGACGAAGGCGGAATCGTCGCCGCCGCCCGGCGGACCGGCTTCGTGGTCACCACCGAGGACCACACGATCATCGGAGGCCTCGGCGGGGCGGTCGCCGAAGTGCTTTCCGATCGTTACCCGGTACCGGTGAAGCGGCACGGTCTGGCCGACACCTTCGGCGAGTCGGGGCCCGACGACGCCCTGCTCGACAAATACGGGATCTCGGTGGAGAAGACCGCCGCCGCCATCAAGGCGCTCGTTCGGGACCGGGGGAAGAGCGGTGGAACGGCCACACGGGTTGCGGTGGAGGCCGCGCCGGACACACCCGGCCGACCGGGAGTGACTGACAAGGAGTGAACATGGACGTCCTGCAACGATTCCGTCTCGACGGGAAGGTGGCCGTCGTTCCCGGCGGCGGCGGCGCCATCGGCTCGGCGCTCGCCAAGGCGCTTTCCTCGGCGGGGGCGTGCGTCACGGTGGTCGACCGCGCCGCCGAGGCGGTCGAGGAGACGGTGGCGGTGATCTGCGAGGGAGGCGCCAATGCCTTGTCGGTACCCGGAGACATGACCGTCGAGGCGGATGTCGATCGGGTGATTGCCGTGACCCTCGAGACCTACGGTCGCCTCGACATCATCGTCAACGCCATCGGTGGTGGGGCCGGGAAGGTGCTCTTCGATGCTCAGGTGTACCCCCGGGCGGAGTGGGACTGGATCTATGAGCTGAATGTGCGCAGCACCCTCTTGCCCACCCAGGCAGCGGTGCGAGCGATGATCGCAGCAGGGCGCGGCGGGCGAGTCGTGAACATCTCCTCGGTACGCGGTCAGCTCGGCATCAACGCCGGCTACTCGGCCTATGTCGCCGCCAAGGGCGCGATCAGCTCGCTCACCCGGCAGTGGGCCACGGAGTGGGCCAAGTACGGGATCACGGTGAACGCGATCTCCCCGACGTTCGTCGACACCCCTCAGGTGGCCATGCTTCTCGGCGACCCGGCTTTCAAGGAAGCCCTGGTGGCGAGGATTCCGATCGGGAGGGTGGGCACGCCGGATGACCTGTTCGGTGCGGTCCTGCTGTTTGCCTCGGATGCCGCCGCGTTCATCACGGGGCAGATCCTCACGATCGACGGCGGGCTGACCGCCACCCAGTGACCGGTTACCGCCGGGGGGACCCGGCGAGGGCGAGCGACCGGCCTCGGCCGGCAGAAGGAAAGGGAAGATGCAGAACGTCACCGAGAACGTGTTCACCGACGTCACGATCAGGGGCTGTAACCCGAGCTTCGTGGTCACCTCGGATGGCGTCGTGTTCATCGACACCCCGCAATTGCCCACCCGGGCGGTGGAGATGCGGGCCGCCGGCGAGAAGCTCGGGCCGATTCGCTACCTGATCAACACCGAGCACCACGTCGACCACATCTTCGGCAACTACTACTTCAAAGGTGCCGGGCCGGTTATCGCCCATCGCGGGGTCGACGAGAACTTCATGGTGGTCGGTCCCGACCTGGATCCATTCGCCTACGCCGCGGAGGCGATCCCCACCGACGATCCGGAAGGGGCGGCGATCTTCCCCGACAAGGACGTGTACTTCCAGGATCCCAACCGGCCCAAGATCGTGTTCACCGGGGACGTCACGCTCCGGGTCGGCGATCACGTCTTCGAGTTGATCCACACGCCGGGCCACACCCCCGGGCAGGTTGCGGTCTACGTTCCCCGCGAGCGGGTTGTCTTCACGGGCGACACCATCTTCAGTGAGTGCCAGACCTGGCTGCACACCTCGAACGTGGACCAGTGGCTGGTGGCCCTGGAGCGAATCCGCCGGCTCGACGTCGATCACATCGTCCCGGGACACGGTCCGGTGACCACCAAGGCGTACCTGGACGTTCAGCGCAGCGTGCTCATGGAGTGGGTGACCGCGGTGGCTGTGGCGGTGGCCAGGGGCTGGTCGCGTGAGGAGACCGTCGAGCGAGTCAACTTCGCCGACCGGTACCCGGTCGACGTCGGCCAGGGATACATGATGAATCACATCCAGACCAACAACGCCGGAGCGCTGTACGACCGGCTCAGCGTGGTGAGGAAGTAGGGCGGTCGAGCGAGCCGACCCCGTCCCCTCCGGGTGGCCAAGGGTCGGCACCGATCGACTCGGGCAACCATCGACCGGCGCCGGCAAGGAGCATCGGATGAAGAGATCCGCAATCGCACCGTCGCAGCTGCCTAAAGCAGACAAGCTGCGCATCGCCTTCGCCTTCTACGGCGCGGTGCTCCTCGAGGGGGTGATGCTCGCCTCGATCGGCCCCACGATCGACGCCCTGGCCGACAACAGCGCCTCCACCACCGAGCAGATAGCCATCTTGTTCACCGCCAACTCCCTGGGGTACATCGTTGGCTCGCTGCTTGCGGCCCGGCTCTACGCCCGCCTCCCCGGCAACCGCGTCCTGGCCGGGGCGCTGGTGTGGATGGCGTTGCTCACCGCCACCATCCCCTGGCTGGGCAGCCTGTGGCTCATGATCGGGGTGTTCGCCCTCATCGGTCTGTCGGTGGGCCTGCTCGACGTCGGGGGCAACACGCTCCTCGTGTGGCTCTTCCGGCGAGACGTGCCTCCTTACATGAACGCCCTCCACCTCTCGTTCGGGATCGGCGCCTTCCTCTGTCCGCTGGTCGTGGACCGATTCGCCGTCGGCGGCGGCGATGCCACTCGGGCATTCTGGCTCTTCGCCGCCTTGATGATTCCCGTTGCCCTGTGGCTCACCCGGGTGCCCAGCCCCGACAGCCCTCCGGAGACGGCCGAGCCCACTGCCGGCACCGCCATCGTGAGGCGCTACGCCTACTTCCTGGCTCTCATGGGACTGCTGTTCTTCATGCATGTCGGCGGCGAGCTGGCGTTCGGCGGCTGGATCTTCAACTACGCCGATGAACTCGGCTTCGGCAGCCAGACCACGGCCTTCTTGATCAACTCGATGTTCTGGGGTGGGTTGGTCGTCGGGCGGGTGATCGCCATCCCGCTCTCGCTGCGGTGGAGCGCGCGGATGATGCTGCAGGTAGACCTGCTCGCCGCCGTGGGATTCATCGGCCTGATCTGGCTGCTACCCGACTCGGCGGCCGCGCTGTGGATCGGTACGGTGGGCTTCGGAATGGCGATCGCCTCGGTGTTCGCCAGCTGCATCAATTTCACCCAGGAGCGCATGCCCGTCTCCAGCCACGTCACCGCCATCTTCTTCATCGGGGCCAGCCTGGGGTCGATGAGCCTGCCCTGGCTGATCGGTCAGTTCTTCGATCGGCGCGGCCCGGAGGTGATGATCTGGGTGGTCGGCGGGGCGATTCTCGCCGGGCTGGTGCTGTTCGCCTGGATCCAGGTCCATGTCGGCCGCCGGATGGGAATCGTGGCGAGGGTCGACTGACGCCATGGCGCTGCGGATCGACGACCGGGTTGGTGGGGTGCGGCCCGGGGACAATGGCCGGCGATGAGCGACTACCACCTTCACCTGTTCCCCCACCGTTCCGACGAGTCGACTCCGCCCCCTCCCGAGCACATCCCGCTCGACCACATCGAGCGGTTCGTGACCGAAGCGGCAACGCGCGGTGTCACCGAACTGGCGTTCACCGAGCACTTCTTCAGGTGTGTCGAATCTGCCGATGCCCTCGGTCCGTTCTGGGAGGCGGCGCCCTCCGCAGCCGGCGCGCACACGGCGGCGAATGTGCGCGCCGATCGCACCATGTCGCTCGAGCGGTACGTCGAGGCGATTTTGGGTGCCAAGGACGCCGGCCTTCCCGTATTGCTGGGACTCGAGGTGGATTTCGTACCCGGCACGATCGAAGCCGTTCTCGACGTCCTGGCCCCATATCCCTTCGACATGCTGATCGGCTCGGTCCATTGGATCGACGGGTGGTGGTTCGATCGGAGGCACTCGATCGAGGAGTGGGAGAGGCGCGGTCATCGCCGGGTCTACGAGCAGTACTTCGGGTTGGAGACCCTTCTGGCGGCGTCGGGAATGGTCGACGTCCTCGCCCACGTGGATCGGGTCAAGTACCTCGGTCATCGGCTGTCCGAAGAGCCCGTCGACCTGTACGGGGACCTGGTGGCGGCGGCAGCCGGGAGCGGAGTCGCCGTCGAATTGTCCAGCGCGGGACTGCGCCACCCGGTCGGTGAGGCATACCCGGCTCCCGTGTTGCTCGACATGTTTCGCCGCGGAGGACTCGACATCACCCTCGCCAGCGATGGTCATCGACCGGAGCAGGCCGGTTGGGGACACGATCAGGTCGAGCGGATCGCGCACGCCGCCGGATTCACCCACACCGCCCGCTTCCAGGCACGGCGGAGGAGCCTGGTCGCGATCGAGTGAGGGTTGGGGGAGGGCGGGGGTGGCTCGGGACTCCGACGAGAGTTGCCAAGACAGCTTGTCGACTCTCGATGGTTCGACGCCGATGGCACATTGACGACTCGACGGGTGTTGGGAGCGATCAATCCGACACCCGTCGAGTACCTCACCCGCGGGTCGCGGCAACTTCGTCCCTGACCGTGCCGTCGGAATGCGACGTCGCGGTCCGATCCCTCCAAATCGAGCCAGGCCGAGGAGGAGATCAAGTGCCTCGGGGACCCTGTCCGGAGGCCGACGCCGGCTCGAATGACGAAGCGTTTCTCACGGCTCGACGATGACCTTGAGGGCGTCGTCGCGGCGCTCATCGAAGGTTGCCAGCGCCTCGCCGAACCGGTCGAGGGAGAAGGTGTGGGTGTGGATCTCGCTTACGCGGATTCGCCCGTCGGCCACCAGTGGGATCACGTGGCGCATCTCTCCCGCCGTCGCCCTCACGCCCACAAGCTCCTTCTCGTAGAGCACGAGGTCCTGCAGAGAAAGGGTGACGTCATCCACCGGGATGCCCACCGCGGCGATCCTTCCGCCCTTGCGCAGCATGGCGATTGCCCAGCGGAAAGAGTCGGCGACACCGGCGCAGTCGAGCACCACGTCGGCTCCCCGGCCGCTGGTTACCGCCGCGGTGGCGGCGACAGGATCCTCGGATGCATAGTCCACCACCTCGTTCCCCATGGCCTGTGCCTTGCCGAGCCGTCCCCCGCGGCCGACGACGATCACCCGGCCTGCCCCCATTGCCCTGGCGGCATCGGCGGCGAGCAGGCCGATCGGCCCGGGCCCAAGCACCGCCACTGTGTCCCCTGGTTGCACCCCGCCTCGCCGGGCGGTGTGCAGGGCGATCGAGGCCGGGTCGAGCAGCGCTCCCTGGGCGAAGGTGAGCGTGTCGGGGAGGTGAAACACCGATTTCAGCCCATGTACCACGAACTCGGCGAAGGCTCCCTGCCAGGTGTGCCCGTAATGGCGGTGGACTGTGGGGTCCCCGTAGTTCTCACACAGGTTGTAGCGGCCCTCGATGCAGGCCCGGCAGAAGCCGCAAGCGTCGTGTGACGTCCCGGAGACGCGGTCTCCAACCGACCAGCCATGGGTTGCGGCGTTCTCCCCGAGGGCGACCACCTCACCCGCCCACTCGTGCCCGGGGATGAACGGATACGCCGGTGGCCAGAATCCTGCATAGTCGCCCCTGACCAGGTGGGAGTCGGTGCCGCAGATCGAGGCTGCCCTGACGCGACAAAGCAGCTCGTTTCGTTCGGGTGTGGGCGCGTCGACGTCGCGAATCGAATAGTCGTTTGGTGCCGCCAATACCAGCGCCTTCACGGCTCGCTCAGACCACCGCGAGCGGATCGACCATCGACCCGGTGGCTCCGCGGATCTTTACGGGCAGCATCACGAAGAGGAACTCGTACACGCGATCGCGGGCGATCTCTTCCAGGTACACGCTCTCGAGGAGGTAGATCCCATTCTCGATCAGCAGTTTCGTGTGGACCGGCTGCGGGTTGGCGGGGGTGCCTCGGTCGGGGGCGGGCTGGACCTCGTAGGTCTCGGTATCGGTCCCGGTGGCGACCACACCTTGCTCCAGCAGCCACTCGGCAGCCGACAGGTCGGGCCCGGCGGTCTTGTGCTTGAGCATCTCATCGGCGTCGGGCCAGTACTTCAGGTACCCGGTGCGAATCAGCACGACGTCCCACCGGCGGACCTCGACCCCCTGTGCCTCGGCGATCGCCTGCAACTCGTCGGCCCCGACCGGCTCCCCGGCGGGCAGCGCGTCGATGCCCCGATGCGTCGGCGGATCGAGCAGCACACCTCGGGTGAAGAACGGTGGCAGCTTCTCGGCGTCGCCGACCAGCGGGCCGTGGTCGGAGAGATGCTCGCCGGTGTTGCCTCCTCCGTACCAGTGGTTGTCGTCGCCGATGGTCATGTGACCGAGGGCATCGACGTGGGTGCCGGAGTGTGAGGTGGCCATGACGTACTCGGCCATGTACCCCAGCCCGACATCGTTGGGAGGCCCCCACGGCTGAGCCTTCTCCGCCTTGATCCCCGGGGGAGTGCGGTAGTTGAGCACCTGAAACGGAGGATGACCGGGGAACAGCGGCATCCCGGGGAACCGGGAGGCCGCCAGCGAGTAGTACTTGCCCTGGGTGACCATCTGGGCGGCGGCCACCATCGCGGCCGGGGGAATGTCCTTGACGGGACCGACGTGGCGATACTCGGTCATGTCTTCTCCTTCATCGCTCGCCAGACGTTCTCAGGAGAAAGCGGCAGCCGGCGCACCACGGCGCCGGTGGCATCACGGACCGCGCCGGCAACCGCGGGCGCGGTACACAGGAGGCTGCCTTCGCTGATTCCTTTGATCCCGTAGGGGCCGGGTCCGTCGGCATTCTCGATGGAGAAGCTGTGGAGCTCGCCGGGAAGGTCCAGGCTCGTGGGGATTCGGTAGTCGATGGCCCCCAAGTTCCGGGTGCGGCCCTTGTCATCGAGGATCAGGTGCTCCATGAGGGCGTGGCCGATACCCATGATCGCCGCCCCTTCGTCCTGACCGGTGACCTGGACGGGATTGAGGGCCAATCCGACATCACCGACCGTCACATGGCGGAGGATGGTGACCTCACCGGTTTCCGGATCGACGGCGACATCGCACGCGGTGCAGTTGAACTCGAAGAACAGCGCGGTGCCTCCCAACGGATGGTCGGGGAAGGCCTCCTTGCGAGCCTCGCCGTTGCCGACCACCTCGCCGCCCATCCGACCCAGGCCGGCCTTGAGCACATCCACTATCGGAAGCTCGGCGTCGGGGAGGTGGACCACACCTCGGTCCACGGTGATCTCCGCCTCCTCCACGTCGTGGAGGCGCGCCGCCATGGCCCGGATCTTGCGCTGGATGTCACGGCAGGCATCGAGGACGGCGTTCCCCATGAGGACCGATGACCGGCTTGCCGACGTTTGCTGGTCGTAGGGAACCACTGCCGTGTCCCCCATCACAACGGCAACCCGGTCGAGGGAAACCCCCAACTCCTCGGCGGCGATCTGAGCGAAGATGGTGCGCGCCCCCTGACCCATGTCGGAGGTGCCCGAAAAGACCATCACGCTGGCGTCGGCGAGGAACCGGACCGTCGCATAGGACAGGCCGGTGGTGGGTCCGGACTTGACCCCGATGGCGATGCCCCGTCCCTGTCCCGGAGGCAGCGGGGTTCCCCAGTGGATCTCCTCGGCCGCCTTGCGCACCGTCTGCGCCCAGTCACCGTCGGCCGGAGTATCCCCTGGGACATGCTCCTCGCCGTAGCGGACCAGGTTGTGCAGCCGGATCTCGAGGCGGTCGATGCCGAGGGCGATCGCCGCCTCGTCGAGGCAGGACTCCCGGGCCCAGGTGACCTGGGGAATTCCGAAGCCGCGGTAGGGATGGGTCGGGGTGGTGTGGGAGAGGATCGCCTGGGAGACGATCCGCACCGCCGGGGTCCGGTAGGGACCAGCGGACAGGAAAGACGCCTTGGCGCTGATCCGGTCGCCGGTGTCGCCGTAGGCCCCGATCAGGAACCGATTCACGTAATCCTGGAACACCAGTGTTCCGTCGGACTTCAGACCCATACGGACCTTCACCTCGGTCCCCGCTCTCCGCACCCCCTGGAATGCCTCCTCGAGACTGAGGATGAGCCGGACCGGCCGACCGGCGCGCATTGCCATGAACGCCACGAGCGGCTCCAGTTTGGGATGCTGTTTGCCGCCGAACCCGCCTCCGGGATCCGGGGCGATGACCCGCACCTTCGACAGCGGCATGCCGAGCACGGTGGCGACGGTCTTCTGCAGCTGATAGGGGTGCTGGATGCTGCTCCACACGATGATGCCATCACCGTCTGGAGCGGCGATGTAGCCGTGCGGCTCGATGGCGAAGTGCGTCTGCATCGGCCACGCGTAGGTGTGCTCGACGACCATGTCGGCATCCATGGCATCGACGTCCCCCCAGCCAAAGTGGTACTCGGTGAGGATGTTCGTCTCGGTGAAAGGTCCCGGCCGCCGGATCGACGGATCCTGAATCAGCTCCGCCGCCGGGTCGAGCGCGGCTTCGACCGTGAAGATGGCGGGGAGCTCCTCGAACTCGACCTTCACCAGGGTCGCCGCCTCTTCGGCGGCATCCTTGGTCTCCGCCACCACTGCGGCGACCGGCTCGCCGTGGTAGTTGGTCGTTCCCTCGGCAATCACGGGACGGTCCTGGTATTGGGGACCGAATCGCGGCATCGGGGTGGGGAGATCGTCGGCGGTCATCACGAAGACGACCCCGGGGACCTTCTCCGCCACCGAAGTGTCGATCGACAGGATGCGGGCGTGCGCGCAATCAAGGGCGACCAGCTTGGCGTGGAGAGTGTCGGCGATGGGGAGGTCCGCCACGTAACGCTGGTGTCCGGTGACCCGGTCGATCCCGCCGAGGCGCTGGGCGGGTGCACCGATGTTGTCGACCTTCATCGGCCCGCTCCCTCCGCAGAAGACATGATCGCCGCACTGATCTGCTGGTACCCGGCGCACCTGCAGAGGTTTCCGGCCAGGGCCTCGTTGATGTCGTCGATCGTGGGGTGGGGGTTGCGCTGCAGGAGGGCGTGGGCCGACATCAGCTGCCCCGGGATGCAGAAGCCGCATTGGGCGGCACCTTGTTCGAGGAACGCCTGTTGGAGGCGATCCAGGTGGCCGTCGGTGGCCAGGCCCTCGACGGTGAGGACGTCGGCCCCGTCGGCTTCGACGGCGAGCATCAAGCACGAGTTCATGGGCACGCCGTCGATGAGGACGGTGCAGGCGCCGCATTCACCGACCACGCAGCACTCCTTGGTGCCGGTGAGCCCGATGTCATCCCTGAGTACCTCGAGCAGGGTGTGGTTCACGGCGACATCGAACGAGCGCACCCGCCCGTTGACCGTCATCTCGACTTGCATCATCTCGTTCATGGCACCCTCGTCTGGCGTTCGATGGCGGTGCGCAGGGCTCGCGCCCCGAGAACCGGCAGCATGGCGACACGGTACTCAGGGCCGGCGCGCATCGATTTCGGAGACGGACTGGCGGCGGAAAACATGCTGGCGAGGACCGGGGCCTTGGCCTCGTCACTCGCTGCTGGGTCGGCCAACACGCCGCTGTTGTCGATCACGAGTAGCGCCCTGGGCCCGACGCTGCCGTAAGCGAGCCTGGTGGTGCCGGTGGCGTCGACCCCGCAGCACAGCGTGATCGATGCAAGGTCGGTGCCCCGTCTGCGGGTCATCCGGGTATAGGCCGCAGCGATCGGGGTCGCGGAGATCGGGATCTCGATCGAGGTGACCAGTTCGGTCGGCTGGAGATCGACCTTCCCCGGCCCGATGATGAAATCGTCGACCGCCACACGGCGGGTGCCGTTCTTGGCAGCGATGACGACCTCGGCACCGTAAACCAACAGCGGGGGGGCGGTGTCGGCCGCCGGGGATCCGTTGCAGATGTTTCCGGCGAGGGTGGCCCGGTTGCGAATCTGGATCGAGCCGACGACGTCGGCCGCCTCGGCCAATGCTGGGAAGTGGAGCTGCACCCTCTCATCGGCCACGATCTCCGACATCACCGCCAGAGCGGTGAACACCAGCCGCCCTTCCACCTCACGAATCGGAGGGCGCAGTTCCTCGATTCGCTTGAGGTCGATGACGATCTTGGGCCGGCGCCAGCGGTTGCGCAGCTCTATCACTAGGTCGGTTCCTCCGGCGAGCACCCGGGCGGCGTCCCCGTGCTCCTGGAGGAGGGCGAGCGCCTCGTCGATCGTGCCCGGCCGTCGGTAGCCGAAGGACTGCATCAGCGGTGATCCTTCCCCGGTCTCATCATCCGCTCATAGAACCCGATCCGCCTCGTCCATCAGCGCTTGCGGCGTGGCGGCCCGGATCATGTAGTAGGGGCGGGTACAGAACCTACTGAGGAACTCCGCCCGACTGCGCCGGCGCTCTTCGGTGTCCACCACCGGCATCGGCCAGCCCGAGGCGAGCAGCTCATTGAGGTGGAAGTAGTTCTGCACAGAATGCAGTGATTGATACTCGCGCTCGTAGGGGATCATCTCGGCGAGGCTCGGGTCGAAGTTGCCGTCGATCGCCGGGACCAGCACGACGTCGACGTTGCTGGCGTCGGGGTATTCCGACCAGGTGGGCATTTCGTCCCCGAAGAAGATCTGTGCGCCCCGTTCGGGGGCCGCCTTGTCGGCGCGCTCGGTACCCTTCTCGCGGTTCTTGATGAACACCGTCTTCGAACCGGCCACCGCGGACCCGACATCGTCGATGATCGTGGTCTCGGTGGAGATCAGCAGCCCTCCCCGGCGGCACGCCTCGATCTGGCTCATGCTCTTGCCGTGGTTGGACTCGCCGCCGAGCAGGAGCACGGTCTTGTCGCGGTAGCGCACTGCTGCGGAGTGGAAGGGGTGCAGCCCTGCCGCCTCCATGCGCAGGGCGAGCAGCGTGATGATCGATTTCTGGATCGGTCCCACCGCCCAGCCGCCATTGAAGTGGATCACGCGCCCGTCCCACGTCACGGAGAGATCCGATCCGTCCAGGTTCCACACCAGATCCGGGTCGGCAAGGGTTACCTCGGGCTCCTTGTGCACCGCGGCGAGCCGGTAGTTGAGGAATTCCATGCTCTCGAGCACGTGGTCAGGCACCTTGGATCCGATCACGTCGACCCGGATTCGGGCCGGTCCCGCCGACATCTCTTCAGTCAGCTGTGGCATGGAGGCTCCTTCGCCCTTCGTCGTCCGTCGCCGTCGCCCGCGATTCGCGGAGCAATTGGCAACTAGCGATTGGCTCGCGTCGTCTGTCGTCGGTCGTCTGTCGTGTTGTGTCTACCGGCGGCGGTCCGCCCGGTCCGGTTGACCCGGACCGGGCGGCTTACGCCTGCGAACGCCTAGCTCAGGATCTGGACGAGGCCCTTCGTGCCGTCGACCCGAATCCGATCGCCGGTCTTGATCCTCAACGTGGCAATCGAGGTCCCGATGACCGCCGGGATTCCGAACTCCCGGGCCATGACCGCGGGGTGTGACACCACACCACCGGCATCGGTGACGATCCCGCTGATCACCGCGAACAGCGGCGTCCAGGCAGGGTTGGTCATCTGGCAGACCATGATGTCACCGGGGTTGACCTCGTCGAACTGGTCGATGCTCATCACCACCCTGGCGACGCCCTCGACGGTGCCGGGCGATGCTGCCAGGCCGACCACCTCGCCCTTGCCCGCCTCGGCCCTGTTCAGCTTCTCGGGGAAGCCCCACAGGTTGAGGTACGGGAAGGCCAACTGGCTCTCGGTGGCGGTGCCGATGAAGTCGGCGGGACGGAGCTTGTAGGACTCCAGCCGCTCCTGGCGGCGCTTCTTGACGATGCTCCGGGCGTCGTAGTTCTTGAGGTCGCCGAGCAGATACCGCAGCTCGTTGTACTTCAAGAAGATCACGTCGTCGGGTGCATCCAGCACGCCCTCCTGGACCAGCTTCTTGCCGATGCAGATGAGGACGACCCGCACGTGCTGGTTGGTCCCCTGATCGATGTAGAAGTGGTGGTCCGGGGTCAGCGGCGCCATCTTCAGGTTGATCTCGTTGGCCGCCTTCATCTTCTCCAGGGCTTCGCCCTCGAGACCGGCGAGCAGTTCCTTGGAGGCGGCGGCGATGTCGTCGGCCAGGGCCTTGACCGCAGTCGGGTAGTCGTAATCCGACTCGATGTAGCCCTTGATCAAGTCGAGCACCGGGCCGGCCTCTTCGAAGCGGCTCGGGAAGATGAACTCGTGGCTCCAGACCGCATGCCAGCCGAACTCACGCTGGTAGGCGCCGACGTCCTCGAGCAACTTCTTGCCCTCGGCGGTCTTGTCGAGCGCGGCGTGGATCTCCATGCCGGTGCCCGAAGCAAACGCCGCGCCAAGGGTCTTGCTCTTCTTCGCCTTCTCCTTGATCTTCCACAGGGTCTCGATGGCGTCCCAGTTGCGGTCCGCCGCCGAGTTCTGCAACCGGCCGAGCAATGCATCGTCGACCGTGCCTCGAACCTCCTCGACCACGGCGCGGAGGTTGAGCGTCGCCGACAGCTGGGCGAAATTGAGCATCCAATGGATCTTCCAGTGGCGATCGTGGACATCGATCGCGTCCTCGAGGATCACCGCCCACTCCATGAGCGGGATCTCCTCCCACTTGAAGACCTTCGACTCCAGGTAGTCGAGGTTGCGCCGCATCTCGGGAACGAGGCGCTCCCTCCACCAGGTGGCAAAGTTCAATCCGTAGGTGGGGAGGACGGCACCCAGGTACGCCCCGATCTTTGCCGGATACTCCGGATCCAGGTTGATCCGCGGGGTGTAGGTGCTCCCGTATTCCATCGCCGGAACGGAGAAGTCCGGGTCCTGCGGGATTGCCGCCGTGTACAGGTAGCCATTCACGTTCTTGGCAGTCCAGTCCACCGCAAACGGCGTGCCGAACCGACGGAACATGTGATCGCAGCTCATCCACCACCCGCCGATGTCGAAGTACATCGGCGAGAGGGGCTGTGGGCAGTGGAGGTCGTCGTAGACCCAGAAGAGCTTCTTCTCGGTCTCGGAGTCCCACTTGACCGGGAACTCCTTCGACCCGAAGAACTCCGCTACCACCTTGCTCGTGTCAGCCATAGATCCCCTTTCTCCGACTAAGGCGACGGAACCGAGTACCGGTCGGGAGAGGACAGGTGTCGATTCCCCGACTGCGCTTCTCGCCGCTCGTTGCTGTGCCTTTCTGGGTTCTCGATCTGGTCTCTTTGTTGGTAACTACCGGAGCGATGCCATTCGCGATAGAGCCGATCGACGCATTCGGCCATGGCAGAAGCGAACTTCGGGTCGTTGATGTCTGTGTCCATCTCCACGACCTCGATCGACGGGTCGAGGTTCGCTCGCAGACTCCCGAAGAGCGCCCGGTCTGCCATCGGATCGTGGAACACGCCACCCTCGACGGCGATCGCCGAGATCCCGCGCAGGGGGACGAACACGGCCACCGGACCGGTGGCGGCGTTCAGCTTGGCAGCCACGATCTCACCGAGCCGGGCACACTCCTCAGGAGTGGTCCGCATCAGCGTGATCGCCGGGTTGTGGGCGTAGAGATTGCGATCGCGGAAACGATCGGGCACGGTTTCAATGGGGCCGAAGTTGGCGATGTCCAGGGATCCCAGCGACACCACCTGGGGGAGGCCGAGGCTGCCGGCGACTTCCAGCCGTTCCGGTCCCGCCGAGAGCACTCCGCCGATCAGCTCGTCGGCCAGCTCGGTGGTGGTGACGTCGAGGACACCGGTGATGAGGCCCTGCCGCATGAGAGCTTCCATCGACCGGCCCCCCGCCCCGTTGGCATGGAACACCAGCACCTCGTACCCGTGGTCCTCCAGCCAGCGGCGGGCGGCGGTGACCCCGGCGGTGGTCACCCCGAACATGGTCGCCGCGATCACGGGACCGGGCTCCACCGACCCGTTCGGGGTGGCGTGGGCGCGGGCCATCCCGGCGATCGCCGCCGCGGCGTTACCCAGAACCTTTCTGAGGATCTGATTGAGGCCGGAGATGTCCACCACCGAGTGCATGAGGGTGACGTCGGACCCGCCCACGAACTCCCTGGTGTCGCCGGAGGCCATCGTGGTGACGATCATCTTGGGGAACCCGATCGGCAGCCCCTGCACGGCCAGGGCGACCAGGGATGTACCGGAAGAACCGCCCATGCCGGCCACGGCGTCGATTCGATGGGTTGCGGCCATCTCGGCCAGGATGCTCCTGGCACCTCGCGCCATGGCGGCGACGACCGCTCCCCGGGGTCCCCGAGCGACCAGGCGGTCGATCTTCACCCCGGCGGCGGCAGCTACCTCGGATCGGCTGATGTCGGGGGAGACCAGCGGCTCGCCGAGGACACCCACGTCCACCAGTACCACTTCGCAGCCGAGGACTTCGATGCGCCGCTTGAGGAAGCGGTATTCCGCTCCCTTGGTGTCGAGGGTCCCGACCAGCGCGACTGTTGGCACGGTGTCTCCCGTGGAGGTGCACTCCCGCACCCCACAATGCTCGATAATCGATTAACAATGATACGTGATGACCAGGGGCCGCGCCAACCGGAATCGACGCCGTGGTGGACCTCGGCGGTAGAGCGACGCCGAGTTGAAGCGGTTGCGAGCCTCAGGCGCCGAACGCCTCGAGCAGCGGTAACGGCTGACCGGCCACGTGCCGGATGAGCGCTCCCCCGCCGGTGCTGACGTGGTCGAGGCGACCCGGGTCGATGAAACGCCGCGCGCTGGCGACCGTGTCGCCTCCCCCGATGACCGTCGTGGCATCCGTGGCGGCCAATGCCTGCCACAGCCGTCGGGTTCCGACATCGCCCCCCGCGGTCTCATATGCTCCCGGCGGGCCGTTGACGAACACGGTCCCGGCGGCGGCGATCTCCCGCTCATAGGCGGTGATGGTCTCCTCGCCGATATCGGTGACCAAGAGGTTGATCGGGAGATCGGTCAACGCCACCTCGCGGCGCTTCCCGTTTTCGATCGCCGCCACGTCGGCGGGGAGCGCGATCCGATCCCGATGCTCGGCGAGGAGTCCCTCGGCGAGAGTGACAAAGCGCCCGAGGTCACGATCGGCGATGAATCGGGCGGTCGGCTCGCCGAGGTCGATCCCGGTGGCCGTCAGCATGACTTCCCCGACGAGACCTGCGGTTAGCACCCGATCGGCGATCTTCTCCCCGAGCACTCGCCCCATGATGGAGAAGCCATCGGAGATCTTGAGCCCGCCCAAGATGAACACTGCCGGCCGGGATGGATCGTCCACCAACCGGCTGACCGCGCTCAACTCGGCGAACAGCAGCCGCCCCGCCGCCGACGGCATCAACCTCTGAAAGGCGGTCATCGAGGGAGAGCCGCGATGGGCGGCGGCGAAGGCATCGTTCACATAGCAGTCGAACAAGGGAGCCAGGTTGCGTACCAGGTACGTCTCGGCCATCTGTTCGCGGGTCAGTTTGACATCCCGCTCAAAGGTGGATACTTCTTCGGTGAGGTAGCGGAGGTTGTCGAGGAGGAGGATCTCTCCGTCGTCGAGAGCGGCGATCCGGGCCCGCGCTGCCGGGCCGGCGACGTCGTCGATGAAACCGACCGGGCGGCCCAGTTTGACGGCGAGCCGGTCGGCGTGCTGCCCGAGGCCGACCAGGTTGTGATAGTCGAGGGTGTCGCCCTGGTGGGCGATGATCACCAGTCGGGCGCCGCGGTCGGCGAGGTCCTCGATCGTCGGCAGGCTCTGGTCGATCCGGTTCTCGTCGGCGATCAGGCCCGTTTCGGGGTCGATCGGGGAATTGATGTCGACCCGGAGCAGAACCCTCTTACCGGCGACGTCGATGTCGTCGATCGACGGGAACGCCTTTGCCATCCCTACTCCATGCCCAGATATCGGTTGGTGAGCGCCAGTGCCTCGGCCTGATCCTCCTGCATGGGGATCGCCGCCCGGATGGCGTCGATGGTCTCGGGGATCGTGACCGACTCCTGCGGGATGTTGATGGCGAACATCAGGTCGTCGCCGGAATGGCCCACCGTTTCCTCGAACAGGCCGATCTCGTACATGTCGCCCCTGGGGTGGCCGAGGAATCGGGCATAGTTGAACAGCGACGTGTTGGTGGTGAACCCGTCGGCGATCCGCACCGAACGCACCCGCGGATGAGCACGGAAGATGTCGATGGCCTCGCCGTCGGAGATGGGCTTCTTCGGCGTGGCCACGATCGTGATGATGTGACCGTGGGTTATCGGGGTGTGCACCAGCAGTCCGGTGGCGTCGACGTGGGGCATGATCTCCATCAGGTCGACCGCCTGGTGGTTGGGGATCGGCTCAATCTGCAGCGAGTCGACCAGCCCCCGGTGGGTGTCGCCCGGGTCGGCGACCCGGCGGATGATGGTGATCGCCACCTTGGTGATGCCCACCGCCTTGTCGAGGGCATCGACGGCTCGGATCAACCCGGTGGTGTTGCACGAGGTGAGCTTGAGGTAGTTCTGCCCGACGCCCTTGGCGTAGTTGGCGTAGCCGTGGAAGAAGACGTCGGCGATCTTGCCGGACTCGCCGCCCTGGAAGACCGCCTTCACTCCAGCGGCGAGGTACTGCTCCTTGTTCTTGGCGCCTATCCCACCCGGGGCGGCGTCGAGCATGATGTCGACATCACCGATCAGGTCGGCGAAGGTGCCCGAGACCTTGATCCCGGCGGCGCTCAGGACATCCTCGGCGCCGGGGGCGGCGGTGAACAGGCGGTAGGGCATCCCCCGCTCGGCGAGTGCCCGCACCGGCAAAGTTGGAGCGACGTCGGCGACGCCGATCAGCTCCATGTCCTCCTGGCGGGCCACTCCGTCGGCGAGACGCTGGCCGATCACTCCGTAGCCGGCTACTCCGACCTTCACCTTGCTCATCGCATTCCTCCGGCCTGCGGCGGGCGGATGCTCGGCCTCGCCGCTCGAGATCGTCGAACCCTATGGCAATCTACGGCGCGGCGCAGCCCGTCTCCTGGGTACTTCGACCCGGCGCGCCCGGCCGGAGTCACTCCGTGAGATTCAGCGGTTGGCGGCGGCGGGCACCACTTGGTTGCGGATCAGGCCGATGCCGGGGATCTCGATCTCGAGAACGTCGCCCACTTCCAGCCAGCGTTTCAGGGTCGACATCTGGCAGGTGCCGTGGTCGCAGGTCCCCGAAGCGATGAAGTCGCCCGGGTACAGCCACTCCTCCTGGGAGATCCACTCGATGATCCTGGGGAACTTGTGGTACATCGCCGACGAGTTGTCGTCGACGATGACGTCGCCGTTGATCCGGGCGATCATCCGCAGGTTGTCGTAGTCGATCTCGTCGGGAGTGACCATGCACGGTCCCATGATGTTGGCCCCCTCGAAGTTCTTGCCCTTGGCAGGACCCAGCATCATCTCCATCTCGCGGAACTGGACGTCACGGGCGGAGACGTCGTTGTAGATGGTGAACCCGGCGATGTACGACTCGGCCTCCTCCGTGGTGATGTTGATCCCCTTGCGCCCGATGTAAAGCCCGAACTCCAACTCAAAGTCCAGCTGCTCGGTGAACCGCGGTTTGACGATCGGGTCGTAGGGACCGGCGACGATGGCGCCGCTCTGGGTGAAGTAGGGCGGCCACTCGAAGAACACGTCGGGGATCACCGGCCGGCCCATCTTCACGTGTTCGTGGAACACCATCGAGTCCCACACGATGTTGGGACGGGGCACCGGGGCGAGCAGCCGAACCTCGTCGAGTTGGTAGCTGAGCCGGGCACCGCTCGGGCCGAGCTGCTCTCCGGAGGCGGCCGCCGTTGCCGCCAGCGGCAGACTCTCGGCCACCAGCCGGGAGGACTTCTCGCCGCGCTCCAGGTAGGTGACCATGTCCGGGGGGACCAGAAAGGCGGCGTACTCTCGCCAATCGGGCTCTCCGCGGTCGTGAAGAGCGAGTTCCGCCGCCGCGGTGAGGTCGACCAGGCTGCCGTCGTGGTCGGCGCCGATCCGGGTGGCGATTCCGGTGGGGGATCCCACCTGGAACGTGTAGTACCTCATCCCCGCTCCTTGGGTCGTTCCGGCGCGACCAGAAGGGCCGATCGTCTGCGCCCGGCCGCGGCTTCCTGGGGCCGAGGGTAGGAGGCAGACGGGTGACCGATAAGGGACCCTTGGCCCCACCGGGGGAGCGTTCGGCCGGGGTTGCCCGCGGGCCGGGGCCGGTACCGTGCGGGGGTTGCGCGACCGCGGTATCGCGCCGTGGCGACAGGAGTGTCTATGAGCGACGGCGATTCTTACTTCGAGATCGTCCCGATCACCACCGGGACCCATGATGCCTCCGGCGGATCGGTGGTTCCCATGGACGACTATCCGAAATACGAGATAGCCGAGGGGGTCATCTTCTGCCCGGTGTTCGCCGACAACATGTCGCTCAACTTCGTCACCTTCCCGGCCAACAGTGGCTTCCCGCCTCACACCCATCCCGAAGAGCAGATCAGCATCGTGCGCGAGGGGGAGATCGAGATCACCATCGGCGATACGGTGACGATGGCGCGGCCCGGTGATGTGATCATCTTCCCCCCAGACGTTCCTCACGCCGGGCGCACCTTCGATGCCCTGTGCCGGCTGATCGACATCTTCTCCCCGCCCCGCCGGGGGATGCTCGACCTCCTTGCCACTGCCAATCCGATCCGCTCCGCCGACGCCGATCGCTGGTGGAAGGCGGAGGGTTGATGGCGCCGGAGAACCCGACCTTTGGACAGGAGAACGCGATGCTCCGCCATGTCGTCCTCTTCCAGTGGAAGCCCGAGACCCCGCCGGAGGTGATCACGGAGATCGAAGAGACCTTGTGCTCCCTGACCGGGAAGATTCCCGAGATTGCCGAATTCGAGTGGGGCACCGATGTCAGCGTCCAGGGTTTGTCTCGGGGATTCACCCACTGCCTCGTCGTCTCGTTCCGGTCAGAGGCAGACCGTGACGTGTACCTGCCCCATCCGGACCACAAGGCGTTCATCGCCATGAGCGCCCCCCATCGCGAGAACCTGCTCACGTTCGACTACTGGGTGAAGAACTGAGGCGGCCGAAATCCTCTGGATGGCAGTCGTCCCAGCCGGTTACCTGAGCGCGTCCGGGGAGTGTGGGAAGGAGACGGCATATGCTCAAGGCCGCCCAGGTCGGACTCGGCTGGTGGGGCAGCCAGGTGACCAAGGTCCTGCAGGGAAGCGAGAAGATCGAGATCGTCTGCGGGATCGACCCGAGTGAGGAGATGCGGGACAGGTACCACGCCGCCCATGGTCTGCCGGTCCTCGCGGACTACGCCCAGGCTCTCGAGAGCGAGGACGTCGCAGCCGTCATCCTCACCATTCCCCACCGACTCCACGAGGAGTCTGTGATCCGGGCCGCCGCCGCCGGCAAGCAGGTCTTCTGCGAGAAGCCGTTGTCACTCGGCGTGGAGAGCGCCCGGCGGATGATCGACGCCTGCGACGCCGCGGGCATCGTCCTCGGTATTGGCCACGAGCGCCGCTTCGAACCGGCCTGGGAGGAGATCAAGCGGATGGCCGATGCGGGGGAGCTGGGCACCATCCTCCACATGGAGGCCCATTGGAGCCACGATCGATGGCTGAACATGGCGGCGGACAACTGGCGGGGCAGCAAGGAGGAGGCGCCTGCGGCGGGTTGGACGGGGATGGGTGTCCATCTGAGCGACATGATGCTCAGCCTCGCCGGCCAGGTCGCCGAGGTCCATGCGTACACCGCGCGGCGGATCCTGGTCATCCCCACCGGGGACGTCGTCTCGGCACACCTTCGGTTCGTCGACGGCGCCACCGGTCACATCGGAGCCGTGTCGGCGACTCCCGATTACGCCCGATTCGCGGTGTTCGGCAGCCTCGCCTGGGCGGAAGCCCGAGAGACGCAGCATGTCGACCCGGGCGGGACCACACACTTCTACGTACGGCGTCGCGGTGAAGCGGAGCAGACCCGGCGGGACTTCGAACCCGCCAGCCCGGTGCGGGCCGGTTATGAGCACTGGGCCGATGCGGTTGCCGGCCGGGTCCCTTACCGGTTCACCAACGAGCAACGCTTGGGCAACGTGGCGGTCCTGGAGGCAGTGGTCCGCTCCGCCGATGGCGGCCGGCCCGTGGCCGTCGCACAGTACTCCTGAGGGCTCGCGGCCAACCCGCCGGGCCGAGCCGTCGGCATATCCTCGGTCCAACCATTACTCGTCGCGGAGACCCAGGGAGGCTCGAGTGACCGAACGGTTCCGACTCGTTGCGGCGGCCCTCGTGGTAACTGCCGTGGCAGCCTGCGGCGACCCGGCGCCGACCGGCCACGCCGTCGTGGAGGGCGAAGTGCTGGTGTCGGCCGCGGCCTCCCTCACCGACGCCTTCGGGGAGATCTCCGTGGCATTCGAGGTGGCTCATCCCGGGGTCGATGTCGTGGTCAACCCGGGAGCCAGCTCGGCACTGCGCGAACAGATCCTGGCGGGGGCTCCGGTGGACGTGTATGCCTCGGCGAACCAGGCGAACATGGACCGGCTGGTGGCGGTTGGCCAGGTTGCCGGGAAACCTCAGGTCTTCGCCCGCAACCTCCTCCAGATCGCGGTGCCGCCGGGCAACCCCGCCGGAGTCACCGGACTGGAGGACTTCGCCAACCCCGACCTCCTGATCGGGCTATGCGCCGCAGGGGTTCCCTGCGGCGACTTCGCCCGCCAGGCGTTGCACAATGCCGGGGTGACGGCAGCGATCGACACCAACGAACCAGACGTGAGGGCGCTGCTCACCAAGATCGAGGCGGGAGAACTCGACGCCGGAATCACCTACGTCACCGACGTCTACTCGAGCGGCAGCGCGGTGGAGGGCATCGAGATTCCTGGGGACGTCAATGTGGCCGCCGAGTACCCGATCGCCGCGCTGTCCCACGCTCCGAATCCCGCTGCTGCCGCGGCGTTCGTCGCCTTCGTGGTCTCTGGTGAAGGGCAGTCGATTCTGGCTCGCTACGGCTTCGCCTCGCCGTGACCTCGGAGCGCCGTGGCCAGCGACGGATGCCGGGTCGACCCCCGGTGGTCTTGATCGTCCTCGGATGCCTCGGTCTGGCCCTGTTCGTGGTGCCGTTGGCGGGCTTGGTGGCGCGTACCCCCTGGTCGCGACTCCCGGACCTGCTCACCGGCGACGTGGTCGCCGACGCTCTCCGGCTGTCGCTGATCACGTCGCTGGCTTCCACGGTGATCGCCCTCGTCCTCGGCGTGCCGCTGGCGTGGCTGCTGGCCCGGGTCGACTTCCCGGGGCGGGCGGTGGTCCGCGCCGTCGTCACCCTTCCCCTGGTGCTCCCCCCGGTTGTGGGCGGCGCCGCACTGCTCTTCGCCCTGGGCCGCCGTGGCCTGGTCGGAGAACCACTCAACCGGCTCACCGGGCTCTTGCTCCCCTTCTCCACCTGGGGAGTGATCATCGCCGCCACGTTCGTGGCCATGCCGTTCATGGTGATCACGGTCGAGGGGGCGCTGCGCAATCTCGACCGGCGGTATGAGGGGGCAGCGGCCAGCCTGGGAGCGGGACGGTGGACCGTGCTCCGCCGGGTGACGCTGCCGATGATCGGGCCTTCGCTGGCGGCTGGCCTCGCGCTCACCTGGGCGAGGGCTTTCGGAGAGTTCGGGGCCACCATCACCTTCGCCGGAAACCTCCAGGGCAGGACCCAGACACTCCCGCTGGCGGTGTTCGTCGCCCTGGAGAGCGACCGGGAAACCGCCGTCGCCATCAGCTTGCTGATGGTGGCCGTCTCTCTCGCCGTTCTGATCGCCCTGCGCGACCGCTGGTGGAGGGCGCTGTGATCGACGGACCCGGCCTCAGAGCGCACTTCGAGCTGCGACGGTCGGAAGCGTTCCGACTCGACATCGATGTGACGATCCCGCCGGGGACGACCGGCGCCCTGCTCGGGCCCAACGGAGCGGGCAAGTCGACGGCGGTCGCCGCCATCGCCGGGCTGGTTCCCATCGACCAGGGGCGTATCGAACTGGCTGGTGCCGTCCTCGACGACCCGGGCACTGGGGTGTTCGTTCCGTCCGAAGCCCGTCGGATCGGCGTGGTGTTCCAGGACTACCTCTTGTTCCCTCACCTCGACGTGATCGAGAACGTCGCCTTCGGCCTGCGCTCCCGTGGTGTGGGACGGGATGAGGCGCGCGCCCGCTCCGGGGAGTGGATACGCCGCCTTGGACTCGATGGGATGGAGCGGCACAAGCCCGGTGACCTGTCCGGGGGCCAGGCGCAGCGAGTGGCACTGGCGCGCGCTCTGGTGACCGAGCCGGACCTGCTGCTCCTCGACGAGCCGCTGGCCGCGCTCGACGTCACCACCCGGTCGCGGCTGCGGAGAACGCTCCGCGAGCACCTGGATGGTTTTGCCGGACCCCGGCTGCTCATAACGCACGATCCCACCGAGGCCTTTCTCCTCGCCGACGAGATCCACGTGATCGAAGACGGCGTCGTCACGCAGAGCGGCACCGCCGACGACGTCAGGCTCCGCCCCCGGACCCGCTACGCCGCGGACCTCGCCGGAGCCAATCTGCTGGTAGGCACGGCGTCGGGAGGCGCGGCGACCGTCGGAGCCCACGTCTTCCACATCGCCCACGGCGATGTGGCCGGTCCGGTGCTGATCACCATCCATCCCACCGCGATCTCGGTGCACCGGGCGCCACCCGAAGGAAGCCCCCGCAACGCCTGGGTGACCACGATCGAACGTATCGAGGATCTCGGGGAAAGGGTGAGACTGCGGACTGGGGCGCCCGTGGCGTTGACCGTTGAGATCACCAAGCAATCCACCGAGGCGCTCCACCTGACTCCCGGCGAGTCGGTGTGGATCGCGGTCAAGGCGACTGAGATCGGCGTGGAAAGCAACGACCCGACGCCGGCATGATGCAGGTGACGTCGAACGCGGTGGAAGGGCCGGTGGTCCGGCCCTTCCACAAAGGCGTTCCGATTGCTACGGAGTGGCGACCGGCTCGCCCGCTGCCGTCCAGGCGGCATAGCTGCCGGGGAAGGCCTTCACATTGCTGAACCCGAGCACTTGAAGGATGGATTCGGACAGAGCGGCAGGCCATCCCGACTTGCAGTAGACGATCACCTGCGTGTCGGTGGGGATCAGGCTCGTATTGTCGGCCAGGGTTCTCAGGTCGATGTTGGTCGCGCCGGGGATGAAGCCCTCGGCGTACTCGCTCGGAGTGCGCACGTCGATCAGGAAGGCTCCGGCCTCGATCGCCACCTTGACGGCCTCGACGTCTCCCGCCGACAGCCAACCTTCGGGGATGGTGCTCTAGAAGCCGTCGACGGCGGCGAGCAGTTCGGGGGCGATGTCGGGTGCGGCAAACGTCTCAGGCGCCACCAGGTCCGTCGGCGCGGAGGGCTCGGCGCACGTGGGACTTGAGTGCCGAGTCGAGGCCACCACCGAGGGAGATGCCGATCTTGATCAGCTGACAGGTGCGCTCGTCCAACGGACCACCAGCCATCGTCGCCTCAGTCGCCGCCGCGTTAGCCTCGGCCAGCGCCGGGAACCGCGCCGAGAACTTGAGGTGTGTATCGGGCAGGTGCTCGCCCTCGGTGCCCATGTCGCAGCTCCTCGATCGTGTCGCCGCGAGCGTAGCCAGCGGGCGACCGGAGCCGCCTCGAACGGGAAGAGGCCAGTTCCGGGCTGGGAGCGAGTCGACGTGCCGACGGCGCATGGCGCACGCGGGCAGCGGTTGCATGACATCGCACTAGCCTCCCGCGGCAGTTGGAAAGGAGGGCGATGCCGCTCGTTGCCGGAGTCGATACGTCCACCCAATCCACCAAGGTCGTGGTCGTCGACGTCGATACGGGAACGATCGTCGCCCAGGGCCTGGCCCCGCATAAAGTCACCGGCACCGGTGGAGCTCGCGAGACCGATCCCGAGGTGTGGTGGACCGCACTGCACGATGCCCTCGCCCAGACAGAGCGAACGAAGGACATCGCCGCGATCTCCGTGGCCGGCCAGCAGCATGGGCTTGTCGTTCTCGACGAGGCGGGGCGGCCGGTGCGGCCTGCGAAGCTCTGGAACGACACCGAATCTGCCGAGGATGCCCGCCGGATGATCGACGCCTTTGGCGGTCCCTTGTGGTGGGCGGAGCACATCGGACTCGTGCCCGTCGCGTCGTTCACTGCGACGAAATGGGCATGGCTGAGGC
>MELR01000005.1:33171-33431 GCA_001767695.1 Actinobacteria bacterium RBG_16_68_21
CCGCCACTCGCGCCATCCGACTCCCCCACGACTTCCTCACCGAGCGTCTCACCGGTGCGGGAGTAACCGATCGCGGTGACGCCTCCGGCACCGCGTGGTGGTCGACGGCAACCGAGGACTACGCACTCGAGGTGCTCGACCACCCGAGCCAGCAGCTCGATTCGTCGCTGCTTCCCGGCGTGCTCAGACCACATGACCTGGCGGGCGAAGTCACCCCGGCGGCCGCCGAGTACCTGGACTTGCGGGCCGGCATCCCGGTC
>MELR01000005.1:33442-62710 GCA_001767695.1 Actinobacteria bacterium RBG_16_68_21
CGGTGACAACGCCGCCGCAGCGGTCGGATTGGGCCTAACCCCCGGCATCCCGGTGATCAGTCTCGGCACGTCCGGCACCGCCTACATGAGTTCTGCGACTCGCACCGTGGATGCCTCCGGGAGTGTGGCTGGGTTCGCCGACGCCGCCGGACGATTCCTCCCACTCGCCGCCACCTTGAACTGCACACTTGCCGTGGACAGGATCGCAGACTGGCTCGGGCTGGATCGCGATGCTGCTGCCGAGCACACCGACGTCGTCGTGCTGCCGTATTTCGATGGCGAACGGACTCCGAACCTGCCGAACGCCGCTGCGTCGATGACCGGGTTACGGCACACGACCGAACCCGGCGAGATCCTGCTGGCGGCCTACCAGGGAGCGGCTCTCTCGCTGCTCGAAGCCCTTGACGTCATCGACGTCCACAGCTCCGGGATCGACGCCGATGCGGCGATCGTCGTTATCGGGGGCGGCGCCCGAGGGGCAACCTGGCGCAGGGTGGTGCGATCGCTTTCGGGCCGCGCTCTTCAGATTCCCGAGGCGACGGAATTGGTGGCTCTCGGCGCCGCCACTCAGGGGGCTGCCGTTCTTGGTGGTCGGTCCCTCGACACGATCGCCGCCCTTTGGAACACTCGACAGGGAACGCTGCTCGAACCGGTGGAACGCGACACATCCACTGTCGAGCGCATTCGACACGTGAGGGAGCGTCTCGTCGCGATCAATTCGTAGGACGAAACGCTCGTCGAACCTCCGTTCTTTCGGATCATGGGGCGGGTTGCTCCGGCAGGTGCCACGTCATCGTGCACTCGGCAATCAACGGCTTCCCGGGCTCGACCACAAACGCGTCGTGGTTGAGGGCATCGGGGGGCGCCGTCTGCGGCTCGATGCACAAGGCGTGGTCCCGCTCGGTGAACACAACCCAGTAGTCACACGTCGCTTCCATCTCGAGACGCAGCACGCCCGGCCACGTGAGCGCCGGAGGTCGATCGAGATCGCCGAAGCAATCATCCCAGGGCCCCGCAGATACTGGTCTCCGATCTCGGGTGGCGATGCCGGTGAGGTCCCGTTCGAACATGAACCCGGGACGGAAGTCGAGTTCCGCTTCAGCGCCCCCGACGATTCGCCGGAACCAAGGGTGCCAGCCACATGACGCCGGCATGGCGCCGTCCTCCGAATGCACCTCCATACGGAACGCAATCCCGGAGGGGAAGAGCCGGATCTCTTGGCGCACCCAACCCGAGAAGGGCCACTCCGCACCGAGCTCGGTCTTGAAAGAGGAGTCACTCTCTGCCTCCCAACGGTGCCGAAATACGGTGCCGTGAGTGGCGTGCCCGCCAAGAGTCCGCGGGAGCTGGTAGCTCGCCCCTCCGAAGGCAAATCGACCTTCGTTGACGCGCCCGGCATACGGCGCCATCGGGTAGCAGCCCCAATCGATCGGACCGGGACCCGAAGTCACCAGCAGCTCGTGCCCGTGCACCTCGAGCGACGCAAGCCGGCACCCTGCGTCGAGATCTATCGCGATCCGCGCACCCTCGGTTGACTGGGTGACCACGCCCTTGACCACGCGAGGGCCCTCAGTCGGCCTCGTGAATGCTGCGCATCGACCACACCAAGGTGCGCATACTGGGTGGCTGCTTGAGCACTGTCACGACAGCGCCGGCGACGTCCTCGGCCCGCAGCATGTCGGCCAAGCCCGGCATGTCCGGCGTGCGCCCGGCGCCCATGGCGAATTCGGTGGCGACGCCACCCGGGCAGATGGTCGAGACCCTGATGCCCTTCCCCCGCAGCTCTCGATCGAGGCCGCCTGCCAGACCTACCTGAGCAAACTTGGTGGCGGCATACACGGCCTCGTCGCCTGCGCCCCTCAATCCGGCCACCGAGGCGACGATCACGATGTCGCCTCTGCCTGCGTCGAGGAAGTGGGGTACGGCCGCCCGGATGGGCCACACCGTTCCGGCGACGTTCGTCTCCATCATGTCCATCAGCTGCTCATCGCTGAGAACCATGATCCCCCCGTAGGCTCCGATACCGGCGTTGGCCACGAGAATGTCGAGCTTCCCGAAGCGGTCGAGAGCCGTTTCCATCAGATCGCGCGATCCCTGCGGATCACGAACGTCCATCTCCACGCCCACGGCGGCGTCGCCGATCTCGGCGACGAGTTGGTCGAGCCGCTCCCGGCGTCGCCCGCCGAGGACAACCGGGACGCCCTCTCCGGCCAGGGCCCGGGCAGTGGCCGCGCCGATTCCGGAGGTGGCGCCCGTGATGGCGGCAACCTTGCCACTGAGGTCACTCACAACATCCTCCATTCGTCGAGACGTCCAAATGCCGGTAACTCCCGCGTTCACTCACCCGGTTCGATCGCCCTCCACAGCGTCCGATTGACCAGGTTCTCGAGTTGCTCCTGTCGACCGGAGACCGGGTGCGGATCGAGGTCACCGGCGGCAACCTTCTGCTCGAGGTCGCCGAGAGAGAGATCCCCATCGATGATGGCGGTTCCGAGCGGACCCGCCCATCCCGCATAGCGCTGGTCACGCGCTGCTTGGAGCGCGCCATCCTCTACGAGTCGCGCCGCCGCCAACAACGATTGCGCCAGCGTGTCGATGCCGCCAATATGGCCATGGAACAGGTCGACGCGATCCATGCTCTGGCGGCGCAGCTTGGTGTCGAAGTTGAAGCCGCCGGTGTCGAAGCCCCCGCTGCGGAGTATCTCGAACATCGCCAGGGTCATCTCTTCAACGGAATTCGGGAACTGATCGGTATCCCACTGGTTATGGGGATCGCCACGGTTGGCGTCGACGCTGCCGAAGATGCCATTGTCGATGGCGTACGCCACTTCGTGGTGGAAGCTGTGACCGGCAAGTGTCGCGTGGTTCACCTCGATGTTCACGCGAAACTCCCCGACGAGGTCATACCTGTCCAGGAACCCGTGCACCGACGCGCAGTCGTAGTCGTATTGGTGCTTGGTCGGCTCCTGGGGTTTGGGTTCGATGAGCAGAGTGCCCTCGAAACCGATCGCGTGCTTGTACTCCGCCACCATCGTCAGGAATCGCGCCAACTGGTCCGCCTCACGGCGCATTCGGGTGTTGAGCAGGGTCTCGTATCCTTCCCGGCCTCCCCACAGCACGTAATTGGCGCCGCCGAGTCGGTGGGTGGCGTCGATGGCGTTCTTCACCTGGGCCGCGGCGTAGGCGAACACCTCCGGATCCGGGTTAGTGGCCGCGCCGGCCGCGAATCGAGGATGACCGAAGGCATTGGTGGTCCCCCACAGGAGGCGGACGCCGGTGCGTGCCATGTGTTCCTCGGCGTACCCGACCATCTCCTCGAGATTGTGTTTCGTCTCCGCGAACGTGGCACCGACCGGAGCGATGTCGATGTCGTGGAAGCAGAAGAACGGCGTGCCGAGTTTGGCAAAGAATTCGAACGCGGCGTCCATCTTCTGTCTGGCGGCCCGCATCGGATCCACTCCCGGTTCGAGCCAGGGACGGTCGAACGTTCCTTGGCCGAACACGTCGCTGCCCGGCCAGCCAAAGGAGTGCCAGTAGCACACCGCGATCCGGAGATGGTCCTCCATGCGCTTGCCGAGCACGATCCGGTCTGGGTCGTAGACCCGATACGCCAATTCGGCCTCGGCATCGCGGCCGCCGAAGGGAATCGGACCGGGAACATCGGGGAAGAAATCCATCATGTTGCTCCTGCTCTCGGAGGAGGGTCGTCGGTTCGATGGCTCGCCACCACGCAGATCACGTCGCCAGGACCGCCTCGATCACCTTCATGTTCGCAACGGCATCGCCGATCGGGACCGGGAACGCAGCTCCCGCGAGGACCGACCGTGCGAACTGACTCGCTTGGATCGCGTACTGGTCGACGGGTTCGAAGACGAGCGTCTCCGTCGCCGGCGCCACCGGTGGGTCCCCTCCCGAGGTGAGGAAGATTTGAGTTGTCCGGTCGGGGGGGATATTGAAAGGGATCTCGATCTCGATCCGCCCGGAGGTGCCGAATATGTGCACCCGTTGGTAGGGCTCGGCCCTGGTGCTGCACGTGAAGGCCGACTGACCACCACCGACGAACTCCAGCACAACCGAGGCGAGGGTGTCGATGCCCATGTCCGGATCCCGACGCACCGACGCCTCGATCCGGGTCGGCTCGCCGCCGAAGAGCATGCGGGACAGATTGATGCAATAGCAGCCGATGTCCAGCACTGCGCCGCCGCCGTGTTCGATCCGGTTCCGGATGTTGGTCGGATCATCGTTGAAGAAGCTGAACCAGCTCTGCACGGCCTGCAAGTCACCGATTGCCCCTGAGCGGACGAGACGGATCACCTCGACCCAGCTCGGATGGTGCCGGTACATGAAGGCCTCCGTCAGGTTGACGCCGGCCGCGGCGCACGCAGCCGCCATCTCCTCTGCCTGGGCGGCGGTCAGCGCCAGGGGCTTCTCGCAGAGCACGTGCTTGCCGGCTTCCGCCGCACGGATCGTCCACTCGGCGTGCATGTCGTTCGGGAGTGGGATGTAGACGGCATCGATGGCGTCGTCAGCCAGAAGCTCGTCGTAGGCCCCGTACGACCTCGGTACTCCGAGCCGATTGGCGGCGTCCGCTGCCTTGTCAACGTCGCGCGAGGCGATGGCGACGACTTCGCAGTGCTCGGCGCGCTGGAGGGCGGGGATCACCTTCGTCATCCCGATCTCCGCAGTGCTGATGATTCCCCAACGGAGGTTGCGCATCCGCATCTTCCTTGCCGGTCGTGGTTCGGCTATCAGTGGAGTTCTTCGAGCTCCTCGCGAGTCGCGGTGCCCGGCAGCTTGCCGATGATGATCATGGCCAGGACCTCGTCCTTGGTCACCGCGTTCTTGTCGACGGTGCCCACGACCTTGCCCTGCAGCATGACGCTGATCCGGTCAGCCAGGTCGAACACGCTGTGAATGTCGTGGCTGATTAGGAAGATGCCGATGCCCTCGGCCTTGAGCTGCTGAATCAGGTCGTGGACCTGGGCGGTCTCGGCCGGTCCTAGGGCTGCCGTGGGCTCGTCCATGATCAGGATCTTGGCGTTGAAGTGCACCGCCCGGGCGATGGCCACCGACTGCCGCTGGCCGCCGGAAAGCGATTGCACCGCGGTCCGCAGGTTCTGGAACTGGGGGTTGAGTCGGGCCATCATCCGGCGGGCGGCGTCCTCCATGGCCCGATCGTCGAGAGTCCCCCAGCGGGTCCGCAGTTCCCGCCCGAGGAACATGTTCGAGGGGGCGTCGATGTTCTCTGCCAGGGCAAGAGTCTGGTAGATCGTCTCAATGGCGTACTCCTTGGCGTCGCGCGGGGTCTCGATCGTCGCCTTCTCGCCGTTGATGTAGATCTCTCCGGAGTCGGCCTCGTGTGCGCCGGAGAGGGTCTTGATGAGGGTGGTCTTGCCGGCTCCGTTGCCGCCCACCAGGCCGACGACCTCGCCCGGAAAGAGGTCGATCGTGACGCCGTCCACGGCATGCACACCTCCGAACGCCACGCGAATATCGCGCATCTCGACCAGCGGGACTCCCCGGTCGATTTGGCTGGTCGTGGTCATTTCGACCTCCGCGAGAAGATCGTGTCGAGGGCGACCGCCAGAACCAGAACGATGCCCACGGCGACGTCCTGGACCGGGGCCTCGACCCCGACGAGCACCATGCCGGATTGCAGCGACTGCATCACCAGGGCCCCGAGCACGGCACCCGCAGCCGTACCGACCCCTCCGGCGAGAGATGTCCCGCCGATCACCGCGGCAGCGATCACCGACAATTCGGCACCCTGCCCGAGGCCGCTGACCGCAGCGTTGAGGCGGGCGGTCTGCACGGCGGCGGCGATCGCCACCAGGACACCCATCAGGATGAACGTCTTCATTACGGTCCACCTGGTCTTGATGCCGCCCAGCTCGGCGGCCTCGGGGTTGCCCCCGATGGCAAACACGTAGCGGCCGAAGCGGAGCCGGGTGGCGACAAAGGTGATGACCAGGGTGCCGACGATGGCGAGGAGCACCGGAATCGCCAGCCCGAATGGGATGTTGCCTCCACCCCTCTCGGCGGCGACCCGCTCGGGGAGCATGTAGCGGTTCAGGTACCCGATGGCGCCGAGGACGACGCCGCATCCGATGACACCGACAGAGATCTCCATCCACAGGGGGCGGAGGCGGAGCCCGAACTTGCGGCGCTGACGTCGGCTGTTGACGAGCAGGGCGACGATCACGGCGCTGGCTACGGCTCCGACGATCCAGCTCCAGAAGCCGCCGATGTTGCCGCGCGAGCCCCCTCCGATCAATTGGAAAGTCGAGTCCATGGGGGCGATCGTTCGTCCGCTGGCCATGGCCCAGGCCACGCCGCGCCAGACGAGGAGCCCGGCCAGCGTCACGATGAAGGAGGGGACCCCGACGTATGCCACGAGGAAGCCGTGCAGGCCGCCGATGGCCGCACCCATGAGGAGACCTGCCGCCAGGGCGATGATCCAGGTGGCCCAGTGGTCGTAGCCGAGCCAGCGGGGAAGGATCTCGGCCTGCAACACGGCCATTCCCATCCCCACCGCAGCCAGCACGGCTCCCACCGACAGATCGATATTGCGGGACACGATGATGAGCACCATGCCCGTGGCCATGATGGCGACAGCCGAGGTCTGCACTGACAGGTTCCACAGGTTCCGGGGGGTGAGGAACGTGCCTCCGGACCAGAAGTGGAAGCTGATCCAGATGAGGGCCAGCGCCCCCAGCATGCCGAGCATGCGGGTATCGATCTCTGCCGTGCGCAGCAGCGATCGGGGCGACGGCAGCGAGCCGAGAGGCCAGCGGCTCCGACCCTTCTTCGTGGTCTCCTGCAATCCCGCGCCCGCCGGCGGGCCGTTAGTCACAGTCATGCCACCTCCAAGCCGGCGATTATGGCCTCAATGACACACACCGCGCTCACGTTGGTCCCGTGAGCGCGGTGTGTCTCGTTCAACTGGCGATCAACCTTGGTCGATCACCCGCATACGGCCACAGTGCCCGCCGCCACGCCCTGGCAGAGCGTCGCGGTGTCGATCCATCCGGCATCGATCACGACCTGCAGGTTGTCCGCCGTGATGGGAATAGGCGTCAGCAGGTACGAGACCATCTGGTTGCCGCCCGGTGAGGTGAACATGACGGTACCGGGGAGACTGGCAAGAGCGGTGCCCTTGGCCAGCGCGATCGCGGCCTCACCGGCCTTCTTGCCGAGCTCACGAGCGTCCTTCCACACCGAGACCGTCTGCGTCCCGAGGGCGACCCGGTTCAAGGCGGCGGCGTCGCCGTCCTGTCCCGACACCGGCACGATGCCGGCGAGGCCCTGGGCAGCCAGAGCGGTGACCACGCCGCCGGCCGTGCCGTCATTGGAGGCGACCACGGCGTCGACGAGGTTGTTGTTCTGGGTCAGGATCTGCTCCATGTTGGTCTGGGCAACAGCCGGGTCCCAGTTGTCGGTGTACATCTCACCAACGTTGTGGATGGCGCCGGAGTCCAGGGCCGCTTGCAGGATTTCCTGCTGGCCTCCCCGCAGGAAGTCGGCATTGGCATCGGTCGAGTTGCCCTTGATGAAGACGTAGTTGCCTTCGGGCACCAGGGCGTAGATCGCCCTGGCCTGCATCCGCCCGACTTCGACGTTGTCGAAGGTGATGTAGAGAGCACCCGGGTTCTCGATCAGGCGGTCGTAGGCAATGACCGGGATGCCCTGCTCCAGGGCGCTGGTCACTGCCGGCAGGATAGCGGTGCCATCCTGCGCCAGGATGATCAGGGCATCGGCGCCCTGGGAGATCAGGTTCTCCACGTCGGCGATCTGCTGCTCGGCCGACGAACCGGCGTCGGTGGAGATATACCGGCCGCCGCCGGCCTCGATGGCCGCCTTCATGTCCGGCTCATCCCACTTCGCCCAGCGCTCTTCGTTGTAGTTGTTCCAGGAAACGCCGATGACCAGCTCGTCGCCGCTGGCCTGAGTCGTCCCCGCTGCGGTGGTCGCAGTGGAGTCGTCTCCGCAGGCCGCGAATACCGATGCCATAGCGGCAACGGTGAGCATGGCCACGAGTTTGCGATTTAGCACTCTTGATTCCTCCCTGAGAGGTGGGAGTCCCGATCGGGACTAGCTGACGATGTGGGCTTCGCCACCGCTGCCGCCGCGTGGGGGCGTCAAGTTGTCTGACACCTCCCTGGTTGTCGCGATGAGCGGGCAGACCATCGAACGTACCGACATCGTCCCCGCCAGGATACCCACCATATGTTCTGCCCTGCAACATAACTGCCGGGCAGCGGTGGCTCGCCGACAGGTCACCGCCGAGGGGCGCCCCTGTTGCCACCGGTCCCGCTTCTGCTATTGGGGTTTCGCGCTCTGGGACCCACCCTTTCAGCGATATAGTGGGGTCGCCAACAAACCGGGAGTCGTCGTGCCCAGCGACGAGATCATCCTCAATGGAGGTGTCCGCAGCAGAGGAGTGGCCGCCGACGAGTTGCGCCGCCACAACCTCTCGGCAGTGGTGGGCCGACTCCATCTCGGCGGACCGCTCTCCCGCTCCGAACTGGCAGGGGTGACCGGGCTGAACCGCTCGACGATCGCCGCTCTCATCGGCGAGCTCGTCGCCCTCGGGTTGGTCGACGAAGGCCCGAGCCAGGCGGGGCCCGGGCCCGGCCGGCCTTCTCTCGTGGTGCTGATCCGGCCCACCGGTGCCGTGGTGCTCGCCGTCGAACTCGCTGTCGACTCGATCGCGGTAGCCACCATTGGTCTCGGGGGTCACATCTTCAATCAGTTGCGCGTCGCCCGCCCCCGCGAGCACCGGTCCCCCACGGAAACAGTGTGCGATATCGCCGATCTGGCCCGCCCCATCCTCGGCTCGCTCCCGGCCGGACACCACTTCATGGGAGTCGGGGTGGCGGTGGTGGGGATCACCCGGCGCTCGGACGGCTTCGTTCATCTCGCCCCCAACCTTGGCTGGCGAGACGTCCCTCTCGGGCGGCTACTCGCCGCCGAGCTCGACACGGGTCGCCCGGTGGCGGTGGCCAACGAAGCCGACCTTGGTGCTCTGGCGGAGCATCGGCGCGGCAGCCACGCCGATGCTCGCCACCTGATCTACGTCTCGGGTGAAGTCGGCATCGGCGCCGGTGTCATCCAGAACGGCGAGCCGCTGCTCGGCGCGGCGGGTTATGCCGGCGAGGCGGGACATATGCTGATCAATCCGTCCGGCCGGGCATGCCGCTGTGGGGCGATCGGCTGCTGGGAAACCGAGGCCGGCGAGGCGGCTCTCCTGCGGCACGTCGGCTCGCGGGCGCGCACCACCGGCCTGAGCATCCTCGACGTCCTCAGCACACGTGCTGCCGCTGGTGATGCCACCGTTATGGCGGCGATCGCCGAGGTCGGTCGATGGCTCGGCCTCGGCATCGGAAACCTCATCAACCTCTTCAACCCCGACGTGGTCGTGCTCGGCGGCCTCTACCACCGCTTCTTCCCGTACCTGGAGAGCGCGGTCATCGACGGTGCCCGGTCCCAGGTACTCGAGGCCCCCTGGGCCAACGTGACCATCGTGCCCAGCAGCCACGGCGTCGGCGCGCCGCTCATCGGAGCCGCCGAACTCGTCCTATCCGACACTGTTGCCGACCCCGCCCGGGCCGCCCGGACCATGGACAACGGAGAGGTGGACGTCCGCCGCCGGCGCCACTCGGCACCCGAACCCCAACCGGGTCGCTGATGGTCCCCACCAGGCGTACCCGCATGGTGCTGCTGGGCGCCGTTCTGGGTGCTGCCCTGGTGCTGGTGGCCTCGGTTGCCCTCGGCCGGGAGCAGGCCCGAGCTCCCTCGTGCGCGCAGACCGTCGATCACCCCGAATGGTCCGTAGCCCGCCGCTGGAACGAGGTACTGCTTGACGCCATCCGGCGTGACCTGCCGGCACCCACCATCCACTCCCGGAACCTGTTCCACATGTCGGCGGCAATGTGGGACGCCTGGGCTGCCTACGAGCCCGGAGCGGTCGGGGTCTTCGTCGACGAGAAGCACTCGGCCCCCGACCTCCACGCGGCCCGGGAGGAGGCGATCAGCTACGCCGCCTATCGCATTCTTGAGTACCGCTACCTCAACGCCGCCGGGGCCTCGGACTCCATCCCCGAGTTCGACGCCCTCATGGCGGCGCTCTGCTACCCGATCGATGTGATCACCACCGAGGGCGATGACCCGGCGGCGGTGGGCAACCAGATCGCGGCGACGATCATCGCCGCCGGCCTCACCGACGGCTCGAACGAAGCCGACGACTACCGCACCGACTACCAATCGGTGAACCCGCCCTTGGCCGTGGCCGAAGCGGGCGCCGTCATGGTTGACCCCAACCGGTGGCAGCCCCTCGAGATCGAGAACATGGTCTCCCAGAACGGGATCCTGCTGACCAGTGGGACCCAGCAGTTCATCTCCCCGCACTGGGGACACGTGGCCGGCTTCGCTCTCCCCGACGGGGGCGCCGACGGTCTGCCCATCGATCCCGGCGCTCCGCCCCACCTGGGGGCTCCCGCCACCGATGCGGTCTTCAAGGCGGGCGCCGTCGAGGTGGTTCACTACAGCAGCCTGCTCGACCCCTCCGCCGGGGTCATCGTGGACATCTCTCCCGGCTCCCTGGGCAACAACCCGATCGGAACCAACGACGGATCCGGGCACTCGCTCAATCCGGTCAGCGGCCTGCCCTACGCTTCCAACCTGGTCAACCAGGCCGATTTCGGCCGCGCCGTCGCCGAGTTCTGGGCCGATGGCCCCCACTCCGAGACCCCCCCGGGGCACTGGAACACTCTGGCCAACGGCGTTTCCGATGCGCTCGGCGGCGATCTGCGTGTCGGCGGTACGGGTCCCGTAGTCGATCGCCTCGAGTGGGACGTCAAGCTGTACCTGGCACTGAACGGGGCCAACCACGATGCCGCCGTCGCCGCCTGGGGAGTCAAGGGCTATTACGACTACACCCGCCCGATCTCCATGATCCGCTACATGGGGGGTCTGGGTCAGTCGAGTGATCCCAGCGGGCCGTCGTACGACCCCGAAGGGCTTCCCCTGGTCCCCGGCCTCGTCGAGGTGGTCACCGCGGCGACGACGGCGCCGGGACAGCGCCACGAGGCCCTGGCCGGGCACGAGGGGGAGATCGCGGTGTACGCCTGGGCCGGAACGCCGGACCACCCGGGCACCGAGACGAGCGGAGTGCGCTGGATCCGAGCCATCGACTGGGTCCCCTACCAGATGCCCACCTTCGTGACGCCCTCGTTCGCCTCCTACGTGTCGGGGCATAGCACCTTCAGCCGCGCCTCGGCCGAGGTGCTCACCGCCTTCACGGGCAGTGAGTTCTTCCCCGGTGGCCTTGGGGCGTGGACCATCGCCGCGGACTCGCTGCGCTTCGAAGCCGGGCCCAGTACCGACGTGGTCCTGCAATGGGCGACCTTTGCCGATGCCTCCGACCAGGCCGGGGTCTCCCGCCTCTGGGGCGGGATCCACGTGAGAGCCGACGACTTCGCCGGACGGATCATGGGCGCCACCATCGGCCGGGCGGCCTGGGTCGAGGCGCAGCGCTACTTCGATGGTGAGGCACATGGCGATCATTGAGCGCCGGGACATCGGCTGGATCGGCGCCGGACTAGTCGGCGGGTCGCTGGTGACGCTGGCGTTGCTCCTCGGAGCGAAGGCCGTCTCCGGCGCCGACCATCCCCCCGCGGCCTTGCCGGCGCCCCACCTCGTCGAGGAGGCGGCCGCCGCCGGTATCGAGCACACCTACGACGGTGACTTCCAGTTCTTCGTGGGCGGGGGCGTCGCCGTGCTCGACTGCGACGGGGACGGGCGGCCCGACCTCTACCTCGCCGGGGGCGCCAACCCGGCGTCCCTCTTTCGTAACGAGAGCGAGGTCGGAGGTGCCCTCAAGTTCGCGCAGGTCTCCGACCCGGCCACCGACCTTACGGGGGTCACCGGCGCCTACCCGCTGGACCTCGGCGACGACGGCAACCTCGATCTTGTCGTACTCCGAGTGGGAGAGAACGTCCTGCTCAGGGGCCTCGGCCAGTGTCGTTTCGAGCGGGCCAACGAAGCGTGGGCGTTCGACGGCGGGAGGGCCTGGACGGTCGGTTTCAGCGCCAAGTGGGAGGCAGCGGCATCGTTCCCCACCCTGGCGTTCGGCAACTACCTGGCTCTCGACGAGACCGGCACCCCGACGGGGGAGTGCGAGGACAACCTGCTGCTGCGCCCCGACGGGGCGGGCGGCTTCTCGGCGGCAACGTCTCTCACTCCCGGCTGGTGCACCCTGTCGATCCTGTTCAGCGACTGGGACCGATCGGGCCAGGTCGATCTGAGGATGGCCAACGACCGCCACTACTACCGGGACGGCGAGGAACAGCTGTGGCGTATCGCCCCCGGCGAGGCCCCCCGGCTCTACACCCACGAGGAGGGCTGGCAGCGGCTCCAGATCTGGGGCATGGGTATCGCCAGCTACGACGTCACCGGAGATGGCCGTCCCGAGGTCGAGATCGCCAGCCAGGGCGACAACAAGATGCAGACGCTCGACGAAGGCGCCACCGGGCCGTCCTACCACGACATCGCCATCCGGCAGGGCGCCACCGCCCACCGGCCCTTCGCCGGGGATAACACTCTGCCCTCGACGGCCTGGCATCCCGAATTCCAGGATGTCAACAACGACGGCTTCATCGACCTGTTCATCTCCAAGGGCAACGTCGAGGCGATGGAGGGATTCGCCGCCCGGGACCCGAGCAACCTGCTGATCGGCCAGCCTGACGGAACCTTCGTCGAGGGGGCTCGGGCGGCCGGCTTTCTCAGCTTTGGTCGGGGTCGGGGCGCTGCCCTGGTCGACCTGAACCTCGACGGCCTGCTCGACCTGGTCGAGATCAATCGGCGGGAAGACGTGAAGGTGTGGCGGAACACCGGGTCGGGCACGGCGACTTCGTCGGTGGCTATGGGCAATTGGGTCGCGGTCCAACTCGCCCAGGCCGGACCCAACCGGGATGCCATCGGCGCTTGGGTCGAGGTGAAGGTGGAGGGACGTATCAGCTCGCGTGAGCTCACCGTGGGCGGCGGGCATGCCAGCGGCCAGCTCGGCTGGATCCACTTCGGCCTCGGCGAGGCCACGTCGGCTGAGGTGCGGGTTCGCTGGCCTGACGGGGAAACCGGGCCCTGGCAGCGAGTCGCCGCCGACACGTTCGCAGTCGTCGAGCGAGGTGCGTCGGAGCTGCGTGTGTGGGACCCGGCGAAAACCCTTCCGGTTGCCGGGGAGGCGCCCTGACGAACGAGGGGAGTGGGGACGGCACCCGAACCGAGACCTCGTTCGAATCGGGGTAGGAAGCGAACGGGGGGAAAGGTGGGCGGGTGGGCCCGGGTGGACTCGAACCACCGACCTCATCCTTATCAGGGATGCGCTCTAACCGGGCTGAGCTACGGGCCCAAACGGAAGACAACTGTATCAAACGACAGAAGGCCGCCGACCTCTGCCGGGTTTCGTAACATGGTCCCGCAGAGGAGGCGCGCCGACGCCCGCTCCCTCTTTGGGGATGTAGCTCAGCCCGGCAGAGCACCTGGTTTGCATCCAGGGGGTCAGGGGTTCGAATCCCCTCATCTCCACGAACGCTGACGCTCCTCTGATTGGCCGCCTGCTCGGCGGCCAATCAGATCTCGGTTCGGGTTGTGTTCGGGCTGCCCGGCGGCTCTGGTTACGGTCGGGGACGGTGCGTGTACCGTTTGGTGGTGGAGGGCGGAGAAGGTTCGAATCCCCTCATCTCCACGAGAGCTGACGCTCCTCTGATTGGCCGCCTGTCCGGCGGCCAATCAGATCTCGGTTCGGGTTGTGTCTTTCTGCGCGGCGGCTCTGGTTACGGTTGGGGGCGCTGCGTGTAGCGTTTGGTGGTGGAGGTCGGAGAAGGTTCGAATCCCCTCATCTCCACGAAAGAAGACTCCAGACTCCAGAACGGACAGCCGACGCTCGTCTGGCGTCTGCCGTTTGGTGACTGGTGACGGACGACGAACGAAGTGAGGAGTCTCATGCGAAACGCGGTGATCGTCGATGCAGTGCGCACCCCGGGAGGCAAGCGCAATGGGTCACTCAAGGACATCCACCCCGTCGACCTGGCGTCGGTCCCGCTGCGCGCCCTGATCGACCGAACTGGTATCGACCCGGCGTTGATCGAGGACGTGCTCCTCGGGTGCGTGTCACAAACCGGTGAACAAGGTCTCAACATCGCTCGCAATGCCGCCCTGGCCGCCGGGTTCCCGGAGGACACCGTCGGCGCGACCATCGATCGCCAGTGTGGGTCGGGCCAGCAAGCCGCCCACTTCGCCGCCCAGGGTGTCATGGCGGGTGCCTACGACGTGGTGGTGGCGGGGGGTGTCGAGTCGATGACCCGGGTGCCGATGGGGGTGACCATGCAGCAGGGCCCCGGGCTGCCATTCGGCCCCAAGATGATGGATCGCTACGGCAACGGATTGGTCCCCCAGGGGATCTCGGCGGAGATGATCGCCGAGAAGTGGGGAGTCTCGCGCGAGGCTCTCGACGCGATCGCCTACGACTCGCACATCAGGGCGGCACGGGCTACCGACGAGGGCCGGTTCGACACCCAGATCGTCCCGGTGGAGACGGCCGACGGTGTGCTCAGCCACGACGAGGGGATCCGCCGGGAGACCTCAGCCGAGGCTCTTGCCGCGCTCAAGCCGGCTTTCAAGCCCGACGGCAAGGTGACCGCGGGCAACTCGTCACAGATCTCCGACGGCGCCGCGGCAATGCTGATCATGGGCGATGACGTCGCCGAGCGACTCGGGCTGAAGCCGCTCGCCCGGTTCCACGCCTTCGCACTCGCCGGTGTCGACCCGGTGATGATGCTCACCGGTCCGATTGCCGCCACCGCGAAGGTGCTGGCACGGGCCGGGCTGGGCACCGCCGACATCGACCTGTACGAGGTCAACGAGGCGTTTGCCTCGGTGATCGCCGCCTGGCTCGCCGAGACAGGGGTCGATTGGGCAAAGACCAACGTCAACGGCGGGGCGATCGCTCTCGGCCATCCGCTGGGGTGCTCGGGTGCCCGGGTGATGACCACGCTGGTGCACGAGATGCAGCGCACCGGAGCGCGGTGGGGACTACAGGCGATCTGTGAGGGTGGCGGGATGGCCAACGCCACCGTGCTCGAGCGCCTTTGACGCAGATAGTCCAGATCGCGGTCGCCGTTCTCATCGGGGCGGCGATCTTCGCCCTGGGGAGGTGGGGCATCAGGCTGCTCGCCACCCCGGTTCCCGGGGAGCCCGACCCCGATGAGATCGTGGCGGTGGACCGCCACTATCGGTGCGCGGTCTGCGGAATGCGGCTCACCGTGACCCACGCCCCCGACGAGGACGTCTCCGCCCCGCGTCACTGCCGGGAGGAGATGGAGGAGGTGGCCGGCTAGCACTGCCCGTTGCCCGTTGCCCGTTGCGGATCGCGCCGGCTGCCGGCTGCCCGCACTTGGTAATCGCCAATGGCTAATTGCGAATCGCGGTGGATGTCCGGCCGGGGTTAGGTCCAACGTCGAAGGTCGCCGCCCACACCTATCCCCACCTGTGGACAACCCGGGGATAACTACAAGCGTGTGATTCGGCGAGTACTCAGTGGTAGTTCATCGTCATCAGGAACCCGACGGCGATGGCGCCGAGACCCGAGTACAAGAACATGCTCCGCTGGCCGCCGGGCACCAGATCGATGTAATTAAGGATGATCACGAGCACGCCGATGGCCATGAGCGTGAACATCAGGACCACGTACCAGGTCGGCGAGACCTTGGTGTCTTTGTGTTGGACGGGTTTGACGACCGTCCGGCTCTGTCGCCGGCGACCCTTCGACTTAGGCATGCGCCCAGGGTAGCGGTGCGGAAGGGTGGTCCCGAAGGAGGAGGTGACGTTGAGCGCGATCCGAGCCGAGCTGCCGGTGTTGACGATCCGCAGAGGACCGTCGGCGATGGCCGTCGGCCGGACCGCAGCCCGGGTTGCCGTCACCGTTGCCGTCCTCATCGCCGGTTTCGTGGTCTACGAGTTCGGGGTCACTTCGATCCTGGCGAATCGTGCCCAGGCGTCCCTGCGGGACGATCTGGCGGCCACCGCGGCCTCGGTGACGATCACCGAGATCCCCTACGCGCCGGCGAACCTGCCACCTGCCCCGGTGGTGGTGCCCGCCGACCTTCAGCTGCCGGACCCTATCGCCGTCGCTGCCCCGGAAGGGACGCTGCGGGTCGCGCCCACTCCTCCTCCGGGGAACGCGGTGGGCCGGATCGTGATCCCTAGTGCCGGTGTCGACTGGGCGTTCGTCGAAGGGGTCGATCGCGATTCTCTGCGCAGCGGCGTGGGACACATGCCGGAGACTGCGCTGCCCGGTGAACCGGGGAACGCGGTGATCAGCGGGCACCGGACGACGTACGGAGCACCATTCCTCCACCTCGACCGGGTGCAACCGGGCGACCTGATCACCATCGAGAATGCCATCGGTACCCACGTCTTCCAGGTGGTCGAGATCCGCACCGTCGCTCCTACCGATCTGTCGGTGACGGGTCAGTGGCGGGGGGCGTGGCTGACCCTGACGACGTGTACTCCGGTCTTCACCGCCCGGGAGCGCCTGGTGGTCATCTCTCGCCTCGTCGAAGGCCCCAACGCCGCAGTTATTCTCAACGGATCTTGATTCGCAACCTCTACGACTCGCTTCCCGGCCCGGCTACGGTCCGCGTGCTGCAGATGCTCGTCGCTGTGGCGATCATCGCGGTGCTCGTCCTCCTGTTGTACGAGTGGCTGGGTTCCACGTTGTTCGACTCTGGAGGAACGGTCGGATGAAGGTCCTCGTAATAGACAACTACGACTCTTTCACGTTCAATCTCGTCCAGTACCTCGGTGAGTTGGGCGCCGACCCGATCGTGATTCGCAACGACGTGCTTCCGCCGGAAGAGGCCTACGAGCGTCACTCCCCGAACCGGCTGGTCATCTCGCCGGGTCCCGGCATCCCCGAGAACGCCGGCTTCTCCATCGACTTCGTCAAGACGCTCGCCGATCGGATCCCGATCCTCGGCGTGTGCCTCGGCCACCAGGCGATCGTGGTCGCATTCGGCGGTGCGGTCGATCAGGCGCCGGAGCCGAGGCACGGCAAGACGTCGGAGATCACTCATGACGGCCGGGGAGTGTTCCGCGGGCTGTCGAATCCGTTCGTGGCCACCCGATACCACTCGCTGGCGGCAGTGACTCTTCCGCCGGACCTGGAGGTGACGGCCACCAGTGAAGACGGTGTGGTCCAGGCGGTGCGACACCGTCACCTGCCGGTGAGCGGAGTCCAGTTTCACCCCGAGTCGATCATGACGGCCGAGGGCAAAGCCCTGCTGGCCAACTTCCTGGCGTCGAGCTAGACCCGCTGCCCGCTGACCGCTGACCGCAGGAGCGCGACTCTTGCTGGCGTCTGGCGTCCGCCTACGGCCAGGGGGGGCAGGTATCGGGACCGGCGGTCGCCGTTGCGATCCAGTAGGTGATCCTCCAGGTGCTGCCGGTGGCCGGCAGCGTCTCGTCGGGCGCGGGATCGATCCGGCGAATCGTTCCCGCAAATGCCGGATCGAAGCACTCACCGCCCTGGCTGGTTGCCTGCGTGAAGGTGAACAACGGGAAATCCGCCTGCGCCTGGGCAACCGACTTGCCGAAGATGTCGTCGTCGAGCGGGGTCATCACCAGGTCGAAGGTGACGGTGACCGTCGAGCCGGCGGCAACGATCGTTCCCGGTGGCGGCGACTGCTGAATGGTCCGCCCTTCGCATTGATGGGTGTTGTCGGCCGGCACCGAGGAGTACGAGTACTCGTCGCTGCCCGTCCGTGATGCCATGACCAGCCCCGCCCCGGTGATCCGGTTCTCTGCCTGACCGGGGGTGATGGCACTCGGGCACCCCCCGCTCCCGCTGCTGAACAGGTTGGGCACAATGACGCCCTCGGCGCCGACGATCACCGTCACGGTTGCTCCCACTTCCCGGGTCCTGCCCCCCGGTGGATCCTGGGAGATCACTCTGCCGACCGAGGGATCACCCGCAGCCACCAGCATCGGCTGGCCGGTGGCGAACGTGAGTCCGGCAGCCTCGATCGCCTGTTGGGCGTCCGACTCGGTCAGGCCGACCACGTCGGGAACGGTCGTCTCCGTCCCAGGCTCGCCCAGGTGAATGGTCACCTGAGAGCCGAATTCCTGGGTCGATCCGGCGGCCGGCTCCTGCTGGGCGACGAACCCGGCGTTGGGGTCGTCAACAGGAACCTCGATGGGGTCGCCGACCTTGACGACGAAGCCGAAATCCTCGAGCTTGGTGGTGGCATCCTGCTCGGACATGCCGACGACGTTGGGGACTACCGAGGGCACCGCTCCCTGGGACACCGCGACGAGGATCGACCCATCGACGGGGACGACAGCGCCGGCTGCCGGGTCGGTCTCGATGACGAACCCCTCGATCACGTCCGCCGAGGGCCGCCGTTCGATGATGATCTGGGCCGACTCGAAGCCTGCCGCGGACAGCTGGAACACCGCGTCGGCTTCGCTCTTGCCGGCCACATCGGGGACCACCAGGGCGTCGACACCGGCCGAGATCACCATGTTCACCTCTGCGCCCGCACTCACCAGTGTGCCGGGGTCGGGCGACTGCGCCATCACTTCGCCGGAGGCGACTGTGGGCGACTGCTCGAAGGTGATGACTCCAGGCGACAGGCCGGCGGCGGCGAGCAGCGCCTCGGCATCGACGCGGGTCCGCCCGACGAGACCGGGGACCTCAACGTTGGCCGGTCCCGCCGACACGAGCAGAGTCACGGCGGAACCGCGGTCCACCTCGGTGTTGGCCGCCGGGTCGGTCCCGGCGACCAGCCCGGCGGCGATCTCGTCGTCGGCGACGCTCTCCTGGGTGATGGTGAACTCCAGGTCGGCGAGCCTGCTCTCCGCAGCGGCCACCTCCTGACCGCGCAGGTCGGGGATCACGACGGTGGTCGTCTCCGCCGAGGGGCCGAGGAGCTTGAAGAGCAGGATGAGCCCGAGGCCGAGGACTGCCAGGCCGGCGAGGATGCCGATGGCGATCGTCGTCCGGTCCGCCCGGCCGGGTTCGCGGTAGGGGGGTTCCACATACGTCCGGGTTGGCGGGCGGTAGGGATCCTCCGGGTACCCGTTGCCGCCCCCCGCGGCCGGCATCATGCGGGTCGGTGCCTCGTTCTGCGGCGCCGCCAGGGGCACTTGGCCGGCGAGGAGCCGCTTGAGGTCGGCGCCGAGGTCGTCGGCGGTCTGGTACCGATCGTCGGGGTGTTTCGCCATGGCGGCGAGCACGATCGCCTCGAGGCCGGGTGGCACGTTCGGGTTGAGTGTGGAGGGCGGTTCTGGTTCCTCGCGAACGTGCTGGTAGGCGACGGCGACCGGGCTCTCTCCCGAAAACGGGGGATGGCCGACGAGGAGCTCGTACATGACCACACCCAGCGAGTAGATGTCGCTGCGGGAGTCGGCGGGATGCCCCTGCGCCTGTTCGGGGGAGAAGTAGGTGGCGGTACCGATGACGGCGCCGGTGCGAGTCAGCTGATCCGAGTCGTCGAACGCTCGGGCGATGCCGAAGTCGGCGACCTTCACCGCTCCATCGGCGGTGAGGAGGATGTTCGCCGGCTTGATGTCCCGATGGACGAGGCCCTGGGCATGGGCCGCCGACAGCGCCGAGGCGACGGCGACACCGATCTCCGCCACGCGGCGCGGCAACAGGGCGCCTTCGCTACGCACGACGTCCCGCAGATTCCTGCCCTGGACCAGCTCCATCACCATGAAGTAGGTCCCGTCGTCTTCGCCCCAGTCGTATACCGCCACGACCCCGGGGTGGGTCAGGTTGGCGGCTGCCTGGGCTTCCCGGCGGAAGCGCTCGATGAACGCTTCGCTCTCGGCGTACTGCGTGTGGAGGATCTTGACCGCCACCTGACGACCGAGGCGGCGGTCTTGGGCGACGTAGACGTCCGCCATCCCGCCGCGGGCGAGATGCGAAAGGAGGGCGTACCGGTCCGATAGGACCCGCTGCGAATCCACGGCCGGGAATGGTACCCGGGGTCGGGGCACACGCCGGTGGCTACCAACGGGCCCTTCTCAGGACTCATAGGCGAGCCAGGTCGAGATGACCGCCGAGGCGACGGGGGCGGCCACCGCTCCTCCGGAGCCCCCACGCTCCACCAGCACCGCGACCGCGATCGTGGGGGCCTCGATCGGCCCCACGGCGATGAACCAGGCGTGCGGGCCGTCGGATCCCTCGGCGGTGCCGGTCTTGCCGGCGATCCGGACACCGGGCACCCCACCGGAGCGCCCGGTGCCCCGTTCCACCACCTGCTCCATCATGGTGAGCAGGTCGTCGACGACGGAGGCGGGGAACATGCGGTCGAGGGTCGCGGGCGCGGTCACATCCAGGATCTCACCGTCGGGCGCCACCACGGAGTCGACTACATAAGGAGCCATGGCGAGGCCGTCGTTGCCCAGTGCTGCGGCGATCACAGCCATTAGCAGCGGGGTCGCCCGAACGTCGCGCTCACCGAGGCCGGACTGGGCGAGGGCGGCGGTGTCGGCGTCGAGCGAGTCCGCCCCGGGGATCAACGACTCGGCGGCGCCCGTCTCCCACGGCAGGTCGCGATTGAACCAGGACCGCTCGGCGGCGGAGACGACAGCACGGGCACCGAGATCGACCGCCAGTCGGGCAAAGACGACATTGCACGAGACGACGAGAGCATCCTCCAGCGTGATCGTGCTGCCGGTGATGCAGTCCCCGCCGCCGGCGTTGTGGATGGCGATCCCCCCGGGCGGCACGTACTCGGAGGCGTCATCGAATACGGTTTGGGAAGTGATTCCGGATCGCAAGGCAGCGGAGGCGACGATCACCTTGAAGGTCGATCCGGGGGGAAGGAGTCGGTTGCCGGCACGGTCGAGGAGACGATCCTGGGCGGCGTCGTCCGTGGGATCGACCAGTCCGGTGACCACGTCGTTCGGATCGAAACCGGGGGACGACGCGTAGGCCACGACGGCCCCGGTGCGGGGATCGATCGCCACCACCGCTCCTGTCTGGGAGCCGAGGGCGGCGACAGCGGCCTCCTGCACGGCATCGATCAGGGTGAGGTGCACATCGGGGGGACCCAGATCCGCTCCGAAGCGGGCGAGGAGCCACGATTGGATGGAGCCGTCGTCGCGGGAGCGCATGGCGGCGAACCGGGTCAGCTCGACGCCCCTCCGCCCGGCGGCGGCGTCGTACCCGACAATGTGGGCATATCGATCGCCGAGCGGGTAGCGACGGCCCCCGGCCGGATCGTCTTCCGCCACGATGACGCCGTCGGCAGTGATCACCCTGCCCCGCGCGGTATCGGCGGGTGCCCGGGCGGCTCTGATGTTGCGGGGATCCTCCCGGTAGTCGGATCCGGCGCGGAGTTGCACCCCGGTCAGCCAGATCGCCGAGAAGCCGATCATCCCCAAGAGGGCATAGGCGACCGGGCGCAGCGCCTGCTTCATGCTCGCTCCTCATGGGAGACGCGAGCCAGCAGGGCGATGATCGCCATGTTGGAGAGCAACGATGACCCCCCGTATGAGGCGAAGGGGAGGGTGATGCCGGTGAGGGGCAGCAGGCGGATCACTCCCCCGACGATCAAGATCGTCTGCACCGCCAGCGTGATGGTCAAGCCGGCGGCGAGCAGGGCCCGGAAGCTATCGGCGGCGCGCAGTGCAATACCGAAACCGATGGCGACCACCAGGCAGTAGGCGGCCAGCATCGCCAGACCCGTTGCCAGCCCCATCTCCTCGACAACGGCCACGAAGATGTAGTCGGTCGCCGCAGCCGGAATCAGGTAGGGGAGGCCCTGGCCGAGGCCGGATCCCAGTACCCCCGAGTACGACAAGGCGAACAGGCCCTGCGCCACCTGATACCCGCTGCCGGCGAAGTCGGCGAAGGGATGGAGCCAAGAGGACACCCGCACGGCGACGTGGTCGAACGCCGCGGCCGATCCGAGGGCCCCGCCGACGGCGAGCAGACCTCCGGCGACGAGGTATGTCGGTCGGGCGGTGGCGACGAACAGCATCAGTATGAAGACCATGAAGAGCATCAGCGATGCACCCAGGTCACGCTGGTAGACGAGGACCAGAAGAGACACGCCGAAGGCGATGAGGACCGGCAGCAGCTGCCGCGGCTCGGGCATACGCAGCGGCCCGAGCGAACGGGGCATGGCGGCCAGGCCGCGCCAGTTGTCCGCCAGGTACGAGGCGAGGAACACGACGAGCAGCAACTTGGCTCCCTCTCCGGGTTGGAACGAGAGCGATCGCTCCCCGAGATGAAGCCGAACCCACAGGCGGGAGCCGCTGACGGTCGCTCCGCCGAGTGGCCATCCCGAAGGCGCCAGGGGGAGCAGCAGCAGGCCGATGGCACCGGCGAGGAACAGGTAGCGGAACCGTCGCAGCACCTCGAGACCGCGGTGGCGCAGCACCCAGAGCACTGCCATCGCGATGGTCGCGCCGAGGATCAGCCACCATCGCTGCAGGCGGCCGAGGTCGGGGTCTATCCGAAACACCTCGATCGAACCCACCGCGGTGATGAGGGCGACCGGACCGAGCAGGAGCCGCGTCGCCGACGGCGCCCACCAACGGACGGCGACGAGGACTCCGGTGAATGCGGCGAGGTGAGTGATGAATGCGGCGAGGGCGTCGATCGTGATCGCCCCTGTGGTGGCGTGGGAGACGATGGCGACGCCGGCGCCGGCGATCGTCGCGGCGATCGTGATGAGAATCGCTTCGGCGCGCCCGGTCACACCAGATCCACGACGACCACCGAGACGTTGTCGGCTCCACCGGCGGCATTGGCCGCGTCGACGAGTCTGCCTGCGGTGATCGCCGGGGCCTCCCCCGCTTGGAGGATCAGCGCCAGCGAAGGGTCGTCCACCATGTTGGTCAGGCCGTCGGAGCACAGCATGATCCGGTCCCCGACCGCGACGTCGATGACGGTCGTGTCGATGTCGACCGACCCCTCGAGTCCGACCGCCCGGGTGACGACGCTGCGATACGGGTGTACCTCGGCTTCTTCGGGTGTCATCCGACCGGCCGCCATCATCTCGGCGACGTAAGAGTGGTCTTCGGTGATACGGGTCAAGCCTCCGTCGCGAAGCAGGTAGGCGCGGCTGTCACCTACGTGGGCGAACTCGGCTGTTCCCGCGGGGTCGAGCAGAAGCAACGTCAGTGTCGTCCCCATTCCGGTGAGTCGGGGGCGTCGCGAAGCAGCATCCAGCACGGCGAGGTTGGCGGCCTGCACCCGCATCAGAGGACTCCCTCCTACTGCCGCCGCGGTGTCGATGGCGGTGCGGCTGGCGATCTCGCCCCCGGCGTGCCCACCCATGCCGTCGGCGATGGCGACCACGATGGGCTCGGCCGTTTCACCGGAGCCTGGAGACGGCCACACCGAGTCCTCGTTCTGGTCCCTGACCCGGCCGAGGTCGGTGGCGGTGGCCCATGAGATCTTCATCGGGCCTCCATGATGGTCCCGCCGATCCGCACCGTGTCGCCCGCTTCGAGAGGGGTTCGTTGCTCGATGCGCTCGCCGTTGACCAGCGTTCCGTTGGTCGAGCCGAGGTCGTCCACGAAGAGCATCCCGGCGACGTTCTCGAATCGAGCGTGGCGCTCCGAGGCGAACCCGTCCTCGAGGGCCACATCGGCGGCCTCGCCCCGGCCGACAACGATGCTACGCCGGACCTCGATCGTGCGCCCGGCGAGGGGCTCAGGAGAGATGATCGCCAGCTTCGGGAGGGCTACGCCGGCCGGTCGACCGACCTTGGCCGGAACTGTCGCCGCGCAGACCTGGGCTCGCACCGCGCGCGCCACAAACCATAGGAAGAGATAGATCACCACGATCAAGCCGACCGTGAGCAGGTTGATCAGCATCGTCGCCATCACGTCTCCGCGATCCGGAACGTGAACTCGGTTTCTCCAAATGCGACTCGATCGCCCTCGACCAGGGTGGCGGCACCGGTAGTGCGCTCGCCGTTGACGTAGGTTCCGTTCGATGAGCCGATGTCGGCGATCCACATCGACCCCGCTTCCTGCCAGACTACGGCGTGTTGCCGGGAGACGTCCTCGGCAGGGATGTGGACGTCGCAAACTCCCGATCGACCGATGACCGACCGGTTGACGCGGATGTCCGTAGCGGTTCCTTCGGTGAGCGATTCGAATCGTGCCCAGGAAGGCCGGGTCGCCGGGGAGACCGCTGCGGTGATCTGGACGTCCGAGGCGCGATCGCCGGGCACGAAGGCCACCTCGACCTGGGCCGGCCCCTCCAGGCGCCAGCCGCGGTCAAAGGCGGCGTCTTCCACATAGCGGGCCAGCTCGCGGCACACCTCGGTGAGGATCGGGGCCTCTTCGGGTTCACCGCCGAGGACGACACGAAAGGCATTGGGCGCTCCCGGACCACCGGGAGTGTCGAAGAGAGCGAGGTCCGCTTCTCGCACCAGGCGGGAGCCGAGCTCGATCGGGTGGACGCGACCGCGAAAGAGGCGCGCCGCCAGACCGTCGACGAGCCGCTCGAGGCGCCGTTCCAGGCCGCGTGCCAATCCCATCGCGGCCAGGGTACCGGGGCCCTGAGTGGGGGAAATGCCTCGTGGTACGATGCTCGCCCTTCGGGGGCGAGTGGCGGAATTGGTAGACGCGCAGGATTCAGGTTCCTGTGGGGTAACACCTGTGGGGGTTCGAGTCCCCCCTCGCCCACGGCGGCAGCGGTCTGTGCGCCTCTCGCGCCAAGCCGCCTCGCTGCTGCACGTTGACGACCCGACTCACCGGCGCACCCCAGTCAGCCCCCAACGTGAGTTACACGTTCACACTCATCGAGCCATGGTGGGAGATCGTCGTCCGCGCGGTGGTCGTCTCTAGCTCGTCCTGCTCATCGGTCCATTCGCGCCAAGCACCGAATCCGAACACGTCTCGAACCGTAGGTCGAAGTTGCCTACCGGCAACGAAGCGGCAACCGGCGTCGTGTTCTCGGCGAAGACCTTCCTCTTCCGGTGGTGTGCGATACTCGGGCGCCAACCCCTCGGTGGAGAGCCGATCGCTCGCATATGGCCTATTCCCCGTCCCTGAACCCGACAGCTCGCCGTCGCCGTCGCCGGCGCAACCTCATCGCGTTCTCGATCATCGCGGTGGTGGTGGGCGTCGCGTATGGAGTGACCCAGGCCGCGGGAAATCGAGAGCTGACGCGGTCTTATCTCGACGCGGCGTTTCACGTCGCCTCCGGTGACGCCGATGCCGCCGGGCTGTTCGTGAACATGGTGGTGAACCTCGAGGACTACAGCCGGGCCGCTCTGCTGGCCAACCTCACCGACCTGGAGGCCACCACCGACGAGATGGCATCCGCTCTCGACCCGGCCGAGCCCCCCGCCGAACTCCTCAAGGCCCATCAGTTCCTGCAGATTGCCGCGTCGTCGTGGCGCAGCGGGATGAGCGCCGCCGCCACCGGCCTGACCGCGTTGTCGTCGAATCCGCTCGATGAGGATGCCGCTGCTTCGCTGACCCGAGGCCTGGTCGACTTGCGGGTTGGCGATCGGGCCTACGCCGGGTTCCTGTCCGAGATCGCCGATGTCGATACCACCATGCTCGGCGGCGAGTTTCCCGGCATCTCGTTCGTCCCCGCCGCCAGCGCCGACTTCTTCGATGCCCGGGAGTTGGCGCGGAGGATGTTCATCGCGCCGGGGATCACTCCAGTCGACGACATCGCGGTGGCCGACATCAACCTGGAGCCGGGTCCGGTGGGAGAGCGCGATGGACTTCCGGTGGTCCCGGTCAGTGCCGACCAGTCGGTGACGGCCACCGTCTCCAATCGCGGCAACCTCGGTGTCACGGGTATCACCGTGGGCCTGCGACTGCTCTCCAACACCGGGGACCTGTACGAGGCGTCCCAGGACATCGCCGGCCTCGAAGGTGGCGCCAAGACCTCGATCACGTTTGACGCCCTCCCGGTCACCCCGGGAAGCATCTATGAGGTGACGGTATCGGTGCCGGGCGGCGACGATGATCCCGACAACGACTCGATAGCTTTCCGCTTTATCGTCAACCCGGACACGTGATGAACGAAATCGCAGTCGGTGCCGCCGGCCTTGCGCTGATCCTGGGCGGCGCCGGACTGGCGGTGGCGCTTTCGAACCGCAGACGGATGTCGGTGATCCCCCGGGACGGAAACCTCATCGAGACCCTGCGCCGCCTCGACGAGGATCTCGCCAACGTGGAAACCGCGGTCGCTCGTCTCCAGCCGGTGGTCAAATCGCTGGGTGAGCGGATGCCGGGAGCCCTTCGCTACGCCTCCGTGGTCACTTTCGATGCCAACGAGGATCGCACCGGCCATCTATCCCGATCGATCGCTCTGCTCAACGAGCGGCGCGATGGCCTGGTGATAACGCTGCTCCACGGACCCCGCCAGACGCTGTTCTTCACGAAGATGATCACCGACGGGACCGGGGTCGAGCCGCTGTCGCCGGAGGAGCAAGCGGCGGTCGATCGAGCGCTGGGGCGGTGAAGATCCGGCCTGAGGCCGGAGCGGCAATGAGCGAAGAGCGATGAGCAGGATCACCCTGGGACCTCGCGTTGGTCATCACCTGTGGGCACCAAGGGTGGTTCGCCCATAGCTCATCGCGGCCGACCGCAGCGAGGCCTATCGCGCCACTGGAGGGGAGCGATCCGTCGTGTCTCGTACACTGTCGGCCCATGATCGATGTCGCGCTTCTTCGCTCCGATCCCGGCGGGCTGGCGGAGTCGTTTCGGCGACGTGGACTGACGGTCGATGTCGATGCGCTGGTGCTTCTCGATGAGGAGCGGCGCCGGGCGCGGGCGGCAGCGGAGGACCTCCGGGCATCGCAGAATCGCGCCGGCAAGGAGATCGCCCGGCTCTCGGGCGACGAGAAGGTGGCGGCGATCGCGGCGATGGCGGAGCTGGCCGAGCAGTACAGGACGGCGCTGGCGGATGCGGATGCTCTCGATTTCCGCTTCGAATCACAGTGGATGCCGCTCCCCAATCCCCCCCACTCCTCGGTTCCGGTCGGGCACGGTGAACAAGACAACGTCGAGATTCGCCGCTGGGGCGAGTTGCCCTCGTTCGGCTTCGATCCCGCCGACCACATCGACATCGGCGAACGGCTGGGGATCATCGACATGGAGCGAGCGGCCAAGGTCTCCGGCTCGCGCTTCGCCTACCTGAAAGGGCAGGCGGTGTTCCTCGAGTTCGCCCTGGTGCAGTGGGCCCTGGGCCGGCTGGCCGCCGAAGGGTTCACCCCGGTGGTGCCTCCGGTCCTGGTGCGCGATCCGGCCCTGTTCGGCACGGGGTTCTTTCCCGGGGCGCGGGAGCAGGTCTACGCGGTGGGAGTAAGCGACGGTGAGGGAAACGTCACCTCCGACGACATGTACCTGGTGGGTACCGCCGAGGTGCCACTGGCGGCGATGCTCGCCGACGAGATCCTTCCGATCGCCGACCTCCCGATGCGTTTCGCGGGATTCTCGACGTGCTTCCGCCGGGAGGCCGGCACCTATGGCAAGGACACCCGGGGGATCTTCCGGGTGCACCAGTTCGACAAGGTCGAGATGTTCGCGTTCGTCGACCCGGAGCGATCCTGGGAAGAGCACGAGTACCTGGTGTCCGTGGAGGAGTCGTTGGTGCAGGCGCTCGGCATCCCGTATCGGGTGGTCGACGTGTGTACCGGTGATCTCGGCGACTCCGCGGCCAAGAAGTACGACATCGAAGGGTGGTTCCCGGGCCAGGGGGCGTACCGAGAGATCACGTCGTGCTCCAACACGACCGACTACCAGGCTCGTCGGCTGCGGATTCGGTGTCGCGGCGACGGAGGGACTTCCATCGCCCACACGTTGAACGGCACGGCGGTGGCAGTGGGTCGGACCCTGATCGCCATTCTGGAGAACAACCAGCAGTCCGACGGCTCGGTGATCGTTCCCGAGGTGCTCCAGACCACCATGGGTCGCGATCGCCTCACGCCGTGACCAACCGGGTCGTCTTTTCCCGGATCGCCCGGCGCTACGACCGGCTCAACCGGATTCTCTCAATGGGCCGGGACGGCGACTGGCGTCGCAGTGCCATCGCCCACCTTCCGCCCGGCAGGACGCTCGACCTGGGAGCCGGGACCGGTGCCGCCAATCCAGATTTCGGTGATCGCCAGATCGTGTCGCTCGACCCGGCCGTGGAGATGCTGGCGCTGAACCCGAACCCGCGGCGCGTGGTCGGTGGGGGTGAGTTCCTGCCCTTCGTCGATGGCTCTTTCGACGGCGTGTTCTCCGCCTACGTGTTCCGCAACCTCGATTCGATTCCGGTGACGCTCTCCGAGATCGCCCGGGTCCTCAGACCGGGGGGGATCGCTGCGATCGTCGACCTCGGCCGGCCCGAGGCGCGATGGCAGCGGGCCCTGCACAGGGCGGGTACCGCAGTGGTGCTTCCGCTCGCCGGGGCCACCGTCGGCGCGGTCGGGGAGTACTGGTACCTGCACCGCAGCCTGGACAGCCTCCCCCAACCCCAGCGGCTGTACGCCCTTGGTCCCCTACGCCTGGAGAGACTGTGGCGAATGGGGCCCCTCGGGTTCGTCTACGGGGTGGTGTTGCGCAAGGCGTCCGACTGAGCGGCCTGCTCGCTCCGCATGACTCGAACCCGGTTGGGCGCCGTAGACTCGGCACTGATCGTGCTAGGCGGGGCGCTAGGGGTGCCCTGAACCCGAAATCCTCTTGATGCGGGGCTGAGTCCCCCGCCCGAGGATTCGCATGGTCGGGTCGAGCGCCGGACACGTGGTGTTGAAGGCCGGGTCCCACGCGGCGGGGAATCGTGAATCGGGTCAGGTCCGGAAGGAAGCAGCCCTTAGCGAGGCACCCGGGTGCCGTGGGGTCGCCTGGCTGGAGCCGTCGATCCGGAACGCGCCGGTTGTGCGGGTTCGAGGGCGGGGAGCACGATCAAGACGGCTGGCGGCTGCCGGCTTCCGGCTTCCCGCTTCCGGCTTCCGGCTTCCCGCTTCCCGTCAGGAGTTCGTCATCGGCTAAAGCGCGCGCACGGGCAGGCGCCGATCTCCGCAAGAGGTCGGTCGAGGCTTTGCGGGTGCGGGTAGCGGGAAGCGGGAAGCGGGCAGCGGGTGGCGGCGCCAGCCTTCAGCCTGGCGCTTGCGGAGGGAGAGGGATTTGAACCCCTCGCCCCCGCTGGCGGTGTCCCCTGCGGTGGGGCCGTTCCGGTGCTCCTGGGAGGGTGCGAGGTGGCAGGCACGCAACCCGAACCGAGACGTGATTCGA
>MELR01000005.1:62795-67313 GCA_001767695.1 Actinobacteria bacterium RBG_16_68_21
TCGGCCAGACTATGCGATCCCTCCCGGGGGAGAAAGTGTAGAGCGGCGATGGAACCCGGCTCCTTCAACGAGGCGATGCGGACAGCGCTCGAGGAAGCGCGTCTTGCCCTCGAGCACGGCGACGTGCCGATCGGTGCGGTCGTGCTCGGTCCCGATGGGTCGGTGGTCTCGGCCGATCACAACCGGCGGGAGGAGACCAACGACCCCACCGCCCACGCAGAGATGCTGGCGCTGCGGGCCGCGGCGCGGGCGCTCGGTGATTGGCGTCTCATTGGTCACACGCTGGTGGTCACGATCGAACCCTGCGCGATGTGTGCCATGGCCGGGGTGTGGGCTCGGGTCGACCGGATCGTCTTCGGAGCCCCCGACATGAAGGCCGGTGCAGCCTGGAGCCTGTTCAACATCCCTCAGGACGAGCGGCTCAACCACCGATGCGATCTGGTATGGGGAGTGCTCGCCGACGAGTGCGCCGGCCTGGTCAGCGGTTTCTTCGAGGGGCGCCGGTGACCCGGGACGGGGCGGGTACAGTTTCCGTGCCGTTGCCCGACAGCGCCGAGCTGTCGGCCAATCGGAGAGGTGGCCGAGCGGACGAAGGCGGCAGTCTCGAAAACTGTTGAACCGGTTTACCGGTTCCGTGGGTTCGAATCCCACCCTCTCCGCGAGCGCCAGGCAAGAGCCTGTCGCCGCTACCCGCTACCCGCTACCCGCTACCCGCAAGCCGATGACGACCTCTTGCTGGAAGCCGGCAGCCGGACGCCGGTAGCCGGGGAGGGGTGGCCGAGCGGACGAAGGCGGCAGTCTTGAAAACTGCTGAACCCTCCGGGGTTCCGTGGGTTCGAATCCCACCCCCTCCGCGGGCGCCAGGCGTAGTCTGGCGCCGCTACCCGCGAGCGACTCTGACGGGAAGCCGGCAGCTGGCAGCCTCAAGGCCAGCCTCACCCTTTGGCGGCTGGCGCCGCCGTGGTGCGTCTGCGTCTCGTCCCGGTCTTGGTGGCCGCGGTCCACGATCCGCCTGCTCGGGCCGCGAGAGTGGCGAAGTCGGTGCGCTCCAGGATTGCGATGGTGGCGTCGCGCACTTCTTCCCAGGTGCTGCGCAAGGTGCATCCGACCTCCATCGGGCACGACGCCGGCATGTTCCGGGTGGCGCACTCGATCGGGGCGAGCGGGCCCTGGAACAGCCGGACCACCCGCTCCAGCGTGATCTCCTCGGGCGGGTGGTTGAGCCGATACCCGCCCTTTGGCCCGCGCTCTGAACGGACTATCCCGGCGCTGCGTAGCTGGGACATGATCTGCTCCAGGTAGGAGCTCGGCACTTGGATCCGGTCGACGAGTTCGTGCACACTCAACGACTCCGCCCCGTGGATCGCCAATGCCAGCACTGCTCTGGTGGCGTAGTCCGTCTTCCGAGTGATCCACATTTCTGACTTCTCCAGTAGGGGTTATGAGATTCGGTATTGACAGCCAAGCACCGGAAGGCGTACCGTTCCTTTGATATTAAACCCACTTATCCTACTGATAAAGTAGGATAAAGGCAAGTAGAGCCGTTTACCCATGCGAACCGCCATCAGATCCACTCGTTTGATCGCTGCCACCGTGATGCTCTCGATCTCGTTCGTGGCGTGCAGCAAGCCAACCGGTACCCCGACGATCCGCCTCGGCTACTTCGCCAACGTGACCCACGCTCCGGCTCTCGTCGGTGTCGTCGAGGGCTACTTCGAGGAGGAACTGGCGGGCAAGGCGCGACTGGACCTGGTCACCTTCAACGCCGGTCCGGACGCGATCACCGCCCTCTTCTCGGATTCACTCGACCTGACCTTCATCGGCCCCAATCCGACGATCAACGGATTCGCCCAGTCCGATGGCGAGGCACTCCGGATCATCTCCGGGTCGACGTCGGGGGGCGCGTCGCTCGTCGTTCGCCCTGGAATAGCCGGCCCGGCCGATCTGATCGGCACCAGAATCGCCACGCCGCAGCTTGGCAATACCCAGGACGTCGCGCTGCGCTCCTGGCTGCTCGATCAGGGTCTGACCGCCGACCTCGAGGGCGGTGGAGATGTGTCGATCGTCCCCCAGGCGAACTCCCAGACACTCGAGACGTTCCTGTCTCATGACATCGATGGAGCGTGGGTACCCGAGCCCTGGGCGAGTCGCCTGGTGCTCGAGGGCGGGGGCGTCGTGCTCGTGGACGAGCGTGACCTGTGGCCGGAAGGCCGGTTCGTCACCACCCACCTGGTGACGCGTACCGCCTTCCTCGAGGAACAGCCCGACCTCGTGTTCGCGGTGCTGCGCGCCCTGGTGCGATCGATCGATTTCATCCACTCGGATCGCGCTGCGGCCCAGGCAGACGCCAACGCCGCCATCGAACAGGTCACCGGGTCACCTCTCGCCCAGGTGACGATCGAACGGGCGTGGCAGAACCTGACGTTCACAGTCGATCCGATCGCAGAGTCCCTCTATGTGTCCGCGGACCACGCGGTCGCCGTCGGGCTCCTCGAGCCCGTCGACCTCACGGGCATCTACGCACTCGGCCTGCTCGACGATGTGCTCGTCGGGTTGGGGCGTCTGGGGGTGTCGCCTTGACCCTGACCAGGCCACCGCGCCTCGGGGCCCTGGTAGGGCCGGTGAAGATCGACGACGTCTCCAAAACCTACGGCGATGGCCGTTCGGCCATCATCGCGCTCGACCACCTCAGTCTGGAGATCGCCGATCGCGAGTTCGTATGCCTCCTCGGAGCCTCGGGGTGCGGCAAGAGCACGCTCCTCAATCTGCTGGCCGGCATCTACCGGATCGACCACGGAGCCGTCGACACCGGGGGCCGGCGCATCGGCATGGTCTTCCAGGAGCCTGCCCTCTTCCCATGGCTCACCGTGGGAGACAACATCGACCTGGCGATGCGACTCAGGGGCGTCCCATCTCGTGTCCGGCCCAGTGAGGTGGCCGAGCTTCTCCGGTTGGTGCATCTCGAAGGGTTCGGGCAGCGCCGTCCCCACGAGCTGTCCGGAGGGATGCAGCAGCGCGCCGCTCTGGCACGGGCTCTCGCCCAGCACGCCGACCTGCTCCTGATGGATGAGCCGTTCGGCGCGCTCGATGCCATGACCCGCGACCGTCTGCACGACGAGCTCGAGCGGATCTGGCTCGGATCCGATCTGACCATCGTCTTCGTCACCCACAACGTGCGTGAGGCGGTGCGTCTCGGGGATCGGGTGGTGCTGTTGTCCAGCCGACCCGGCCGGGTCGTCGCCGAGTTCTCCGCCGACATCGCCCGTCCACGCCGAATCGACTCGGAGCCGGTCGCCCGACTGGCCGCCGAGATCACCGACCGGCTTCGGGAGGAGGTTCGCCGCCATGGTCGCTGATCCGGCCACCCGGCTCGCCGAGGATCTGGCCGGCCTCGATGCCCTCGACATCCCCCGGCGCGATGGGCTCGACCTCGTGCGCCGAACCTGGTCGGCGGCGTGGCCCAAGCTGATGGCGGTGGTGATCGTTCTCGGCATCTGGCAGTGCGTCGTCTGGTCGGGTTGGCGGCCAAGCTATGTGATCCCCGGCCCGGCGACGGTGCTCCGAGAACTCGGATCCCTTCTCGGTGACGGCGATTTCTATCGAGCCATCGTCATCACGATGCAGCGTGCCGTCGTGGGATTCTCACTCGCCATCGTCGTCGGCTCTGCAGTCGGCATGGCGGTTTCGCAGAGTCCGCTGCTCCGCCGAGCGATCGGGTCGATCATCACGGGGGTCCAGAGCATGCCGTCGATCGCGTGGTTCCCGTTCGCGATCCTGGTGTTCCGACTCAGCGAGTCGGCAATCCTCTTCGTGATCGTGCTCGGGGCGGCGCCCGCCATCGCCAACGGCCTGATTTCCGGAGTGGACCAAATCCCACCGCTCATTCTGCGGGCGGGACGGGTACTGGGGGCCAGCGGGGTGGCAGCCTGGCGCCATGTGGTGCTTCCCGCGGCTTTGCCCGGATTCGTGTCCGGTCTGAAGCAGGGTTGGGCGTTCGCGTGGCGCTCTCTCATGGCGGGAGAACTGCTGGTGATCATCGCCTCGAGGCCATCGATCGGGGTGCGCCTGCAGATGGCCCGCGAGCTCTCCGACGCAGCGGCCCTCATGGCGATGATGATCGTCGTCCTGGTCATCGGCATCGTGGTGGATGGGTTGGTGTTCGCCTCATTGGAGCGGCGCATCCGATGCAACCGGGGCCTGCTGGAGAACCGCGCCGCCTGACGTGCGGGATCCGTCATCGGCGGAGATAATGAACTCGATCTGTGCGCCGGGTCGTGCCCTGCCAGAATCGGCCCGACGGACATCGGAGAGGTGGCCGAGTGGTCGAAGGCGCTCGCCTGCTAAGCGAGTAAGGGGTCATAAGCCCCTTCGAGGGTTCAAATCCCTCCCTCTCCGCGAAGCTGACCTGCAGAGTCGTTCGATTCCTGTTCGGAATCGAACGACGTCTCGGTTCGGGTGGCGTCTGTGGTGCCGCACCTTTGTGGTGGCCTCGGAGTTGATTCGTTCGGGGCGACGCGG
>MELR01000006.1:0-18808 GCA_001767695.1 Actinobacteria bacterium RBG_16_68_21
GGATGAGCACCGCCAGCACGGTCAGCAGAGCCCCGAACCTGCGCATCCGTCTCCCTGGAGTCTCCCGGGAGCCTACCGCAGGAAGGCTCGAACGAATCCGGCCGAGGCACTCAGCAGAGCCCGACCACCACCGGGTAGGGGTTGGTGACCGGGTTGCCGAGACCCCCAGGGAACCAGCCGAGATGGAGATGGGGCACGGAGGCGTTGCCAGTCTGACCCACATACCCGACACGTTGCCCGACCTCGACCCGCATGCCGTCTACGAGGCCCGAAGCGTAAGAGCTGAGGTGGGCGTAGTACCAGGCGTCGCCGTCGTCTCCGGCGATGTACAGCCCGAGACCCCCGTCGGCATCCCAGTTGGGACTCCAGATGTAGCCGCCCTCGATGGCCACCAGTGGGGTCCCCTGGGACGCCAGCAGGTCGGTGCCGTGATGTTCGCGCCCCCCCGGCCGGGGAGCACCCCAGGTGTCGGTGAATGTGGTCGCGCCGTCCACCGGACACGTCATCAACACGCCCGGGAAGGCGGAGACCGTGGTCGTCGTCGTGCCGGAGGGCGTGGTCGTGGTGGTGACCGCGGGCGTCGTGGTGGTGGACGGCACGGTGGTGATCAGCGAAGTAGTCGTCGTCGGCGCCGTGGTCGTCGTGGTGGTCGGTATGGTCGTGGTGGTCGACGTCGCCAGGAACGCCTGCCGAGCCGCCTCCTCCTCTTCGCGCCGGATGCGCTCCTCCTCTTGGGCGTCCCACTGCGCCTTCACCGCCTGATAGTCGGCATTGGCGGCATCGAGCTCTTGGTAGATCCCCGAGACCAACGACTCCATCTCGGCGCGAAGCGCGGCTTGTTGGGAGACGGCGTCGTCCACCAGGGCCCTCTGCTGTTCGTAGTCGCGCCGGGAGACCTCGAGGCGATTCACCATGTCACGATCGGACTGGGACACAGCCGCCAGGTACACGAAACGGGCGGGAAGCCGGGCGACATCGTCGGTGGCGGTGAGCGAAGGGACCGAGGCGCCGGCAGTCATGTACATCTCGGCGGCTCGACCGCGCGCCGTCGCCCTTGCCACGGCCACGGCGCGCTCCCGGGCGGTGAGCTCGACCACGAGACGATCGAGTCGATCGCGCAGTAGCGCCTCCTCGGCCACCGCCTGGTCGTATCGGGCGACCTGGTCTCGGAGACGATCGCTGACCTGCCTGAGCTCCTCGCGCGCCCGGGCGACGTCGGCCGGGGTCACCTCCGCACCCACAGGCAATGCGACCATCAGCAGCGACCCCACCAGGGTGAGGGCCACCACCACTGCGGCCGCCGCCTTCCTCACGGCACCGCCTTCACCGGGGCGCTCCAATCCGTTTCGCCGCCGAAGAAGACGAGGCCGTCGGCGTCCAGCTTGCGCAGGTGGGCCGTCACCGAGATCGCGGCCGCGGGATGGAGCATCGGATCGACTTCCCGATACACCGCACCGACCACGTCGCCGACCGTGCGAGCCCCGGCGCGGACCGCGCGGAGGATCTGTGACTCGCGCTCCAGGCGGTGGTCGATGTACTCGTCGATCACCGCATTCGGATCATGCATCACCGGGCCGTGACCTGGAAACAGCCGGTCGAGGCCCGTTCCGCGCAGCCTGCGCAGCGAGTTCAGATAGTCGATCATGTTCTCCACAAACACCGTCGAGCCACCCATGATGTGGTCTCCCGTGAACAACGCGTTCTCGGCCCGGTAACAGGTGGACTCTGCGGAGTGTCCGGGCGTCGCCACGGCGACGACACCGATCGCGCCACACGCCACGACATCTCCATCGGAAACCAGCCGGTCGGGTCTGAAGCCGCTGCCGGAAGCGGGCCCGATCGCGGGAACATCCAGGCGCGCGGCGAGCCCGTTGGCCGCCGGAGCGTGGTCCGAGTGGAGATGAGTGACCAGCACCGCCACCGGACACAAACCTTCGAGTGCGGCGAGAACGGCCTGCCGATGTGAGGCATCGATGGGGCCGGGATCGATCACGATGACGGCGCCTTCCGACGAGAGGACCCAGGTGTTGGTGCCCGGGCCGGTGAAGGGACCGGGGTTGGGAGCGAGCACGACATCGATGTTCATGAAGGAGCCTCGGCGAACCCCTCGTCGCCCGGCAGCAGGACCCGCCACGACCCGTCGGGGGCGACCACCAGCCGGGGCTCGATCCGCACTGGGGTCGCCGACCGGGCATGGTCGACTATCTCGTCGATGGATGCGAAGTCGGCAAGCAGCTCCAGGTGACGGCGGGTGGGGAACTCGACGTACCACTCGCCGGCATCGGCCCGTCGGAGCGCCTCGCGAGGTGACACCCAGGTGGCGTCGAACACCTCATCGCCGTCGGAATCGGCCGGGGTCTCCGCCCCGAGCACGGTGACATAGAAGCGGGTGTCGTAGCGGCGTGATGGTCCCAACGGAGTCACCCAGTTGCTGAGGTATTCCAGGTGGTCGGCGAGGAATGCCGCCCCCAAGGCCACCACGGCCCGGAAGAGAGCCTCACCGCCGAGGCCGTGGGCCGCCACCGGACGATCGGTGAGAAGGATCCCGGTCTCTTCGGCGAGCTCGCGCACGGCCGCCGTTCGCCACGGTCGCTCCGCGGGGTCTCCGGTGAATCGCACCGCCTGTGCGGCGAGCCCGGAGCCGTCTCCTTGGTCGACCGCTCCGCCCGGGAATACATGGGCGCCCCCGAGGAACTCGGCACTCCAACCGCGGCGCACCATGAGCACCTCCGGCGGTGCGGATCCCCTCCTGAGGGCGATGACGGTCGAGGCGGGACGCACGACCACGGCGGAGGGATCCACAAGACGAATATAGAGGAGGGCGTCTCCTGTGCCGAGACCCTCGCCGGCACCCGAAGGCTTAGACGGCGGCGGTTCTCCTCGCCGCGGACTGGCGCCGTTCGGTCTCCGTGAGCCCGCCCCAGATTCCGTAGGGCTCACGAATCTCGAGGGCGAATTCCAGGCACTCGGCCTTCACCGGGCATACCGTGCAGATGGCCTTCGCCTTGTGCTCGCGGCGCTCCCGCTCTTCCTTGCGCTCCACATTGCTCGGCGGGAAGAACAAGTAGGAGTGGTTCCCGCGACAGAGGCCCTTCACCTGCCAGGAACGGTCGGCGGATGCCATTTCGAACACGATCGAACTCCTCCCGAGAGCGCCGACGCGGCGGGGACGGTACCAGCCGAGATGGGTAGTCGCCAGGAAAATTCTGGCTGGTATCAGCTCGTGATCTTATCCACCTCGAGGGTGACGCCGTCTATGCCGGCCACGATCACCGAGTCTCCCGACTCGATACCCGACACCCGGGTCGACCGCGCCCGCCACTCGGCGCCATCCACCACCACCAGGCCATCCGGGGCGATCGATCCCAACGCGGTGCCGGTTCGGCCTACGAGATGCTCCCGGCCGATCGTCTGAGTCGAGAACCTGGATCGGACGACGGTGGTCATGGCGAAGACGAAGAACAGCGCCGTCCCGAGCACCACGAGAAAGACGATCCACCACACGGGAATCATCTGCGGGGACGCCGACACGAACCGAAGACCGCCGAAGCCGATCAACGCGGTCCCGGCGATGCTCTTCCATCCCAGATCGTTTCGCTGGAACTCGACCACGTAGAGAACGAAACCGGCACCGATGCTCGCCAACGCCGGCCACCAGATGGGCAGCACAGCCATCCCGTAGCCGGCGATCACCAGGCAGAGGAGCGCCACGCCCGCGGCGAGACCGGGACCGGCCGAGTAGAACTCGAACACGGCGAGCGTGAGTCCCATCACGAGGAAGAAGAAGGCGGTCTCGGGCCCTACCCCCAATCGGAGCACCCGGTCGATCAGCCCCGGCTCGACGAACCGGACGTTCCCCGACGGCGACACCGTGTCCACGCCGTCGACGAGCTCATGGATCGCAGTCGACAACGTCACAGTCGCATCCCCGAGCGGGACGGTCATGCCGTCGAGAGCCACAATGAATTGACCGATCGATGGCTGCACAACATCGAGCAGGCCGGGCACGGGTGCGACCACGTCGATCGTGCCGGCGATTGCCTCGCCGGGGAACTCGGGAATGATCCCGGTGATCCGCTCGGCGTCGTCACCGTGCCCGGCGACGAGTGGGGATGCCCAGCCGATCTCGGTCCCGGGGGCGGCCCCGCCGATCTTGGCCACCGCGGGGAGCAGAGCGGCCATCCCGTGGGCGACCGCAGGAGCCGGACCGACCCAGACGGCGACCGGAACGGGAGGGTCGGCCAGCAGGGCGAGCAGGTCGGTGGCATCGTCGACCAGAACCGCCGACACATCCACTTGCAGGATGACAAGCGACGCCGTCGAGTCCTGGATCGCTTCGGTGGCGAATACGAGGAGGCGGCCGTCCATTGGTCCGCTGAGCACGACCACATCGACACTCCCGTCCGCGGCTTCGGCCGGACCGAGAGGCCCCAGGACTGCCAGGGCGAGGATGAACAGGGCGATGAGTCGGCGACGCACGATGCGCGATGTTAGGAAGCGAACGCGCCCGCCCCGCCCGACCCGCCAGTACCACGACCCGTGGTCGACATTCGCGCCAGGTGGCTGGCAATGGCGGTGCCACTAATCTCTCCGGCATGGCCGAAATCGTCGTCGCCGCCGACACCTCCTGGGTGATCAACGACGTCCGCGCCGCCCTCGGGGATGAGCGATTCACCATTCACGAAGTCGCCGACCCGCGTGCGGTCGTGGCTGCCGTCGGCGAGTTCGCGCCGGCGGTGGTGATCGTCGACCTCCAGATCGGATCGATGGGTGGGATGGCGATCACGCGAGCGGTGCGGGACGCCTTCGCGGGAGGCGTCGAGACCGCGCCCCCGGTGATCCTCCTGCTCGACAGGGATGCCGATGCCTTCCTGGCCGGTCGCTCGGGTGCAGCGGGATGGGTCCGCAAACCTTTCTCGTCGGGCGACCTCCGCGCGGCGATCGATCAGCTCGTTCCCGCACCGTGACCGGCTCGGAACCTCCCAGTACCCGTCCCCATCGGGGGATTCCGTGACGGGTCTTGAGGTCACCTACGTCATCATCCTCGCGGCCTGCATCCTCGCGTCCGGGTTGTTCTCCGGATCCGAGACCGCCCTGGTGTCGGTGCCCCGAGAGCGCGTGGAACAGCTTGGCGAGGACGATCGTCGTACTCGCCGTCTCAAGTCGCTTCTGGACGAACCGGAGGCGATGCTGAGCACGCTCCTCGTCGCCAACAACTTCGTGAACATCCTCGCCGCTTCGGTGGCCACGGTGCTGTTCGTCGACCTCCTCGGGTCGCAGTGGGGACCGTGGATCGCCACCGTGGCGGTCACCGCCGTGGTTCTCGTGGTCGGCGAGATCACGCCGAAGAGCCTGGCCACCCGGTTCCCGGAGAGGTTCTCGCTGGCGGTCGCCCCGACGATATGGCGGCTCGAGCACATCCTCCGGCCGATCGCTCACGTGTTCGTCGCGATCGCCCGTGGCCTCTTCCGCCTCTTCCGTGTCGGTGCGGGGAAAGATCACCGGTCCGTCACCGACGAAGACATCCGGGCGCTGGCCAGCATCGGCGAGCGCAGTGGGGGTATCGAGTCCGCCGAGCGGGAAATCATCCACTCGCTGTTCGAGCTCGCCGAGCTCAGCGTCCGTGACGTGATGACGCCGCGCGTCGACATCTACTCCCTCGAGTCGCCGGTCTCCATCGACGATGTCCGCCGCGCGGTGGGTGAGACACCACACAGCAGGTACCCGGTCATCAAAGAGGACATGGACCATGTGATCGGGGTCCTCTACGTCAAGGACCTGCTCGCCATGCCCAGTGAACCGACGACCAGCGACATCCACCGCGTCCTCCGCGACCCGGTGTATGTCCCCGAGTCGAAGTCGGTCCTCGACCTTCTACTGGAGATGCGAGCCAATCGACTCGCTTTCGCCGTTGTCACCGATGAGCACGGGGGTGTCGACGGCATCGTCACCATCACCGACCTGTTGTCCGAGTTGGTCGGAGAGCTCCAGGACGAATACGACGACGACGAGCCGCCGATCGTGACCCTGGGAGCGGGTCGGTGGATCGTCGACGGCCGCTTGTCGGTGGAAGAGCTCTCGGAGGTGATCGGGGCGGAGTTGCCCGCCGGGGAGTACACGACGGTCGGCGGGCTCGTCCTCGACCGTACCGGTCGAGTTCCCGCCGTCGGCGACACCGCGGTGATCGACGGCATCCACATCGAGGTGACCCGCATGGCCCGCAATCGGGTCGATCGGGTGGTGGTCAGCAGGGAGAAAGGATAGGAGGCAATGCGCAATGCGCAATGCGCGACTCGCAACTCGCAACTCGCGCCCACGGGACCTTGGACCTTGGAAAGCCGCTCTGGTCGCCCGTTTCCCGACTCTCGCAAGAGCCGCGCCCGACACGGCGCGAATAGCGGCACCCGGTGCAGGTAGCCGGTAGCCGGTGCGGGTGCGGGCAACGGGCGACGGGAGAAGGCCCCCAGTCTCCTGGGGGCCTTCTCCTGGGGGCCTGTGGTCGGGACGGCCGGATTTGAACCGGCGACCTCATCGTCCCGAACGATGCGCGCTGCCAAACTGCGCCACGTCCCGATTCGGGAGGGTGAGTGTAGTGCCCGGCCTTCCCTCGGACTTCGTCCGGACCTCCCGGCCTGCCGTCCGGGCTATCAGATCAGCAGTTCGGCGATCTGCACCGCGTTGAGGGCTGCGCCCTTGCGGAGATTGTCGCCCACTGCCCACAGTGATATCCCCCCCGGACGCCCCACGGTCGCCCGGAGCCGTCCCACCAGCACATCGTCGTGACCGGCCGCGTCGAGCGGGGTGGGCACCCGGTCGGCCCATACTGCAACACCCGGTGCGGCCGAGATGAGTTGCTCAGCCTCGGCGACATCGAGATCCCGGGCGAACCAGGCGGTGGCCGCGATCCCGTGCCCGGCTACGACCGGCACCCGCACGCAGGTCGGTTCCACCAACACTGCGGGCGCGTCGAGGATCTTGCGGGTCTCGTTGACCAGCTTCCATTCCTCGTCGGTGTAGCCGCCCTCGGCGAGCCCGCCCGCAAATGGGATGACGTTCCAGCCGATCGGCCGGGGGTAAAAGCCGGGCGGCGGCGGGGTCCAGGTCCCGTTCCGCAGTGCCTCGGGGTCGGCTGCGAAGTGAGCGGCCTCCTCCACGAGGGTGGCGACGCCCTTGTGACCCGAACCGGAGACCGCTTGGTAGGACATCGCCACCAGATCGGTCAGCCCGGCGCCATGGTGCAGGGGTGCCACCGCCATAAGCATCACCATCGTCGTGCAGTTCGGATTGGCGATGATCCCGCGATGTGACGCCGCAGCGGCGTCGTTGACGCCGACAACGACCAGCGGCACATCGGGGTCCATTCGCCACGCGGAAGAGTTGTCGACCACCACTGCCCCGGCTTCGGCAAACCGGCGGGCATGCTCCTTCGATCGCGCCCCCCCGGCGGAGAACAGGGCGATCTCGATTCCGGTCGGGTCGGCAGCGGAGAGATCCTCGACCTCGACCTCACCCCACCCGGTGGTCACCTTCGAGCCGGCGGACCGCTCCGATGCCATGAGCCGCAGCGACCCGACGGGGAACCGGCGGCGCTCCAGGGTGGCGATCATCTCGCGTCCCACCACTCCGGTCGCGCCCACCACCGCCACGGATCGATCCATCACGGCGCCACCACCTGCTCCGCGGTGATGAAGGCGTCGTGCAGGCGGCGCACCGCCTCGTCCACCTGGGAGGCGGCAATGACACACGACACCCGGATCGGAGAGGTCGAGATCATCGCGATGTTGATCCCCGCATCGGCCAGCACGGAGAACATGGTGGCAGCTACCCCGGGATGTGCCCGCATGCCCGAACCCACGATCGACACTCGACCCACCTGATCATCTACATCGAGGCCGGCGGCGCCGATGGCGCGCGCCGTGGCCTCGGCGATCGGACGAGCCACGTCCAGCAGCTCCAGAGGCACGGTGAACGAGATGTCCGTGGCACCTTCACTGGACACGTTCTGCACGATCATGTCGACCATCACACCCTCGACGGCAAGTGGGGTGAACAGCGAAGCCGCCACACCCGGCGTGTCGGGGACCCCGCGCACGGTCACCTTGGCCGTCGAGGTGTCGTGTGCCACCCCGCTGACGATCGGCTGCTCCATCGTGGCCTCCTTCACCCAGGTTCCGGGCTCGTCGTGGAATGAGGAGCGCACGTGAATGGGTACGTTGAAACGCATTCCGAACTCTACGGACCTTCCCATCAGCACCCGCGCCCCGGCGGAGGCGTACTCCAGCATTTCTTCAAAGGTGATCTCGTCGATCTTGCGGGCACCGGGCACGATCCGGGGATCGGCGGTGAACACCCCATCGACGTCCGTGTAGATCTCGCAGACGTCGGCGTGAAGCGCCGCCGCCATCGCCACCGCGGTGGCATCCGATCCCCCGCGGCCGAGCGTGGTGATCTCGTGGGTATCGGGCGACACCCCCTGGAAGCCGGCGACGATCACCACCTTGCCCGCCTCGAGACCTTCCTCCACGCGGAAGGCTTTGATGTCGCGGATCTTGGCCTGGCCGTGCGACGTATCCGTGAGGATGCCGGCCTGGGAACCGGTCAGGCTCATGGCTTCCACGCCCTCGTCGCGGATGGCCATCGCCAACAGCGCCATGGAGATGCGCTCCCCCGCCGTCAGCAGCATGTCCAGTTCGCGGGGGTGATGCTGGTCGCTCACTTCGCGGGAGAGGCGGATCAGATCGTCGGTGGTACGGCCCATGGCCGACACGATCACCACGACCCGGTCTCCGGACCGCTTCCGCTCGGCGACACGCCGGGCAACATTGCGGATCCGGGACGCGTCACCGACCGAGGTGCCGCCGTACTTCTGCACGACGAGAGGCATCGGGGAAGTCTAGGAAGGTACCGGCCACCAGCTTCCTGCCAGCGCCACCTGCGCGACGCCCGCCATGGGCACTTCTGACTCCCAATGGCGATTCGTCAACTGCTCTGCAGTACCGTGACCTTCCTCATGTCCCTGCGCAGGCTTCTCGCCCCCACCGTCGCCATCGTGCTCCTCGCGGCCGCGTGCGGTGACGACGCCGGAGGGGTGATCACGTCTCCGGCATATCAGGCGTTCCGCGACCAGCCGACCGCCTGCGAGGCGAACCGGCCGCCGGCAGCACACGAGATGAGTTTCGACCGGCTCGACGACCTCGGCCTGGGAGACACCGTCTCCGCGGTGCTCCACACCTCGTGCGGGGACATCACGATCGACCTCTATCCCCAGATCGCCCCGGCAACCGTCACCAGCTTCGTGTTTCTCGCCGAACACGGATACTTCGATGGCACTGTGTCACATCGGATCATGCCCGACTTCATCGTCCAATTCGGCGACCCCACCGCCACCGGCCGGGGCAACCCGGGCTATGCCCTCCCCGACGAACTGCCTCCCGATGGGTTCCCCTACGGGCCGGGGGTGGTGGCGATGGCCAACGCCGGTCCCAACACCGGAGGCAGTCAGTTCTTCATCGTCCTCGGGGACACCGAGCTTCCCACCGCGTACACCGTGTTCGGGTCGGTCGCCTCCGGAACGGAGACGCTCAGCGCCATCCAGAGCGTGCCCCTGGGTATGCAGCCGACCGGGTTGGAACAGAGCCGGCCGCTGGAAACGGTCTACATCGAGTCGGTGGAGATCGAGAGGTGAGCGTTGCCCTCACTCCGTTCGGGCAGCAATTCGTAGTTCGCAATATTCGCCGCGACTCTCTTGCGGGTAACCGGTGACTGGGAACTGGTAACCCGCAATGTCCGTCGACCTGCACACCCACTCCACCTACTCGGACGGTTCCGATGACCCCGCCCGGGTGGTGGATCACGCCGTCGCCGCCGGACTGACCGCCGTCGCCCTAGCCGACCACGACAACTTCGAAGGGATCCCTGAGGCGGCCGCGGCGGCCAGGGGACGAGTCGAGCTCATCCCCGGCGTGGAGATCTCGGTCGACTGGGAGGGCCGGGCAATGCATCTCCTCGCCTACTGGGTGGGGACCGAGCCGGGTCCGCTCGAACAGGCGCTCGACGCGGTGCGGGCCGGTCGGGCCAACCGCAACATCGAGATCGTCGACATCCTCCGCGGCATGGGGATCGACATCACGGTCGATGAGGTGTTGGCTCAGGCGGGCCATGGGGTCGCTGGCAGGCCGCACATCGCCGCGGTGCTGATGTCCCACGGGGTCGTCGAGTCGGTGGCCCAGGCCTTTGACCGGTACCTGGCCAGCGGGCGCCCCGCCTACCGACCGCGCCGACGCCTCCCGGTCGACGAGGCCGTGATTCTCACCAGGGCATCGGGCGGTGTCTCCGTCGTTGCCCACCCCCACACGGTCGCCGATGACGAGAGCGACTTTCGGGGGACGTTCGCCGCAATCGCCGAACTGGGGATCGACGGCGTGGAGTGTCATTACCCGGAGTACCCGACGGAGATGCGGAGCGACCTCGCCTCGTGGGCAGACCGCCTCGACCTGGTGCCCTCAGGGGGCAGCGACTACCACGGAACGTACAAGCCGGGATTGGTCGTAGGGATCGGCCGGGGTGACCTGGCAGTACCCGACGAGACAGTGGCGCGGCTCGCCGAACGCCGGAATCGTTAGGACTTCAGCCGGCGAACCCTCGTGGATAGCGCCCACCACCACCCGGCTTCGGGGCGAACGCCGCCTGGAGCGCTCCCTGGGCGAAGGCTCCGTCCCCGCCACCGAGGCCGGCGGCGTACCGGTACAGCGAGGTCTGGAAGATGCCGCTGAGAGCCGACATGACCATCGCCACGGTGAGCACCCACACGACGGCGGCGGCGATTCCGATCACCGCGATGGCTCCCCCGGCAGCCACGACGGCCGCCACCAGCAGGAAGGCCGGCAGCATTGCCACGAAGCCGATCAGCCCGAATCCCACCTGGGCCGCCACGTTCTCTCCCCACGTCTTGCGGAACATCTCCCCGGACCGCCTCACGGCATCGCCGACACCCACGTCTTCGATCACCAGTACCGGCAGCACGAGGAACGTGACCAGCGACCAGGCGACACCGGCGATGCCGCCGATCACTCGCCCGACCACCCCGGCGCGCTCCTCGATGGCCCGAAGCACGATCGACACCGTCGCCGAGACGAGCGCCCACGGCAGGATCTTGCCAACCCGGAGCATCGCACCCCGGATGGCCGATCCGAGAGTGGGGTCACCCCCGGAAAGACGTTCATTGGCCGCGTGAACCAGAGCGGCATTGAAGAAGATCGTGATGAAGGCCAGAACCACGTAGGCCAGAAAGAGCAGGGCATACCCGACCGCCCCGGGGTCTTGGATCGCGGTGCCGCGGTCCGTCAGGAGAATCGGGGCAAGGAAGCCGGCGGCCACCGCGATCGTGGCCACCAGCGACAAGACCGGGAGCGCCAACAACTCCTTGTCGGCCTTCAACACCCGCCACGATGCCTTGGCCAGATCCCAGGTGCGTGCGATGCGTCCCATCAGGGCGAGTGTACGACCCCGCTGAAACCGGCCGATCGCATCCCTTAGGCACCAATCACCCCCGTCCGATAGAACGGGGTGACCAGGAGGAGCGTCGTATTCCGGCGCTACGAGGCACCCGTGGACTACGGGGCATTCCGCCCATGGCTGCAACGCGCCAGGGCGAGTTTCGGTGGCGTCCTCATCGGCGCCAGCGCGGTCATCGTCTACCAGGGATCGGCATATGCCTGGATCCCACTGGCCATCTCGTCGCTGGTGGTGGTCGACGCCCTGGTCCGTATCCGCATTCCCTCGGGGGCCATCGGTTCCATGGTGCTCGATGCCACCGCAGCGGTGATCGCCCTGGGACTCGTCGATGGGGCAGAACCGGTGCTGGTGGCCGCGGCTGCGTACTTGATCGCCGGCTCCATCGCGTTCGCCGGCACCCGGGGCCTCGTCGTGACCTCGGGGGCCTTCCTTGGCGCCATGACGATCGTGCGGCTGGTGCCGGTACCCCACGTCGCCGAGGTGCCCCCGGGCGCGCAGTTCGTGGTCTGGGTCGCGGTCGCGGTGTTCCTGGCCGCCTCCGTGCTCGGCCTGATCGTGGCCACCGCCGCGATGCACGAGGCTCGCACAGCCCAGCAGGGAGCCCTGGAGACCGAACGGCGCGCCGCGGCGATGCGCAACGAGTTCGTGTCCATGGTCACTCACGAACTGCGGACGCCGCTGACGAACATCGCCGGGTTCGCGCTGACGATCCACGACAACTGGGCGGACCTCGACCCGGCCGAGGTCCAGGAGTTCTTGGGCATCATCGTCGGCGAGGCCGAGCACCTCGGGCACCTCGTCGAGGACATCCTCGCCATTCCCCGACTGGAGGCGGGGCGCCTGCTGCTCGACGTCACCGACTTCCCGCTGCGACCTGCGGCCTACAGGATCGCCGATCTCATCTTCCCCGCAGGAGGCGATCGGTCGGCGTCTGTATCGGTGGGTGGGAACATCCACGTGACCGCCGACCCCAACCGCGTGGAGCAGGTGCTCCGCAATCTCCTGGAGAACGCCCGCAAGTATGGCGGTGATCAGGTGACGGTCGAGGCCGCCCGCGACGGTGACCAGTACGTGGTCGTCATCGCCGACAACGGGCCGGGAGTTTCCGCTGAGTACCGCGACCGGATCTTTCAGCCCTTCGAGCAGGTGAGCAGCGGGAACACCCGCACCGGTTCCGGCTTCGGTCTGGGCCTGGCGGTGGCCAAGCATCTCGTGGAAGCGATGGGGGGGCGTATCTGGTACGAGCCGGGCTTCCCGGTCGGCGCCCGATTCTGCTTCACCCTCCCCGCTTCGAGCGCTCAGGCCCTCCCCGACGCCACTGCGGTCGCCTAGACCCCACCCGACTCCGAACGGCTCGGTGATTCTCGCATCGCGCGGGGGACGGCCCGATCCGCCGGTGGTGGGTCGACCGGACGCGGCCTACCCGAGGCGACCCAGCGACCCTGCGTGAGTGGCGCCGGAGGGATCGCCTCGAGGATCGACAGCTCCTCCCAGAACCGTGCCAGCGCGGCCAGCACCGCGGCCGTTTCCAGCGGACCGATGCCGTCGCCGAATTCGACGGTCATTCGACCTCCACGAGCTCGACGAGCGTCGACGCGAGGGAACGAGGATGGACGAAGGCGATGCGATGCCCACCCCCTCCGATGCGGGGAGTCGTGTCGACCAGTTCGGCGCCGGCTGCACCCAGGTGAGCGAGAGCCGCTTCGATGTCGGCCACTTGCAGGGCCATATGGTGGATCCCCTCCCCGCGGCCGGCGAGGAATAGCCCCACCGGGGACTCGGCGGAGAGCGGCATCAACAGCTGCAGGTACGACCCGCCGAGGGGGATCATCGCCTCCTCGACACCCTGCTCCTCCACTCGCTCCCGGGACACCGGTTCGAGGCCGTATAGGCGCTTCACCTCGGCGAGGGCCCCATCGAGGTCGCGCACCGCGATCGCGGTGTGATGCAGGTTGAGGGGGAGCATGGGGGGAGGTTACCGGTTTGTCGCTGTCCGCTGTCCGCTGTCCGCCGTCCGCTATCCGCTGTCCGCTATCCGCTATCCGCCAAGGTCCTGCTGGTGTCTGGTGTCTGGTGTTTGGTGACTGGCGTCTGGCGTCTTCTGCTCCTCCCGTACCATTGGCGGCAATCGACCCAGAGGGACCCCATGCCCACCGTCATCACCGGCATCGCCCGCACTCCGATCGGCCGCTTCGGCGGCGCGTTCCAACCGTTGCAGGCGATCGATCTGGGAGCAGCCGCCATTGCCGCCGCCCTGGATCGGTCCGGCCTCGATCCCGGCCTGATCGACGAAGTCCTCTTCGGTCATGTCATCCAGGCCGGAGCCGGCCAGATCACCTCACGGCAGGCGGCGGCCAAGGCCGGAGTCCCGATGACCGTCCCGGCCACGACCATCAACAAGGTCTGCCTGTCGGGCATGGCGGCGATCGCCATGGCAGATCGGAACATCCGTTTCGGCGAGTCCCGGTTCGTCGTCGCCGGCGGCATGGAGTCGATGACCAACGCCCCCTACCTGGTCCCGAGCGCGCGCTGGGGCGCCCGTATGGGTGAAGCGCCGATGGTGGACAGCATGACCCACGACGGCCTCTGGTGCGCCTTCGACAATTGCACCATGGGAGAGTCCTCCGATCTGAAGAACGCCGCCCTCGGGATCGGGCGCGCGGAACAGGACGAGTGGTCCGCCGAGAGCCATCGCCGCGCCGCGGCGGCCGCCGGCGGTGCCGGCTACGAGGGTGAGATCGCCCCGGTGGTCGTGCCGCAACGGAAGGGTGATCCCGTGACGGTCACGGCCGACGAGGGAATCCGGCGGGACACCACCGTCGAGTCGCTCCGCGCCCTCCGCCCGGCCTTCCACGCCGAGGGAACGATCACCGCAGGGAACGCCTCGCAGATCTCCGACGGCGCCGCCGCAGTGATCGTCGCAGACCGCGCCGCCGCCGAAGCGGCGGGCCTTCCGGTGTTGGCCGAGATTCTCGGATACGGCCAGGTCGGCGGACCCGACGCCACCCTGCACGAGCGTCCCGCCGCGGCACTCTCCATCGCCCTCGATCGCGCCGGACACGTCTCCGCCGACCTCGACCTCGTGGAGATAAACGAGGCGTTCGCCGCCGTCGCCCTGTGGTCGGCACGGATGCTCGACCTCCCGCACGACCGGGTGAACGTGCACGGCGGAGCGATCGCCCTGGGGCACCCATTGGGCGCCACCGGAGCCCGAATCGTCGTAACGCTGATCAACGCGCTGCGCGCCCGGGGCGGTGGGCTGGGTGGAGCCGCCCTGTGCGGAGGCGGCGGGCAGGGCGACGCGCTGGTCTTGCGCGTGGCAAGTTGAAAGGCTGCCGCGGCTAAAGCTCGCGGCGCCCAGCCAGTGCCCGGCCCAGCGTGATCTCGTCGGCGTAGTCGAGATCGCCGCCGACCGGCAGGCCGCTGGCGAGTCTGGTGACCTTCACCCCCAGCGGCTTTAGCAACCGGGCCAGGTAGAGCGCGGTGGTATCGCCCTCGACGGTCGGGTTGGTGGCGACGATCACCTCGACGATCTTCTCATCGTCGACCCGGACCACCAACTCTCGCATCCTTAGCTGGTCGGGCCCGATCCCTTCGATCGGGGAGATCGAGCCCCCCAGCACGTGATACCGGCCCCGGAACTCCTGGGTGCGCTCCACAACCACGATGTCCTGGGCACGCTCGACGACACACACCTCCGAGGAGTCGCGGCGGAGATCCCGACAGATCGTGCACTCCTCGGAATCGGTGACGTTGAAGCATCTCCTGCACAGCCGCACCTGTTCCCGCATCGCCACAATCGCCCCGGCAAGCCGGTTGGCATCCTCCGCCTCGATGTGGAGGATGTGGAAGGCGAGACGCTGCGCCGACTTCTGTCCGATCCCGGGAAGCCGTGCGAGTTCGTCGATGAGGCGCTGCACCGGCGCTTCGTACATCACCCGAGCAGCCCGCCGAGGTCGACGCCGCCGATCGCCCCGAGGGATTCCTGCATCGACTCCGCCACCGAGCCGAGCGCCTGGTTGATCGCGGCGACTACCAGGTCCCCGACCAGTTCGGGATCATCCGGGTCGAGCACCGACGGGTCGAACGCCACCGACGCGATGGAACCATCACCGCGCGCGACCGCCCTTACCACACCGCCGCCCGAGGTCCCGGTGAATGTCCGTTCCGCCAGTTCGGCGCGGCGGCGATCCATCTCGGCCTGCAGTTCCGCAGCCTGCTGCATCACCTTGCGCATGTTGGGCGGCATCTGGCCACCGGGGGGTCGGCGGGACATGGAAACCTCAGGGTACCGGCCCCACCGAGAGAGATGGGGAACCACGCACCGGCCACCGGCTACCGGCTTCCGGCACGAGAGCCAGGAGCCCTCTGCTCAGCGGAAGCGCGCTCTGAAGCGGATAGCGGGCAGCGGGCAACGGGCGACGGGCGACGGGCGGTGCTAGGAGTCCTCCACCACCTCGCCGCCGAGCAGATCGACGATCAGCGATGCCGGATCGACCGCCCCGCCTGCCGCCTCCTCGAGACTGTCCCGCTCGGGTGCCCGTCGCGGGTCGTCGGCGACCGGAAGAGTCGCCGGCTCGGCGTCGTCACCCGCCCGATAGCGCACCCCGACCTCGCCCCCCAGCGACTCGGACAGCACCCGGACGACGATGCCGTTGAGGTGATCGTCCTCGGATAGGGCGTCGAGATGGAACGGCAGGTGACCGGGGATCTCCAGCACCAGGATCGATCCTTCGACGGCGACGGGACGAGCCTCCCGGAAGAAGGCGAACCGGCGCGGGCCGGATTCCTCCCGGATCTTCGCCACCACCGCCGGCCATCTGTCGTCCACGGCATCGAGATCGAAGGACGCCGGCGGCACCACTGCAGCGACGCGGGGCTCCTCGCGTGCCGGCGGCACCGGCTCTTCGTCCTTGTCGGCCGGTGCCGCGGCCGCCGGACCCGGGTCGCCCTTCTCGGAGAGGAGGGCCGCTTTGGTGTCGGTCGCTGCGGGTCGCCGGACTCCCCGATCCTCGCTCTCGCCCGGAGCAACCGCCGCCGGCTGTGGTGCCCGCCGCATGCGGTCCTCGATGCGATCGACTCGGGCAGCGATCGACGCAACGTCGGACGAGGTCTCGGTCCGGGTCATTTGCAGCATCGCCAGCTCGACGACGAGCCTCTCCTCCCGTCCCTCTCGCAATTCCACCAGTGCATCCCCGAGCCGATCGATGCAGCGCAATACATCGGCGGGCGGCAATCGCTTGGCCAGGGTGCGCCACTCGGCGATGACTTCTCGCGGCTCGTCGACGATCTCATCCAGGTTCGGCGAGTACTGGGCGAGAAACAGCCCGCGAAAGAGCTCGATGGAGTCGGCCACAAAGCGGCGGAGGTCGGCTCCTTCGGAGGCGAGTCGAGCGATCAGCATGAGCACCACGGCGGCGTCCTGGGCGGCGACCGCGTCCACGAGTTGCTCGAACGCGTCGGGTCCGGCGAGGCCGAGGGCACGAGTGACGCCCCTGGGATCGACTTTGCCGTCGCCGAGCGCCGCCACCTGCTCGAGCAGGCCGAGGGCGTCTCGGAGGCTCCCGGTGGCGTGCCGGGCGATCAGCGCCAGGCCATCCGGAGTCGGCTGCATCCCCTCGGCCGATGCGACTGCTCCGAGGTGCTCGACCAGCGCCTCGGATCCGATGGGCCGGAAGTCGAATCGCTGCGTACGGCTGCGAATCGTGTCGGGGAGCTTGTAAGGCTCGGTGGTGGCGAGCACGAAGTGGGCGTGCTCGGGGGGCTCCTCCAGGGTCTTGAGGAGGGCATTCGCCGCAGCCCGCGACAGCATGTGGGCCTCATCGAGGATGTAGACCCGCCGGGCTCCGCCGACGCTGGCCACCGTTCCCACATTGGCCCTGATCTCGCGAACGTCCTCCACCTTGTTGTGCGACGCGGCGTCGAGCTCGATGACGTCCATCGAGGAGCCTTCGGTGATCCCGACGCAGGAGTCACAGAGGTTGCACGGCTCGCCGTCGGGGCGCCGGTTGGGACAGTTCAGTGACTTGGCGAGGATGCGCGCCGTCGTGGTCTTGCCGGTGCCGCGCGGGCCGGCGAACAGGTAGGCGTGAGCCACCTTCTCGGCCTGGATCTCGTGGGCGAGGGTCTCGGTGACATGCCCCTGGCCGATGACCTCGGAGAACAGCTGCGGCCGGTACTTGCGGTAGAGAGCCTGATAGACGGGCACCGGGCGATGGTACCGGGCACCCGTGTCCAGGCGGAGGGAGGCCATTACTCGTTGCCCGTTACCTGTTACCCGTCACCCGTAGGAGGGTCACCCGTCACCCGTCGCCGGCAAGAGGCGTTCAGGCGGGATTTCGCTCATCGCTCATCGTCGTCGAATCGCCAGCTGCTAATTGCCAATTGCCAATTGCTCATCGCCCTCGAAGTCCAACGCCACGTCCAGGGCGGGGGCGCTATGGGTCAGCCACCCGAGGGAGATCACGTCCACCCCGGTGGCGGCGACCGCGGCCACATTCTCCGGAGTGATCCCTCCGGAGGCCTCCAGGACGGCTTGCCCCGAGGTTCGCGCCACCGCGGCTCGCAGGTCGTCGAGGCTCATGTTGTCGAGGAGGATGACGTCGGCGCCGGCGGAGAGCGCCTCATCGAGCTGGGCAAGTGAGGTCACCTCCACCTCCACCTTGGTGAGGTGCCCCACCGTGGAGCGGGCCGCCTCGATCGCGGCCGTGACCGAGCCGGCGACGACGAGGTGGTTGTCCTTGATCAACACCGCGTCATGGAGGCCGAAGCGATGAGCGGTCCCGCCCCCGCAGCGCACCGCGTACTTCTCGAGAGCCCTCAGGCCGGGAGTCGTCTTGCGAGTGGCGGCGATGACCGCCTTGGTCCCGGCGACCGCGGCGACGACCTGGGCCGTCCGGGTGGCGATCCCGCACATCCGACCAAGCACATTCAGCGCCACCCGCTCCCCGGCGAGGATCGCCCTGGCCGGACCGGAGACGATCGCCAGCGTCGCCGTGGCATCGACGCGATTGCAGTCTTCGGCCCGGCTGGTGACTTCGACTCGCTCGTCGATCAACCCGAAGGTGGCCATGGAGATGTCGAGGCCGGCGACGACTCCCCCCTCCCTGGCCACGATGCGTCCCCTGGCCACCGCCGACGCGGGCACCACGGCGTTCGAAGTCAAGTCACCGCTGTCGCCAAGGTCCTCCTCGAGGGCCCTCTCCAGCACTCGCCCCCACACCACCTGGGGAGGCGGGGCCGGAATCACGTGTACACCAGGCTGTGGTCCCACGACGGGTCGAGTTCGGGGAAA
>MELR01000006.1:18861-18989 GCA_001767695.1 Actinobacteria bacterium RBG_16_68_21
GATCATCGCCGACGCTTCGACCATGTTGCGCTCCTCCGATGGAGCGGGGGGCATCGCCTCGGCGATCGCGGCGAGGGCGCGCCTGGCAGCGACGAGTCCGGTGCGATCGCGCACCACGCCCACCTTCT
>MELR01000006.1:19001-24381 GCA_001767695.1 Actinobacteria bacterium RBG_16_68_21
TCCCACATCAGGCGACGGCCTTGGGCGATCAACGAGGGATCCACGTCAGGAACCGGACCGGGATCCTTCGCCGCCACCTCCGCCGGAGCCTTGCGGGCCACGTGCACGATGTCGGCGGCCACCGCCTCGCCGAAGACGAGTCCTTCGAGCAGCGAGTTGCTGGCGAGTCGGTTGGCCCCATGGACTCCCGATCGGCTCGCCTCGCCGACCGACCACAAGCCGGGCAGCGAGGATCTCCCGGAGAGGTCGACGGCGATGCCGCCCATGTGATAGTGCGCCGCCGGCTCGGCGGGAATGGGCGAGATCCGGGGGTCGATGCCCTCGTCCATGCACTCCTTGAACACGGTGGGGAACCGTTCGGGGAACTCGGCGCCCACGGCGGTGCGGGCATCGAGGAACACCTTGCGACCGGCCATGAGACGACGCCACACCGCCCTGGCGACGACATCGCGCGGGGCCAACTCCGCATCGCGATGCTCGTCGACCATGAACCGCGTTCCCTCATCGTCGATGAGCACCGCTCCCTCGCCGCGCAGTGCCTCGGTGAGCAGCGGCATGGGATCCTTGCCGGAGGCGAGCGCGGTGGGATGGAACTGCATGAACTCCACATCGGCCACCGCCACACCGGCGCGTCGGGCCATCGCCAGACCATCACCGGTGACTTCCACGGGGTTCGTGGTGTTCGCGTAGACCCGCCCCAGCCCCCCGGTGGCGAGCACCACCGCACCGGAGCGAATGAGTATCCGCCCGCCGGCAGGTCCCCGGCCGGTGACGCCGGTGACGATGCCGCCATCGACCACCAGATCGGTGACGAAGACCCTCTCCAGGAGACGGATGTGCGACGCCACCTTGGTGGCCTCGACCAAGGCCCGACTCACCTCCGCCCCGGTGGCATCGCCGTCGGCATGAATGATGCGGCGAACCGAGTGTCCCGCCTCCCGGCCGAGTATCAGATCACCGTCGGGCTCGGTGTCGAAGATGGCCCCGCGCTGGCGAAGATGCGCAATCCCCTCGACCGCGTGGCCGGCGAGGGCGCCCACCGCTTCGGGGTCGTTGAGTCCTCCTCCGACCGCAATGGTGTCGGCGGCGTGGCGTGCCGGCGAGTCCTCTGGGGAGACCGGCACCGCGATCCCGCCCTGTGCCCACCAGGTGGACCCCCCGCCGAGCTCCGTCTTGGTGATCAGCACGACATCGCGCGATGGCATCGAGAGGGCGGTGGTCAGGCCGGCCACCCCGGTGCCGACGACCACACAGTCTGCGCTGAGTACTTCGTCGAAGGTCATCCGCCCTTCCCCCTGCCCACCTCGAGCATGCGCTCGACCGCGCGCCGCGCCGGCGCGGCCATGTCCGGAGGAACCGTGATCTCGTACTTCATGTCTCGCAGCGACTCGTAGATCTTGGGCAGGGTGATCGTGCCCATGTACGGACACATCTGGCAGGGCCGAACGAATTCGACATCGGGGAAGTTCACCGACACGTTGGCCGCCATCGAGCATTCGGTGACCAACAGCACGCGAGGCGGCCGCTCTACATCCACCCTCTTCACCATGCCGGATGTCGAGCCGACGAAGTCCGCCTCGGCGAGCACTTCGGGCGGGCACTCGGGATGGGCCAGCACCTGGATGTCGCCGTCGTAGGCGGCGCGGAATCGCCTGATCTCATCGGGCGTGAACCGCTCGTGCACCATGCAGTGGCCCCGCCAGAGGATGATTTCGACTTCGGTGTTCTCGGCGACGTACTGGCCGAGGTACTCGTCGGGTAGGAAGATCACCCTGGGGACACCCAAAGACTCCACAACCTCGACGGCGTTGGAGGACGTGCAGGTGATGTCGGAGTGGGCCTTGACTTCCGCGGAGGTGTTCACGTAGGTGACCACCGGGGTGTCGGGGTAGCGTTCCCGCAGCAGCCGAACGTCGGCACCGGTGATCGACTCGGCCAGTGAGCATCCTGCTTCGAGGTCGGGGATCAGGACGGTCTTGTCCGGGTTGATCAGCTTGGCGGTTTCCGCCATGAAGTGAACGCCGGCGACCACCACGACCGAAGCTTCGGTCTCGGCGGCCATGTAGGCCATGGCCAGCGAGTCGCCCACCAGATCGGCTACGCCGTGGAAGATCTCGGGTGCCTGGTAGTTGTGGGCGATGATGACCGCGTTGCGCTCCGCCTTGAGGCGGTCGATGGCGATCACGTAGGGAGCGACTGCATCCCACTCGAATCCGGGGACCACCTTCGCCATGGGGAGATAGCGGCGGTCGAGGGATGCCCGATCCCGACGCGACAGCGATTCGACAGGGATCAGCTCCGTTGTCACCACGCCTGCCTCCTTATGCTCATCATGAGCATAATGCGAATACTAGAACAAACGCGACGGCGGGGGATATTCCCGAGGCAATTGGCAATTGGCAATTAGCAGGGGAAGACCGGGGAAGGAGGGTGTCGGAGCTTTGGCCGCCCGACCCAGCGGAGATGCGAGTCGCGGCACACCCCTCTGCCCAATTGCGAATTGCGAATTGCGGGCCGAGCGCAGCGAGGCCTACCCCGCCGTCCTCATCCCCGGCAGTCCCACTCCGGGAGCGGGGCGCTCCAGGATCACCTCGCGGCGGAACCGATAGAGCTCTGCGGGCCGTCCGCCGGTGGTGGTGTCGAACGACCCGGTCCCCTCGACCAGTCCGCCCCGCTCCACCAGCCTCCGAAAGTTCTGGGTGTGCACCGTGCCCCCCCAGAGCGCCTCGACCACCCGCTGCAGGTGACGCAGCGTGAAATGGGAAGGCAGCAACTCGAAGACCACGGGCCGGTAGCCGAGCTTGCCGCGCAGCCTGCCCAGGGCCTGGGCGGCGATCCGCCGGTGGTCGAATGCCATTGCCTGGCCCCGCGTCCGGGGATCTGCCCCGACCGAGCCCGCTTCCGGCAACCAGCCGATCTCATAGAGAAGCTCGTAGCGTTCCAGGGACCGTTCCACATCCCAGGGGCTCCCTCCGAGACCGAAGACGATCGACGCCCGCTCGCGGCGGCTCGCCTGCACGTCGTCGGGGGCAGCACCGACCCACGTCTCGATGATCGGGGTGATCACGTCGTCCAGTACCGGCGGCCGCGCCGTTCGGAAGTCCTCCCAGGGCAGGAAGTCGTACAGGTCGCGCCACGCTCCACTGGTGGCAATCTCGCGAGTCAGGGCCAGGTAGGCGACGGAGATGAGGCGGACTCCCGGGTCGGGTCCCCGGCCGAGATCGCCCAGTGTGTACAGCTGCTCGACATACCCGAGATCGAGCCCGGTGGCGGCGGCAACACCCCGGCGCAATGACCGCTCCAGGGTCCGGTCCACCGCGGGCTCGAGCGTCGCCGCCGGTAGGGCCGGGGGATCACCCCCCACCGTGAGCACCCGCGGGCACTCGTTGGTCACCGCGATCACCACCGCGGTGAATCCCACCCGTACCGAAGTCGACTGCTCTGCGGTGTCGGCCATAGCTCCCTGCTCGGGGAATCGGGTCGCGTGATAGCCTCAAGACGGGACCGGGTTTCCGGTTCCACGAACGCCAACCTAGGAGTAAGGGACCATGCGTGCACGCAGGTTGCTCTGGTTGGTCCTGGTGCTTGCCCTCGTAGCCGCCGCCTGCGGCGACGACGACGGGGGTACAACCACCGAGGCCACCGCTACCACCACGACACAAGCTGAGAGCCTTACGCAGACCCCCGGGGTGCTCACGATTGGATCCGACGTTCCCTACCCGCCGTTCGAGGATTTCGACGCGAGCGGGAACGTCATCGGATTCGACGCCGATCTCATGAATGAGATCGCGAGCCGCCTCGGCCTGACCACCGAGTGGGTCGACACCGACTTCGACACGATATTCACCCAGCTGGCGACCGGCCGTTTCGACGTCGTTGCTTCGGCGACGACGATCACCCCCGAGCGGGAACAGCAGGTCGATTTCAGCGAGACCTACTACAACTCGCAGCAGGCACTGACCGTCAACACCGGCCTGAACCCCGGCATCAAGTCGGTCGACGATCTCGCCGCCGGTGACACCGTCGGCGTCCAGACCGGGACCACCGGGGCCGATTGGGCCACGACCAACCTGGCTCCCAACGGCATCGAGATCCGCGAGTTCGTCGCGGTCGCCGACGCCTACAACGCCGTGGAGGCCGGTCAGGTGGTCGGCGTCGTCAGCGACGAGCCTTCGGCCGTCTCCGAAGTCGCCAACCGCTCCGGCATCGCCATCGTCCAGGCGATCGATACCAACGAGCACTACGGCTTCGGAGTAGATCCGGCCCGGCCGCAGCTCCTCGCCGAGATCAACCGGGTGCTTGCCGAGATGGAAGCCGACGGCACCTATCAGGCGATCTACGACGCATGGTTCGAGGCCCCGGCGGGCAGCGTGCTCTATGAGCCGCCCGCGCCTGCAGCGGTTGGTACCGAGGAGAATCCGATTCAGGTTCTGTTCGTGCCTTCGGTGGCGGCGGAGGACATCATTGCCGGTGGTGATCTGTTGGCTGCGGCGCTGAATGAGGCCACCGGGTTGTTCTTTGAGGTGGCGGTGCCGACGTCGTATGCGGCGACGGTGGAGGCGATGTGCGCTTCGCCGGACAACACGATCGGGTTCATTCCTGCTCATGCCTATGTGCTGGCCAACGCGTTGTGTGGCGTCAACGTGGAGTTGAAGTCGCTGCGTTTCGGCTACACCGAGTACTGGACCGAGTTCATCGTGCCTCGCGACAGCGACATCCAGACATTTGAGGACCTGGAGGGCAGGACGTGGGCGTATCCCGATGGGGCGTCGACGTCCGGTTTCGTGGTCCCCTCGGGGATGTTCGCCTCGCTTGGGGTCACCCCCGGTGACGGTCTCGAGGCCGGTGGGCACACCGAAGTGGTCCGCGCCATCTACAACGGCGAGGCCGACTTCGGCACCGTGTTCTACAGCCCGACGATCGATGCCGCCAACACGCCGATCTGGGACGGCGACCCGGCGCATGCCGACGTCACCGATTCGGCATCGTGTGTGATCGACGGAAACGGCCAGATCGACTGCAACGGCGAGTTCCCACGTGATGCTCGCCGTAACCTGCGTGAGGAAGCCCCGGACGTCATCCAGATGATCCGTATCCTCACGTTGTCGGACCCGATCCCGAATGACACCATGTCGTTCAGCCCGGGATTCCCCGCCGATCTGGAAGCCCAGATCGTGGCCGCGATGACGGCGTTCGCCACCGACGACCCTGAAGGGTTCGCCACGGCGTTCAACGCCTACTCGTGGACCGGGGTCGCCGACACCAGCGACGCCGAGTTCGACTCGATCCGCACGATCCTTGAGTCAATCGGCTACAGCCTCGAAGACCTCTAAGAGGTCACTGGCTCGTTCGTGACGACGGGGCGGGACCCACAAGTCCC
>MELR01000006.1:24392-24613 GCA_001767695.1 Actinobacteria bacterium RBG_16_68_21
GCGTCCCCAGCCGCCACCCGCCACCCGCCGTCCGCAAGAACTGCCGGATCAGTTTGTCTTGCGGGAAGCGGGAAGCGGGCAGCGTCAATGGACCTCCTCCCCTCCCCGGCCGCGCCGGTATCCGCTAGAAAGAGGGCACCCGACGGGGAAGGACCGACCGCGTGCTGAAGGTCGAGCACCTCACGAAGATCTACGAAGGCGGAGTGCTCGCCCTCGACGAC
>MELR01000006.1:24625-37456 GCA_001767695.1 Actinobacteria bacterium RBG_16_68_21
CTTCGAGGTCCCCACCGGCCAATTCCTCGCCGTCATCGGACTCAGCGGATCGGGCAAGTCCACCCTGTTGCGCTGCATCAACCGCCTCATCGAGCCCACCGCGGGAACGATCACCTGGGACGGGCTGGACGTGACCACGGCTCCCCAGGAAGAGCTTCGCCGCATTCGGCGACGCATCGGCATGGTCTTCCAGCACTTCAACCTGGTCCACCGCTCCAAGGTGATCACCAACGTCCTCGCCGGACGGCTGGGCTACGTGAACCCGGCGCTGAGCCTGCTGAACAAGTTTCCCCAGGCAGATGTCCAGAAGGCTCTCGATCGCCTCGACCGGGTCGGGCTGGCTCCCAAGGCGTACGCCCGTGCCGACGAGCTCTCTGGCGGACAGCAACAGCGAGTCGGCATCGCCCGGGCGCTGATGCAGGATCCGCAGATGATCCTGGCGGACGAGCCGGTGGCCAGTCTCGACCCGGTGCTGGCCCACGGGATCATGCAGTACCTCGAGGACATCAACAAGAACGACGGGGTCATGGTGATCTGCAGCCTCCACTTCCTCGACCTGGTCCATCGCTACGCCGATCGGGTGATCGCCCTCAATGAGGGCCGGGTGGTGTTCGAAGGGACGCCCGCACAGATCGACGACGCCATGTTCAAAGAGATCTACGGCCAGGACGCGGAGCGGGTTGGATGACCGGGGCCGAGAAGCACAGGACCAAGGGTCTGGTTCGGTTCTTCGTGATGCTCGTCTCGATAGTCGCCCTCCTCGTCACCTACGCCTTCGCCTTCCAGCGCACCGATGTCTCCCTGGACGAAGTCAAGGATCCGGGGCGGCGCGCCTCACTGGTGCGGATCGTCCGCGGCCTCGCCCGCCCCAACATCATCGAATACGACGAGGAGCCGACTTTCCACCTCCTCGACTACGTGACCCCCTGTCCCCAGGGTGGATTCGCCCCTGAGTCCCCCGACACCTCAGGGCCATTCCTCGAGGCGATCCCCCAATGCGCCAGCCCTGGATCCGATGTCCGTGTTCAGGGTCACAATTTCGACCCGGGGGCCGACGGGCCGCTCTCCTTCATTCCCCCGTCGGGTGTGGCGCTTCGTCTGGCAAGCGTCACCGCCGACCAGGAGGGCAATTTCGACGTCGTCGTCAAACTCCCCGACCGGCCGGACACCGCCGTCCAGCATTTCAGATTCACCACGGTGCAACGTTCCGGCGTCTGGCATCTCACCGACACGGCACACGAGACCTGGGCCAAGATCGTGGAGACCGTGATGCTGGCGCTGGTGGCCACCACGCTGGGAACGGCGATGGCCGTCCCGTTGTCGTTCCTGTCGGCGCGCAACCTGATGCGGTCGATCCGGACCCCGTTCGCCAGCGTGGCCCTCTTCATCGTCGGCCTGCCGATCGGCATCTTCGGAGGCCTGCAGATCGGGAGGTGGATCACCTCGGTGGCCTCCCACATGTCCGACAACATCGCCGCCCTGGCGGGAGCCGTGGTTGCTCTGGTCGTCATCGGATTGTGGGCTTTGCGCGCCACGGTCCCCGAAGTCGAGGAGGAGCCGCCGACGACATCGGAGAAGACCCTGCGTCGGCTCGTGGTGGCGGCGGTCGCGGTGGGCGGATTCTTCGCCATCGGGTTCACCGGGAACCTGCTCCGGGAGGTCGGGACCAACCTCAATGACTGGCTGGGCCCGCTCGGCTTCATCGGCAACTTCATCCGGATCATCGGCGACGTGTTCGCCACCTTCATCACCGCGCTCACCGCCATCGTTGCCGGCGTCGTCGTGGCGGCGATCGGCAGCCGCATGGGCCACATCATTGCCGACCGGGCATCCCGGCCGGTCCTGATGGCGGTGCGCTACATCGCGGTAGCGGCGGCGGCGGCCACCGTGGCGGTCGCCATCGGCGGCGCGGTGCACTGGCTCTACGAGCTCAACCCATCCTCCAACGCCATGGCCACCTCGGCCGGCGGCGGCATCCTCGGTCTGGCCGGCGTGGTCCTGTCGTCGCGCTTCGGACGACGGTGGTTCCCCGACCGCCTCGGCCTGCTCGCCACGTTCCTCCGCCTCATCACCTCGTTCCTCTGGATCGGCGTCGGCATCGCCATCGGAATCGCGCTCGGCGTGGGAGCCGATGCCGCCGTCGGCGTCTTCGGTGCCTCCGGAACGTTGCTGGCACCGGCGGTACTCGGTGCGGTTCTGGGGATCGTGGGCGTGTCGGTGAGCCGCTCGCAGATGGCACTCCCCTCCGGGCTCTCCGCCTACTACCTGTCCCGAACGATCTTCAATGTGATCCGATCAATGGAACCCCTGGTCATGGCGATCGTGTTCGTGGTATGGGTCGGCGTCGGGCCGTTTGCCGGCGCGCTGGCCCTCTCACTGCATACCACCGCGGCCCTCGCCAAGCTGTATTCCGAGCAGGTGGAGAGCATCTCCCAGGGGCCCATCGAGGCGGTCACCGCCACCGGGGCCACCAGGCTGCAGAACATCATCTACGCGGTCGTGCCGCAGATCGTCCCGCCGTACATCGCATTCACCCTGTACCGCTGGGACATCAACGTTCGCATGTCGACGATCATCGGTTTCGCCGGCGGCGGAGGCATCGGCTTCCTGCTCCAGCAGAACATCAACCTGCTCCACTACCGGGACGCCGCCGCCCAGATGCTGGCCATCGCCATCGTCGTGTCCGCTCTCGACTTCCTCTCGGCCCGCATCCGGGAACGGATCGTGTGAGCGGCCTGAGAGCGCGCGCAAATAGGCTCGCCCCGGGATCATGTCTCGGCTTGCCGCAAGCCGAGACATGATGGAACCCCGCGACCTATTTGCGCGCGCTCTGATCCGCCGCACCCGCCCGGAAGCCGAGCGTAGGGAGCACGACCTCCTCTCCCCGGCGGCCACCCGTTCCACGACCAGCAGGGGTCGCAACCTCCCCGAAGCCCCCGACCCGTTCCGCACCGCCTTCGAACGGGATCGTGATCGCATCCTGCACTCCAAGGCGTTCCGTCGCCTCAAGCACAAGACCCAGGTCTTCATCAACCCCGACGGAGATCACTACGTCACCAGGCTCACCCACACGCTGCAGGTCACCCAGATCGGCCGCTCCCTGGCGGTCACCCTCGGGCTCAATGAGTCGCTGACCGAGGCGATCTGCCTCGGTCACGATGTCGGCCACTCCCCGTTCGGCCACATCGGCGAGAGCGCCCTCACTCCGTACGTAGTGGGAGAGTGGCATCACGCCGCACAGAGCGTTCGGGTCTTCGAGGTCCTCGAACCGCTCAATCTCACCTGGGAGGTCCGTGACGGGATTCGGGGCCACTCCTGGAAGATCGACCCGCCCCCGGCCACCCCCGAGGGAATGGTGTGCCGGTTTGCCGACCGGATCGCCTACCTGACCCACGACGTCGATGATGCGGTGCGCGCCGGTGTCATCCAGTACCGCGATCTCCCCGGCGAGGCCATCGATGCGTTCGGTGAGCCGGGCAGCGCGTGGATCGGATCGATGATCGAAGCGGTCGCCGCCGCGTCCGTGCGGCGCGGCGAGGTGACCATGGACCCGGGACACCTCGACGCAATGAACGTGCTGCGCGACTTCATGTTCGCCCGGGTGTATCTCCGGCCCGACGTCGACGACCAACGCGATGAGGTGATCGCCATCGTCCGATACCTGGTCGATCACTACGTGACCCACCCCGACCAGGTTCCCGATTCCTACCGTCACCACGGCGCCGACGCGGCCACCGCCGCCATCGACTACGTCTCGGGAATGACCGACCGGTTCGCCATCAGGGAGCACCAGCGGCTCACGGGGTCGTGACCTCGGCCCTCGATCGGGGCGCCGCCAACACCACCACGGTGCCGGCAAGCGCGCTCCACATCGCCGCGGCGGCGGCAACACCGGATTCGCCGACCCACAGCCAGCCCGCCACTGCCGCCGCGGTGACGGTGACGCGCGCCCATCGCACTCGGACGGATCCCACCGTTCCCCCGGAGGCGCGATCCGTTGGTGCCTGCACCCGGCGCAGCAACAGGACAGACAGCCCTCCCGTCAGCGACCCGGCGATCAGCACTGCCCGCGCCGCTCCCCCGGGGACGGCAAACGCCACCGGCCCGGTGTCGGCCAGCCAGGACGCCATGGCTCCCGCCATCGCCGCGGCGGCGACAATGACCAGCAGCACCCGCCGCGCCGGCGGGTCGACGGCCGCAGCCACCACCATGGCCACCGCGGTGACTGCCACCAGCGGCGGCCCCACCGGCCGGGACGCCACCAGGCCGGCGGCGACGACCAGCACCACGGCGTCGACCGGGATCGGCGATCTCCCGGTGGTCCCCGCCACCAGGCGAGCGGCCATCAGGATGAGCGCCGCGCCCAGAAGATCGGGAGTGCCCAGGACAAGGAACGCCGGGGCGCCCACCGCGGCCAGGCACGCGGCAAGCGGATGATCCGGGTCGATCTCCCGGCCGATCGCCCAGGAGAGGAAGGCGACACCGCCTGCGGACAACCCGACGCGAACCGCGCCGCCGAACGACTCCCCGGAGAGGTGCGCCACGAGGACCGCGATCGCACCCGCCAGCGGGGTCAACCCCAAGATGAAGCGATTCGACGGGAGGCGGGGGTCGAGAATACGGGTCAGACCGGAGGCCATCGGCGCCGCACGATATCCCCCGGTCCGGCAAGGGTAAAACCCGCCGAACTGCCCTGATGCGTCGCCGGCGCGTGGTCTAGGTTTGGGCTCCATGGACGAGTCATCAGGCACGGCCCCGTCACGCATCCGGCGCAGCCGGTCAGAACGGATGGTCGGCGGCGTCGCCGGAGGGATCGCCGAGCACCTGGGGGTGGATCCGGTGCTGATCCGCCTGGCGTTCGTGGCGCTCGCCTTCGCCGGAGTCGGGATACTCCTCTACGTGATCGGCTGGATCGTGATCCCCGAGGCGGCCGCGGACGCCCCTCCGGTCGACTCGAGATCTCCCAGCGAGTCGGCAATGACGGCCCGGATAGTGTTTGGGAGCATCCTGGTGGGCATCGGTTGCCTGATGCTGATCGACTGGGCCTTCCCCATAGGCAGGTACCTCTGGCCGCTCAGCCTGATCATCCTCGGTATCGGCGTCCTGGCATACGGAGCCCGGCGATGACCGACTCCCCGCCGCACCGCACTCCTCGCCTCGGTCACGTGGTCGCTGGAACCCTGCTCGTCGGCATCGGCGTACTGTGGTTCATCGAGGCGGCCAGCGACGTCGACATCCCCTGGACGGTGCTGCTCCCCATCGCCCTCATCGTGGTGGGCGGCGCCCTGGTCTACGGCTCGCGGACCGCCCGCCACGGCGGGTTGCTCACGCTCGGCGTGCTCCTCACCGTGACGGTCCTCCTCGCCTCGGCGATCGACGTCCTGGTCGACATCCCCTTCCGGGGTGGAGTGGGCGAGTCGCTGGAACGGCCCACCGGAGTAGCGGCTACCGGGTATCACTGGGCGATGGGCACGATGACGGTCGACCTGACGAACGCCGACCTACCCGCGAGCACCATCGAGATCACCGTGGGTCTCGGCGAGCTCATCGTGGTCATCCCCCGCGGCGTCGCAGTCGCCATCGACGCCGACGCCGGCATCGGAGACCTCGACGTGCTCGGACGGCAGGCATCCGGCATCAACCCCGAACTCACCGTCAGCGAGCCGGGCGCCACGGTGCGTCTCGTGGTCAGGGTCGGGATGGGACACGTGGAGGTGAGGCGCGGATGACTCGTCACCCCGGAAGCTTCGTGGCCGGCATCGTGTTCATGATCGTCGGCGTGGCATACCTGCTCCAGGTGCTGGGGGCGTGGACACCGAACGTGTGGCGCCTGTGGCCGGTGCTGCTGATCGCAGTGGGGGTGGCCGTCTTGGCCGCCGGGACGCGTCGCTTCGGCGAGGAGCGAGAATCGCCCGAGGAGCCACCGCAGGACGGTTGGCGCTAGGCGGCCTCGCGGTCGTGTTTGAACGGCAGCGCTGCCGCCGCCGCCCAGGCGTCTGGATCAGACGGCAATCGTTCCGATCCCACCTCTGCCGCCGGCAGGCTGTCCCGACGCCCGGCGAGGATCGGCCACGCGGCGAGCACCACGCCGCCCACCGCCATCACCAGGCCGGCGGTCTCGATCGCATGGGCCACCCCGGCGGTGTGCTCGAGGGCATCGAACCCGTTGGGTCCGAGGATGTAGGCCCAGTCGTGCTCACCGCCGCCGATGAGGGGCAGGGCCTGGCGAATCGCGTCGCCGGTGTAGATCGAGACGTCGCGCGCCGAGGTCCCCGCCCAGGCAAGGCAGAACCCCGCCGCGGCAAGATCCCTGCGCCGCAGCCAGAAGTAGACGGCCATCGCCACCGGGAAGAGAACCTGCGCCGCCGAACCCGCCATGAACATCATCAGCCGGGGCATGAACGCCGTCACCAGGTGGCCGGTCTCGTGGACGGCGAGATCGAACTGGTCGAACAGGGGCACCTCGCGGTTGGCCCCGAACGCGATCCAGGCGACTCCCGCCCCCGAGGCGGCGGCGAGGAGGGAACGGCCCCAGCGAGCCCATGGAGAGGTGGTCTCCGGCACCCCGTCCCATCGGCACGAGAACCCGATTCCTTCAGCGCCGACGTCGGCCAGGCCGCCTACGAGGAGATCGACGTCGCCCCCGACGACGCCGCCGGCAACAACTATGGGTGGAGCATCTTCGAGGGCGACCACTGCTACTCGGGCGGATGCGACGCCACCGGGAAGGTCTTCCCGGTCCTCGAAGTCGCCCACGGAGACGCCGGCACCTGCTCCATCATCGGCGGGTTCGTCTATCGCGGCCGGGCGCTGCCCGAAGTCGCCGGCCGCTATTTCTACGGCGACTACTGCGGGGGTTGGATTCGGTCCTTCCGGTACGCGGCCGGCTCTGCAGTCGAGAGGGTGCAGTGGCTCGACACCAGCCACCATCTGACGTCCTTCGGAGTCGACTCCGTCGGCGAGCTGTACGTCGCCACCGATGAAGGGACCCTCTACCGGATCGATCCCGTCCGCTAGTGGATCTAGTAGGGGTGCTCCAGCGCCCTGAGCACGACGATGTCGGAGCCCGCCTCGGTGACCTCCACCTGCCACGACCGCAGTCGATCGCCCGTCGGAGCGACCACCGCCATGAGCAGGATCGCCGCCCCCGCCCCGAAGATCACGTACGAGCCGGCGCCTGCCATCCAGGAGAGGAGGAACCCGACCGGCCCTACCGCCGCCGAGGCGAGGATGCGCCGCATCGTCACCCCGAACAGCCACACGGCGAGATGGCCCTCGCTCCGCAGGTCGGGGGCCTCCCGCCCGGTCAGAGCGATCACGGACGCAGCAGCGATCACCGCCCCGCCGAGCAGCAGCTGCGCCGTCACCTCCCCGATACGCGGCTCGGCGGAACCGGCACTGAGCACGACTGCGAAGACCGCAGTGGCCGCCGCCGCCGTTGCCAGGAAGATCACCGCCGCCCGCAGCACGATCAGCATCGAGCCCGAGGGTCGGCGCAGGGAGAGGATCCCCAGGGCGATCGGCAGGGCGGGCCGCCAACCGGGGTCGACCTGATCGGTCATCCGGTGGGGATCACGGATTCGAGCTGTAGGGTCACCTGCTCCACGTAGTGGATGTCACCGATCCGACTGGCATTGGAGCTGGCGTCGTCGACGACCCTGCGCACCACCAACGGAGTTCCCGGCTGCCGCCACTCGTCGGTGGTGGTGCTACCCACCGTCGATCCCGTCGTGGTTCCGACGACCCTGATGTGCATCGTCGCCACCGGGGTGCCGCCGATGTCGAGGGTCTCCATCCCGATCAGCGTCGCCACATCGGTCGACGTCATGTCGCCGTCCTGGCAGACGCTCGTCCAGGTGGTCTCGCCGGGAGGCGGGAGGATCCTGCCCGTGCATGACGAGGTGCCCAGATCCGGGATGCCGAACCACTCGTGATACCCCCGCGACGTCGTCACCGACAGGTCGGGACCGCAATGCTCCGCCTCGTCCCACCGCTCGGCGATCGCCTGCCACCGCACCACCGGACCGCAGGGGCCATCGGTGACCACCAGATAGGTCTTGTCCGGGTAGTCGTGGCGAGCCCCGCCGAGGGCATCCACCTCCTCGAAGCCGGTCGTGGCGTAGACGTAGACGCCGGGGTCACCCGGTGAGTCGCCGGCAGTTCCGGTGAAACCGAGGTCGGCAGCCGACACCGGAGTAGTCGTATTACGGAAGAAGGCCAACCAGACGACCACCGCAGCGACGATCGCCAACACCAACGCACCGAGGATCCACCAGCGCTTCACGGCCTCGAGTCTGCCAGATCGCGAAGTCATCCGGCCCCCCAAACGCGGATCGCTGACCCCGAATGGGCCCGCGATCACAGATCACGACCGGCGACTACGTCCAGCTACTGCCGTTGGTGGTTTGCGTACCCGGCACGCTGCCGGTCGGGTGGGAGTCGGTCGTGATCATGGAGGATCCCTCGGAAGCCGATCCTCTCGAGATGAGCGTCATTGTGGGGAATGACCCAATTGGACTGGTCAGGAGAGGTATCGATCAATGATCGGTCCGACCGGCCGGCGCATGCCGGAGTCACCGAACGGGGCCGAGCCGGCGATCAGCCAGGCGCTGAGGTCGGTGAAACCCATCGGACGGGCGAGGTAGAACCCCTGAGCGATGTCGCAGCCCACCTCGCGCAGAAGATCCCAGGTGCCCCGATTCTCCACCCCTTCGGCGACGACCCGCATTCCCAGGCTGTGGACCAGCGCGGTGGTCGATCCGACGATCTTGGCGAGGCGCTCGTCCACGGCCATGTCCATGACGAAGGATCGATCGATCTTCACCTCATCGACCGGGAGGCTGCTCAGATACGACAGCGACGAGTATCCGGTGCCGAAGTCGTCGATGGCCAGCGAAACGCCCAGCTCGTCGAGGGACCCCAGTACGAGCCGCGCCCGGGCCGAGTCGTTCATCATCGTCGTCTCGGTGACCTCGAGCGTGACTGCCTGCGGATCGACGTCGTACTCGCCGATAAGCCGGGCGACCAGGTCGGGGAACTCCTCGTCGTTGAGTGACGACGCGGCGATGTTCACCGCGACCGAGATCCGCTGGCCGTCGGAGCGAAGCCGGACGACATCGCGGAACGCGGTGCGGAGAACGTACTCGGTCAGGGGAACGATCAACCCGGTGCGTTCCGCCAATTCGATGAATTCGTCGGGAGCGACCGCGCCATGACGCGGGTGATGCCATCGGCACAGCGCCTCGATCCCGACGATTGCTCCATCGTCCAGACGAGCCTTGGGCTGGTAGTGGACCCCAAGGGTTCCTCCTTCGATGGCGTCGCGCAGCTCGCCTGCCATGGCAAGCCGTCTCGTGCTGTAGCGATCCCGCTGCGGGTCGTAGACCTCGAAGGCCGAGCCGGATTGCTTCGCCTCGTACATGGCCACATCGGCGCGGCGCAGCAGCGTGGAGTCATCGCTGCCGTGCTCGGGCCCGATGGCGATGCCGATGCTTCCCGTCACCTGGATCGCTAGCCCCTCGTTGAGGAACGGACGACGCAGCACTTCACCAATGCGCCGGGCCCACTCGATGGCCTCGGCCACCCCCGAGATCTCCCGCAGGAGCACGCCGAACTCGTCGCCACCGAGTCTCGCCAGCGACTCGTCGCCACCGGTCAGGTCGCTCAGCCGGACGGCGAGCTCCTGGAGAAGGGCGTCGCCACGCTGATGACCCAGCGTGTCGTTGATCTCCTTGAAGCGGTCGAGGTCGATGAGAAGCACACCTACTCGATGACCGCGCTCTGCGGCCCGGCGCACCGCCTCCCCGACGACGAGCGAGAACTGAAGACGATTGGGGAGATCGGTGAGCGCGTCGTGCAACGCCTGGTGCTCCTTGTGACCCACCTCGCGGCGCAATCGATCGACCAGACGACCCCGCTCGAGGGAAACACCTGCCTGACGGGCCAGGACCTCGAGGAGGCGCCGCTCATCGGCGGTGAATGGACCGCCGGACGGACGATCACCGACCACGATCATGACCGCGGTCCCCGACCCGCCGCCGATGAGAGCCACCATGCCGTCGACGACGTCGTGATCCCGATAGTGGGCAACGATCGCCTCCGCCGAATCGGAAAGCGAGGTCACCCGACTGCCGACGGCGGCCTCTGCGGCAACTGCCTCGGCGATCGCTGGAGGAGCCGGTCGGCGTCCCGGACTCTCCCCGGTCTTGAGTGACGTCACCGTGGATCCGACACCCCGGGACATCACCACCTCGACCAACCCGGCGCCGAACAGATCGCTCGTGTGGGTGAGAAGCGCCTCGACCAGGTCCTCGGTCTCCACGAGCTGGTCCGCCTCACTGGCGAACGCGTACACCGACTCGAGATCACCGAAGCGCTGGGCGAGTGAGCCGTAGATCCGGAGAGCACCGTAGACCCCTGCGGAGACCGCGACGACGCCGAACAGGGCCAGGGGTTCGCGCCAGGCAACTGCCAGTGATCCCACCGCCAGACCTGCCGAGACGAGTGAGATCACCAGCCCGGCGACCATCGACCGAATCACCGCCCCGATCGGCCTTCCCGGCTGGTTCACCGTGATCGCCAGAGAGACCATGACGGCTCCGATCACCACCGACACGCTGAGGGCCAGCAAGCCCGCACTCAGGCCGGCGATCGATACCGGGGACCGGCCTCCGAGGCTTTCCCGGAAGACGACGACGGCGGCCACGGTCTCCAGGTAGAAGAGGCTCAGGTTGAAGACGAGCTTGTAGAGCGGCTGGTGGCGCTGCAGTGCCAGTGCGAGTCCCGAGCCGACGAGGCGCCCCCCGAGGAGAGCACCCGCGCCGGCGCCAGCCAGGCCGAACATGAAGGGGATTTCGCTCAATGAGACGGTGTGGGCGTCCCGCCGCACGTGGAGGTGAATGACGAAACCCTCGGTGACGGCAAACGCCATGGCGAGGCCCCACCACGGAAAGTGGAACGGGGAGACCGGACGGGGAAGGTGCACCGCGAACATGTGCAGGGGCACGGCGATACCCGCCATTCCCACTGCGATCGCGATGATCCTCCACTGAACGGCTCTGCGGCCGTTCGCATCACCCATGGCACCCTTTCGGCGTCGGATCCGACTATTGATGTCGGCCGGTGCAGACACGACCTGAAGGACTCCCGGGTAGCCTCGCGGGGTGTCCTCATCCCACGTCGCATTGGTGGTCAACCCACGAGCCGGTAAGGGCCGGGTCGGCCGCGAGCTGCCCCGCCTGGCGAATATCATCGAGGGGAGGGGCAGCCACCCAGAGATCCTGCTGACGGAGCACGGCGGTCATGCCGTTGAGCTCGCCCGCGACGCCGCGCGCCGCGGAGCCGACACGATCGTTGCCGTGGGCGGCGACGGCACGGTCAATGAGGTGGTCAATGGGATGATCTCCGACGACCGTCCCGTGGGCACTTCTCGGTTCGCGGTGATCGCCGCCGGTTCGGGGTGTGACTTCGCCCGATCCTTCGATCTCCCCAAGGACGTCGACGACCATCTGGGTGCCTTCGACGGCCCGCTGCGACCGCTCGACGTCGGCAGGATCGACTGCGCGGCCCGTGACGGGGGAACGACAATTCGGTACTTCGTCAACATCGCCGAAGCCGGTATGGCGGCGGCCACGGTGGCACGTGCCTCCCAGTACCCGCGCTGGATGGGACGTAGCCGGTACGTGGTCGCCTTCTGGCCCAGCCTGGCCCGCTTCAAGCCCGTCAAGCTGAACGTATCCACCACGAACGGCTCTTTCACCGGCGTGGCGCACAACGCCCTGGTGGCCAATGCCCGCTACTTCGGCGGGGGCATGCACATCTCTCCCCACTCGAATCCATCAGATGGCCTATTCGACGCCCAGGTGAGCATCGGGCCGAAACGTCAAGCGTTCACGATGATCCCGAGGTTCTTCCGGGGCACCCACCTCCCCGATCCCCGGATCATCCAGTTGACGGCGACGGCGTTCAGAATCGAGGCCGAGCGTCCCATCCCCGTTGAGGCGGACGGAGAGGTCGTCGGGGAGACCCCGGCCACGTTCACCGTGCTGCCCGGAGTCCTCCAACTACTGGCATGAACGAACAGCCAGCTCTGGTGGGTCTGGATCTCGGGGGTACCGCCCTCAAGGCGGTCCTGATCAGCTTCGGGGACGCCCCGACGGTGGTCGGTTCCGAGGTCGTCGAGACCCCCCGGACCGGCGAGCCGGATCTCGTGGTGGCCACTCTCGTCGCCACCGTAGACCGCCTCGCCGTCGACGGTCCGGTCGCCGCCGTCGGCGTGGGGGTTCCCGGGCAGTTCGACGCAGCCGGGGGCACGCTGCGGGCCCTTCCCAACGTGCCCGGGCCGTGGGAGGGATACCCCCTACGCGACCGGTTGACCGCCGGCCTCGGCCTGCCGGTTCATCTCGTCAACGACTCCCAGGCATTCACCCTCGCCGAGGCCACCCTGGGCGCGGCAGTAGGGAGGCGGATCGTGCTCGGTATGACGCTGGGAACCGGTGTCGGCGGCGGCGTGGTGATCGAGGGAAGGATCCACCGCGGGGCGCACGGCAGCGCCGGCGAGATCGGGCACCAGGTGATCACAGCCAACGGGCCGGTGTGCGGCTGTGGCCGCCGCGGCTGTCTCGAGGCGATGGCCCGCTCCGCGGTGTTCGCCGCGCTCGCCCGGAAGGAGACCGCAGCCGAGGCATTCGATGCGGTCCGCGCAGGCGACCGGCGCGCCGCCGAGGCGCTCGAGATGGTGACGGAGTACCTGGGTGTCGGGCTCGCCAACGTGATCGCCGTCGTCGATCCGGACATCGTCGTCGTCGGGGGGGGCCTCGCCCTCGCCGGCGA
>MELR01000006.1:37490-50120 GCA_001767695.1 Actinobacteria bacterium RBG_16_68_21
GGAACGTCTCGGTCGTTCCCCCGGACTCGACCCCGATCGTCGCCGGCACCCTGGGCATGACCGCCGGTGCGATAGGCGCCGCGCTGGCCTGCTCCCACTGACCGACGACCGCACCCGGAAGAGGCGGACTGCCCGAGGTTCTATCGTGGCGAGCACCTCGAATCTGGGAGATTGCAGACAATGATCATGCTGCTCGGAGCGGAAGGCGGTTATCAGGCGTTCGAACTCGGCCGCGCCGAGTGGTGGTGGCTGGTGTTTGCCGCGGTCACCGCGGTACTCGCCATCGTGGTGGGTGTCGTGTTGTCGCGGGGCGTGATGCGCGCCGATGCCGGCAGTCCCAAGATGCAGGAGATCGCCGCAGCGATCCAGGAAGGCGCCATGGCCTACCTGAAGCGACAGTTCCGCACGATCGCCCTGATCGTGGTCCCCCTCGGAATCGTGGTGTTCGTCACCTCGACTGCAGTGCTCCGACCCGACGGTGTCGAGGCCCTCGGATTCATCTCCTCCGGAGCCGCCCGCACCGGCGCCTTCCTGATCGGATGCCTGATGTCGGGGCTCACCGGGTTCATCGGGATGTCCCTGGCGGTACGCGGCAACGTCCGCACCGCAGCCGCCGCCCGCTCCGGTTCGCTGCCCGCCGCCCTCAAGGTCGCCTTTCGCACCGGCGGGGTCGCCGGGATGTTCACCGTCGGCCTCGGCCTGCTGGGGGCCTCGGCGATCATCATGGTCTTTCAGAACACCTCGTCTGCCATCCTCATCGGGTTCGGTTTCGGCGGCTCGCTGCTGGCCCTCTTCATGCGGGTCGGCGGCGGGATCTTCACCAAAGCGGCCGACGTCGGCGCCGACTTGGTGGGCAAGATCGAGAAGGGGATTCCCGAGGACGACCCCCGCAACCCGGCGACCATCGCCGACAATGTCGGTGACAACGTCGGCGACTGCGCCGGCATGGCCGCCGATCTGTTCGAGTCCTACGAGGTGACGCTGGTCGCCTCGATCATCCTCGGCGTCGCCGCGTTCGATTCGATTGGAGCCAATCCCGCCCTGGGGCTGATCTTCCCGGTGATCGTCCGCGCCATTGGCGTTCTCGCCTCGATCGCCGGGGTCTTCCAGGTGCGCGCCACCGCGCATGACCGCACCGCCATGGCCCCGATCAACCGGGGATTCTTCACCGCCGGGGTGCTCACCGTCATCGGCACCGCCGCGGTCGCCCTGTTCTACGTCGGCAATGACCACGGCAACGAGGGCTGGCGGGTCCTCGGGGCCGTGGTGGGCGGCCTGGTCCTCGCCCAGGTGGTCAGCCGGCTCACCGAGTACTTCACCTCCACCGAAGAGAAGCCGGTTCAGGAGATCGCCGACGCCACCCGCACCGGTCCGGCGACCACCGTGCTCTCCGGGATCGCCAGCGGCCTCGAGTCGTCGGTGTGGGCAGTCGTCGCCATCTCCGCCGCCATCGGCGTCTCGGTGTGGCTCGGCAGTGGCAACCTGCAGTTCTCTCTATACCTGGTGGCCCTCACCGGAATGGGGATGCTGGCGACCACCGGTGTGGTGGTGTCCGAGGACACCTACGGGCCGGTCGCCGACAACGCTGCCGGGATCGCCGAGATGTCGGGGGAGTTCGACGGCGAGGCGCGCCGGATCATGGTCAGCCTCGACGCGGTGGGAAACACAACCAAGGCGGTGACCAAGGGATTCGCCATCGGCTCGGCGGTGATCGCCGCGGTCGCCCTGTTCGCCTCGTTCGTCGAGACGGTCGGAGCCGAGCTCAGGCTCCCTTCGGGAACAGATCTGTTCCACGACGTCAGGACCGCGATCAACGTGGCCAACCCGACGGTGTTCATCGGTTTGCTCATCGGTGGGTCGGTGGCGTTCATGTTCTCCTCCCTGGCGATCCGTGCCGTGGGAAGGACCGCCGGCGTCGTTGTCACTGAGGTTCGCCGCCAGTTCGCCGACGGGAAGATCATGTCGGGCGAGCGCCGACCCGACTACGGCCCGGTGATCGACATCTGCACCCGCGCCTCGCTGCGCGAGTTGGTGACCCCGGCACTGCTCGCGGTGCTAACCCCGGCGATCGTCGGATTCGCCCTCGGCTACGAGGCAATGGGCGGGTACCTGGCGGCGGCGATCCTCACCGGTCAGCTGATGGCGGTGTTCCTCTCCAACTCCGGGGGGGCATGGGACAACGCCAAGAAGTACATCGAGGAGGGTCACCACGGAGGCAAGGGCTCCGACGCCCACAAGGCGGCGGTGATCGGGGACACGGTGGGCGATCCGTTCAAGGACACCGCCGGTCCGGCGCTCAACCCGCTCATCAAGGTGATGAACCTGGTGTCGCTGCTGTTGCTCCCGGCGATCTTCGCCCTCCGGGACGGGAGTGCGCGCTACATCATCGCCGGAGTCGCCCTGGTGATCCTGCTCGGCTCGATCTGGTTCTCCAAGCGCCCGGCACCGATCGGCGATACCGCTTCCGCGGAGGCGGCGAACCGGCAGAGCTGATCGGACGGTGGGACGGAACCGACCGGCTCAGGCTCCGGCCCGCCACCACACCAGTTCGTCGATGCGGGAGAACCCGACGCTTTCGTAGTAGGCCACCGCACCGACTCTGCTCGACGGCGTTGCCACCCGCACCGTGTGCATGCCCGCCGCCCGCATGTCGGCGAGTGCCCGGGCGAACACAGCCGTGGCGAGACCCCTCCCCTGGTAGGCGGGATGCGTGCCCACCGGCTCCAGTTGGGCGATCCCACTCATTGCATCGGGCCACCATATGAGGAAGGACGCGATCGACCCGTCGGCGGTCACCGCGACCAGATCGCGTTCCGCCGAGTAGGCGGGCGATCGCATGAAGCGCAGATACCTGGCCAGATGGGCCTCGGGGTCCATGGTCGACCCGAACGCGGCATGTGATGCCGCGCGGCGTGCAGGGGCCTCTTCCTCCCCGCGCAGCGGCCTGATCTCGATTCCCGGCATGGCGCGGCGGTTCATTGGTTCGACCGGCCGGGCGAACTCCACGTCCCGCTCCTCGTCCGGTACGAAACCCCGTGCCCCGACGAGCCCGGTCAGATCGGCATCCCGCGGCGAGACCCATCCCACCACAGCTTGCTCACCGATCGTCTCCAGGCCGCGTTCCAGTGCCGGTGCCGGATCGGCACCCGGCCGGTGGAACACGTCCAACTCCCCATCGTGGCGGTCGATTACCGCGCAGGCATCCCCCATCACGAACGACTCGAGCGGGGGATGCCGCGGGTCCTGGTGATAGAACCACCAGGCGAGATCGCCGGGATGGGGGGCGTAGGACGCCGCCGGATCAGCGAGCCGATCCGCCAGGATCGCCTGGATCTCGGGAAGGTCGGCGGCGTCGACGGCGGGCAGGTCGAGGGGCATCTCGCGACCCTACCTGTGGCCGCTATGCCTCAATGCGGAACCCGAAACGACCCTCGACGACCGAAGCCGAGGTATCTACGGAGGCAACCCTCGCCGCGTCCGGCCCCCGGCGCAGCCACGACACCATTTCCGCCACCGCGTCCCCGGGCCCCTCGAGGTGGGCCTCGACCGCACCGTCGACCAGGTTGCGAACCCACCCGCACACGCCGAGTCGGTCTGCGGCACGCCGCGTCGCCCACCGGAAACCGACCCCCTGGACGAGGCCGGTCACGACGACGTCGACGGCTGTCACCCGGTCGAGCATACGAGAGGATGCTCGCGCCATCGAGCCGGGATCAAGATCGACCAAGAACCCGCACGCCCGGAGGGACTCGAACCCCCAACCAGCTGGTGTGAAGCGATCCCGCAGGGATCGCACCGAGGAGCGGCGAACTCGGACCCGAACAGGGGCCGAGGCGCCGCGACCCCGGCCGAAGGCCGGCAGAAACACCCGCACGCCCGGAGGGACTCGAACCCCCAACCTCCTGATCCGTAGTCAGACGCTCTATCCAATTGAGCTACGGGCGCTCGGCGGCACAAGGTACTACGCACCCCTGCCGACCGAAAGCTCCTGGTCTCAGGGCGACCCCCGCAACTTGCCACGTTCGTTGAGCATCAGGAGGTAGATCAGCGGCGGCACGAACAGCACCGCGCCGACGCCGAGGCTGATGAGCATTGCTCGCTGCGTGGCGAGGCTTCCCGACCCGGCGGAGATCTCGAGGGCGTCGACCAACAGCCAGGGATACTGGCCGGCCGCCCACCCCCATACCACGGTCACCACGGCGATGACGACCGCAACCCGGGCGCTGTGGTAGCGGCGGTTCCAGAGGAGCACGAGCGACCCGCTTCCCGCCACTCCCGACGCCACGATCAACGGAAGCCCGCGGCTCGTCAGCCCATGGAAGAGGGTGGGGGCGTCAGACCGGAGCACGACGATCCCCGACATGGCGATGAGCCCGGCGAGGATGCCGACCACGAGGGCGCGCTCCCGGAACCACTCCGCCTCCGCATCCATGCCGGAGCGGACGCTGTCGGCCGCCAGGAATGATGCCGCCAGGAAGGCGCAGCTGGTCACAGCCAGAACTCCGCCCAGCATCGAGGTCGGATTCCACCAGGAACCCACCAGGTCGCCGGCCCCGGCGGCCGGAATCCGGCCCGACGCCACTCCTCCGGCGATCGCCCCCAGGAAGAACGGTGTCAGCAGCGACGAGGCCGCGAAGGTCGCCCCGAACAGCCGCTGCAGCGGCACCGTGGTCATCGTCTTGCGAAAGGCGAAACCCGAACCGCGCAGGATGATTCCGAGCGCAGCTGCGGTGAGCGGGATGAGCATCGTCGATGCCAGGGGAGCGAACGCCCGCGGGAATCCGGTCCACAGGAAGACGAGCACGAAAATCAGCCATACGTGGTTCGCCTCCCAGACGGGTCCGATCGAGTGCTCGATCACCGCTCGACGCGGTGAGCCGCGCTCGGCGCTTCCCGCCAGCAGGTCCCACACCCCCGCGCCGAAGTCGGCCGACCCGAACACGGCGTACAGGGTGATCCCGAGCCACATGGCGACGAGCACGGCCTCAGCCATCGCCACCCCCGACGTCGAGGGTCCGCAGGGATCGTCCCAGCCTGGTGAGCACGAATACGGTCGCCGCGGTGAGAGCGGTGTACGCCACCGTCACCACCCAGAACCCCACGCGTATCCCCGGAGCCGGTGTCACCGCCTCTTCGATCCTCATCACCTGGTACACGATCCACGGCTGGCGACCCAGTTCGGTTACCACCCAGCCCGCTTCCAGGGCCACCGCGGCGAGGGGTCCCGCCACCCAGGCGAGGCGCCAGAACCACCGGGAGACGGGAGGTGACCGTCGCCGCCACCAGGCGACGCCGAACCACGCTCCGGCCAGCACCAGCAGGAACCCGATGCCCACCATCACCTGGAACGCCATGCGGACGACCGGCACCGGGGGACGCTCGTCGGGCGGAACGCCACCGAGTCCGACGACGACAGCGTCGCGGTCGCCGGTGGCGAGCCACGACAGCGCCCCGGGGATCTCAAGAGCAAACCGCACCTGCTCACCCGACACCCATCCCCCGATCGAAAGCGGCGCGCCGGCTTCCGTCTCGTAGACGGCTTCGAGCGCAGCGAATTTGATCGGCTGATGGTTGTAGGCGAAACGGGCGGCCCAATCGCCCACGACCACTTGAACGGGAGCCGCCGCCAGGCCCACGACGAAGGGGATGACGAATCCGAGCTGGTGGCGGCGATCGCGCCTTCCCCGCAGCCAGGCCCAGGCGTACACCGAAGAGACCGCGAAGCCGCCGACCATCAAGGCGGCGAGGATCATGTGGATGCCCTGCACCGGAGTCCCCCGGTTGAACATCGCCGCCCACGGGTCTACCGCGATCACCCGGCCCGTCGCCGCGTACGTCGCCGCGTCGAACCCGGTCGGATGATTCATCCAGGCATTGGCGGTCACCACGATGAACGCCGACGCCGCCCCGGCCACCGGGATCGGAAGACCCACCGCGAGGTGGGCCTTCGCCGAGAATCTATCCCAGCCGTACAGGTAGATCCCGAGGAAGATCGCCTCGAGGAAGAAGGCAACGCCCTCGATGGCGAAGGGCAATCCCCACACGTCGCCGAAGGTCCCCACCATGCCCGGCCAGAGCATCCCCAACTCGAACGAGAGGATGGTCCCAGATACCGCCCCGACCGCGAACAGCACCGCGAACGTCTTGGACCAGCGACGGGCCAATTCCATCGCGTCCTCGTCGCCTCGCGTTCCGCGCCATTCCGCCAGGAGGATGAAGATCGGGAATGCCACCCCGAAACTGGCGACCACGATGTGCCAGCCCAGGGAGAGTGCCATCTGCTGTCGCGCCGCGAGGAGATCACCCCCGCTCGCTGCCTCCGCGAGGAAGCCAACAATGGCCATCGCCATCTAACGGTACCGCAACCCACCGGTGTAACGCTCCTCCGGCCGCGGCTTTCGGTGATCCCCCGGGCCGAGGGTGGTATTCCCCCCGGCCGAACGCGTCGCCACCAGATCGCCGCCGACTCGAAGCCGGTCTGCGAGCATTCGATGCGTGAGCGCGGTCTTCAACTCCACGGGACATCGACTCGAGGTCCCCGAGATCGTCTCCAGTGACGGCATCTACCTGACCGACAGCGATGGCAAGCGCTACATGGACCTCGAATCGGGTGTCTGGTGCACCTCGGTGGGTCATCGCAATCGGCGCGTCAACGATGCGATCCGCTCCCAAATGGAGGTGCTCAGCCATGCCGGGTTCTGCTACTCGCACCCGATCGTGGAGGAGGCCGCCGCATCGGTGCTGTCGGTCTGCGGTCTCGAGGACGGCAGCGTGGTGTTCCTGTGTTCAGGAAGCGAGGGCATCGACTACGCCCGCCAGGTGGCAAAGACCATCACCAAGCGCAGACTCACGCTGACCCTCCACGACGCCTATCTCGGGTCGTTCAGCTCGGTTATCGACCGATCGAGCGACTGGTTCATCATCGATTGGGAGAACTGCCCGTCCTGTCCCGAGGGGCAGCGGAGGGCCGATTGTGCCCATCTCGGCGACATCCCCGATGAGGTTGCCGAGTTTATGTTCGAGCCGGGGAGTTCCTCCGGACAGGTCCGCTTCGCCCCGGTCCCGCTGATCCAAGAGATCGTCGGTCTGGTCAGGGGCAATGGCGGCAAGATCATCGTCAACGAGGTCACCACCGGGGTCGGTCGGACCGGGTCATGGTTCGGGTTCGATCACTACCGAATCAGCCCCGATCTCATCGTCATCGGGAAGGGCATCGGCAACGGCTACCCGGTGAGTGCGGTGGTGATGAACGGCACGACGACTCAGGAGTTGGCGGCGACCAACTTCAAGTACATGCAGTCTCACCAGAACGATCCGCTGGGTGCCGCGGTGGTCAAGGAGGTGATCGCGATCATTCGCGACGAGGGCTTGATCGAGCGCGCCTCCGTCAACGGCGTTCTGTTCCTCGAGGCGCTTCAGGGTCTCGCGGTCTACCCCGCGGTTACTGCGGTTCGTGGCCGCGGCATGATGTTCGCCATCGACCTCCGCGATGCAGCCGCCAGCCGCGACGTGTTCCGCGCGCTGCTGCAACGAGGATTCATCGTCTGCCTTAGGGGAGCAACCCTTCGCATCGATCCGCCTCTCATGATCGATAGAGACCAGTTCGGGTCCTTCATCGATGCCCTGGATGAGATCCTGTCCGTGCTCTGAGCTGGCCGGGTCGGATTGCCTTCGACCCGGGCTACTTGGCCGGCAGGCCCTCCGCGAAGGCGACTCCCTGGCGCACCCATTGCCGCAGATCGGCATCGCTGGCAAACCCTTCAGGAGCGACCGCCACCCATCCCTGCATTGGTCGAGCCCCGAAGTCGAAGATCCGGGCACCGGGGCGAGCCACCGCCTCGTCGTGAGCGTCCTTGCCGACCCGCACCATCAATTCGTTGCCGCTGACACCGACCGCCATGTTGCCGCCGATCATGAAGGCGATCCCCCCGAACATCTCCTTCTCGGCCAATCCGGGGTGGGCACCGATGCAGGCGCGGATCTCCTCGGCAAGTGTCTCGTCATACGCCATGGCGGCGATGATGGTACGCCAGGAGCAGTCTCCGGTCCGACCCGCACACCCGGCCGAAGACATTCTGTGCCGATCTAAGGTTCGGCGCGACCCAGGAGGTTCCCGTGAACGAGCGGTTGCAGCAACTGTCCGATCGCTACTGGGACCGACTCCTGGCGGCCGCCCCGACCTGGGCCTCGATCATCGGGGATCACCGCTTCGACGCCGACCTCGAGGACCTCTCCGAGGAGGCCGAAGCCGATCTCGCCGCCGAGCTCCACTCGATCGTGAGCGAAGCGGAGGAGATCGATCCTTCGGCCCTCGACGGCGACGACCGGATCACCCGCAAGGTGCTCATTTTCGAGGCCGAGAGCCAGGCGGGGACGCTCGACTCGCGATCGGCCGAGTATCTCGTCGACCCGATGCTCGGCATCCACATGGACATGATCCAGGGAATCCCCCAGCTGCGCGCCGCCACCGCCGAGCAGGCCGACGCCTACGTGGCCAAGGCCTCCAAGGCCGGTCTCCTCTTCGATCAAGCGATGGAGCGGCATCGGCAGGGCGTGGCCAACGGCCGAACACCGCCGCTTATCTCGGTGGAGAAGGTGCTCGCCCAGCTCGACGCCTACTCGGCCTCCCCGATCGAGACCGACCCCTTCTTACAGATCGGTACACCCGGGAGCTGGAGCGAGATCGAGCTCGCCAGGTGGCGGAACGCCATGAGCGACCAGGTACGAACCGTGCTCCGCCCGGCAGTTGCCCGCTACCGAGAAGGGATCGCCAGCGATGTGTTGCCCCACTCCCGTCCCCAGGAGAAGTCCGGCATCTGCTGGCTACCCGACGGTGATGAGATCTACGAGAGGGCAGTCCGTCGCTACACGTCTCTCGAACTCGGTCCGCAGGAGATCCACGACATCGGCCTCGAGGCGATCTCGAGTCTCGAGGAGGAGTACCGCGCCCTCGGGCCAGAGGTCCTCGGCACCGACGACGTTTCGGGGATCTATCGCCGTTTGCGCGACGACGCGTCTCTCCGCTTCGGGAGCGCTGAGGAGGTGCAGCAGGCGGCGGAAAGCTCCCTGGCCCGGGCCAACGACGCCATCTCACAGTGGTTCGGGCGGCTCCCGAACGCCCCGTGCGTCGTTCAACCCATCCCCGACGTCGGCGCCGCCGACACCACCATCGCCTACTACATCCCGCCCGCCGAGGACGGCAGCCGGCCGGGGATCTTCTTCATCAACCTCACCGAGCCGACCACCCGAACCCGCTTCGAGTCGGAGGTGCTGGCGTTCCACGAGAGCGTTCCCGGCCATCACCTGCAACTGGCGATCGCCCAGGAACTCGAAGAGGTGCCGGCCTTCCGGCGTCACGCCATGGTCACCGCCTACGTCGAGGGCTGGGGTCTCTACACCGAGCGCCTCGCCGACGAGATGGGCCTCTACTCGAGCGACCTCGCACGCATGGGGATCCTCTCGTTCGATTCGTGGCGGGCGGGACGCCTCGTGGTCGACACCGGCCTTCACGCCATGGGATGGAGCCGCCAGCAGGCGATCGAGTACTTCATGGCCAACTCACCCCAGGCGCCCAACAACGTGGTCAACGAGGTCGACCGCTACATCGGGTACACCGGCCAGGCGCTCGCCTACAAGCTCGGCCAGCGAGAGATCCTGCGGCTCCGCGAACAAGCCAAGGCGACGATGGGCCCCCGATTCCAGATCAAGGGCTTCCACGACGCCGTGCTGGAGTCGGGCCCGGTGCCGCTCGACGTGCTCGGAGAACTGATCGCCGAGTGGGTGGCTGCCTGAGGCACTCCTGACCGCGGAGGCGCCGCCGACCGGCGAGCTAGTCGGCGCGAGAGCCCAGCGTGGCCGTGAGGGTCAGATCCTCACCGGCGCGATCGACCCCGATGGTGATGACCGTTCCCGGCTGCATAACGCCGATGAGACCCGCAAGATCATCCATGCCGGAGATCTCACTGTCGTCGACGGTGACGATCCGGTCGCCGACCTCCAGTCCGGCGACGGCGGCGCCCGACCCGGGCTGGACCTGGGTCACCTTCACCCCGCCCGGAGGTGCATCGAACCCGGCGATTCCCAGAAACGCCTGACCGGAGATCTCGGGAGGCACGCTCTGGTCACGATTGTCCGGTCCCGGTCCATGACAAGGTCCGGGAAGGAAGCCGCCGCCACCGCGTGGATCGGGACGCTCGGGAAACGGCAGGTTGGGTCGGCCGCGATCGCCGAAGGGACCGGCTCCCGGCAGATTGCCCTGCTGGTCCGCACCGACGACCACGTGGCTGGCGCCGTCATTGGAGGCACGCCCGATGCCGAACCCGACCGCGAACAGGGCCACGGCGGCCACGAAGGCAACTGCGGCGATGAGGGTCCGGTCCTGCTTGGGAGCAGGGGCCGGTGCCACGGCAATCGGCTCCGGAGCAGTGGCCGTAGCTTCGGTCTTGCGAGCGCGCCGGGGGGAGGCCTGTGGGACCTCGGAAACGGTCTGGGCAGCGTCGGCTGCAGCCTTGGCAGTGCGAGGCGTCGGCTTGGACGGCTCCCCGGAGGGTTTCTTGGTGGTGGGCATCGTGGTACTCCTGGTTTCATGCCACCGCGAACACGGGGCGGTCGAACGGTCTCAGGGTGGCACATCAATGTAAGGAATGGATGAAGACCGCCCTCACGTGGGGTTAAACGAGTCGGCGGGGTGAGAGACCGGGACACCGTCGGGGAGAAGTACGACGGCGTCCCGGTCGAGGAGTTCCCGGGCCCTCGATGACCCGGGGCTGCCTATTGCGGCCTGGAACCGACCACGATCGTCAGCGTGAGCGTTTGATCGCCCCGTTGCACACCGATCGTGACCTCTGTGCCGGGTTCGGTGGCCTGAATGTCGGCGGCCAGGTCGTCCATCGACCCAACGGTCCGCTCGCCGATCGAGACCACGAGATCGCCGGCCTGAAGCCCGCCCTGAGCGGCCGGGGAGCCGGCGAGAACATCGGTGATCAGCGCTCCGGGAGGGCCGGCCTGCGGATCGGTCCCGGTGACCCCGAGGAAACCGGTGCCGATCGCCTCACCGGCAACCAGATGATCGGCAACGATCTTGGCCGTGGTGATCGGAATGGCGAACCCAACACCGTCGTTGCCGCCGGAAGGCGACACGATGAAATCGTTGATGCCGATCACTCGCCCCTGGCGATCGGCGAGCGGTCCACCCGAGTTGCCGGGGTTGATGGCCGCATCCGTCTGCAATACCGAACGTACCCGTCCGTCGGGCGCCTGGATGCTGCGGTCCACGGCACTGATCACCCCCGAGGTGACGGTCTGGTCCAGACCGAACGGGCTACCCAGGGCAATGGCGGTCTGTCCGACCTCGAGTTGGACGTCAACGGCCAAAGGAGCGGCGACCAGGCCGGTCTCTTCGATCTTGACGACACCGACGTCACTGCCCGGGTCGAACCCGACAACGGTGCCGGTCGTGCGGGTTCCGTCGGCGAACACCACCGAAACCCGGTCGAAGCCCTCGACCACATGCGCCGCGGTGAGGATGTAGCCGGCGCTGTCATAGATGAAACCGGCTCCGACGCCGCCCGAGTTCTCGATCTGCACGACGCTCGGCATCAGGGATCTCGCCACCGCGGCCACCGGTTCCTCACCGGCAGGCAACGTGACCGCAGTGACTCCCGCGGCGGCGCTCGTCGTGGTGACCGCGGCAGTGTCGCCCGAATCCACCAGCCGGGACACCCCAAAGCCTGCAGCGAACAGCAGTGCCGCGGCGAGAAACGCCACTGCAAACCACAGGCGCCGCTCGGTGCCCGGCGGGGCCGGCGATTTCGAGATGAGATCGTCGGCCACCGGCTCGACGGCGGCGGGCGGCTCCTCCTCGAGGACTACTTCGTTTCGCGCCATGATGCACTCCTATCTTCTGACAGGAGATGCAACGGGACGCGGGTAAGACGCGTTCCGGAAGGGGATGAGGATCCCGTGAGAAAAGCGCCAGCGGCGTTGGTGACAGGTACGCGACCGGCTGGCAGTCGCGATCATCGGCGACCCGCCTCGGCCGTTCTTCGACGAAAGGGAACAAGATGATCAAGGAGCATCGGTTCCACGAGCTGGCCGCCCACTTGCACGGCCCATTTGGCACGGACACCTTCGGCCGTCGTGCCGAAGGGTTCGCCCGCTTCTTCGGCACCCCGAAGTTCCTCATCGGACAGACCGTGCTGGTGGCAGCGTGGATCGCGGTCAACGCCGTGGCGTTCTCGCTGCGGTGGGATCCCTACCCGTTCATCCTGCTCAACTTGATGTTCTCCCTCCAGGCCGCCTACGCGGCTCCGCTGATCCTGTTGGCGCAGACTCGCCAAGCCGACCGGGACAAGGCGATGTCGGATGCCGACGCGGCCCATCGCGAAGCTCTGGCGGCAGCCGCTCTGGAACGTCAGGAGATCGCCGGCCGGGACACGGCACGACTCCAAGAGTTGCTCGAACAGAACACCCGCCTCACCGAGCAGATCGAGCGCCTCACCACCGAGATCCATGGAAGGGTGGTCGCGGAGAAGAGAAGCTAGGGGTCGCCCGCAAGAACGTCGCCAAGTCATAGTCGCCAGTCACCGTCGCCCGTCCCCCGTCGCCCGTCACCCGCAAGAACGTTGCCAG
>MELR01000006.1:50129-50210 GCA_001767695.1 Actinobacteria bacterium RBG_16_68_21
AGAACGTCGCCAGTCACCGTCGCCCGTCACCCGTCGCCCGTCGCCCGTCGCCCGTCACCCGTCACCCGTCACCCGCAAGAA
>MELR01000007.1:0-27905 GCA_001767695.1 Actinobacteria bacterium RBG_16_68_21
AGGCCATCCGAAGCGACGAGCTCGCGATGGGTTCCCTGTTCGACGATCCGGCCCTCGTCGAGCACCAGGATGCGATCGGCGGCGAGCACCGTGGACAACCGGTGGGCAATGACGAACGATGTCCGGCCCGCCATCACCCGCTCCAGGGCCTCCTGGATGAGCGCCTCCGATCGGGCATCGAGATGGGACGTCGCCTCGTCGAGCACCAGGATTCGAGGATCCTTGAGAATGACCCGGGCGATGGCGACCCGTTGCTTCTCTCCCCCGGAGAGGCGGTAGCCCCGCTCGCCCACCATCGTCTCGTATCCGTCGGGCAGCGAGTCGATGAACTCTCCGATGTTGGCGGCTCGCGCCGCCGCCGCGAGTTCCTCCTGGGAGGCATCGGGCCGGGCGTAGCGCAGGTTCGCCGCGATCGTGTCGTGGAACAGGTAGGCCTCCTGGGTCACCACCCCCACGGCGTGAGCCAGCGTGGCCGTTGAGAGCCTGCGCACATCGTGGCCGTCGATGAGCACCCGACCCGCCGTCGTGTCGTAGAGCCGGGGGATCAGGTAGGTGACCGTGGTCTTCCCCGCGCCGCTCGGACCGACCAGCGCCACCAACTCCCCGGGAGCGACGTCGAAGTCGAGATGGTCGATGGCCCGGGCTCGCCCGGTGCGGGCGGCAGGTTGCGGTGCTTCGGCGCCTTCGGTGAATCCCCGCCACGACCGGCGCGGCACGAGGGCCAGACCCACCGGCGAGGCCGATCGATAGTCGAAAGACACGTCCTCGAAGGTCACCCGACCGGCCACCTCGGGAAGCTCGACCGCGTCGGGGCTCTCGGAGATGTCTCTCTCGAGGTCGAGCACCTCGAAGACACGCTCGAAGGACACCAGCGACGTGGCCAACTCGACGCGGGCGTTGGAGAGCGCCGAGAGCGGCCCGTACAACAGGGCCAGGTACGCGGACAAGGCCACAACCGTCCCCACGGTGAGAGTGCCGCGGATCACCAGCACCGCACCGAGCCAGAACACCAGCGCCGAGCCGACGGCGCTGACGACACCGAGTGCCAGGAAGAACCAGCGCCCGATCAACGCCCGCCTCACGCCGAGATCGCGCACCTCTGCGGCGTGGTCGGCGAACCTGGCGTCCTCGTCCGCCGCCCTGCCGAACAGCTTGACGAGAAGGGCTCCGCTCAGGTTCAACGTCTCGTTCATCGCCGAGTTCATCCGAGCATTGGACTGCATCTGCTCCCTGGTGAGACGACGCAGCACCTTGCCGACGCGCCGACTCGGGAAGATGAAGAGCGGAAGGATGACCACCGCGGCGAGCGTCAGCCGCCACTCGAGCCGGAGCATCACAGCCAGAGTCGCCAAGGTCGAGAACGCATTCGACGCCACCGAGACGAGCGTGCCGGTGACCGCGGACTGTGCCCCGACCACGTCGCTGTTCAGCCGGGACATCAGTTCCCCGGGCCGGGTGGTGGTGAAGAATCCGAGCGACATCCGCTGGAGGTGCGAGTAGACCGCGGTGCGCAGATCGAAGATGATGCCTTCGCCGGCCCGAGCCGATGCCCAACGCTGCGCCACCCCGACCACGCCGTTGATAATCGGCACGGCCACCATCGCCACGCCGAGGAACGTGACCCGTGTCAGGTTTCCCTCAGGAATGGCCACATCGATGAGGTTCCGCATCAGCAGGGGCGGGACGAGGGAGACCAACGTGATCACCACGATCGTGGCGAGCACCGCCAGCAGCAACCCCCGGTAGGGAAGAGCGTGACGCGCCACACGGCGCAGCAGCGCCCGGTCGATGGTCGGGCGATCCTGTTCTTCGTCGTACTGGATGTACGACCACCAGCCACCGCTGTGGAAGATGGGGTGACCTCCTGCGTCGCCGCCCGAGGCTAACCCCTCCGGGGCGGCATGCCGTCCTCTCCCGTCCGGCCTAACGCAGCGCGACCACGAGGTCCAGCGGAATGGTCGCCTGGGCCATCGCGAAGCACCCGTCCTCGGAGACGCCGGTCCGGCAGAAGAGCTGGTAGACGAAGTCGCCGTGGGTCCAGGTGAGCTGACGCCCTTCGGCCATCTGAAAGGAGAAGATCTCGTCGTCCGGGTCACCGGCGAACGTCTTGATGCCGACCTCGAGCACCGCCAGCTGACCAGCGGTGCGGGGCAGCGTGTACGGCTCCGCCACCCAGAATCCGAAGGCCGCCGCGGTCGAGGGGTCGAGGCTGGCGGTGACCGTGTCGAACACCAACTGGCTGGTCACGTGAGTGACCCCTTCGGGGACGAGTTCCGGGAACTCGATCCCGGGTAGGGCGTTGGCGATCTCCCGACGGCTGGCCTGCACCCAGGGATTGACCTGGTTGCCGCGGAACCACACCGCGATGATCGTGTCGTCGGCACCGCGATCGGTCGTCGCTCCGAGGGAATCGTTCACCCACACCAATCCCGTTATCCCCTTGAGACGGAGGGAGGCGCCACCCGTCGCCACCGTGGTGGTCGTCGTCGTGGTGGCACCGCCGTGAACGATGTCGGCCGACAGATCCCCCACTCCGCTCAGCAGGTCGCCGCAAGCCGACGCGAGGACGACACACGACAAGAGCAGGATTGTCCGACGCACAGGAAGCCTCCCGGTATCGAGAAGTATCGTCGGCAGCCCGGGCAATCGGGTTCAATGTTCCCTCGTGGAGAGCCCCACTCTCCCCGGTACCCTCGGCACCGTGCTCCAGGTGCTCACCGAGTCGCTCGATCCGCCTTCTCTCGACACCGCGGCCTCCGCGGCACTGCTGCAGCAGGTGGGTGCCGGCCTCGCTCCTCCGACCCTGCGGTTGTTCGTCCCCCGCCGCAGCGTGGCGTTCGGACGACAGGACGCGGTCCGTCCCGGCTACCGCCAGGCGGTCGCCGAGGTCAGGGACGCCGGGTTCTCTCCTGTGGTGCGTCTCGCCGGAGGAAAGGCGGCGGTGTTCCACGAGGGCACGCTCGCCTTCGCCTGGACCATGCCGGATGACCGGCCGCGCCTGGCGATCACCACCCGATTCGAGGCGATCGCGGCGATCGTGGCGGATGCCTTCGACCGACTCGGCATCGACGCCAGGATCGGCGAGGTTCCCGGGGAGTACTGCCCGGGGGCCTACTCGGTGAACGCCCGCGGGGCCCGTAAGCTCATGGGCGTAGGTCAGCGCCTTGTCCGGGGAGCGGCCCACCTCGGAGGCGTCGTGGTCGTAACCCGGGCCGATCTGGTCAATCTCCCGCTGATTCCGGCCTACCGGGCGCTGGGATACGAGTGGGATCCCGGAGTCACCGGAGCCGTAGACGAGGAGAGCCCCGTCGCTCTTGCCGACGTTCGCACCGCGCTGCTCGAAGCGTTCGCCCGCGCCGGACACGATCTGGTCGATGGCCGCATGGACGACGAGACACTCAGCAGGGCTGCCGCCCTCGCCGGGCACCACGAGATACCCTGACCCGATGCGCCTGCTCGTCATCAACGGACCGAACCTCAATCTGCTCGGCACCCGGAGACCCGACGTCTATGGCGCCGCCACCCTCGGCGAGCTCGAGATGCTGTGCCGCCGCTGGGGAGCCGCTGCCGGGGCGTCGGTCGACACCTTCCAGTCGAACCACGAGGGTGCCATCATCGATCGGCTCCACGAGGCGATAGGCGCCGTCGACGGGATCGTGATCAACCCCGGCGCCCTCACCCACTACTCCTACGCGCTCCACGACGCCATAGAGGCAGTGGGAATCCCCACGGTGGAGGTGCACATCTCCGACATCGCCGCGCGCGAGTCCTGGCGGGCACAGTCGGTGGTGTCGACGGTGTGCGCCAGCACCATCTCCGGGGAGGGCCTCGACGGGTATCGACGGGCGATCGAGTACCTGGCACACCGCGCCGACTGACCACCGTCTCTCTACGAAACCGCCTCCCGCCAACGGTTGAGGCCTTCGACGAGATCGTCGTCACCCAGGGCGAACGAGAGGCGCACGTGGTCGGGCGCCCCGAAGGCTTCGCCGGGGACCACCGCGATCTCGATCTCCTCCAGCAGGGCCGACGCCAGATCGAGGGATGACGTGACCACGCGATCGCCGATCCGCCGGCCCAACAGCCCGGCGACGGAGGGAAACGCATAGAACGCACCCTGCGGCTCCATGGTCGACAGCCCGGAGATCTCGCTCAGCATCCGGTACATCGTCTTGCGGCGTCGGTCGAAGGCTTCTCGCATCGCGTCCACGGTGTCCATCGGCCCGGTGAGCGCGGCGATGGCGGCCCGCTGGGACACGTTGGCGACATTGGAGACCGAGTGCGACTGGAGGCGCCCCGCCGCCGCCGCCACCTCCTTGGGACCGATCAGCCATCCGACCCGCCAACCGGTCATGGCGTAGGTCTTGGCCACCCCGTTGGTGATCACGCAACGGGCCGCCGCCTCGGGCGCGACGACCGCGATGGAGGAGAAGACGGATGATCCGTACACGAGATGCTCGTAGATCTCGTCGGCGAGGATCCAGATGCCGTGCCGTGCCGCCCACTCACCGATCGCCGCCACCTCGTCGGGCGGATAGACCGCCCCGGTGGGATTCCCCGGCGACACGAACACCAGCACCTTGGTGCGTTCGGTGCGGGCCGCCTCCAGGGCGGCGACGTCCACCCGGAACCCCTCTTTCACCGAGGTGGGAATCACCTTGACCACCCCGCCGAAGAGAGCCGCGGCCTCGGGAAACGACACCCAATAGGGGGCGGGAAGCAGCACCTCGTCGCCGGGATCGATCAAGGAGGCGAAAGTCGCGAACACCGCTCCCTTCCCGCCGTTGGTGATGACGACGTTCTCGGGTCGGACCTCGAACCCGCTGTCCCGGGCCGTCTTCTCGGCGACCGCCGCCCTGAGGTCGGGAAGTCCGCTCGCCGGCGTGTAGCGATGATTCCTGGGATCGGCGGCGGCGAGTTGGGCCGCCTCGACCACATGCGCCGGCGTCGGGAAATCGGGCTCCCCCGCGCCGAACCCGATCACCGGTCTTCCCTCTGCTCTCAGCGCCGCCGCCCGGGCGGTGACGGCAAGCGTCGCCGACTCCGAGATCGCCGCTACGCGCTGTGCGATTCCTTCGCTCATGTTCTCCTCGCAACGGGAGACCCTTTATACCCGGTCCCCGGGCGGTCTCCGTCGGGACCCGGCACCGGCGGTATTCTCGGTGACCCGACCGAGAGTTCGCCACGCCAATCGTCCTCCTCATGCGCCACGCGAAGGCGGACCGGCCTGCCGGGGTCGCCGATCGCGAACGACCGCTCACCGAGCGCGGCCGGGGCGACGCGCGGGCCATCGGCATGGCGCTGTCCGCGCTCGATCCGGCCCCGGGCGTAGTCGCCACCTCGCCGGCGCGACGCACCCTGGAGACGACAGAGATAGTGCTGGCCGCCGCGGGCTGGTCGGCCCGCACCTACGTACGTGACGAGCTCTACCGAGGCGGCGTCGACGAAGTCCTCGACTTGATCCGCGCCACGGCCGACGAGGTGACCCTGATCGTCGGGCACGAGCCGACCTGGTCGGCAACGGTCACGGCTCTCTGCGGCGGGTCGGTCCACATGCCGACCGCTGCCGTCGCCGCGATCGCGCTGAGCGACCGGAACCGCCCGAGCGGCTCCGGTTCTCTGCTGTGGATGATCACCCCGCGCCTGGCGCGAAGCGGGTCGCCGGCGTGACTCCGCTGCGCCGGTCGATGGGATACCTGACGGCTTCACGTCTCGTGGTGAACACCGCGTTTCGCTTCGTCTTTCCCTTCCTTCCGGCGATCGCCCGGGGTCTCGGCGTTTCGCTCGAGCGTGCCGGCCTGCTGCTGTCGGCACGATCCATCAGCGGGATCGCCACTCCGTTGGTGGTCGCCACGGTCGGGCGGGGTGAGCGTCGCCTTCGTCTCGCCGGCTGGTCGCTGGGCCTGTTCGCCGTCGGCGCGGCGGTGACCGCGGCAACCGGCGTCTACGCCGGAGCCCTGGTCGGTTTCGTCCTTCTCGGGTTGGGCAAGCCCGGCTTCGATGCGGCCGCCCAGGCATATATCGCCGATCGCACCCCGTACCACCGCCGCGCCCGTTATCTCTCGGTGCTCGAGCTGACCTGGGCGAGCGGGCTCCTCCTCGGAGCTCCGGCGGCAGGCTGGTTGATCTCCCGCTTCGGGTGGCGGGCGCCCTTCTGGTGGGTGGCGATCCTCGTCGGGCTGGCGGCAGCCCTGGCTCCCGCGTCATTGGATCGCGACCGACCTGCGGCCGAGCAAGAGGGTGCCGCCACCAAGCTGGGCCGCTCGGCGACATCGCTGCTCGCCGTCGTAGCGCTGTTCTCGCTTGCCGCCGAGCTCACCTTCGTGGTCTTCGGGGCCTGGCTGGAGGACCGCTTCGCCCTCTCCCTCACCGCGCTCGGGGTGGCGTCGCTCGTCGTGGGGTTGGCGGAGCTGAGCGGTGAGGCTGCAGTGCTGGTCTTCGCCGACCGGATCGGGAAGCGGCGGATGGTGGTGGCGGGGCTGTTGGCATCCGGATTCGGGTATCTGATGCTCGGCGGGCTGGGTGGTTCTCTCGTTCCCGGGATCGCCGCGCTGTCGCTCACCTTCATCGGCTTCGAGGTGACGATCGTGTCGGCGATCCCTCTGGCCACCGAGGTCGCCCCGGCGGCGCGCGCCCGATACCTGGCCCTCCTCATGGTGGCGATCAGCATCGGCAGGGCTGCCGGAGATGCCGTGGGTCCGGCACTCTTCCGGTGGCACGGACTCGCCGCCAACACCACGGCCTCGGCCGCAGTCACCGCGATCGCCCTCACCGGGCTGCTCAGGTGGACCGCCGCCGAGGCCAGGGAGCTCCCGCCGACCCGCTAGCCGATGGCCGCCAGGCGGCCCACCAGGAGATCGAAGAAGCCCTCCGCATCCACCTCGCGGATCCAGGTGGCGTTGCGAGGCCCGGAGGTCATCCCCCACCAATCGACGACGGTCATGCCCCTGGTGAGCGGCGACTCGGTTTCGATCTCGACCCCGACCAGCTTGCCGCGGAACAGCTCCGGCTTCAGCAGATAGGCGATGACGCACGGATCGTGGAGCGGTCCGCCCGCCATCCCGTACTTCGCCACGTCGTACCGCTCGTAGAAGGTGAGCAACCCGTGAACGGCCTCGCCGACTCGTGTACCCAGGGCAGCAAAGCGCTCCAGGTGCCGGGGAAGGATGAGCGCCCGATGGGTGACGTCGAGCGGCAGCACCGTGATGGGTGCGCCGCAGCGGAACACCACATCGGCTGCCTCGGGGTCGACGTATATGTTGAACTCCGCGGTCGGGGTGGTGTTGCCCCCCTCGAAGAACCCGCCGCCCATCAGCACGATCTCGCGCAGCATCGCCGCCATGCGGGGTTCGCGATCGAGAGCGGTGGCGACGTTGGTGAGGGGGCCAAGCGGGCACAGGGTGATCGTCCCCGGCGGCGCAGACGTCACGATTTCCACGATCGCATCAACGGCATGGCCTGCGGCGACTGCGGTCACCGGTTCGGGGAGGGTCGCGCCGTCGAGCCCCGACCTGCCGTGGACGTACTCGGCGGTGATCAGCGCGCCGTGCAGGGGACCGTCGCATCCGGCGTAGACCGGAACCTCGGTCCTGCCCGCCAATTCGACCATCTTGAGGGCGTTCACCGTGGTCAGGGCGAGGGGAACGTTCCCCGCCACAGTGGTGATCGCCCGGACCTCGAGCTCCTCAGGCGATGCCAGCGCCAGAAGGATTGCCACGGCATCGTCTTGCCCGGGATCGGTGTCGATGATGATCGGGCGGGGGGTCATGCCTCGTCCAGTGCGGCGACGTCGCTCCTTGTGGGCAGGGACGACTGCGCACCCCAGCGGGTGGCGGCGGCGGCTCCGCAGCGCACCGCCCAGTGGGCCGCCGCGACCAAATCGGCCCCCGCCACCAGTGCATCGGCCAGGCCTCCGCAGAACGCGTCACCCGCCGCGGTGGGATCGACCGGGGTGATCGCCGGAGCCGCTACGTGAGCCACCGTTCCCGCGGTGACGACCACGGCCCCCTGAGCGCCGAGCGTCACCACTACTGCCGCCGGCCCGCGTAGACGGCGCGCCATGCGGGCGGCATCGTCGGGGCCGGCGGGCGGCTCCTCACTCAAGAGCACCCCCAGCTCGGTGGCGTTGGGGACCAGGACGTCGGTGAGGGCGAGGAGCTCCGGGGGAACCGGGGCCGCCGGGGCCGGATTCAAGACAAACCTCCCCCGGGTGAGGCGGGCCGCCTCGGCCACCGCCGCCAGGGGCACCTCGAGTTGTGCCAGGGTGACGCTCGCCTCCGCGAGCACCGCGACGGCGGCACGGACGTGGACCGGTTCCAGCCAGCCGTTGGCTCCCGGATCGACGACGATCGAGTTCTCCCCGGAGTCGGCGACCGTGATGACGGCCATCCCGGAGGCGGTGCCGGTAATCGTCCGGATCGCGGACGTGTCCACCCCCGCCGCCGCCAGCGCGGCCGCCAGCATCGGCCCGGCACCGTCGTCTCCGACGGCCCCGATCATGGCGACGGTGCGCCCCAGTCGGGCTGCGGCCACAGCCTGGTTCGCCCCTTTGCCCCCCGAGTCGGTGAAGTGGTCCCGGCCGAGCACCGTCTCCCCCGGCGCTGGGAGCCTGCGGACCTTGACGGTGGTGTCCAGGTTGAGGCTTCCCACGACGGCGATCTCGAACACCTCGACAGGGTACCGAGGACCACAGCCGCGGACATTGGACGTTGGACCTTGGAAGGATCCGGCCGATCGGATCGCAGCGCCCGGTCACGGGCAAGGGCAACGGGCGACGGGCGACTTCTCTGGGTACTCTCCGCGGATGTCCCCGCCGGCCATTCGGACCGTCGAGATGCACACCGGCGGCGAACCGGTGCGCATCGTCGTCGATGGATACCCCCCGATCCCGGGGGCGACCATCCTCGCCAAGCGCCGCCACGCCGCCGCGCACCTCGACCACCTCCGTCGGCTCCTCATCTTCGAACCTCGCGGGCATTTCGACATGTACGGCGTGATCCCCGTCGAGCCCGACATCTCCGGAGCCGACCTGGCGGTGCTGTTCATGCACAACGAGGGCTACTCGACAATGTGCGGACATGCCACGCTCGCCCTCGGGCGTTGGGCGGTCGATTCCGGCATCGTGCCTGCTGTCGAGCCGGTGACCACACTGGGCATCCAGGTTCCTGCGGGACTCATCCGGGTGGCGGTGGACGTGGCCGATGGAGTCACCGGTGACTCCCGATTTGAGAGCGTGCCGGCGTTCGTCGCCGCTCCGGCGGTCCCGCTCACGGTCCCCGGCCACGGACCCATCAGCGTGGACGTTGCCTACGGCGGAGCGTTCTACGCAATCGCCCCCGCCGGCGAATTCGGTCTCGACGTTCACACCAGCCCGATCCACCACCTGGTGGACGCCGCCGCCGCCGTGACCCGCGCCGCTGCGGAGATCCCCCTGCACCACGGCGATGACCCCGACCTCGACTTCCTCTACGGCACGATCCTCACCGACGGTGCCGACGAGTGGTCCGCCGAGCCCACCGCCAACATCTGCGTCTTCGCCGACCGCGAGGTCGATCGGTCACCGACCGGGTCGGGTGTCACGGCGCGAATCGCCCTGCAGCACGCTCGCGGCCAGATCGGCCTCGGCGCGGAACGCGTCTTCGAGAGTGTCACCGGCTCGCGGTTCACCGGTCGGGCGGTCCGCGAGACGACTTCCGGGGAGCTCCCCGCGGTGATCGTCGAGGTCGGCGGCCGGGCCTACTACACGGGCGAGGCGACCTTCATCGCCGAGGACGACGATCCGACGGCTCCCTTCCTGCTCCGCCGATAGGAACGAGCCGCGCCGCTGCTCAGGCGGGAAGAACCACGACGAACCGAGCCCCGCCGATCGGGGCGTCATCGATCGTGACCGTCCCGCCGTAGGCGCTCACGATGCCGTGTACCACTGCCAGTCCGAGGCCCGACCCGCCGGCATCCCGGCTCCGCCCCTCCTCGAGTCTGGTGAATCGCTCGAACACTTCGGCGCGGTGCTCAGGGGCAATCCCCGACCCGTCGTCGTCGACGGTGAGCACCACGGAGTCATTCGACCGCTCGGCGGCGACGATCACTCGCGACGAGGCGTGGCGCACGGCGTTCTCGACGAGGTTGCGTACCACCCTGCGGAGGGCCATCTCGTCGCCGGTGAGCATCCCCCCGGCAAGCACGCCGAGCTCGACCGCGGGATGGTGCTCTGCTTCTGAGGACACGATCTGATCGACGTCGACCTGCGCCGACCCGCGCTGCAGGCCGCTCTCGTCGGCGGTGGCGAGCAGCAGCAGGTCGTCGGCCATCTGCTCCATGCGCAGGCTCTCGGACAGCACCCCTTCGGCCACTTCGGTCCACGCCGAGGACTCCGGGTGAGCGAGGGCCACTTCCAGCTGGGTCCGGATCGAGGCGAGCGGGCTTCTCAGCTCGTGCGATGCGTCGCTGACGAATTGCTGCTGACGATCAGCCGAGCGCTGCAGGCGATCGAGCATCGAGTTCATCGTTTCCGCGAGCCGGCCCACCTCGTCGTCGGTCCCCGGCTCGGGCACCCGGCGGTCGAGTCCGCCGGCGCCGATCTCGGCCACCCGTGCCCGAATGGCTTCCACCGGCCGCAGCACCCGGCCGACGATGATCCACATGAGCACCGCCAGCAGCGCCACGAGCACCGGGACCGCGATGGCGACAACCGACCCGAAGCCCTGCACCGAGGCGCGCACCTGGGCAAGCGAGGGGAACACCACGGATCCGCCCAGGGATCCCGCCAAGGCCGACACCTCCGTGTCGCCGGTGGACACTCTGGCGAGGATCGGGTCGGGGTAGTCCGGCACACCGTTGGCGCGCACACAGCCCGCGTACCCGGCAAGGGCGGCGCGCTGCGCCTCCTCCACGGCGGCGTCGTCGAGCACATCGACCCCCTGGAATGCGTCGGCAAGTCCGGCGTCGCACAGCGCCGCCGCCATCGTCAGCCGCTCATCTACCAGGGACTGCGCATCGATGCATGCCGAGTAGACCGCGTTGAACTCGTCACCGGCGAGCAGCGCCCGGTACTCGTCGTAGGTGACGCGCGGGTTGCCGATCGCTTCGATGGCGGCCTGCTCGCAGCGGGTGGTCGCGCTGTACACCGGATCGGCGGTGTTGACGCAATCCAGGTAATCGAAGAGCACCGTGTCGGGGATTCGATCCACGTAGTAGAACCGATCGAACCTGAGGACCCGATCCCCGTACTCCGCCTGAAGAATCCCGGCGCACCCCTCGGAGGCGATGCGCACCGCCGCCTGTGTCGGGTCGAGGGCGATGCTCAGCGATACCAGGCTCAACTCGGTGACCGCCGCCTTGTTGAACGCCTGCTGGGCGGCGGACAGGTTGTCCGTGAGCGCCGTTCGCACGTCGCGCACCAACGACTGACGTGATGCCAGGACGAGCCAGGCCGAGGCCCCCGAAAGGCCGAGTGCCACCACCACCGTCGCCACCACGGTCACCCGCATCCTCACCGAGCGGAATCCGCGCATCAGTCGCTCGCCACTCGATAGCCGACGCCTCGCACGGTTTGCAGCATCGATGTCCCGAACGGGTCGTCGATCTTGCGCCGGAGGTAGCCGACGTATACCTCCACGACATTGGGATCCAACTCGGAGTCGGCGCCCCAAACCGCGTCGAGCAGATCGGCCTTGGCGACGACGTCGGGGCTGCGGCCCATCAGCGTGTCGAGCAGGGCGAACTCCCGGGGGGTGAGTTGGATCTCGGTGCCGTCCCGCTCGCAGCGACGCGCCGCCGGGTCGAGCGACAGTGCTCCGACCCGCCGCACCGGACCGCGGTTGCCGCTGCCCCGTCGGATCAGGGCACGCAGACGGGCCACGAGCACCACGTAGGAGAAGGGCTTGGAGATGAAGTCGTCGGCCCCGGTGTCCAGGGCCTCGGCGAGGTCGTATTCGCCCGACTTGGCGGTGAGCATCAAGATCGGCGTCCAATTGTCGGCGGCCCGGATCTCGGCGCACACCCGAAACCCGTTCATCTTGGGAAGCAGGATGTCGAGCACGATGGCGTCGTACTGCTCGGTCAGGGCGAGCCGCAGGCCGGTGTCTCCGTCGTGGGCGAGGTCGACTGCGAACTCCTCCGCCTCCAGCCCGCGTCGCACCGCCTCCGCGAGCCGAACCTCGTCCTCGACCAGCAGGATGCGCATCTCGGTTCATTATGCCCGGGAGAGCGATCTGCGAGCCCCGGTCCCGGCGGCATCACCCGGCGGCGGGTTTGCAGGCCCTGCCGGCGGCGTAATCCTCCATGGGGCGGGGACAGTACCGGGCGTGTTCTGGTCCCGCTCCGGAAGGCGCGGTACCGTCGGACCGACGACGACACGGAGGAGTGGGACATGATCGGCCTCGTCGCCCAGGTCGACGGCGTGATCGACGCCTGCGGTTCGGCTCCCGGCCTGGCCTGTCGGTGGGTCTACGACACCTGGCACAACGCCGCCGCCGCCCGTCTCGTCGACTGGATCGTGGCCAAACCCTTCAAGGTCGTCCTGATCCTCCTCATCGCCTTCGTGGTCAACCGGCTGGCGCGGCGGGGGATTCGCCGCATGGTCGACCGCCTCGTCGGCGACCGAGAGGAAAGGGCGCGCCGCCGCCGCGAGCAGGAAGTGGACGACGGCCGGTTCGCCGCACTTGCGGCCCGGGCCATGGCCAAGGCGCAATTGCTCGCCCTCCAGGAGCAGCGCAGCAAGCAGCGTGCCGAAGCCTTGGGTACCGTGCTGCGCAGCGTCGCCTCACTCACGATCTATGGGATGGCGGCGATCATCACCCTCGGCGAGTTCGGCGTCAGCCTGGGCCCGCTGGTCGCCGGCGCCGGGATCGTCGGCGTCGCTCTCGGTTTCGGGGCCCAGTCGCTGGTGAAGGACTTCCTCAGCGGGATCTTCATGCTCGTCGAGGACCAGTACGGGGTGGGTGACGTCATCGATGTCGGGGAGGCCACCGGCGTCGTCGAGGAAGTCAATCTGCGCACCACCCGGTTGCGCGACGTCAACGGCACCGTCTGGTTCTTTCCCAATGGGGAGATCCGCCGCGTCGGCAACAAGTCCCAGCAGTGGGCACGCACCGTGCTCGACGTGGAGGTCGCCTATGACACCGATCTCGGCAAGGCCGCCGAGGTCATCAAGGCGGTGGCCGACTCTGTGTGGCACGACCAGCTGGAGCAGGCCACCGTTCTCGAGGAGCCGGAGATCTGGGGAGTCGAGGCCTTCGGCGAGTCCTCGGTGTCGATCCGGCTGGTGCTCAAGGTCGAGCCCGGGGAGCAATGGGCGACTGCCCGTGAGGTGCGCAAGCGGCTCAAGCGGGCATTCGACCAGGCGGGGATCGAGATTCCCTTCCCCCAACGGACGGTGTGGATCCACGACCCGGCCACCGGCCCTTCGACGGCGTCCGCGGGGAATGCCGACTTCCCGTCCACCGGCGAGCCCTCGGAAGCGTGATCGTTCTTCGATCGCTCTAGATTCAGCTCCGTGACCCTCGCGCAACGTCCTCCGGCGCAGCGTCGTATCTACGGCAACCGCACCCTCAACCTGCGGTCCATCAGGGCGATCGGGTACGACATGGACTACACCCTGATCCACTACCGGGTGGACGAGTGGGAGCGCCGCGCCTTTGAGCACGCCCGGACACGGCTGGCCGACCTGGGATGGCCGGTGGCAGATCTCGACTTCGACCCGGAATCGGTGATCCGGGGGCTCACCATCGATCTCGAGTTGGGCAACCTGGTGAAGCCGACCCGCTTCGGGTATGTGATCCGGGCGGCCCACGGAACGTCTTTCCTCGAATTCGATCGGCTGCGGCGCGACTACGAGGCGACATTCGTCGACCTGGCCGATCCCAGGTGGGTGTTCCTCAATACGCTGTTCTCCCTCTCGGAGGCCTCGCTGTTCGCTCAGCTGGTCGAGCTGGCGGACGCCGGCGAGCTGCCCGACGTCCACGGCTACGCCGGCTTGTACCAGACCGTGCGCGCCACCCTCGATGAGGCACACATGGAAGGGCGCCTCAAAGAGGAGATCCTCGCCGATCCCGATCGGTTCGTCGTGCCCGACGCGGACACGGTGCTCACACTCCTCGATCAGCGCTTCGCCGGCAAGAGACTCGTGCTCATCACCAACGCGGAGTGGCAGTACACCAACCGGATGATGTCCTACGCCTTCGACCAGCACATCCCCGGGAAGGACAGCTGGCGCGACCTGTTCGACGCGGTGGTCGTCTCGGCGGCCAAGCCCGCATTCTTCACGACCGACCGGCCCCTGTACCGGGTGGTCGATGAAACCAAGGGGCTCATGCAACCCCACCTCGGGGACCTCGCACCCGGCTCGGTGTTCGTCGGGGGATGCGCTCCCCAGCTGGAAGCGCACCTCGGTCTCAGCGGCGATCAGATCCTCTATGTCGGCGACCACCTGTACTCGGACGTCTCAGTGTCCAAGGCACTCCTCCGGTGGAGAACCGCCCTCATCCTGCGTGAGTTGGAGACCGAGATCGCTGCCGCCGAGGCATTCGAGCCGTCAGAAGAACAGCTGATCGAGTTGATGGATCACAAGTCCCGACTCGAAGAGGACCTTGCTCATGCGCGGCTGGACCAGCAGCGCGTTCGCCACGGTTACGCCCCTCCCGAGGGAGACCCTGCCACGGCCGAGGAGGTCATCGCCGCCCTCCGCGACGAACTCGCCACTCTCGACGAGCAGATCGCGCCGCTCGCCATTGCCGCCGGGAGTCTGCGCAACGAAGCATGGGGACCGCTGATGCGCTCCGGCAACGACAAGAGCCTGTTCGCCCGCCAGGTCGAGCGGTATGCGGACGTGTATACGTCCCGCGTCTCCAACTTCCTGGCGGCGACGCCGTTCGGCTACCTCCGCGCCGATCGGGGGAGCCTCCCCCACGATCGCTAGGCGGCGCCGGTTCCGAATACGAGCCGCACCGAGGCCGCCGGAAGCGGATCCGCGGGATCGACGACGACCTCGATGGTGTATCCCTCGAGTTCGAGGCCGACTCCGGCCGCACGAAGTGCTTCGGCGCCCTCACCCGCGCCAGTCGCCACTGCGGCGATGATCCGGCGCAGACTCTCCGTCGTTGGGTTCTCCATCGCCCGACCATCGCGCCGGGGTGTCTCCCCCGAGTTCAAGCCGCGGCGGCTGTCGGCTGAGGCCACGCGCTCATCGCCGCCGGCTCCGGGTTGTGATCTGCCACTATCCGGCAATTCGCCGCCGCTCCCGTCGCCGATTGAGCGCGTCCTCGATGCTCAGGAACCGGCAATCGCCTCGTCGACGCGGCGGCGCACCCCGGGAACCCCGAACCCGAAGAGGAAGGCGAACCCGGGAATGATCAGGGCCTGACCGCTCGAGGCGACCGCCTTGGCCAGCGCTTCGAGGATCACCACCGGAGAGGCCACCACCCGCACCACTGCCGGAGGGAGAACCGGCGAAAGCAGGCGGGTGAGGCCCCCCGAGATCATGTCGGGCGCCTGGTGACCCTCAGCGGGCGGGGCAAGTGTCTTTCGGTCGTCGGTGTTCATCAGCCCGACCGCGCCCGCCAGGGAGCGAGGAAGCATGGTGGTGTCGATAGCGCCGAGACCGGTCGGGCCACCCGGTACCCCGGCGCCGGATACCCCCCCGGCCACAGTCGTCGTGGTGGTCACCGGCAGGGTCGTGGTCGTCGCCGGCGCCGTCGTCGTCACCGTCGTGCTCGTGGGCGGTGCCGTCGTCGTGACGCTTCCGGGGGTCGTTACCGTCGACGCTCCGACCGTCGTCGGCGGAGTCGGTGTCGTCGTGGTCGACAGTGCCACTTGGCTGGTCGTGGTGGTAGCCACCGCCGTGGTTGTTGTCGACGGCGGCGCGGTGGTTGTAACCGGCACAGTGGTCGCCACCGGCACAGTGGTCGCCACCGGCACAGTGGTCGCCACCGGCACAGTGGTCGCCACCGGCACAGTAGGAATCGTGGTGGCGCACACTCCGCCTCCTTGACCCACCCCACCGTTGCCGTTGCCGTTGCCCTCGCAGGGGGCAGCCAGCGCCCCGGACTGGGCGGTGAGCAGGAATACCACCACACCCAGAATGGCCCCATTGCGTAGCCGGCGTCCCAGTGAGCGAGTCATCACCTCTTCATCGGCGAAGCGCCCATGGAAGCTCAAGGACCAAACCCCAGGAGCCGATCTATCTAGTCACCGTGACCGAGGAATCCCGCGAAACCCGGAGCACCACCGGCCGCGCCGTGATCGCCGGCGCCGCCGTGGCGCTCGCCGGCCTGTTGGCGTCGCTCGCCCTGGTGTACACCAACGCCACCGGGGTGACCGACGCCGCCGAGCGCGCCCGCGTTCAGCAGTCCGCCGAGTCGGCCCTGGGGGCCACCGCCGCCGCCCGTAACGCCTTGGGCCAGGCGCTGCTCCTCGGCGCCCCAGCGAACGACCCGGCGATCGCCGACGCCGCGATCGAGGAGGCATCGCTGGTCCTCGACGCCCTCGAGCAACGGCTCGCCGAGGTCGCAGTCGTCGCCTCCACCGCCGTCGACCAGGGGCGTCAGGTGCTCGCCCTGCTGTCGGCGGGTGACGCCGAGGCGGCGGGAGCTCTTGCGGTCGACCAGGCGACGGCAGCCTTCGAAGCCCTCACCAATGACCTGGTCGGTATCCGAGACGCCGCCGGACAGTCACTCGCCGACGCCGCGGCCGAGGCCGGGACGGTGGCCACCGCCGCCCGGTTCATGGTCGCCTTCTTCGTTCCGGCGATTGCGGTCGTCGTGAGCTTCACCGCCATGCGGCGCCGGCGCCGGCGCGAGCAGCTGGCCGCCGCCCTCGCCAGGGAGCGGGAGCTGAGCCGCTCCAAGGATCAGTTGATCGCCAACCTGTCCCACGAGCTGCGCACCCCGCTCACCGGCATCTACACCTCGGCGCTGGCCATCGAGGAGATCGGGTACGCCGATCCGGAGACCGCCCTCGAGCTCAATGGGATGATCGTGGACCAGTCGGCCGACCTCAACAGGATGGTCGAAGACCTGCTGGCCTCCGCCCAGGCGGACGCCGGCAGGCTGATGTTCGATCTCGGTCCCTGTCCGGCGGTGGATCAGATCCAAAGCGTCGCCAGGGAGATGGAACGCCTAGGGCCGCCGATCACAATCCGGGCCAGAAAAGCCACGGTGATCGCCGACGCCGGACGGCTCCGCCAGCTCCTGCGCAACCTGATCTCGAACGCCATCCGCCATGGAGGACCCAACGTTTCGCTGGCGGCACGCTCCCATGCCGGCGAATACGTCATTTGGATCGAGGACGACGGGCCCGGCATCCCTCCCGAGATCGAAGAGCGGCTGTTCGAGCGATTCATCCATGAAGGCGACCGACCGCTGATCACGGGCAGCGTCGGGCTCGGCCTCGCAATCAGCAAGGTCCTCATCGAAGGCATGAACGGGACGATCGAGTACCAGCGGACCAACGGCCGAACCGCCTTCAAGATCCGGCTGCCGCTCGCCACCACTCCCACCCTGCATCACGGTCCGAAGGCAGCGGTCGCCGAGGCAGCGCCCGTCGCCATCGAGTCGGTCGGAACCCCCTAGCCCAGCGCCTCCACCAAAGAAGCCTCGAACGCCTCCAGCGTCTCGGCGGCATCGTCGAGGGTGTGGGCGCCACACAGGAACCAGGGTTCGAGGGCGTCGTCGCAGGGCATCACCCCCCGCCGCACCATGCCGTGGATCAGCTCGGTGTAGAGCTCGTGGTTGTGGTCGGCGGTGCCACGGAAATCTCTCGGGTTGCCCTCACCGAAATAGACGCTGAAGATCGCCGGCTGCCCGATGATCGAGGCGACCACGCCCCGATCAGAGCACACCCGGGCGATGCCCTCCATGAGGACGCCTCCCACCTCCGCGATGTGCCGGTACACCTTGCCCGACATGAGCTCACCGATCGTGGCGGCCGCGGCTGCAGCGGCGATCCCGTTGCCCGAGTAGGTGCCGGCCTGGGTGATTCCCCCGACCTCCCATGCCCCAATCACTTCTTCGCGACCGGCGACGGCCGCCACGGGGAATCCGTTGCCCATCGACTTGGCGAAGGTGGCGAGGTCGGGAACCACACCAAACGCCTCGGTGGCGCCGCCGAGGGCGATGCGAAAACCGGTCTTGACCTCGTCGAATATCAGCACGGCTCCGAACTGGTCGCAGAGCCTGCGGATACCTTCGAGGAAACCGGGCTCGGGCATGATCCCGAAGACGTTGCCGAGGACCGGCTCGACCAGGAAGGCAGCGATGTGCCGGCCGTCGGACTCGAAGAGCCGCTGTGCCGCCCCGAGGTCGTTGAACGGCACCACCCGCACGGTGTGACGGATCGCCTCGGGGATCCCGGACGACACCTGATGGGGCACCGGGCTCCGAGGCGATCCGAGGGAATCCGCCGGGGAACTCGCAGTGCTGAACAACACGTAGTCGTGAGCGCCGTGATACGCCCCCTCGAACTTGACCACGATTTCCCGACCGGTGACGCCGCGGGCCAGCCGGATGGCGTGCATCGTCGCCTCGGTCCCGGTGTTGGTGAAACGGAGCCGATCCACCCACGGAACCGCCTGTTTGATCCTCTCGGCGGCAACCACCTCGGTCGAGTTGGTCATCGCGAACGTCGTGCCGGCGGACGCCGCCTCGCTCACCGCGGCGGAGACCGCCGGATGGCCGTGACCGAGGATCACCGGGCCGTAGCCGAGCTGGTAGTCGATGTACCGCTTGCCATCCATGTCGTACACGTAGCCACCGTCACCGCGGGAGATCACGAAGGTGTCGTCATCACCCAGGTATCGAAAGCCGCTGGAGACCCCGGATACCAGCGCCGCCTTGGCACGACCGAACCACGCCGCCGTCTCGACTCCTTGCAGACCCATGCTCTCAACTCCTGATGAGACCTCGGTCCCGATGCCGGGACCGTCCCAGGCTACCGACCGGCATCGTGCGGAGTCTCCTGGACGACGGAGGGGGAGATCCGCCGCGGAGTACGGGGCGTACTGCAACGCCGGCCAGGTGCGCTGCGCCACTGAGCGGGTGATCGTGGTCGATGCGGTCCACGACGTATTCGGGGAACGGGCTCTCGATGCCGCCAAAACTGTCCGACTCGACGATCCGAAGGACGCAAACATGGGGCCGCTAGCCTCCTCGTCAATGTCTTCCCTATGGCATCCCTTCGCAAGCATGGGCGCCGTCGCCGGCAACGAGTTCGTCGTCGACCGGGGCGAGGGCGTGTGGGTCTACGACACCGATGGCAACCGCTATCTCGACGCGACCGCAAGCCTCTGGTACTGCCAGGTCGGCCACGGGCGCGCCGCGATCGTCGACGCCATCGCCACCCAGGCGCGCCGCCTCGACGCCTATCACACGTTCGGCGACTTCTCCAACCCCCCGATCGCCGAGCTTGCGGCGAGGATCGCCCGCTACTCGCCGAATCCGGCCAGTGCCGTGTTCTTCACCAGCGGGGGTTCCGATTCGGTGGACACGGCGGCCAAGATGGCCCGCCGCTATTTCCAGTTGACCGGCGAGCCGGAGCGCACCGTGCTGATCACCCGCGACTGGGCCTATCACGGCATGCACGGTTTCGGCACCAGCCTGGCGGGAATCCCCGGAAACGCCGACGGCTACGGGGATCTCTTCCCCGACGTCATCAAGGTCCCGTTCGACTCGACGGATGCACTGGTGACGGCGATCGAGAAACTCGGATCGGCCAGGATCGCCGGCCTCTTCTGTGAGCCGGTCATCGGTGCCGGCGGGGTCAGGCCCGCCCCCGACGGCTATCTCAAGCACGCCCGCAAGATCATCGAGGATGCCGGGGCCCTGTTCATCGCCGACGAGGTGATCACCGGCTTCTGCCGCACCGGCGATTGGTTCGCCTCCAACCGGTTCTCCCTGGAGCCCGATCTGATCACTTTCGCCAAAGGAGTCACCTCGGGCTACCTGCCCATGGGAGGCGTGATCGCCGCTCCCCGCGTCGCCGATCCGTTCTTCGCCTCGGGCGGCCCGATGTTCCGCCACGGGTACACGTACTCGGGTCATCCCACGGTCGCCGCCGCCGCCCTGGCCAACCTCGACATCCTCGAAGGGGAGGGGCTGGCGCAGCGGGCCCTGCAGCTGGAGGCGGTACTGGTGGAGGGCCTGGAGACCCTCACCGACCACCCGCTGGTCGGCGGCCACCGCTCCGGCGTCGGGTTCCTCGGCGCGGTGGTGCTCGCTCCCGATGCTCTCGGTGCCGATCCCGATCTCCCGGCAAAGGCATCTCAAGCGGTGCGCCGTGCCGGGCTGATCAGCCGCGCCATCGGCGGGGACGCCCTCCAGGTGTCGCCACCGCTGAGCATCACCGACGCCGAGTTCGACCAGCTGTTGGCACTGATGCGCACCGGCCTCGATCAGGTCCGGGTAACGGGCAACGGGTAACGGGGGACGGGTCAGTCGAACCAGTAGCCCGCCGGGTCTCCGGAGGCGGTCGTCGCCGGCAGGTCCATCGCCTCGCTGATCAGCCGGTGGACGAGCACGCTCATGCTGACACCCTCGGCACGGGCCCGGCTGCGCAGGACCCGCACCATGTGCACCGGAAGCCGGGCGTCGAGTCGCTCCCGCGGCTCCTCCCATTCGGGAGCAACCGGTCGGCCCCAGTCGGCGAGATCGTACATGCCATCCTCCGCCCGAATCACATTCCTGTGATTCAGCTCTCCACCGTACCCACTCAGCGCGCGAGAGTCACGGATCTCGGTGACCCTCCGCGCGCACGGGCGATAAGTCCCCGCTCCTCCGGGAAGCCGCCTCGAGGGACTCCACCCGGAGCGGTCGGCGCGGTTCCTCAACGATGGCTCGGCCGCCGTCGCCGCCGGACTCGAAGGATTCGCCGCCGACCGCGGGCACACCCTGGTCGACCTCGCCTTCGCCTACCTGCTCGCCTGCCCGGTCGTTCCGTCGATGATCGCCGGCGCGACCCGACCCGCCCAGATCACCGCCAACGTGGCCGCTTCGTCATGGCACCTTTCACCCGATGAGGCCGCCGAGGTGGCCCGGATCGCCTGATCGCCGACCGGGCCGAACGCGGTGAACGGCCCGCTGCGCGGCGGGCCGTTCACCATGGCGATCTCCGGCGTCCCGCCGGGGAATCCGGTGATCAGACGAAGACGATCTGCGCCCCTTCCGAGAGCTCGAGGAACTCGGCCACGTTGATGATCTCGCTCACCCCGTCGTGCATGTCCTCGAGGGTGAGGCCCATCATGTCGACCGTCATCTTGCACGCCCACAGCTTGGCTCCACTGTCGACGAGCATGCTGAGGAATTCGGGCACCGGCGGGACGCCCTGATCCCCGATCTGCTTGCGGAGCATGCGGGTCGCCATCGCGGTCATCCCGGGCAGGCCGCCGAGCCATTGCGGCATCGAGATGCCGAAGCGGCGCGGCGGGTGCATGGCGGTGTTGCCCAGCAGCGTGAACTTGAGGTCGTTCATCGTCTTGCGGTTGATCATGTCGAGGCCCCAGAAGGTGAAGAAGATGTGGGTCTCGATCCCCTCCCCGACCGCCCCGTTCGCCATGATCAGCGCCGGATAGGCCATGTCCAGGTTGCCCTTGGAGCAGATGAAGCAGACCTTGCGGTCGGTCTCATCGGCGAGGAACGCCGGCTTCATGACTTCCGTCTCGGTGGTCATCTTGTGAACTCCTCTCTGCCTAGATGCAGCCCCTGGGCTTCGGCACCCCGGCGATGTATGCCATCTTCTTGCCGGGCTTCTTGGGGAAGAGCTCGAACAAGCGCTTGGTCTCGATACCGATGTTCGAGGTGATCCTGCGCAGCGTGGGTGTCTCGCCCTGGGCGGCGAAGTCCTCACGCAGATGCCGGATCACCGTCCAGTGGTCGGGCGTGAGCTCGTCGATCCCGACGTTCTTGGCGAGCGCTGCCGCCATGTCGTCGGTCCACACCGACGGGTCCGTGATGAACCCCTCGTCGTCGATCGTGACCTCATGCCCGGCGATCACTGCCGTGCTCGTCATGTCCTGGCCTCCTCTCGTGCCATGGTCTCTTCAGAAATCGCTTCCGCGCTCGCCAACCCTCGAAGCAGGGACAGGGCGCGGTGCAGTCCCAACTTCACCTCCGGATCGCGCATCTCCCGCAGGAGCCCGAAGAGAGACAGCTTCTCCGGCTCCTCGCCCTCCTGGACGATGCGGACCGTGCGCTGCAGCATCCGCATGACCTCGGGCTGGGTCATCTCCTTCACCGTCTCCAGGATCAGCACCACGTTGTCGCCGAGCAGCTGGAGGTCCTCCTCGCCGAACGAAGTGATGATCCGGTCGAGCACATCCATCAACCCGGCGGCAAACGTGAAGTACCCCCGCCGTCCCAGATCGTCCAGCCGGCCGATCATCGACTCGAACACCACTCCGCCGACATCGCCGGCTTCCCCGGCCAACTCTCCGACCGACACCAGCGTGTCGACGGACTTCTCCAGGCGGGGTGCGGCCTGGGCCAAACGGGCGAGGAGATCCACGACGGCCATCGGGTCGATCCGGGTCTCGTCGAACCACTCGATCGAGCGCTCCATCGCGGTGGCGGCGACGGGAGCGAGGTCGGTGCGGAAGTCCGCCCAGGAGGCCCGGATGCGTCGCTCCTCCTCCATCGCCGCGACCAGTGTTTCGACACGAGCCGTCAGCTCGTCGACACGAGCAACGAGATGATCGGTATCGGCCGGGGCCGCGGTGGTCACGATGACTCCTTCCCGGCGAGGAGCATCCGGCTGGGCAGGGGCAGATCCTTGCCCCGCAACAGCACGTTCCAGTACGTCCAGCGGAACATCAGCTTGCCCCAGTGGTTCATCTCGGTCTCCTCGAGCAAGGTGAACGGGCCGATTCCCGGCAGCGGGAACTTGCCGGGGAGCGGCTCGGTCGTGTAGTTGAAGTCGATCAGCATCGCCTTGCCGAATCCGGACTCGATGAAGCAGTTGGCGTGCCCGTCGAACTCCTCCAGCGGCGGGAGCCCGCGGATGCCCCGGAGGAAGTTGGCGGTGAACACCTCCGAAGCGAAGTGGGCGACGGATCCCGCCTTCGAGGTCCCCAATTCGGCGGCGTCGCCGATGGCGAAGACGTTCGGGTGGCCCTCCGGCGAGAACGTGCGCCGATCGACGACGATGTGGTTCAGCTCGTCGCCGAGCCCGGAGTTCTTGACGAAGTCGGCACCCATGTTCACCGGGATCGTGACGAGGAGGTCGTAGGGGATCTCGCGCTCGTCGTAGGACACCACGACGTTCTTTTCGGTATCGACCCGCTCCGTGTAGAAGTCGGCTTCGAGCCCGATCTTCTTCTCGTCGAGGAGGTGACCCAGCCGGCGTGACGACACCGGCTTGGTGAAGGCCCCGGACAGCGGGGTGGCGTAGATCACCTCGGCGCGATCCCGCATGCCGCGCTCCTGCAGCCACCAGTCGGTCAGGAACACGAACTCGAGCGGAGCGACCGGGCATTTGAAGGGGAGCTCCATCACATCGACCACGATCCGTCCCCCGTCCCACCGGTCGAGCCGGTCGGCCAGGGCGGTGGCGCCCTCGAGGGTGTAGAAGTCGTGCACGGTGTCCCGCCAGGCATCTCCGAGCAGGCCCGGCGTCTGCTCGGGACGGGGGCTGGTGCCGGTGGCCACGATCAAGTAGTCGTATTCGAGGGTGTGCCCGTTGACCAGCACCTTCTGGGCGTCGGTGTCGACCGCCTCGATCGGGGCGGTGATCATCTGCACCCCCGGCGGGATGAATTCGCGCCGCCTCCGGATGACGTCATCGGGGCGATACATCCCGAACGGTATGAACAGCAGGCCCGGCTGGTAGATGTGCGTCTCATCCTGATCGACGATCACGATGTCCCAATCGTCGGAATCGAGGTGGGGACGCAACCGATTGACGGCCATCGTTCCCGCCAATCCGGCCCCGAGGACAACGAGTTTCTTCACGGTTTGCTCCTTGCATCTGCGAGGCCGGCGATCGCGGCGAGGGTCTTCCCATGCCGCAGCCGTTCCTCGACCAAGCTCGAAATCAGCACCCCCGCCCGCGGCAGCAGGTCGAGGATGCGCCCCCGGTCGGCGGCACCGACCGTGTAGACCTCATCGATGTGGCCGGCGACCTGCTCGAACCGCACTCCGAGAATCGAGGCGATCGACCGGATCTCCGACTCCGCCGGTGGCCAGTCGTCGCGGGCCACCCCGCCGGCGATCACCATGCCGAGCAGCTCGGACCCGCTCCGCACGAAGGTCCGGGCACAGAGGAATCCGAAGTCGCTCACCCGGAATTGCGGCACCAGCTCCGGCACCGACCCGTAGCGGGCCCACGAGTGGATGCACCTGTCCTGCACTCCCGGCTCGGCTGACAGGGCGGCGAAGAGGCCGCACGGGTTGGCGACCTCCGTCAGCGGCATGCCGTCCATGTCGGTGAGGACCGCCATGATCCCCATCGCCTCGGCGATCAGCTCGATCACCGCGGTCGCCACGTCACCGGAGATCACGTCGGCGAGGCGGCCGGCGGATCGAAGCGACTCGCTCGGCGAGCCGCCCAACCAGGCGACCACGGCATCGGAGGGGAACCGCCACTGGCGGCCGACCTTCACCGCGGGGATGCGGCCGTCCTCGGCCATCCGGTAGATGGTGGACTTGTCGACCCGGATCAACTCCTGCAGGTCCTTGGTGGTCAGGAACGTCATCTCTCCGCTCCTGCCGCCCAATGTTGCATCTCGTGCATCTCATGCAGAGTACGAAAGCAGCAGGAGCCACGATCAGAGGCAAAGGTCACTGCCGGCGGGGAGAGAGTCCCCACCGGCTGTCACCCGGGATGGGCGTTACCGATCGGCCTAAGCCACCTCGAAGAGCCCGGCGGCCCCCATGCCGCCGCCGATGCACATGGTCGACACCACGTAGCGAGCCCCGCGGCGCTTCCCCTCGATGAGGGCGTGGCCGACCATCCGGCTGCCGCTCATCCCGTAGGGATGACCGATGGAGATCGAGCCGCCGTCGACGTTGAGGAGCTCGTCGGGGATGCCGAGACGATCCCGGCAGTACACCACCTGCACCGCGAAAGCCTCGTTGAGCTCCCACAGGCCGATGTCATCGATCTTGAGGCCGGAGCGCTCGAGCAGCCTGGGAACGGCGAACACCGGTCCGATCCCCATCTCGTCGGGAGCACACCCAGCGACGGCGATCCCCCGGTAGTAGCCCAGCGGGGCGAGCCCCCGTTTCTCGGCGAGTTCGGCCGACATGACGACACATGCTGACGCGCCGTCGGACAACTGGCTGGCGTTCCCGGCAGTGATCGTCCCGCCGAGCACCGGCGGCAGGGCGGCAAGACCCTCGGCCGTGGTGTCGGGACGGTTTCCCTCGTCGCGCTCCAGCGTCACCTCGGCAGGGCTCTCCTCGCCGGTTTCCTTGTTCTTGACCAGCTTGGTCGTCTGTACCGCGACGATCTCATCGTCGAAGCGACGGGCTTCCTGAGCTGCGGCCGTGCGCTGCTGGCTCTGCAGGGCATAGGCATCCTGCGCCTCGCGCGGAATCGAGTACCGCTCGGCGACGACCTCGGCGGTGTGCAGCATGGGCATGTACATGTTCGGCTGCAGCTCGAGCAGCGCAGGGTCCATCGCCCGGTACTGGTTCATCTGCTGGTTCTGCACGAGGCTGATCGACTCCAGCCCCCCGGCGACCACCACCGGCATCTCGTCGATCATGACCTGCTTGGCGGCGATGGCTATCGCCATCATCCCAGACGAGCACTGCCGGTCTACGGTCATGCCGCTCACCGTGTCGGGCATGCCGGCGGCGAGCGCCGACTGACGGGCGATGTTGAATCCTGTGGTCCCCTGGGTGAGCGCATTGCCCATCACCACGTCGTCGGGTTCGTCGAGCTCCACTCCGGCTCGGTCGAGGGCGGCCCGGATCGCATGGGCGGCCAGCGACGGACCCTCGAGATTGTTGAATGCCCCCCGGTAGGCCCGGCCGATCGGCGTCCGGGCGGTCGACACGATGACCGCTTCCTTCATGACTGCCTCCTGGTGTCGACTCCAGGATGCGGATTCGTCGGTTTCCCGTCAACTCGGAGCGCGGTCTCTTTCGCGCGACACTCGAAGGCCGAATCCCCCAACGTGGAGCAGCACCGCCCACAGCATCAGGATCTCCCCGGCGGCTTCGATCGACTCCTCGATGACTACCAGAGGGCGCGGTCCGCCCAGGGTCGGATCCACCGCCTCGAACAGCGGGACCGTCATCCACATGAGGATGGCGAGCACCGCCATCCGACCCACCGGGGTCTGCCAGCCCAGGGTGCGGCCGAACCACCGCAACATCCAGACCGCGCCCACGGCGGCAAACGGGGCCAGGACTATCACCCACGTATAGAGGCTCGGGAGCCACGACACCTGGACCAGGTGGGCCCCGTACTCACCGGCGAGCTCGTGGAGTGAGGCGGTCTCATCGATCGACAACAGCGTGAAGATGAAGCCCATGGCGATCCACCCGCCACGCCGGTCCGATGCGTCGAAACGCGAAGCGAAGAAGGCGACGGTGGCGACCGCGAGGAGGGCGCCCGAGGAGAGCCACACCACGAACGTGTTCTCCTGGTTGACGTCGAGGACATGGCCGATGGCGTATCGATCGATCAGCGGCGAGAGGTTGATGATCGTGATCACCACCTCGACGGCGGCCAGCGCGAGCATCGTCCGCCGGATCGCGCCGGTCTGCAGCAGGACTCTTCCGGGCCGGGTGTCGACCGTGGTCATCGCGTCCTCCTCGTTGTCTTCGACGTGACCGTGCGAATCCGCCGCGCCAGACGAGACCCGACCAGGCACGCCCGGCCGCGGATTGTCGGAGCGAACCCGTCGATCAGCACGATCTCGCGCTTCGTCCCGGTCCACTCGAGTTTCCACGGGTCGGCAGATCCGGCGAACTCGTAGTGGGTGAGCCCCTCGTCGAAGGCACGATCGATGGCTGCGGCACGGAGTTGTGAGCCCGGAGAGAACCGGGCCCAGGCGGGCGAATACCCGGTCTTGAGGAGCCACTCCCTGCCTCCAGACACCAACGCCAGATCGAAACCGATGGCGCGTCCGGCGACCCGGAGGAACGACAGCCGCAGCAGACCCTCCGCGGCGGCCCACCGCGCCACCGTCCGGTAGAAGTGCTCGGTGGCGGGTGCCGACCGAATGGCTGTGCCGGCGGCCCCCTTCCACCCCGATCCTTCTACGGCGAATCCTTCCGTTAGCGCGGCCTCGAGGTCGGTCGAGCCGTCGTCGACGCCGATCGTCACCGCACCCTCCTCCTGGAGGCGACGGCGGCGGCGGGCCAATTCCCGCATTCTCTTGGAGTCGAGTGTCGCTTCGTAGGCCGCCCGACCCGCGCGTAGATCTATGAAGGGCGAGTGCATCTGGGGTCGCTCCCGCACCACGAAACCATGAGCGGCGAACGCCTTCCGGAAGGCGGCGGCGGTGGCACCGAGGGAGTCACAGGATGCCAGCGAGACCCGGAAACGCCCGGAGATGGCCGCCTCCGCCAGGTCGCGCAGGGCCGTGGCGTCCAGCGCCACCGCCTCGAGGACCGGCACGTGCCAATCGGCAGCGGTGGCCAGCCCACCCCCCCGTCGCACGGTCGGCAGCAATCCGACCAACTCGCCGTCGCGTTCGACGCGAACGAGGTCGGGGGCGAACCGCGTCATCGCCGTCCACGCCTGCACCCATCCCGGTCTGGAGAAGGGGGGAACGCCGACGCGCCGCGCCAGCCGATCCCACGCCGGATCGGGTTCGGACAGGGCGGTACCGGGCGTCGCCATTGGGCGCGCACCAACCATGCGAAGAAGTTCGGCGCGACGAGCGGCGGCCCTTAGGGAAACCCGCACGGCGTAGAGTGGGGTCCGTGAGAGCCCCCGGCCGCCTCGCCGTTGCTGCCGCGCTGCTTGGA
>MELR01000007.1:27948-47340 GCA_001767695.1 Actinobacteria bacterium RBG_16_68_21
CCGAGGCGGCGACCACCACCAGCGAGCCGGTGGCCACCACGGTGGGCGATCGCATCACGCTCCTCCCCAACGACATCGCCTTCATCGTCCAGGGTCAGCACGGGCCGTACGTGGAGGCGCTGCAGTTCTACCTCCTGTGCACAGGTCACGGGGAGCCGGCCCCCGGGCTGGGCACCGTGATGGTGGACGGATCCTTCGGCCCTATCACCGCCGACGCCGTCGCCTACTACCAGGCCGAATTGCGTCGCGCTCCTTCCGGCGACCCCGACGAGGCGACGTTTGCCTCCCTCTCCCGGGACTGCACCGAGGACCGCACCCTGACCTTCCCAGCAGGTGAAGTGACCACGCAGATGGCGGGCAACGCCGACGCCGGCGACGACGAGGTGTTCGCCTTTGCCAGCGGCGATGGGCAGGTGCTCACGCTGAGCATCACCGACGGCACGGTTACGGTCGAGGTCCTCGACCCGTCCGGGGCGGCGATCGATCCCACGACTTCTCAGGACCGACTCGAGTACGAGTTGCCGGGCGCGGCCACGTATTCGATCCGGGTGTCGGCTTCGGTGCCCACCTCCTTCCTGATCGACGCCCAGATCCGGTCGCCCAACGTGGTGGCGTCCGACTTCGGCCCCATGGTGCTGGAGTCGAACGGACTCGGGGTCGCCCAGTTCGGCGACGACCCGGTCAACACGGTCGCGGTCATCTCTCTGCTGCTGGGGACCGCCACGGTCGACACCGGCTGGCAGGAGGGCACCCCCGGGTGCACCGGGAAGAACCGCCACTTGTCGTGGCTGATCCAGGGCGATCCCAACGGGTCGGATCACCCCGCGGTGTTGATCGTGGACCTCACCGACACCGGAGGCGTTCCCTACTTCTCCCAGTACGCCTATCGGTCCTACGACCTGCCCGCACTCGACCCGATTGCACAGGGCCTGGCCACCAAGGAGGGGGTCAGCATCGGCTCGTCCCTGCAGGTGTTCTCCGACGCCTACGGCAACCCGGTGTTCATCGACGCGGTGCGGGGCCTGGCCGACTTCAACGACGGCATGCTGGTGGGAATCGACCTGGTGGGCGGCGCCGACAGCCCCGACGAGGCGACGTCGCGTATCTGGTACATCGGAGCCGGCTCCGACGGCTGCGAGGACTTCCCCCAGTAGCCGTTCCCACAGGAGGTGGCGGGCCGATACCCTGTCCGATCCGATGTATCAGACCTCGATATCGCGTGAACTGGTCGCCCCGGCGCTGATCGTCGCCTTCGAGGGATGGGTGTCCGCCGGATCGGCGGGCACCGCCACCGCAGCGCATCTCGCCGGCGACGGAGACGTGGTCGTGCGGTTCGAGTCGGACCGGCTCTACGACTACCGGGTCAACCGCCCCATCCTCGAGTTTGCCGACGGGATCATCCAGGAGATCGAGTGGCCGGAGACCGTCATCCGGCTTCGCGACGGCGGCGCCCGCGACCTCCTCGTCCTCTCCGGTCCCGAGCCCAACTGGAACTGGCAGGGGTTTGCCGACGCGGTGGCGGACGTGGCGGGTGACCTCGGGGTCGTGGAGCAGGTATCCCTCGGCGGGATCCCCTGGGCCGCGCCACACACCAGACCCACCATCCTCACCTCCACAGCCTCCCGGCCCGACCTGCTCGGCGGCGACGCCAACTATCCGGCCGGACCGCTGCGGGTGCCCGCCTCGGCGGCATCGGTGATCGAACGTGCCGTGGCGGGCCGGGGCATCCCGGCGGTGGGGTTCTGGGCGCGGGTCCCTCATTACGTCGGCGGGGTGTACTACCCGGCGGTGGTCGCCCTCACCGAGCAGGTCGCCCGCCACCTCGGGGTGGAGATCCCGCTCGGCTCGCTCCTCGACGACGCCGCCGCCCAGCGGCGCCAACTCGACTCGGCGGTGGAGGAGCAGCCTGCGATCGCTCAGGTCGTGGAGCAATTGGAAACGATCTACGACGCCGCCGGCGAGGTTGCCACCGGCGAGGAGATCGCTGTGGAGATCGAGCGCTTCCTGCGCGATCACACCCCCGGCGAGGATTGAGCGTGGGCTACCTTGGAGCCGGGAGGTGACTCGTGGACATCGGTGCGCCCACCGGTTCCGGCTCCGTAGCCTCGCCGCGGTCGCCATCGCGGTCACTGCGCTCGCCGGTGTGGCCCCCATCGGCGCAGCGGCCCCGTCGCCGCGCTCCTTCGTCATCGCCGCCGCCGGGGACATCATCCCCCACGACATGCTGGTCGCTCACGCCGCCCTCCCCGGAGGCGGGTGGGACTTCACCTCGATGGAGGCAGCGATCCGTCCCTGGATCGCCGACGCCGATTTGGCGATCTGCCACCTGGAGGGGACGCTGAGTGAGACCGACAGTGGGCTCTCCGGCTATCCCCGATTCGTGGGGCCGCGGGCGATGGCCGCGGCGATCGCAGCCGCGGGGTGGGACGGGTGTTCCACCGCGAGCAATCACTCCATGGACGGCGACTGGGATGGCCTGGTGGAGACGCTCGATGTGCTCGACGAGTTCGGTCTCGGCCACGCCGGCACCGCGCGCACCACCGATGAGCAGAGGCCGACGTTCTACGACGTCGGGGGCGTGACGGTGGCCCACATCTCCTACTCGTACGGGACCAACGGCCTGGCCGTGCCGGAGTCCCGTCCCTGGGCGGTCAACGTCATCGACACCGCGGCGATCCTCGGCGACGCGGCGTGGGCGAGATCGCACGGTGCACAGTTCGTCCTCGTATCGCTCCATTGGGGCGAGCAGTACCAGGTGGCGCCGACGGCGGCGCAGGAGCAGTTGGCGGCCGCCCTTCTCGCCGCGCCGGACATCGACATCATCATCGGGCACCATGCCCACGTGGTCCAGCCCATCGACGTGATCAACGGCAAGTACGTCGTCTACGGCATGGGCAACCACGTCTCGAACCAGTTCACCCGCTGGGGACCTCCCTACTTCGCCACCGACGATGGCCTCCTCGTCAGGATCCACGTCTCGGAGCGGGCCAACGGCACCTTCGGCGTGGACCGGTTGGAGCTGACCCCCACCTGGGTCGACTACCCCAGCTATCAGGTGCATTCGGTGGCCGACGCCCTGTTGACCGGCGCCGGCCCGGCGACGGTGCTCCTCGAGTCGATGGACCGCACGCTCGCCAGGGCGCTTTCGCTCCACCCGCCCGGGGTGACCATCACCGCCTCCCCGTGGCCGGATGCCTGGTGTGGAGCGCGGCGGGCCACCATCGTCGGCACCCCGGAGAGCGACGCCATCGTCGGCACCGACGGAAGCGACGTGATCTCCGCGGGAGCCGGCGACGACTTCGTCGCCGGCGGGGCGGGCGACGACGTGATCTGCGGCGGCGACGGCGCAGACGTCATCGACGGTGGCTCCGGTCGGGACCGGGTGTTCGGCGGCGGCGGCGACGACCTGCTCAGCGGGGTCCGTTTCTCCATGCTGGTCGGGGGCGAGGGACGCGACAGCTGTTCGGGAACGGCGTTGCTCCGGGACTGCGACCGCTAGCCATGTCGTTCCTCGCCGCCCGCTTCCACCAGTGGCACGAGGGGCCGGTGAAGGCCATTGCCGCCGGCGAAGATCGCATCGCCACCGGCGGAGCCGACGGAGCCGTCCGGGTGATGACGCTGGCCGGCGACCATGTCGGCACGTCGCAGCTCGACTGCCCGGTCAACGATGTGGACATCTCGATTACCGGCAGGATTGCCATCGCCGCCAAGGACGGGTCGGTGCGGGTGTTTGACCCGGCGGTGCGGCGGACCTACGAGGTGGGCGACCACGACCACTGGGTGATGGCGGTCGCCTGGTCGGATGACGGACGGTGGATCGCCTCCGGCTCCGAGGACGGCACGATCGGGCTGTGGGAACCCGAGGGCTCAGGCGTGCGCCGGGTCGTGCTGGGGCGGCCGGTGAACTCGATCGATTGGAGCGGCGATCTCATCGCCGCCGCTTCCGGCGACTCCAAGGTCTACCTCACCGACGGCGACGGCACCCTGCGCGACATTCTCGAGGGAGCCGGTCAGATGCTGTGGTCGGTGCGGATCTCTCCCGACGGGTCGCAGGTGGCATGGACCGGACGGGACCGGCACCTGCGCATCGCTCCGGTCGCCGGCGGCCGCCCGGTCGTCGTCCCGGCGCACTCGCAACAGGTCTGGGGCGTGTCGTGGCATCCCGACGGCGACCGGGTGATGACCGCGTCGGCGGACTCCACCGTGGCCCTGTGGAGCGCGGACGGCGCTCCGATCGAGCGCGTGTCCCTCGACTCATGGGCCCGCGGCGCCGAGATGCGCGGCGAGACCCTCTTCGTGGCCACCGAGACCGGGGATGTCGCCGCCTTGGACGACGATCATCTCTCCCCGCGGCGTCCCCCACCGGTCGTCCTCCCGGTGGCGCCGGAGACCTGCACCCACTGGGACCCGCAGGTGCTCGAGACCGCCAGGCGCCGCTGCGAGGAGTGCCCGGCCACCGAGGAGCTGCGGCTCTGCGTCACCTGCGGGCACGTCGGCTGCTGCGAGAGCCAGCTGGCACACGGCACCAAGCATTGGCTCGCCTCGGGGCACCCCAACACGATCCCCGTCGGCGACGCCCCGTTCCACTGGCGGTGGTGCTACGCCGACGACATGTATGTGAAGCGGTAGGCAGGCGCCCGCTGCCCGCTACCGGCTACCCGCAACAACCGACAACCCTGCTTGGCGGGTGCGGGAAGCGGGAAGCCCCCAGCCTTCTGGCCCGATGTCTGTTAGCTCCACGCGTGCTGCCAGACTCCCCGGTCCGCGCTTTCGAGAAGGAGCCTCTCCCCGTGAACGAACCGGTGGTACGCGCCGACGACATCGTCAAGCACTTCGGCACGATCAAGGCCCTCGACGGGGTCAGCATCTCCTTCGAGCCGGGGATCATCTACGGGCTGCTCGGACCGAACGGGGCCGGTAAGACCACCCTCATCCGGGTGCTGACCACGCTCCTCAAGCCCGATTCGGGCCGGGCGGTCGTCGCCGGCGTCGACGTGATCAAGGATCCGGTCACGGCCCGCAACCATCTCGGCCTCGCCGGGCAGTTCGCCGCGGTGGACGAGTACCTCACCGGGCGGGAAAACGTCGAGATGGTCGGCCGTCTCTACAACCTCCCGGCGACCGAAGCCCGCAGTCGGGCCGCCGAGGTGCTGGAGCGGATCGACCTCGGTGACGCCGCCGACCGCCAGGTACGTACGTACTCGGGCGGCATGCGGCGGCGGCTCGACCTGGCGGCCTCGATGGTGGGCCGTCCCGACGTGTTGTTCCTCGACGAGCCGACGACCGGAATCGATCCCCGCAGCCGGGTTCACATCTGGGAGCTGATCACCGATCTGGTCGCCGGGGGCACCACGATTCTGCTCACCACCCAGTATCTCGACGAGGCCGACCAATTGGCGGCCCGGGTCGGGGTGATCGACCACGGCAAGGTGATCGCCGAGGGAACACCGGAGCAGCTGAAGGACCAGCTGGGCGGGTCGGTGGTGGAGCTGACCGTTTCCGAGGACCTGCGGGTGCGCACCATGGAGGTGCTCACCGCGGTGCACGGAGACGCCCCCACCTTCGAACCGGCCTCGCGCAAGATCACCCTGGCGGCTCCCCAGGGACCGACCAGCCTTACCCTGGCGGTGCGCCGTCTCGATGAGGCGGCGATCACCCCCGACGACATCGCATTGCGCAAGCCGACCCTCGACGACGTGTTCCTCGCCTACACCGGCCACGCCGCCGAGGAGACGCCGGCTGCCGAGAACGGAAGGCGCCGACGCCGCGCCGGGAGGGCCCGATGACCACGACCACGACCGAGCACGCCCGAATCTCGGTGGCTCATGCCATCAAGGACACCCTGGTGATCACCAGGCGGAACCTGTTGCGCAACATCCGCCTCCCTCAGCTGATCCTGTTCGCCACCGTGCAGCCGGTGATGTTCCTGCTGCTGTTCAACTACGTCTTCGGGGGAGCCATTGGCGGTTCCATCCCCGCGGTCGCCGCCGGCAAGTACATCAACTGGCTGGTGCCCGGCCTGCTGATCCAGGTGGCGGCTTTCGGAGCCGGCCAGACGGCGATCGGCCTCACCGAGGATCTCAGCAAAGGAGTCATCGACCGATTCCGTTCCCTCCCCATGGCGCGTTCGGCGGTGCTCGCCGGCCGGACCATCTCCGATCTGATCCGCAACGGCTTTGTGATCGGCTTGATGCTCCTGGTCGGCTTCTTCATCGGGTTCCGCTGGCAGACCAACGCGCTGGGAATGGCGGCTGGGCTCCTGGTGGCGATGGCCTTCGCCTACGCCCTCTCCTGGGTGATGGCGACGATCGGCCTCGCCGTCAAGAACCCCGAGGCGACCCAGACGGCGATCTTCCTTCCGGTGTTCCCCCTGGTATTCGCCTCGTCGGTGTTCGTCCCCACCGAGACGATGCCGAGCTGGCTGCGGGCCTTCGCCGAGAACCAGCCGATCACGGTGACGGTGAACGCGCTGCGCGGCTTGATGCTGGGCGGAGACGCCCTCGAGCCGGGGAAGACCGTGCTCGGGGCGGTGCTGCTCTCGCTGGTGTGGACCGCGGGAATCCTGGCGGTGTTCGCCCCATTGGCCGTCAGGCTCTACCGGCGCATCGTGAGCTGACGGCCTACAGCGCCTTGGCACCCACGGCTTGCAGCAACCAGACGAGCATCGGCACGAACACGGCGGTGAGGAACGTGCCCAGAGTGGACGGCTCCCAGGGCCAGGTCGGCGCCTTGTGAACCTCGTCGCGCACCCGATAGAGGCTCGACAGCCCGCGATCCCACCGCTCGACCTCGTCGTGGTCGGCAGATGCGAGCGATCGGTAGAGACTTCGCTGGTACTCCCCGATCAGTCGGCCGTTCTCGTCGAGCGCGGCGTTTCGGGCCTCACGGAGACGGCCATGGATGCCGAGGAGCGGAGTCAGGAAGGTCAACGGCGCCAGGAGCAGGAACGGGGCCGCCGCCATCACCGAAGCGGCATCCAGCCCGTCTCGAAACCCATTTGTCGAGGCGACCAGGTCAAGGTTGGCAAGCAGGAGCCAAAACAACCCGGCCTGCAGCGTCAGGCCGGAGAACGCGTAGAGGGCGCGGGGGCGAAACACGTCCACCCGACCGACCAGGGCGTAGGCGGATCTCACACCCAATAGCTCACGGACACCCTGGAAAACGAGGGTAAAGGCGCAGCTGAAAGAAAACGATAGGACAACCGCGGCCAGCGCCGATGATGCCGGGTGAGCGAGCCCTGGGTATACGTCATCGGGTGAGCCCAGCACCTGGCTGAGGGCAAGGCCAAGGGCCAGGACCGACAGCGCCGTCACTGCCCACCAGGGAGTCGTCGACATCCGGGATCTCAGTGCCGCCAGCTCGTCGGACCGGTTGGTGACTGCGGGAACGAGCCGGTCGACGGATCGTCCGCCAAGAGCCGTGAGGTGATGAAGCAGGATAAGAGGCATCACGCTCCATACGGCGCTGAACAGCAGGTCCACCCGAAGGTGCGGGACCGCGGCCGCTCGATCGAGCCACGCGGCCACGTGCCAGATGAACGCCACGGCCATGTACCCGCCGACATAGGCGAGCCAGTTCGGGATGGGGGCGGCGTCGACCCATTGCGTAATCGCATCGATCCAGCTCGACCGATTGGGCTGCTTGAACGCGGACACCCCTCGTGCCCCTTTCCACCCCGCCCGAACACACCGACGCTACTGCACCGCGCGCCGAAGCGAGATCCGTTTCGGTCGATTCTCAGCGCTTGCGGCGCTCCCTGAGCACCGACCGCAATACGAGCAGTGCCACGATGGCGACGACCTGGCCGAGCAGCGCGATGCGGGTGAGGTCGAGCGCCGGCTCCCAGGTCACCTTGCCGCTCTCGATGCGGTAGACCCCCACCGGCCGGGCGCTCAGGCCCGACCCTCCGCCGCCGCCTTCGGCTTCGTCACCCTGGCGTCCGCTGCCGTATCCGAGACCCCCGCGGATCGCCGCGGCCGGGATGACGGTGACGCCGTCCTTCTCGATCGGGTCGCCGTACACCCGCTTGACCGTCATCGCGTCGTAGGTGCCCTTGAGCGTCTCCTCCAAGTCCATGTCTCTCTCCATCGCCGTTGCCCCACCAACCCTGCCACCGTCGGGGAGCTACTCACAATGGAGAACGGCCCGGAAACCTCGGGGTCATGCGGGCCCGGATCGAACGCTAGAGGTAGGTGGTCAGCAGCCCCGCAGCGGGTAGAGGGACGACGTGAAGGCGATGACGATCCCCAATGCGGTGAACCCGATGCTGATCGCTCGTTCCTGGGCGTCTCCCGCGTCCCCGACGAACACCATCGTGCCGATACCGAGGTTCACGATCACCAGCCAAAGCAGCCCGGCCTGCAACGTGAGGCGGGAGAAGGCGTACAGCGGACGCTGACTGAGCACGTCCACCTCGTCGAGCAGCCCGTAGGCGCGCGTCACCGAAGCCAGCAGCCTGATCGAGAGGTAGAGCACCACGGGGGTGAAGCAGTACGAGAACACCATCAGGCTCACGGCGAGGACATAGGAATGGGACAGCCCCTCATAGGCGAAGGCGGGGTCTGAGGCGATCCCGGCCACGATCGCCAATCCGGTGATCACCGTCATCCAGAACACCGGGCGGGCCGGCATCTCGGTCATCCGGTGGCGGAGGGCGGCAAACTCCGTGGGCTTGTCGGCCACCAGTGGGGCGAACTTGTCGAGCGAGCGCCCGACCGCCACTTTGAGGTAGTCGATGAAGACGACGGAGAGCACCGCCCAGATCGCGTTCACCATCCATGTGGTGCTGAGCGTCCCCACTGGGACCACGGGGTCGATCCAGATCGCGGCGTGCAGCATCGACGCGGCCACCACGTACATCACGAGGTAGAACACCCACGCCGGGGAGGGCAACCGGTCGATCCAGTCGATCAACCGGTCGACCCAACTCGGCTTCACAGGCGGGCGTTCGGTCACGAGCAGGGGGGCTACCCGGACGGCAGAGGCGACGATCAACGGCTGTCGGCGGAAGGTGACCCCGTCACCACGGGTCCGGTAATCGAACCCTCCCCTCGTGCACCAGCGTGTGATGCCGATCGCAGAGCAGCACCAGGTTGCCGAGACTGGTCGATCCTCCGTCCGCCCAGTGGACGATGTGGTGGGCGTCGCACCATCGCCGCGGGGCACCACAACCGTGAATGACACAGCCCCGATCTCGGGCAACGAGTGCCCTGCGCATGCCGGTGGGCACGACCCGGGTGGTTCGCCCCACGTCGAGGATCTGGGACTCCGCCCGGGTGACGATCCGCGTGACCTTCGAATCACACGCCAGGCGTCTGACCGCCTGCGGGGTGATCACCCCGGTGTCGTCGAGCTCGCAGGGACGACCGGCACGACCCTCGAGCGCCTCCAGGGCGACGTGCACCATCACGTGCGGACGCTCCGTGCGTTGTGTCGGAAGACCATCAGTGTCGAGGTGTTCCCGGCACAGGCCCACCAAAGCATCGGCTCGCCGCTGTGCCGGAGTGCGAGAGTCCGCCGGGTCGAGGTTTCCCGGGTCGGTGAGGGTGTCGAGGGCGGTGATCACGAACTGGCCGGACACCGGGTCGAGGCGGCCGTCGACATGCACCATGCCGTTCACCAGCGAGACATGGAGGCGGCGCTGTTCCCTGCGGACGGCCGCGTCGTGTTCGGCGTACTCCAGGGACGCCTGTTGCGCCCAGTAGTCGAGTGCGCCGGCGACGTGCCTCATGGGCAGCCCCTCGATCGTCTCGACCAATGCCCGCTCGTGCCAGGCGAACAGCTCCGGGTTGGCTTCACGAGCCGACACGAGCTGGCGAGCGCGGGCGAGGTCGAGGTCACCCGCCTCGAAGGCGGCACGGGTGTGGGGCATCTCGTCGAGTGCGGTGGCAACGCGGATCATGCCCCGGGCCACCCCGGCCGACACCCCGAGGCGGTCCACCAGGAGGGACACCATCGACCGATGGCCGAGGTCATGGTGAGCGCCGCGCCGGATCAACTCGGCAACCACAATGGCGCACTCAGCCTCGATCGAGGCGATCAGACGACGGCGGTCAGCGAGACGCTCGACGAGGTCATCGGTGAACACCGGGAATTCGTCGATGAGAGTCGGCTTCTCCAAGACAGCGGTCATTGACAGAAGATACGACTCGGGTATGACACGCCGGAGGGGGCTGTCAGGTGTGATCGCTGTGGCCGAGGGGACGGCCTACTCGTCGGGCAAGCGTTGACCCGACCAACAACATGCTGGGTCATCGGACGGCGATCAGAACTCACCGCCCACGTGGTTGAGCTGGCATCCCGCCCTCTTTCAGCTCCCTGGGGCAGGGAGTGCCCGGATGATGGCCTGAACCTCGTCGACATCGGCAAGGCAGGGTCAAGGCCGATCGTTGTCTCGTCCCCTTAGAACGTGAGGGCGGCAGCACAGAGATCGCTGAGCGTCCCCTCGAGGTCATGCGGCCGAGGGGCTCCATTCGAGGGAGTCGTAAAGCTGGATCGAGCGATCGTTCGTCATTGGTAGCGCGATCCAGAAGCACGCGCCGCCGAGACGCTCGGACGGGTGATGGCCGCTACGGCCGCCGTGCGCGGCCACCAGCTGGCGAACGATCGCCAATCCGAGACCGGAACCGGGCGGGTCGCTGAGATAGGTGTGGGCACCGCGCTCGAAACGCTCCCAAATGACCAAGTCGAATTTCTTGGCAATGCCCGGTCCGTTGTCGTGGACTTCCACTATGACCTCGTGACCCGTGCTTCGACTACACACTTCGACGACGCCGTTGCCGTAACGGAGAGCATTGGTGAGGTAGTTGACCAATGCCTGGGACAGCCGGCCGCGGTCACCGGTGATGGTGAGACCAGGCTCGATATGGGTGGTGATCCGAGCGGATGCGGCCTCAGCGCCGAGAATCTCGGTGGCCGTGCCCACGAGACCGGCCACATCGATCTCCTCATGGTTGAGCGCGACGGCCCATAGGCTATCTCGGGCGACGTCGACGAGGTCCCCAACAATCCTGGTGAGGTGTTTGGTCTGGGAAGCAACGATGCCGACGATTTCGGCTCTTTCTACCGGATCGAGGTCAGGACTGGCGTCGAGGATGTCGACGAAGCCGCTCATCGCAGTGAGTGGGGTACGAAGTTCGTGGGAGATGGACGCGACCAGATCGTTACGATGTTTCTCGACGACTTGACGGGTTTCGCGGATGCCTACGCCCTGGCGGGCGATGATCATCAGACCAACGACAGCGGTGGAAGCCTGCAGCATCGTGGCCCTGCCGCCCGATGCCGCCAGCGTGACGGCAAACAATGCAACAACGACGCTGTAGGGGGCCACGATCGCCGCGAGCCGGTTGGATCTGTCCACCTGGTCCCTGATTCGCGGCGGCGCCGCCAACAACACCGCGCCCAGGGCAAACAGGCCGTAGCCGCCAAGCCAGATTGCGTCCACTGCCGCTCCATCGACATACGAGCCATTGTTGAGAAGCAACACGTATGTCATGTCGGCGGCGACTGTGAGTGCCATGCCCGCACCGATCACCAGCAGGCGTCCATCGAACTGCAGCTCGCTCCGACGGGTGAAGATCATCAATAGGCCAACGAGCAAGATGAGATCGCCGACCGGGTACGCCAAGTTGACGGCGTTTTCCAAGAGCGTGGCGTTGGCGTTGATCGAGATGGCACCTCGCAGGTAGAACGTCCACGTGATGGCGGTCAACGCCACGGTTCCTGCAAGAGCGTCAAGCGTGATCCGAACCCGCTCCCACCGGCCGGACTGCAGATGCGGCAGGAGGAGAACCCCGGCGAAGATGATCGGATAACCGGCGACGTAGAAGATGTCCGCCAATCCGGGATAAGGCACCGCACCCGAGTTGAAGAGGGCGTACCAGCTCCAGATCAATTCGCCAGTCCCCCAACAACCAACACCAATCCCGAACAGTACCCACGCCACCATCTCACGCCCTCGCCGATGGCTTGCTGCCACGACGAGCAAAGCCGCGGCTCCGACCGACACCAGGGGTATCACCACATCCGACAGGAGAGACAACGCGTCCGTACTCCCGAGCTGCGCACCAAGCACCAGTGAACCCACCGCGGCCACACCCAACACGATGACCAAGGACGCCCTCACGAGAGGTGCGGAGAGGGTCGCCCAACCCTCGCGCCACACCCTGCCTACGACTGCAAACGGATGAGGCACCTGGCGCGTCCGACCGTGCTCCGGCATGACCGCCCTATCGGCACGCCGAGCATCGAAACGAAGCCCTAGACCTAAGGTCTTCCTGCCCTTTCTGGTCACGAGGACTACCAAAGGCCGACCGGACGCCCAGCCTCGAAGGTCGGTCCGGTCCCAAAGGATCGGACCTATCGCGTGACGGTCCCGACGCGTGACGCGCGTGACGGCAGCGCCCCGATGGCCAAGAGCGCGCGCAGATAGGCTCGTCCCGGTCAGGTAAGACCCGCGACCTATCTGCGCGCGCTCTTAGGTGACACTCACGGCCGCTGGCCGAGGGGAGAGTCAGCCACCCGACTATTGCAGGACATTCGCCTCTGTGGGGCCGCGTCCCGCCGGCGCACCATCGGGTATGCCTCACACCGCTCCGTCCGGCGGCGAGATGGCCGCCGGTGTCGACTCGAGTCGCGAAGCCTGGATCGACGATCTGCGCGTCGCGGTCATCGTTGGGGTCATCGGCGCGCACGTCAGCCTGATCTACGCCCTCGACGTCGGGTGGTACTACCGGGAGCGAACGGCCAGCGAGGTCGCCAAGGCCGTTCTCGCCGGGATCTTCTCGCCGGGGCTGCTGTTCGGCATGGGGCTGCTGTTCTTCGTTGCAGGCCTGTTCACTCCTCCGGCTCTCGGGCGCAAGGGTGCCCGGCGCTTCGTGATCGACCGGCTGTGGCGTCTCGGGGTACCCACCGTCGCGTATCTCCTGGCGATCAACCCGGCGATGAACTTCTTCGGCGATCGGGCGATGGGCGAGGGGGAGACGGTCGCCGACTACTTTCGTCGCACCTACTGGGATGATGTCGAGCTTGGGGTGGCGTGGTTCATAGCCGCCTTGCTTGCGTTCTCGCTGGTGTACGCCGTCTGGCGGTGGCGACGACCCGTACGAACCGAGCTCACCAGCCCTCTGCGCCGCAGCGATCTGGTGAGGGCGGGCGGGTTCATCGTCGTGACCTCGTTTCTCGTTCGCCTCGAGTTCCCGGTGCTCAGCGGCGACTCGGCCTGGGGGCTGAACCTGTGGGAGTACCCGCAGATGGCCACACTCTTCGCGCTCGGCGTCCTCGCGAGGGAGCGAGGCTGGCTATCCGCCGGGCTCTCGCCTGAGCTGCGACGTAGCTGCGGGCGGGCCGCCGCGGTCGGCGTCGTTCTCGCCATTGCCCTTGGCGTCGGCCTTACGATCACCGAAGACGTCGACCGCTTCCTCGGAGGGTTACGGCTCGAGGCGACGCTCATCCCGCTCATCGAGGCCACCCTTGCTCTTGGCATGTCGCTGTGGGTGATCGACTGGTTCCGACGCCGCGAGAACCGTGCTGGCACGCTCGTCCGTGGTCTCGGCCGAGCATCATTCGCCGCCTACCTCCTCCATGCCCCGCTCACGATCATTCTTGCGATGGCCCTGCGGGATGTCGCGGTGCCGGCCGAACTGAAGTTCCTCGGTGTCTTCTCCCTTGGCCTCTGCGCGTCGTTCGGGCTCGGATGGCTCGCCACCCGGTCGCGGGTCGCAGGCCGCATCCTGTAGGACTGCCAGCACCACCCCGGGGTCATATGGCTGAGGGTGCTGTACTCACCGCCTCCCCCCGCTCCCCCAGTCCCGGCTCTCCACGCCCTCCACCGGCCACGAGGCGAACCGGCGGGCGATCAGGTTGGTGACCCCGTCGCGGTGCTCCAGGGCGCCGTCGATCATCAGGCCGACGCTGCGGCGGGCGACGTCGCGCTGCGCCGACCACACGTCGGGGGTGACGATCACGTTGAGCAGGCCGGTCTCGTCCTCGAGGTTGATGAAGATCACCCCCTTGGCGGTGGAGGGGCGCTGCCGGTGGGTGACCACTCCGCCCACCTTGACCCTCTGCCCGGCGTGGCGGCCGCCGAGGGCTTCGGCCACCGTCATGCATCCCTGGGCGACCAGTTGGTCGCGCACGAATTCCGCCGGGTGGCGCACCGACACCCCGGTGGCCCACAGGTCGGCCCGGGCCCGGGTCACCTCGTCCATGCCGGCCAACTGCGGGGCGGCGGCGCCTTCGGCGAGAGGAAGCCGTCCCGGCCCCATCCCCGCCAGCGCCCCCGCCGCCCATAGCCCCTCTCGCCGGGTGATCCCCAGCGGGTCGAGCGCCCCGGCGGCGGCGAGGCCTTCGAGAGCCCCCACCGCCAGACCGGTGCGCTGCGCCAGGTCGACCACCGTGGCGAACGGACCGCCGACCAGCCGGGCGGCCTCGATCCGGCTGATCTCCGCCTCCCCCAGATCGCGCACGTAGCGCAGCCCCATGCGCAGCGCGGTGGCCATGCGGATCGGGTCGGTGGCGGCTCCCCGACCCCGCCGCCACGACATCCCCGAATAGGTGGCCAGGTCGCCGGGATCGGTGTCGTAGGGGACGATCGTGCAGTCGAACATCGACTCGTTGACATCGGGCCCGAGCACCACCACCCCGTGGCGCACCGCGTCCCCCACCAGGGAGTTGGGGCTGTAGAAGCCCATCGGCTGGGCGTTGAGCAGCCCGGCGAGGAACTCGGTGGGCCAGTGGTACTTGAGCCAGGCGGACATGTACACGATGTAGGCGAAGGACACCGAGTGGCTCTCCGGGAAGCCGAATGAGGCGAACCCCTGGAGCTTCTCCCAGATCTCCTCCGCCGCCGTCCCGGTGATACCCCGGCCTGCCATCCCGGCGAAGGTCTCGTGGCGCAGCTTGGCCATCTCCTCGTCGGAGCGCTTGTGGGTCATCGCCTGGCGAAGACGATCGGACTGACCCGGGCTGTACCCGGCGCAGATCCGGGCGATCTCCATGAGCTGCTCCTGGAATACCGGCACCCCCAGGGTCTTGGCGAGCACCGGCTCCAGTGAGGGATGGGGGTAGCGGATCGGCTCCTCCCCGTTGCGCCGCCGCAGGTAGGGGTGCACCGAGTGACCCTGGATGGGGCCGGGACGGATCAGCGCCACCTCCACCGCCAGGTCGTAGAAGGTCTTGGGCTTCATCCGGGGGAGCGTCGCCATCTGGGCGCGCGACTCCACCTGGAACATCCCCACGGTGTCCGCCCTGGTGAGCATCTGGTAGATCACCGGCTCCTGGTCGATCCGCGCCAGGTCGATCGCCACCCCGTGCACTTCTTCGATCAGGCCCACGGTGAGATGGAGGGCGTTGAGCATCCCCAGCGCCAGCAGGTCGAATTTGACGATGCCCATCGAGGCGCAGTCGTCCTTGTCCCACTGCAGCACCGAGCGATCCTCCATCCGTCCCCACTCCAGGGGTACGGTCTCCCACAGCGGCCGGTCGGCGATCACCATCCCGCCGGCATGGATCCCCAGGTGGCGGGGGAACCCGTCGAGGCGGCGGCACACGTCGAGGATGAAGTCGGTGGTCGCCCCCGCGGGGAGCTCCAGGTGTTCCTCGATCTTCTGGGGATTGCGGGTGTCGAGGTACTTGGTGAGCCCGTTGACCTGCGCCTGGGTGAGCCCGAAGGCCTTGCCGACGTCCTGGAGCACGGAGCGGGCCCGGTAGGTGATCACGTTGGCCACCATCGCCGCCCGCTCCCGGCCGTAGCGCTGGTAGCAGTACTGGATCACCTCCTCGCGCCGCTCCGCCTCGAAGTCGACGTCGATGTCGGGGGGCCGCCCCCGCTCCGCGGAGAGGAAGCGCTCGAAGGGCAGGCCGAGGCGGATCGGGTCCACCCGGGTGATCTCCAGGCAGCGGCACACCGCCGAGTCGGCACCCGAACCCCGTATCTGACAGAAGATGTCGCGCGACTCGGCGAAGCGGACGATGTCCCAGACGATCAGGAAGTACCCGGGGAACTCGAGGCTGCCGATCACCCCCAGCTCGTGTTCCAGGCGGGCCAGCGCCGCCGGGTCGATGTTCCCCGGGCCCTCTCCCGGATACACCTTGCGGGCGCCCTCCAGGGTGAGGTGGCGCAGGTAGTCCATCTCGTCGCGAAAGGCCCCCGGCATGGGGAAGTCGGGCAGGCGGGGGGCGACCAGGCGGAGATCGAAGGCGAGCGAGCCGCCCAGGTCGGCGGCGTGGGGCACCGCTCCCGGGTAGCGCGCCATGCGGGCCGCCATCTCGGCAGGAGACTTCAGATAGCGCTCGTCGGTGGCCGGCCAGTGGCCGTGGCCCCCATCGAGGTCGCGCCGCCCGGCGACGGCGGCGAGCACCTCGGCGATGTCGGCCTCCGACCGGTCGTGGTAGTGGACGTTGTTGGTGGCCACCAGCGGGATGCGGAGACGCGCCGCCACCTCGGCGAGGACGTCGTTGCGCAGGTCGTCGCCGGGCATGCGGTGATCCCACACCTCGAGGAACAGCCGTCCCGGGAACACCTCACGCAGCCGGGCCGCCTCCGCCATCGCTGCGGCCAGGTCGCCGGCGGCGGCCGCCCGGGGCACCGCCCCCTGGTGGCATCCGGTGAGGGCGACCAGCTTGCCGATCGTCGCCGCATCCACCAGGTCGTCCCCGGCGTACACCGGGCGGTCCTTCTCCCCGCGGAACTGCGCCCGGGTGACCAGCCGGGAGATCGCCGCGTAGCCGCGCGGGTCGGGGGCGAGGAGGACCAGATGGTCGGTCGGGGGAAGGGTGGTCGGCTTGGAGCCGTGCATGCGGTGGGTGCGGCCCCTCCGGCCGCTTCCCGCTTCCCGCTTCCCGTCTCCCGCTTGTCTTGTCGGCAGCGGGTCGCGGGCAGCGGGCAGCGGATGCTGGGGAAGCCCCACCTCCACCCCGTACACCGTCGCCAATCCCACCTCCGCGGCGGCGATGTGGAACCGGGGGGCCCCGTAGAACCCGTCGTGGTCGGTGACCGCCAGCGCCTCGTACCCCAACTCGGCGGCCCGCCGCACCAGGTCCCCGGGGTGGGAGGCCCCGTCGAGAAAGGAGAAGTTGCTGTGGCAGTGCAGCTCGGCATAGCGGGGCATGGGGAGGGGAGTCTAATCGAACAGGTGTTCGATAGACAGGTCGCCAGTCACCATCAAGACCGTCGCCCGTCTCCAGCAAAGAGCCTGCTTTCGGGGCGTATTGCGAACAACGAGCGGCCGAATACCATCCCCGACGAGTGATCCGCCCGGCCACCCCTGCCGACGTCGCCGCCGTCGCCCGCGTCCAGGTGGCCTCCTGGGAGGCGGTCTACCGGGGGTTGATGCCGGATGCGGTGATCGACTCGTTCGCGGTCGAGAGCCGCACCGAACAGTGGACTCGATTCCTCGCCGCCGAGCGCGCCGACCGGATCGCACTGGTCGCCGATCACGACGGCGAGGTGGTGGGGATGGCGTCGCTGGGCGCCAGCCGCGACCCGAGTCACGACCCGGTCGCGGTGGGAGAACTGCAGGCCATCTACGTAGCGCCCGACCACTGGGACCACGGCCACGGTCGCGATCTGATGGATGCCGCCATCACCTGGTTGCGGAGTCGGGGCTTCACCGAGGCGTTCCTCTGGGTCCTCACCGGCAACACGCGGGCACGGCGTTTCTACGAGGCCGCGGGCTGGCAGCCCGACGGCATCCGGATCGAAGTACTCGCCGGGGGTTCGTTGGAGGAGACCCGCTACCGGGTCCGGGTGGGACCTGTCGGTTGACATGACATCACAATGATGTCACTATGGCGCCGGTCATGGCCATGACCACCGAACCCGCTCCCGAGACCGCCGCGCCGGCGGGAATGCGCACCTTCTTCACGGTCTGGGGCGGGCAGCTGGTCTCGGTGATCGGGACCTCGCTCACCGGGTTCGGGCTGTCGATCTGGGTCTACGTGGAAACCGGGTCGGTCACCAAGCTGGCGCTGGTCTCGCTGGCGTTCGCAGTACCGGCCACGGCCATCTCCCCCTTCGCCGGCGCCCTGGTCGACCGCTGGGACCGCCGCATCGTCATGCTCGCCGCCGACACCGCCGCCGGCCTCGGGTCGCTGGCCATCGCCCTGCTCTTCATGGCCGACTCCCTCCAGCTGTGGCACATCTACCTGGTGGTGGCGGTCGGTGCCATCGGCAACGCCTTCCAATCGCCGGCGTGGATGGCGTCGATCCCCCTGCTGGTCCCCAAGGCGCAGTTGGGCCGCGCCAACGGGATGGTGCAACTCAACGACGGCCTCTCGCTGGTGATCGCCCCGGTACTCGCCGGGATACTGCTGGCGGCCTTCGACCTCCCCGGCGTGCTGATCGTCGACCTGGCCACGTTCGCGGTCGCCGTCGCCACCCTGTCCGTCGTCCGGTTTCCCCGGCCCGACGAATACCCCGAAGCCGCCACCGGCACGATTCGCGGCGATGCCGCCGCCGGGTGGCGCTGGGTCAAGGATCGACCCGGACTGTTCGGGCTCCTGTGGATCTTCGCGGCGGTCAATTTCACCCTGGCCTTCATCAACGTGCTCATCTTCCCGCTCGTCCTTGCCTTCGCCTCCGAGGCAGCCGCGGGGAGCGTGCTGTCGGCGGCGGGGATCGGAGCCGTGGTGGGCAGCATCGCGGTCAGCGTGTGGGGGGGACCGCAACGGCGGATCCGCGGGCTCGCCATTTCCATCGGGGTCGGTGGTCTCGGGGCCCTGTTGTCCGGGGTGCGGGCGTCGGTCCCGATGATCGCCGCATCGGCCTTCATCCTCATGGCGATAGTGCCGATCGCCAACACGGCCAGTCAGGTGCTCTGGCAGCTCAAGGTGCCGCCGGGCATTCAGGGCCGGGTGTTCGCCATCCGGCGAATGATCTCCTCGGCGATTGCCCCGATCGCCATCCTCGCCTCCGGCCCCCTCGCCGACAAGGTGTTCGAGCCCCTGTTGGCGCAGGGGGGCGCGCTGGCATCATCCGTCGGTGCGGTGATCGGCACCGGACCGGGCCGGGGCGTCGGGTTCATGTTCGTCATCGCCGGGCTGGGGACCGCCCTGCTCGGACTCCTCGTATACGCGCTTCCCCGGGTGCGCAACATCGAAACCGAGTTGCCGGATCACGTGGAGTGAGGATCCCGTCGCCCGTCGCCGGTCGCCCGCCAAGACCGGAGGGCGCAACACGGTGTCCCGACCTCCGACTGCCCGACGATCGCAGCAAGACGACGGTCTTTCCGGAGACGGGAGACGGGAGACGGCGCAACGGGTAACGGGGAACGGGTAACGGGCAACGGGGAACGGGTAGCCGCTACTTGCCCACCCACCCCGCCAGATCCTCCGCCGACACGTTCCCGCCGCAGATCACCAGGACGATATGCGAACCCAGGCGCTCCCGGACCG
>MELR01000007.1:47354-59640 GCA_001767695.1 Actinobacteria bacterium RBG_16_68_21
GGCGGCGGGCAGCGTGCATCCGGCCGCCGGTTCTGCCAGCACCTTGGCCCGCTCCAGCAGGGTGATCACCCCATCGACGGCGGCGGCGTCGGACACCACGATCACTTCCTCCACCAGCTGCTGCACGAGCTCCAGCGTCGCCACCGAGACCCGGGCGGCTCCCAGGGTGCGGGCGATCGACGTGGGGATCATGTCGACCGGGTGACCGGCGTCGAGGGCGCGCCGCATGGCGTCGGCACCCTCCGTCTCCACTCCCCAGACCCGGGCACCCGGAGTCAAGGCCCGCAGGGCGCTGGCCACGCCGCCGATCAGGCCTCCTCCGCCGATGCTGACGAACACGTCGGTGACGTCGGGAGCGTCCTCGGCAACCTCGATGCCGAGCGTGCCGTTGCCCGCCATCATCAGCGGGTCGTCGAAGGGGTGCAGGAATGGCCGGTCGTCGCCGGCCAGCGACCGGGCGTACTCCAGCGACTCGGCGACGCCGGGTACGATCTCGACGGTCGCCCCATACCCGCGGGTCGCCGCCACGTAGTTGGGACGGGTTCCCTCCGGCATCACGATCGTGGTGGCGATCCCGGCGACGCCCCCGGCGTAGGCGAGCCCCTGGGCGTAGTTGCCTCCGCTCCAGCCCACCACTCCCCGGCCGCGACGTGCCGCGTCTCCGGCGAGCACCTGGTTGAGTGCTCCTCGCGGCTTGAAGGAACCGGTCTTCTGGAACGCCTCCAGCTTCAACGACACCCTGGTGCCGAGACGCGCCGACAGCGCTCCGCTGCTCACCAGCGGGGTGCGCTTCACATGCGGCGCGATTCGCCCGGCGGCGGCGACGATCTCCTCGAGAGGGATCACGTCTTCCCCTCGGCGAGGACGTCCTCTTCGCGATGGTTGTCCACTGCGAGCAGCGCCCAGGCGCGGCCCTCTTTCTCGGCGGCGATCGAGCCCGACCATCCCGGTGGATCGCCCGCCGGCTCCCAGAGCAGCCACCTCACCGCTTGAAGATGCTCGAGGAAGTCATCCGGTTCGGGGGGCCATTCCAGCCCGGCCACGGCGGACGCCGCCCACCAGGCGCCGAACCGGCCCATCGGGGTGCCCCGCCTCCGGGCGTACGCTCCCCCGCTCGCCCCGGTCCAGGCCATCCACGCCAGCGCCGTCGCCGCGTCGATCTCGGCGGCCAAGGCCTCACCGCGATCATGAGCAGCGATCGCCGACTCCGCGCTGCCCGCCACGGCGAAGGCCGACACCGCCCCGTTGGACTGCTCTGCCCACGGCGCTGCCAGTGCCAGCAATGCCTCCACCCGCTCGTCGTCGGGGATCTGGCCGCCCCCGCGGGGAAGATCGACCGGGCGCAGCCGGGGGCGGGGCGGGGTGGGGAACGCCGCTTCGGCGGAGCGGTACTCGGCGGGCGGGTAGACGTGCTCCCAGGACGCCAGCACCAGAGGCAGATCGAGGATGCCGGGATCTATCGAATCGTCCCCGGTGAGGTCCTCTCCACGGATCACCCGCTCGTGGGCACACAGGGTGCGCGCCGGGCCCAGCGGCACGTGGTCGCTCAAGTCCGCCCAGGAGTGGCTGCAGGCCGCCACCTCCCACAGCGGGCCGAGTGCAAACCGACCGGCCCCCTCGACCAGCACCGCGCCGGCATAGGTTCCCGGCGCCTCCAGGGCGAGGCGATACTCGGCGAACTCCGCCGCCGGCCACAGCTGCAGACCGCGTTCGATGGCATGACGGCACCGGTCGCGCAACTCGACCACGCCGTCCCAATCCCGGGAGGCGCACAGCCCGTCCACCAGGCGGGTGAGGCGATCGAGGTCGCCCGACTCGACGGCTTCTTTGATCGTCATCGGGCAACCGCGCTCATCGGTTCGTCCATCGTTCGCCTCCCTCAGTGGCAGGAATGTAGGTGGGGTAGCCTGCGCGGGCAATGCTGCTCGACCGGATCAGCGATCCACTGCCCCGGAGAATGAGGGGACCGTTGTCGGTCCTCACCGCGTTGGCAGCCGCTTCCGGAGCGGCCTGCCTGTGCGCCGCCGTCGCATTCGGGGCGTACTCGTGGGCCTACTTCGGGCTCGGGGCGTTCATCCTCTGGGGGATCCTCTGGCAGATCACCGACCGCCTGGCGCGACGTTGAAGCCACCCCGGACGGGGCTCCGACTCACGACGTGACGTCCACATAGGAGCCGATCAGGGCAGGCGCTTTCTCCTGCAGTCGCTGCCAGAACGCCTTGTTCTCTGGGTCTCCCGGCGCGAAGAGGTGGTCGTACTTGATCCGATCCTCTCCTGCCGGCATCCGTCCGACCGCTCGAGAGACGAACTCGGTGAGCTGACGGGCGTTGCCGAGGTAGGGCGTGACCGAGATGTAGAACAGCGCTCCCTTCTCTATCGAGCGCACCACCCGACCCGATCGGCCGGCACTCCTGGTGACCTGGGTGAGCGCCACCAACATCTGGTCCCCGACTCCGAGGGAGCCCACGACCACATGGTTCTCCTCGGGGATTCGACTGAGAAGGTCGGTTCCTTTGGCACGCGCCGCAATACCCGCCATGAACTCCTCGAGGGACGAGCCTCCGCTCCCGGCCATGACAAACACAACCCGGCCATCTCCGCGGGTGTTGATGTCCAGGCAGGGCAGCAGCAGTTCATAGGGCCACGCCGCGTCCGGCTTGGCGTCTATCTCGTCGACGAAGACCAGCGTGGCGCCCGAACCGGCGAGGGCCTGGTCGAGAGAAGCGCGGAAGTCGCCTTCATCGAGACGTGCCAGGTTCAGCTCTACGTACCGCACTTCGGGGAGCGCCGCGGCGACTTGCTCCACGAAATACGACTTGCCGCTTCCCGGTGCGGCCCACACGAGGTGATTCTCCCGGTTCCCAGTGGTGGTCATGAGACCGGCGACGATGCGCTGACGGGCATCGGCGAGCCGGTGCCGATCCTCCGGTGCGAACCGGGCATAGCCGCCGACGATCAGGTACCGACCCAGGGCCACCGCGTCCAGTTGCGAGAGGAGCTCCCGTGCCCGATCAGCCTGGTCCGGAAGGTGCGGGCCAGCCGATGATTCGCCTCCCAGAGCACTCAACTCGAGCCGCGCTCCGAGGCGGGCAAACTCTTTGGCCGCCGCGGTGACCTCGAGATCCCCAGCAGCCAACTCCCCCAGGGCCTGAAGACTCTTGCCCAACCCGGCGCGAGCGCGCGCCGCGTCCAGGGGAAGACCGACCTCGGTCCATGCGGCCACCGCCTCCCGGAACTGGACCGCGGCCGTTCTGTGGTCCTCGCGAACCGCCAGCACCCGGGCACGGGCGAAGGCCGCCGAGGCCGCCAGTGCCTTCGAGCCGTAGTCCTGGGCGATGGCGGTGAGGTCGGCCGCGGCGGCCTCCGATCCATCGACGTCACCGACACTCAGGAAGGCCTCAGCCGCAGCGGGGAGGAGGCGGACCCGCTCCAGCACGACATTCGCCCTGGCTTCCAGCGCGGCGCGAAGCAGCGAGGCCGCCTGGTCGCCGCGGCCTTGAGCGAGACGCAGCATCGCCAGGCCCGGCATCGGTTCACTGCCCATGGAGTGCGCGGTGAGGAATTCACGCTCTGCCGCCTCCAGGTCCCCCCGCTGCAGGTGCACGTTGCCGATCTCGGCATGAGCGGCGGCGGCCAACGGAACGAAACTCCGCAGTTCGATCACAGCCCGCTCGGCACCGAGGGCGGCGGCGTCGAGGAGGCCGCGACGCCGATTCACCTCGGAGCGCCGCACCCGGCACATCCCGGGATAACCGCCCGTGTTGGAGACCGCGTCGCACCACCGCTCCGCCTCCTCGCTCCACTCGGCAGCCGTGCCGAAGTCGGCGGTGTCGAGACAGGTCGCGATCATGTTGCAGTAGACCCGGCCTGTTGTGAGGGCGTCCAGCTCCCCGGCGCCCGCGGCGATCATCACCTGCTCCATCTCACGGATCCCCTCGGTCACCCGGCCCGAGGCCACGAGAATCTGCCCGCGGTCATGCCTTGCCAGCATCTCGAGGTTGCGATCACCGCGTTCGATGCCGATCCGACGAGCCTCCTCGGCGTGGCGCAGGGCCCGCTCCGGGTCCCTTTCCGTCTCGAGGGCATTCCTCGCCCGGGCACGCTCCAGGTACCCCGTGGCGATGTCGTCGGGTCGTTCGGCGAGGATTTGCTCGGCGCGCCCCATCCAGGCTCGGGCCACGGAGTTCTTGGAACTCGCGGCATAGTCCTCGGCGAGTCCGAGCGCCATCCGAGCGGCGCCCTCCCCGTCACCGGCGGCGGAGAACGCGACGAATGCACGCTCCCGGGCGGCGATCGACGTCTCGATGTCACTCAGCCACCACGAAGCCAGGGCCAGGCCCTCCAGATGCTCGGGACGGGGCTCGGCGTCTCTCGCCAGCGCCGAGCGCAGCAGGGCGTGTGAGTCGTCCCAGGCGAATCGGCCGAGCGCCACCAACCCCTCATCCCAGGCGGGATCGATCATGCGCTCAGGCTACCGCTGTTCGGGATCGGTGACCGGGCCACCGGCCGCGTCACCGAGAGGCTGCACGAGTGGGGGTCCCGGGACTGCGAACCGGCTACAGCGCCAGCTCGGCGAGGGTGCGCAGCGTCGCCAGATCCTGGGCCCATACCGCCAGCGTGGTGACGCCGGACTCCCGCCATACGTCGAGCTGGTCGCGCAACTGCTCCTTGGTGCCGAGCAGGGCGACCTCGTCGACGAGCGCATCGGGCAGCGCCGCCATCGCCTCTTCCCGCTTGCCCCGCAGGTACAGGTCCTGGACCGCCTGCGCCGCCTCCTCGTACCCGTAGCGGCACACCAGATCGAAGTAGAAGTTCTTCCCTTTCGCCCCCATCCCCCCCACATACAGCGCCAACGCCGGGCGCACCGCCCAGCGCGCCTGATCGAGGTCGTCGGTCATCACCGCGGGAACTGCGGTGACGACGTCGAAACGATCGCGCTTTCCCGGATCTCCGGATGCGGCGAATCCCGCCGCCAACGACGGGCCGAACACCTCCGCACCATGGTGCGGCGAATACCAGAAGGGCAGCCAGCCGTCGGCGATCTCGGCGGCGAGGGCGACATTCTTGGGACCGATGGCTGCCAGGTAGATCGGGATCTCGTGCGTGGGATGCACGGTGAGCCGCAAGGTCTTGCCGAGCCCGGTGGCATCGGGGCCGTCATAGGGAATCCGGTAGAACTCGCCCTCGTAGCGCAAGCGGGCCTCACGGGAGATCGCCTTCCTGAGGATCTCCACGTACTCCCGGGTCACCCGCAGCGGCTTCCCGTAGGGACGGCCGTGCCAACCTTCGACCACCTGTGGTCCCGACATCCCGAGCCCGAGGTCGAACCGTCCCCCGGACAACTCCGAGAGGGTCACCGCGGTCATCGCCGTCATTGCCGGCGTACGCGCCGGCATCTGCATGATCCCGCTGCCCAGCCTGATCCGGGCGGTGAGGGCGCCGTACCACGCCAGGACGGAAACCGCGTCACTCCCGTATGCCTCGGCGACCCATACCGAGTGGTAGCCGAGGCGGTCGGCTTCGATGACCAGGTCGAGCCGCGGGTCGACCGTGGTGCCTGCGTAGCCGACGTTCAGTGCAAGCCGCATGACCGCATCCTGGGAGGCAGGAGCCGTGCGGTCAAACGGTCGGGACGCTGCCCGCTGCCCGCTGCCCGTCGCCCGTCGCCCGTCACCCGTCGCCCGTCGCCCGTCTCGGGGTCTCTCGATCATGCAGGCGTCGGGTTCAATACGCGACACGACGGCGGGCGCCGATATCATGAATTGGCCGTGGGCACGGTACGACGTGCGATCGCGGTGATACCGGCGGTTCCCGCCGTTGCCTTGGTGGCGGTCGCCACCCAGGTGCTGCGTGCCGCCCACCGGTCCGACCTTCCCTCGTTTCCCAATCAGGATCCGTCGGGGACCTTCGGCGACCCGGGCGCCCCCCCGCTGCGCATCGTCGCCCTCGGGGATTCGTCCATAACCGCGCCGGGCGTCGAGGACCTGGACAACACCTGGGTCCGCCGGGTGGCACGCGCCCTGACCGAGCGCCACCGGGTGGAGCTGATCAGCGTCGCGGTGGGGGGAGCCCAGGCGCGCGACGTCATCGAAGGCCAGCTCGCCGAAGCGGTCCGTCTGCAGCCCGACGTCGCCCTGGTCTCGGTCGGAGCAAACGACGCGCTGCGCGGCGTGCCGCCGGAGCGGTACCGCGCCGAGCTGCGCAGGATCATCGACCGGCTCGAAGACACCGGGGCCTCCGTCGTCCTCTACGGCATGGGCGACATGGCCAGCATCCCCCGCCTCCCCCCGACATTGCGGCGGTGGGCCACCCGCCGTTCCGACGTGTTCGATCGCATCGCCCGGGAGACGGCGGCGGCGTCGCGACGAACCGTCAAGGTGTACACCCAGGGCCGGGTACGCACCGCATTCCACGAGGATCGATCGCTGTTCGCCGGAGACCTGTTCCACGCCGGCGATACCGGTCACGCCGTGTTCGCCGAGGCGGCCCTCCCCGCCTTCGAGGCGGCGATCGCCCTCAGCCGGGCACACCACAACGGCGGATGATCCGCGTCGCCGCGTATCTCAGCCGCGGGCGCCGCGGACGACGATGTCGCCCGACACCGTCTTCAAGGTGAGCCGGCCGGTGCGGCCATCGCTCGCCGGAGCGATCGGGAACTCGTTGCGCACGTCGCCGGAGAGCGTCTGGAACGAGACATCGAGACGCCTCCCGGGAACGATCCCAACAGTGACGTCTCCGGAGAGGGTCTTGACGTCCAGCCAGGAGCCATCGAATCGCGAAATGGTGACATCGCCGGATGCCGACTTGATCATGACATCGCCGGCGGCGTCTCCGATCTGGACGTCGCCCGATGCCGACTTGAGGGATGCCCCGCCGGTAACGGCGTCTGCCCGGATGTCCCCGGAGGCGGCGGCGGTGTCGAGGCGGCCCCCGACCTGCCCCAGGCGGATATCTCCCGAAGCGGAGTGAATCGTGGCATCGCCGAGGACCTCGCCGATGGTGAGGTCGCCCGAGGCGCTGTCCACCTGCAGGGATTCCAGCATCGTCTCCGCCTTCAGGTCGGCCGAGGTGAGCCGGGCACGAATCTGGCCGGGTTCGCCGATGCGAATCGTGAGGTCCACCCCGGACCAGCGAATCGCCGAGCCGCGCTCGGGCTCGACGACCAGCTCATCGCCCCGCATTTCGATGATGAACCGACTCACCGTGGCGGCGCGACCGTCGAGGGCGACCGAAACCTCGCCGGCAGCCCCTGCGACGATCCGGGCATTTCCCAGCGGGAGCCGGAAGGACACCCGGGGAGCACCGCTGATGGGAAAGCGTTCTTCTCTCATGTTTCGATCGTCCCGGTGACGCGGCGGGAGCGGCGGCGGCCGCCCTCCCCCGCTCTGGTGGAGAGGGTCTTGACGAGCCAGGTGTTGAGCGACTCACCCCGCTCCTCCGCCGCCGATTCGACCAGTTCCTTCAGGGTCGGCGGCAGGCGCAGCGTGATCCGGGCGTCCAGTGACTCTCCGGCAGATGCGGCTTCGCCGCCCTCGACCTGCCGGACGCGCAGGGTTGGTTCGCCGTCGGTGAGCACCACGTCCACCTCATGGGTGGGGAGCTGGGAGGTCACTTCGGCCGCGGCCTGCTCGGCGAGGTCGTAGGCCAGCTGGCGGATGGCGGGGTCGAGGGCGCTCAGCAGGGCACGGGCGGCGGCCTCCACTTCGGGATCTCCCCCGGCGACCAGCAGTTGCTGTTCGACCGTTCCGGTCAACCGAGCCATCGCCATCGTGGTGTCCATCCCCGCCTCCCGACTCATCGCGCCGCCGCCAGGGCGGCGATCCTGCTCGTGTCGCTGGCGGTGCCGACTTGGCGGCGGGGGCGCCGGTGGTGGCGCGCCAGCCGCTGCATGCGCCGATCCCGATCCGTCTGCATCGCCCGGTACAGGTCCAGCACCGTCTCCGTCGAGTAGAACATTACACACGCTCCTGTCATGTCGGTGTCTTTCTGACAGCGTGATGATGTCATAATGATGTCAGATTGTCAAGGGTTTCTTTCCAGACGCCAGACGCCGATGGACTCTTGCGGACAGCGGACAGCGGGCGACTCACCTACACTCCCTCTCAAGCACTCCGGGGAGCTCATCGGAGCTGAGAGGGCGGCTGCGGCCGCCGACCCGAAGCACCTGATCTGGGTAATGCCAGCGGAGGGAGACGTGGACTACCGAACCTGCCTGATCCTCGCCGGAGGCGACCCGGCGCTTCTCCCCGACCGGCTACCGGACGACATCGATCTGGTGATCGCCGCCGACTCGGGCGCCAACCTCGCCGACGGCCTCGAAGCGACCATCGACCTGATGGTCGGCGACTTCGACTCGGCTCGTCCCGAGGTGGTGGAGCTCGCCCGATCGCGCGGTGCCGTCGTCGAACGCCACCCCACCGACAAGGACGCCACCGACTTGGAGTTGGCCCTCGAGGCTGCCCTCTCTCGACGAATGGGCCGGGTGATCGTGGTCGGAGGGACGTCCCTCGACCGGATCGATCATCTTCTTGCCAACGCATCGGTGATGGCGGCGCCGCGCTTTGCCGATCTGGCCGTCGAGTGGTGGGTCGCCGCCTCACGGGTGATCGTCGGCCGCCGCGATGTCACCATCGAAGGTGCGCCGGGTGACCCGGTTTCGATCATCCCGGTCGGCGGGGACGCAGAGGTGACCACCTCCGGATTGCGCTGGCCCCTCGTCAGGGAGCGGCTCGCCCAGGGAACCACCCGCGGGGTGAGCAACGAGATGCTGACCGGCCTGGCGACGCTGACCGTGAGCGCGGGAACCGCTCTCATCGTCCACACCAGGGGGAACCCGTGAGACGCCTCGCCGCCGCGCTCGTCATCCTCGCGATGGCAACGGGGTGCTCGCAGCGTGCCGGAGGCTCGGTGACGGTGGTCGCCCACGACTTCTTCGCGGTATCCCCGGATGTCCTCGACCGGTTCACCGCCGAGACCGGCATCGGCGTGACCGTGCTCCGTGGAGGAGACGCCGGCCTGGTCGTCAACCAGGCGGTGCTCACCTCGGGAAACCCGGTCGGCGATGTGCTGTTCGGAGTCGACACCACCCTCCTCTCCCGGGCCCTCGACGCCGAGGTGTTCGACGCCTACCTCAGTCCTCTCGTCTACCGCATTCCCACCGAGTACCGGGCCGACGACCGGGTGACCCCGATCGACGTCGGGGACGTGTGCCTCAACTACGACCCTGCGGCCTTCGGCCCGGAACTACCCCCGCCGTCGGGACTGCTGGACCTGGTCGATCCCGCCTACGCGGGGATGCTGGTGGTCGAGGACCCGTCGATCTCGTCACCGGGCCTGGCCTTCTTGTTGTCCACCATCGCCATCTTCGGTGAGGACGGCCCGTACACCTGGCGCGACTTCTGGGCGGGGCTGCGCGCCAACGACGTGGTCATCGCCCCCGACTGGGGAACCGCCTACTACGGGCGCTTCTCCGCATCGGGCGGCGACCTGCCGATCGTCGTCTCCTATTCGACCTCTCCCGACGCCGAGGTGGCGTTCTCCGATCCGCCCCTCGCCGCCCCCACCACCGCGGTCATCACCGACGGCTGCTTCCGTCAGGTGGAGTACGCCGGTGTGCTCCGCGGCGCCGCTCACCCCGAAGCCGCCCGAAAGTTCATCGACTTCATGCTCGGCCTTCCATTCCAGGAGGACGTCCCCGGTCAGATGTTCGTCTACCCGGTCCGGCCCGACGCCACACTCCCCGACTGGTTCGGGGCTCCCCCGCTGACCGCGGTGCAATTGGATCCGGCGGTCATCGAGGCGAACCGTGATCGCTGGGTCACCGAATGGTCCGACCTGGTGCTGCGGTGAGTCGCCGCACCGCGGTCGCCCTGGCGGCGATCCCGGCCGCCTTCCTGGCGGTCTTTTTCGTCTGGCCGATGGCCTCGATACTCGCCGTCGGCCTGGGTGAAGGAGGCTGGGGCGCAATCGGCCGGGTGCTCGGCGACGGGCACCTGCTCGGGGTGGTGTGGTTCACCGTCTGGCAGGCGACCGCCTCGACCGTGCTGACGATCCTGATCGCCCTCCCCGCCACCTGGGTGATCTCCCGCTTCGATGTCCCCGGGCGCTCCCTGATCAGGGCGACCACCACCATCCCCTTCGTCATGCCGACCGTCGTGGTGGCAACGGCCTTCCTCGCCCTGGTCGGCCCGGGGGGGATCCTCGGCTTAGATCTCCAGGGGACCGTGTGGATCGTGCTCGCCGCCCACGTGTTCTTCAATCTCGCCGTGGTGGTACGTCTGGTCGGCGGGGTGTGGGCCCACCTCGATCCCCGGTTGGAGGATGCCGCCCGGTCGCTCGGCGCCTCGCCGTGGAGCGTGTTCCGCAGGGTGACCCTCCCGCTGCTGCGCCCGGCGCTGGCGGCGGCGGCATCCATCGTGTTCCTGTTCTCGCTCACCTCCTTCGGAACGGTGCTCATCCTCGGTGCCCCCCGCCTGGCTACCGTCGAGGTCGAGATCTACCGGCGCTCGGCGCTGCTGCTCGATCTTCCCGCCGCCTCGATCCTGGCAATCGTCCAGATGGTCGGCGTGATCGGGGCCCTCATCGCCTACTCGCGCTACCAGGAGCGCCACAGCATCGCCCAGACGCTCCGTCCCGCCGCCGAGACCGCCCGCCGCCCCCGGTCGGGCCGCGAGTGGGCGCTGATCGGTGGAATCCTCGGCGCCACCGGGGCGATCGTCCTCGGCCCGCTGCTGGTCCTGGTGTGGCGGTCCCTCACCCCCTCCGGGACCCTGGGACTGGAGGCCTATCGGGCACTGGCCAACGGGGAGGTGGTGTCCGTCGGCGCCGCCGCGGGGAATTCGCTCGGATTTGCCGCCGCGGCGACGCTGATCGCCCTCGGGGTCGGCATGCCGGCGGCGGTCCTGGTGGCGGCCCGCCGGGGACGCCTCTCCCGGTGGTTCGACACCCTGCTGATGCTCCCCCTGGGAACCTCCGCGGTGACCATCGGCTTTGGATTTCTCGTGGCACTCGACTGGCCCGTCGATCTGCGGGCCTCGATCGTGTTGGTTCCCATCGCCCACGCCCTGGTGGCGACGCCCTTCGTGTTCCGCTCCGCCCTTCCGGTCCTGCGGACGATCCGGGGAAACCTCCGGGAGGCGGCGGCCACGCTGGGAGCGAGCCCCGGCCGGGTATGGCGGGAAGTCGACCTGCCGATCGTCGCCCGGGTCGCCGCGGTCGGTGCGGCGTTCGCCTTCGCGGTGTCGCTGGGCGAGTTCGGAGCAACGCTGTTCCTCGCCCGCCCGGGGAGCCCGACGATCCCGATCGCCATCTACCGATTCCTGGGACGCCCCGGCACGCTCAACCTGGGCCGGGCCACCGCCCTCAGCGTCGTGCTGATGGCGATCACCGCCGCCGCGGTGGGCCTCGTCGAGCGGCTCCGGCCCCCGGGATCGGGGGTGTTCTGATGCTGCGGATCGAAAGCGTGGCGGTCCGCTTCGATGCCCTCGCCGTCCTCGAGTCCGTAGACCTCACCGTGGGCGACGGCGAGATCGTTGCCCTGCTCGGGGCCAGCGGTTCGGGCAAGACGACGCTGCTCCGGGTCGTCGCCGGCCTCATCCGACCCGATCGGGGCACCGTCTCATGGGATGGAGCCGATCTCGGCCCGGTGCCCACTCACCGCCGCGGGTTCGGGCTGGTGTTCCAGGACTTCGCCCTGTTCCCTCATCTCGATGTGGGCGGCAACGTCGCCTTCGGGATCGTCGACCTCGCGCCGGAAGAACGAGCCGGCCGGATCGCCACCGAACTCGACCGGGTCGGTTTGGCGGGCTTCGAATTGCGCAGGGTCGGCGAGCTGTCCGGCGGGCAGGCGCAGCGGGTGGCCCTCGCCCGGTCGCTTGCTCCCCGGCCCCGGCTCCTCCTCCTCGACGAACCGCTGGGGTCTCTCGACCGCACCTTGCGCCGCGACCTGGCAGCCGACCTGGGCGCCGCCCTGCGATCGGCGGCGATCCCCGCTCTTCACGTGACCCACGACCCGGCCGAGGCGTTTGCCATCGCCGACCGGGTGGCCCTGATCGAGAAGGGACGGGTGATCCGCACCGGGACTCCGGAGAAGGTGTGGTCGGCCCCGGGCACCGAGGCGGCCGCCCGGCTCCTCGGCCTCACCGCGGTCGTCGAGGTGACGGTGGACCGCGATGGCGTCCACCTCGGAGGAAGTGACGGCCGCCGGGCGCGGGCGCTGGTCCGCCCCGACGGCGTCCACCTGTCCCCCGAAGGACCCATCACCGGCACCGTGGAGCAGTCGGTGTTC
>MELR01000007.1:59669-76731 GCA_001767695.1 Actinobacteria bacterium RBG_16_68_21
CATCCCGGGAGGCCTGGTGTCGGTGCCCTCCCCACAAGCCGCAGCGGTGGGCCGGCCGGTCCGCCTGGCGGTGGATCCTGCCGCCTTCACCCTCCTCGACGGCTGACCGCCGAGCCGCTATCGGACCGCCACGTCCACCCAGTCGGCGCTCGCCGCCCGAACCAACTCGGCGAGCTCGATGGGGAAGACCGTCGTCGGTGTACCTCCCGCCGACCACACCAAGGAGTGTCGGCGCAGGGCGACGTCGGCGAACACCCGTAACGGGGCCGGGTATCCGAACGGTGGGGTCCCCCCGGCGGCGAAGCCGGTGGCGAGACGGGCCTCTTCGAGCGTCGCCCGGCGTGATCCCGAGCACCCTGCCGCCTCCGCCAGCCGGCCGGTGTCGATGCGGGTGTCTCCGCTGGCGAACACCACGACCTGCTCGGTCTCGTCGAGGGTGAACACGATCGACTTGGCAATCGCCGACAGCTCGCATCCGATGGCGGCGGCGGCGTCTGCCGACGTCTTGGTGCCCTCGGGGAACACCCGCATGGCGACCGCGATCCCCCGGTCGTCTCCGGCTGCGACGACTCGCTGTGAAGCCTCGGGGATCGTCACCCGGCGTGCTCCCGCATCGGCGAGCGGTATTCCTCCGGCACGACCCCGCCGGGGATGCCGGAGCGGCGCATCCACAGCACGGCGATGGTGGCGCCGATGACATGCCAGGTGAGGTCCCACATCGTGTTGACCGCGTCCCCGACGTTCGAGGTCGAAACGAAGTGGGCGAACGTGTTCTCGGCGATCTCGTTGACCAATCCGACCACCTGGGCGGCCACGAAGCCCCACATCAGCGGCCGGTCTGTTTCGCGGGCCGCGAACGCCAGCGTGGCGGTGGCGGCGCCGATCCCGAAGCCGTGGACCAATTGGTCCCAGCGGAGCACGCCGTCGATCAGCCAGAGCCCGTAGAGGATGTCCCGCTGCCCGCTGGGATCGGGCAGCAGCCCCCCGGCGAGGTGCAGCCCTGCCCAGATGGTCAGCAGCCACAACAGCGGGCCGGGGATCGGCCCGTAGCGGTGGTCGACGAAGACCACGATGGCGATGCACGCCGCCAGCGCCGGCAGATACACCCAGAGGAAGGTCTGGTGGCGGGCCGCCCCCACGATGCTGAATCCGATGACGTGGATCAGCGTGAACAGCGCCGGCCACGGCGCCCGCCTCACCAGGGTCGAGAAAGCTCGCATCAGTCCCCCAGACCGAGGAAGCATACGAGGTCGGCGGCGGCGGCGGCGGCCACGTCTCGGGCGGCTGCCGCAACCGCGGGCACCTCCGTCGCGGCAGCCACGCCCGACCTCACGTCGGAGTAGATCTTCAGCTTGGGCTCGGTGCCGCTGGGACGGACCAGGACCCGGCTCCCCCCGGCGAGGTCGAAGGCGACCAGGGGTGAAGCCGGCAGCCATCGGGGCCGGGTGCCGGCGTCGTCGCGGAAGTCGATCACGCCGGTGACCGCCATCCCGCCGAGATGATCCGGAGTCGCCGTTCGCAGCCGATCCATGGCGGAGGCGATCTCCCCGAGGCCATCGGGCCCGGGACGACCGACGCTCCGTGGTTCGCTCACCCACAGGCCATCGCGCACGTAGAGCCGGGCGAGGCGGTCGAGCAGTGACTCGCCCGCCGCCTTGGCCTGCGAGGCGAGATCGGCGAACCACACCGCGGCCGACATCCCATCCTTGTCGCGCACCACCGGTCCCACCGTGTATCCCAGTGCCTCCTCGAAGCCGTAGACGAACTGCAGGCCCTGCTGCTCGAGATCGAGGGCGGCGCTGCAGATCCACTTGAAGCCGGTGAGCGTCGCCTCCCAACGCGCCCCATGGTGCGCCGCCACCGCACCGATCATCGGAGTGGAGACGATGCTGCTCACCACCAGTCGTGCCTCGCCCGCGGTGCGCTCGAGCACGTAATCCCCGAGAAGCACCCCGATCTCGTTCCCGGTGAGCCGCCGCCACCCATTCCCGTCGGGGACGCACACCGCCAGGCGGTCGGCGTCGGGATCGTTGGCCGCCACCAGGTCGGCCCCGGTGTCGGCAGCGAGGGACACCGCCAGATCGAGGGCACCCGGTTCCTCCGGATTGGGGAAGGCCATGGTGGGGAACCTCCCGTCCGGTTCGAATTGCTCCGGCACCGCGGTCACCCGATCGTGACCGGCGGCGGCGAGAAGGCGCATCGCAGGACGCCCACCGACACCGTGAAGCGGCGTGTAGACGATGTCGAGCGTCTCGGGAACGACAAAGGGACCACGAAACGCCAGCACCGCCTCCACGTAGGCGTCCTCGGCGTCCGGCCCGATGACGCCCTCCCCATCTAGGGCATGCTCGTCGCGAGCGACTCTTACCGCCGGTCCGACCCGGTCGATGAATCGGGCGATCTCGGTGTCTACCGGGGGCACGATCTGCGCCCCGTTGGCGTCGTAGACCTTGTACCCGTTGTCCCGGGGCGGGTTGTGGCTGGCGGTGACCACGACTGCCGCGCTCGCCCCGAAGCGCTTGGCGGTGAATGCCACCAGGGGCGTGGGGGTCACGTTCGAGAAGAACCGCACGGGGATGCCGGCGGCGGTGAGCACCCCCACCGTGTCGGCGGCGAAGCGGCGGCTGTCGAGCCGTCCGTCGAATCCGACAACGACGGTCCCAGCCGCCCTTCCCGCGGCGATGAGATGGTCGGCGAGGCCCCGGGTCGCCCTGATCACGGTGGCCCGGTTCATCCGGTTCGACCCGGCGCCGACCTCGCCCCTGATCCCGGCGGTGCCGAAGCGGAGGGTCTCCCCGACGCGGTCGTGGAGCGCAGCGACGTCGCCGGACATGAGGATGTCCGCCAATTCGGTGCGGGTTGCAGGATCAGGGTCGCCGGCGATCCAGGCACGTGCCGCTGCTGTCAGGTCCGGTGCGGGGTCCATCCGATTCACCTCGATGACGCCGTTCTCGGTGACGAGGTGGGTCATCAGCAGATCGTGAGGCTCCCGGGGCAACTCGTCCACCAACAGCGCGGCGGGAACCACACCGACGATCAGGGCATCGCCCCGCAGTGCCCCGAGGAAGCGGTCGTAGTGGCCGCCGCCCCTGCCCAGGCGCACTCCGGTCCGATCGAAGGCGAGCCCGGGAACCAGCACCACGTCGAGCAGGGCGGCATCGGCGGTGGGGGCGGCGGCGATCGGCTGGGAGAAGCCGTAGCGATGCTCTTCGCGGGGAGCGTCGTAAGGGTGAACCGTGATGGCCCTGTCGGCGGTGACGCGGACCAGCCAGGGCCGCACCTCCGTGGCGAGCGCGGTCACATCGGGCTCATTGGGCAGCGGGTCGTAGAACAAGACCGAGGTCTTGGGCGCCATCCGCTCCCAGGACCGCAGCGCCGCCAGGATTCCGACGGACACCCGATCAAGGTCGAGTTCGTCGAGCCGGGCCCTGGCCCAGGTCCGCCATTCCGCTTTGCCGGCCCCGGGGCCGAGGCCGGGCTCGGTCATGAGAACAGGAGGGGGGCGATCTTCTGCAACTCGTCCTGATTGGAGGCGGGCACGATGTAGCCGTCCTCGTCCCGTATCGCCCCCAGGTGCTCCTCCACGTCCTCGGGGGTGAGCGGTCCCTCGTTATCCGGGTGCTTGAACCATCCCTTGGTGAGCCCGATGAACATCCGGCTGACGCTGCCCCCCGCCACCGAGTAGATCTCACCGGTCACCGAGCAGGCCTCGGAGCACAGATAGGCGACCACCGGGGAGACCAATGCCGGGTCGAGCTTCTCCGCCACCGGGCCGAGGATCTCCTCGGTCATCCGGGTGCGGGCCACCGGCGAGACCGTGTTCACCTTGATGTCGTACTTGGCGCCCTCGAGTTTGAGCACGTTCATCAACCCGACCAGGCCCATCTTGGCGGACCCGTAGTTGGCCTGACCGAAATTCCCGAGGAGGCCCGAGGCCGACGCGGTCATCACGATCCGCCCATAGCTCTGCTCGCGCATGAGGCGCAGCGCGGGGCGGGTGACGAAGAAGGCACCCTTGAGGTGAACGTCGAGCACCGCCCCGAGGTTCTCCCACTCGAGGTTGTGGAATGCCTTGTCGCGCAGGATCCCGGCGTTGTTCACCAGGATGTCGATCCGGCCGTATTCGTCGACGGCCTTGTGCACCATTGCTTCGGCGTCTGCGGGATCGGACACCGATCCGTAGTCGGCGACCGCGGCGCCGCCGGCGGCGTGGATCTCACCGACCACTTCGTCGGCGGGACGAGCGTCGGACACGGTCCCGTCGGTGGCCACCCCGGGGTCGTTGACGACAACCGCCGCCCCCCGGGCGGCGAGGAGTTTGGCGTGACTGGCGCCGAGCCCCCTGCCGGCACCGGTGACGAGAGCGACTCGATTCTGGAAGTCGATCATTGCTGGCCCTTCCTGAGGCTGGGCCAAAGGCTACCCACCGTTCAAGCCTCCCGGCGCAGCGCCGCGGCCAGATTCCCCTTGCGGCCCACGGCGATCTCCCCGAGTCCGAGCCACCTCGCCATCTCCCGGAGTTCGATCGCCATCTCGCGCGCCACCCGCACCGGATCCTGTCCTTCCTCGAGGAAGGCTCCCGGCACCCGGAGCACCCCCTCCCGGCGATCCGCCTTGAGGTCCACCCGCCCCACCAACTCGTCGCCGAGGAGAAAGGGGAAGACGTAGTACCCGTGGACCCGGTTGGGCGCCGGCACGTAGATCTCGATCCGGTAATGGAAGTCGTAGAGCTGCTCGGTGCGGTCCCGGAACCACACAATCGGGTCGAAGGGATTGACCAGCGCCCGGGCCTCCATCTTGCGGGGGATGGTGCCATCCGGATGCATGAACAGCGGCTCGTCCCACCCGGCAACCTCGACTTCCACCAGGCTGCCCGCACCGGCGAGGCCGGCGACCACCCTCCGGGCCGCGACGATCGGCTGGCGGTAGTAATCGGCGAGTCCCTTGGCGGTGGCAACCACCATCCGCTCGGCCGCCCGCATGATCAGCTCGCGCAGGGCATCCTCAGCCGGGACCGCCGGTGCCTCCCGGAACTGCGCCGGGATCACCCGCTCCACCACGTCGTAATAGCGGGTGAAGTTGCGCCGCTCCGCCACCGCCGCCTGGCCGCTCTCGAAAAGCCATTCCAACACGTGCTTGCCGTCGGCCCACCCCCACCACGGCCCCTTGCGCGCCCCCGGCTCGTCGAGATCCGACGCGGTGATCGGTCCTCGCTCCGCCATCTGGCGGTACACCGACTCGACGTATCCGGGAGCCTGCTCGCGCAGTTCCCGGATCCGCCGCCATGCCACGTCGGCGTGGTGATCCATGCGGTGCCGCCACAGCGGCCAGTCCTCCACGGGAACGAAGGACGCCATGTGCGCCCAGTACTCGAAGATCCGCCGCTCCCGCAACGCCCGCCACAGCAGGTCGGGGTCGTAGGGTCCCAGCCGGGAGAACAGGGTGAGTTGATGAGCACGCTCGACCACGTTCACCGAGTCGATCTGCAGAACCCCCATCTCCCGGATCGACTGCACCACGTGTCCCAGGTGGGTCGCCTTGGGGCGGGGAGAAGCCAGCCCCTGGGCGGCTATGTGGGCCCGCCGCACCTGTGCCTTGGTGAGCCGCCTCACTCGCCGGTGAACCGGGGTGGGCGCTTCTCGAGGAAGGCGGCCATGGCTTCGGCGAAGTCCTTGGTGCGGAACATGGGGAGTAGCTGGAGCAGCGCCCGTTGCACGTGTTCGGGGTACTCGTCGCTGCGGCCGGCGCGCATCAGCCGCTTGGCGGCCCGCACCGCCTGCGGCGGCATGGCGACTATCTGCGCCGCCAGCTCGGCGGCACGGGCCTTGGTGGCGTCGGAGTCGTCGGCCAGCTCGGAGACGATGCCGGCGGCGAGGGCCTGCTCTGCGGTCATGTCCTCGCCGAGGAAGTAGAACCGGGCCGCCTGCTCCCAGCCGGCGAGGCGGGGCAGCAGCCAGGTGTCGCCGCTCTCCGGCAGCAGGTTGCGCTTGGTGGCGGGCACGAGACGCGCCGTGCGGGCCATCACCCTGATGTCGGCGTTGATCGCCATCCCCACGGCATACCCGGCGGCGGCGCCGTTGACCGCGGCGATCACCGGCACCTCGAGCTGCTGGAGGATGATCGCCGGTGACCGCTCCGGGGCGAAGGTGAAGGCGATGGCGTCGAGCCGGTCGAGCTGCTGGGCGGCTTCGACGAAGTCGAGTCCGGCGGAGAAGGCATCGCCGGCCCCGGTGAGGACGATGCAGCGCACCTCCGGATCCGCCGCTGCCTGCCGCAACAGGTCGCCGAGCAGATCGAACATGTCCACCGTGAAGGCGTTGCGCCGCTGAGGCCGGTTGAAAGTGACGGTGGCAACGTGGTCGGTCACGGTGAGGAGGAGATCGGGCATGGGGCTCCGGGTGGGAAGGGTCGGTAGCCTACCTAGATGATTCGGCGGGTCCTCGCCCCCTTCCGCACCGTGTTCGCCATCACCATCGTGGCGGCGGTCACCATCGTCGTCGGCAGCTACGTGATCATCCTGGTCAAGGTGCGGCCCCGCACCCGCCTGGTCACCCCGATCATGCACTTGTGGGCGCGCACGTTCCTGCTCGTCACCGGGACCCGGGTCCACGTCGAGGGCCTCGACAAGATCGACCCCGACGCCTCCTACGTGTTCAGCGGCAATCACATCTCCAGCATGGAGATCCCGGTGATGATCGGCTTGCTCCCGGTTTCGGTGCGGTTTCTCGCCAAGAAGGAGTTGTTCGGGGTTCCGGTGCTCGGCCCGGCGATGCGGGCGATCCACATGGTGCGCACCGACCGCCAGGCCGGGGGCATGGCGCACAAAGCGATCAACGAGCAGGTCGCCCTGGTGGTTGCCGCCGGGCTGTCGCTGGTGATCTACCCCGAGGGAACCCGTTCCAAGGACGCCGAGATGATGCCCTTCAAGAAGGGGGCGTTCCGCATCGCCATCGACAACGGCATGCCGATCGTGCCGGTGACCATCACCGGCAGCGAGCGGGTGTGGCGCCCGGGAGGGAAGCTGATCTACGGAGGGAACGTCCGCCTGGTGATCCACGATCCGATCCCGACCACGGGGATGGAGTCGGCGGACATCGAACCGTTGCGCGACCGGGTGCGGGAGATCGTGGCGGTGGAGTACGAGAGGATACGCGGGTAACGGCGCCGTTGGCGCAATCGGTCAGCCCGCCGGGACGATCTCGGCTTCGATCTCGATGACCGCCGTCTTGGACACCAGCCAGCCACCAGCCTCGAGCGCCACGTTCCAGGTCAACCCCCAGTCCTCGCGATCGACCTCGGCACGGGCGGTGAAGGCGGCGTGAGGGGTGCCCCACGGATCCTGAACCACGCCTTCGAAGGTCAGGTCGAGCACCACCGGGCGGGTCACGTCCTTGATGGTGAGATCTCCCGACAGTGCCCATCCGTCTCCAGAACGGTCGACCCCGCTGCCGACGAACCGCATCGCCGGGAAGTGCTCGACGTCGAAGAAATCCGCGCTGCGGAGGTGGGCGTCACGATCCGCGGCGCCGGTGTCGATGCTGGCGACGCCGATGATGACGTCCACCCGAGAGGACTCGGGCTCGTCGCCGATGGTCACCTGCCCTGTCACGTCACCAAAGGTGCCGCGCACCTTGTGAATCATGAGGTGGCGGGCGACAAAGGCCACGCTGGTGTGGTTGGGATCGAGCTTCCACACCCCGGCATCAGGAAGGGTCTTGGTGGGCACGGCGCTCATGTCATCTCCTTGTGACTCACAATAGTTGTGATTTTCAACGGTTGTGGGCCGCAGATATTCCCTTTAGCCTGACGGTATGTCACGGCCGGCCACCGATACCCGAATTCGCGCCTGGCGGGGTCTGTTGCAGACGCACGCCCGGATCACAGATGCGATGGAACACGCCCTCCAGGCCGACCACCAACTGCCGGTGGCCTGGTATCAGGTGCTCGTCGAGCTACGGCTGGCAGGCGGGGCGATGCGGATGCATCATCTGGCCGAGGCCGCCACCCTCAGCCGCAGCGCCACCACCCGCCTGGTGGACAGCATCGAACGAGCCGGTCTCGTGGAACGGCGGATCTGCCCCAGCGATCGCCGCGGCATCGAGGTGGTGCTCACAGACGGGGGCCGTCAGATCCAGAGACGGGCTGCCCCGACCGCGATCAGGGTGCTCCACCGCCACCTGTGGTCCCGCCTCGATGACGAACAAGCGGCGACGCTGGCCGAGATCCTCGAGTCGGCTGCCGACAACGACGCCATGCCGCCCCAGGAGTCGACCGGCGCCTAACCGGGGCCGGTCTGGGGATCCCGCACACCCACCACGACGTTGTCCAACGCCACGTGCATCCCGTCCTCGGCTTCGACCGGGCGCTCGACCCGCTCGGCCCGGGTGACGGTGAGGCGATCGCCGATCACGCCGACCACCTCGTCGGCGGTGTAGAGGACACCGGAGTGCTGCGGTCCCCCGAAGCCTTCGGTGAGGTTGGTCGAGTCGTGGCCGATCACCGCCAGGGTCCCGCCGGGGGCGACCGCCGAGGCGGCGCTGCGCCACACGGCCCGGCGCTGGTCACCAGGGATCTGCAGGTAGGCGACCAGCACCAGATCGGCCTGCCCGTTTGGCTCCCACTCGAGAAGGTCGGCCCGTTCGAACTCGATGCTCACACCGCGATCGGCGGCGAGTTGGCGTCCCTGATCGAGCGCCACCTCCGACCAGTCGACCACCGTGCACGCCCATCCCCGTTCCGCAAGCCACACCGCGTTGCGGGCGTGGCCACCGGCCAGGTCATAGGCGGTGCCGGGTGTGAGCCCCTCGACCACCTGGACTACGAACCGGTTGGGCTCCGCCGTCCACAGGAGCCCACCCTTCTCCCGATAGCGGTCGTCCCAGTCGCGGTGGTCCATGGGGAGGAGAGTAGAGCCCCGTCGCCCGGTCCCAGATCAGGAGATCATCATCGGGCCCTCGGGGCCGACCACGGACCAGTCGCCGCCGTCGTAGACGAGCCGGAGGTCCAACCAGATACCGCAGACACCCCCGCACCACAACGACACCGGCACCAGGGCACCGTCGAGGTCGAACACGACCTCGCCCACACCGATGATCGCCGACCCCTCGATCAGCGGAAGTAGATCCTCGGTTCGGAACTCGGCAGGATCGTCGATCCACCGATAGGGTCCGGCGTCGACGAGGGCGTCCTCGATGGCAACCTTCTCGGTCACGGTCAGGAGACGACCCGGGTCCGCCGTGAACCGGCCCTTGCCCCCGGCATTGGGGTCGATACGCGACTGGATCAGTACCTCGGTGAATCGGTGGCCAGACCCGAAGGTGTTGAAGTCCCGTACGAGAGCGCCCACGGCGAGGGCGGCGACAGTGATGCGATCCTCATCCGATGTCGGAGGCGTCGAGTCGGCAACGGCCGTCGTGGTGGTCGTCTCGGCGCCCGAAGTCGAAACGGGCACGTCATCGCTGCACGCCGCGACGACAAGAGCGAAAACCATGAGAACAACGATGCGACGCATTGGCATATCAGGATATGCCCGAACAGCCGATGTCGGACGCCGGTTCGTGCAATTGCCAATCGCCAATCGGGCCGCGGGAGCGAGGATCCTCTGTTGCGAATCGCCGGGTGGCGGCCACATACGCTTCCGCAACCATGACCGACGACCGTGAGTGGCTGGAACGCATGTGGAGTCTCCACGCGGGCAAGGTGTACGCCTACGCCGCCAGGCGAATCGGGAGAGCTGCCGCAGAGGACGTCGTCGCCGACACCTTCGTGGTCGCCTGGCGCAACCGTCGCCGACGGCCGGCCCGGGAGCTTCCCTGGCTCTATGGCGTGGCGCGTCGGGTAGTCGCCGATCGGCGGCGCGGCGAAGACCGTCGCAGGCGGCTACTCGACAGGATCGCGGCCGAACCCGGCGGGCATGACTCGCCGAGCGAGGCCGCCTATGCGGCCCTCGAAGCACTCGGGCGGCTCGCACCGGGTGACAGTGAGGCACTCATGCTCACCGCCTGGGAGGGGCTCACGCCCACGGAGGCGGCGGCCGCGTTGGGGGTCACAAGCGCTTCGTTTCGGATGCGGTTGAGCAGGGCTCGGAGACGTCTCCTTGCCGAGATGTCATCAGGAGATGAGGTGTCATGAAGCAACTGACAGAACTCGCTCGGGTGAACCCGGTGTCCGAATCCGAAGGTGAGCGCTGGGCGATGTCACCGGAAGGTGCCCACACCCTCGGCCTGATAGTGGAGCGGGCAAACGTCGACGTCGTAGCCGACCAAGCCCCTAAGGCCGCGGGGGTGGCCATCGGAGCCTTGGCCGCCGCGGCGGTCCTCGCCGCGACTGCGGGAATCCTATGGCTGGCACGGCACGATCCGGCCGCGCCCGCACTCGGAGCATGTCCGATGACCATCAGCGAGGTCTCACCGTTCGTCCCTCCCCCCGGATACCCGCCCGAACCGACTTCTTCATTCCGCGGCGATATCTGGTACGGCACCGACCAACTGTGGACCGTACTCGACGTCGACGGCGGGTATGCCAATAGGAAGAGTGTTTGGTGGAGCGTCGAGTTCCGCGGCGGGGCATTGGAGGGAACCCCGGACATCGAGGTCATTGCCCGGCAGCTCGATGGGAATCGGGTGATCACCTCCGGCGGCCTGGGCACGAATGCCTACACGGCCGTGGACGGGTGGTTCATGATCGCCGACTTCCCCTTCGAGTTGCCACCGGGATGCTGGGAGGTGACCGGCTCGTACAAGCGTGCCGAGTTGTCGTTCACGGTGGCGGTGCCCGGCTCGGAGTGAGCGGACGCCACCGATGGGCGCTATGTCGACCCGGCCGGTCGATCTCGTCCGTCGGCGTTGTAGCCCTTCTCCTGAGACTCGCCAGGGACCCATTTGCGATTGTCGAAGCCGAACAGACCTGGATCCGTCGACTCGCTTGTGCACTGACCGAGGGGTCAACCACGTCAGTTCGTCTCCACCCAATTGCTAATCGCCAATCGCGCCGAGCGCAGTGAGGCCTCTAGTCATACACCCCCACCAGCCAGCACCTCCCATCGCGCACCTCGCACAGGAACGCCCCCGCCGAGGTGACCACCTGGTAGCGGTCGGCGGCGGCCTCGCCCTCCCACCAGCGCCCGGTCTGCCGCCACGGCCCCGCCCAGCCGAGCACCGGCTCCCACCGGCTCCCCAGGCGGACCCGGGTGGGGAACCCGCCATCCCACTCGACCTCGAACGGCCGCGGCCGGGGCGGCACCAGCGCCGGGGAGGGCTCGGGAAGCCGTCCCGGCCAGGGTGACGACGGATCGAGGGAGACGATGCCGGGCTCCTCGCCCCAGCGATGCCACAGCACCCGCTCCCCCGGGTCGCGTCCCCCCTGGGGCACCGCCTGGAGCACCGCATCCGGCCCCACCAGCCCCTGGGCCCGGCTGAGGGCCCGCCAGGCGTCCAGTTCGGAGGCGGCGTCCTCGTCGAGACGGAGCTGCCGTCCCCGGTCGGAGAGGTCGGCGGGCACCAGCCGCAGCCGCACCACCCCCCCGGGCACCCCGCCCGATTCCACCCAGGCCCGCAGCTGCCAGCGGACCCGCTCGGCCAACTCCACCTCGGAGAAAGGGTGGCTGCTCCGCCAGGTCCGCGCCCGGATCACACCGGATGCCGCCTCGGCCTCCACCTCCACCCGATGGGGCATCGCCCCGCTGGGCGCCACCGCCTCGAGCAGCCGCCCGGCGAGGGCACGGGCGGCGAAGGCGGCCCGCTCGAAATCGTCGAGCGGCGGGTCGAAGGTGTCCTCGACCACCACCTCGTCGTGGATCTGGCGGGGATGGACCACCCGGTCCTCGCCGCTGGCGATGCGATGCGCCTCGAGGCCGATCGACCCGAAGCGGGAGGCGACCGCCTCCCGGGGAAGGCCGGCCAGGTCGCCGAGGGTGCCTATCCCCAGCCAGCGGAAGGTGTCCACCAACTCCTCCACGCCGAGGGCGGCGACGTCGATCCCGGCGAGAAAGGCGGCGGTGTCGGCGACGATGAGCGGGGCATCTCCCGCCCGCTCGGCGGCCATCCGGGCGGCAAAGGGACCGTCGGCCAACCCGAAGCGGCCCCCGGGAGCCACCGCCTCGACCGCGGCCACCATCTTGCCGACCAGGGCGTCCTCCGACCCGTAGTAGCCGACCGCCCCGGCGGTGGGCAGGTAGACGAGGCCGGGCGCCGCCATCTCCATGCGGGGCACCAGGTCCTCGACCGCCCGCGCCACCGGTTCGAAGGCGACCGCCTCCGCCCCCGGATCGGACATCAGGGTCACCGCGGTCGGCGCCAGCGCCTCGGCCTGGCGACGACGCATCCCCACCCGGGCCCCCAGGGCGCGGGCGTCGGCGCTGAGGGCGATCACCGTCCCCGAGGCGTCGACCACCTGGATGGGACGACCCGTGGGGGTGTCGGGGCGGCGCAGTGGCCAATCGGGAAACCAGATGCACAGGATGCGCGCCACCCCGGCCGCCTATCCGACGGCGTGGACGGCGAGGTCGAGGGCCGGAGGCGAGACGGGGAAACCCTCATCGACGATCTCGATCGTCCGGGGGATGCCCTGCGCCCCCTTGCCCGACACCCGCAGGGTGAGGCGGCGCTGTACGAGGGCCCCGTGGCCCCGGTCCACCCCCGACCAGACGACGGCATCGGCCTCGACCCGCAGGTGGGCCACCCCGCCGGGGAGATCGCCCCCGAGGGGGCGGAGCACCAGCGCAGACCGCCGGGCCCGGGAGAGGGCACCGAGGCGGCGCAGGTCGGCATCGGAGACCCCCGAGGGGACCTCGGCGTACACGGCAGGGAATCCTTCGATCAGCGCCGCGCTCACCCGGAGCCAGGCGGCTCGTTCCGGGCAGCGGACCACCACCAGGCGATCCGGGGCGATGCCCACCTCCCAGGCCGCCACCGGGCACAACCAGCCGCGCACGTCGACCACGGCGACCATGCCGGTCCTGGAGAACCCGGCGAGCAGCCCGAGGGCGAGTCGAGTCAACCCGGACCCGGGTGGGCCGACCAGGCCGAGCACCCGGCCCGGTTCTGCGGCGATCGTGAAGGGCGCGACGGGGTCGGGCGAGGGTGCGCTCAGGGCGCCGGAGAGGAGGGATGCCCGGTCCAAGGGCACCTCATCCTAATCGAACAGGTGTTCGGTCGTCGACTCGACACCGCGCAAACAGACAGCGGGGCCCCTGGAAGAGGGCCCCGCTGTCGGCGAACTCGGTCTCTTAGAGGCCCGACTCGAACTCGTCCTCGAAGGACACCACCTTGCGGCCCGGCTTCCCCGCGGGAGCCGGGGCGCGCTCGGACGATGCCTGCCGCCCGCCCTCCCGACCGCGATCGCCGGACGAGGGACGCGGTCCCCGATCACGGCCGCGATCGCCGCCGGAACGCGGTTCGCGCGGTTCCCGGGGCTCACGGGGTTCGCGCGGCTCGGAAGCCTCGGCGGTCGGCTCTGAAGCACCATCGCCCGACGCCTCGGCGCCGACCAGATCCAGGCTGACCTTGCCGCGGTCGTCGATCTCGCGCACCACGACCTGGACCTTGTCGCCCAGCGAGTAGACGTCCTCGACCTTGTCGATGCGGCGGCCGCCGCCGATCTTGGAGATGTGCAGCAGGCCGTCGCGACCGGGGAGGATGTTGACGAAGGCACCGAACTTGGTGATGTTGACCACCTCGCCGGTGTACTCCTTGCCGATCTCCGCCTCGGGCGGGAATGCGATGGCCAGCACCCACTCCTTCGCCTTGCGCAGAGCCTCGCCGTCGGCGGCGCCGATGCGAACCGTGCCGTCGTCCTCGATCTCGAGCGTGGCCCCGGTCTCTTCTTCGATCTCGCGGATGATCTTGCCCTTGGGCCCGATCACCTCACCGATCTTGTCCTTGGGCACCACCACCGCCTCGATCCGCGGGGCGTTCGGGTTGAGCTCGGCACGGGGCTTGGCGATCACCTCGTTCATCTTCTCAAGGATGAACAGCCGCGCTTCGCGCGCCTGATCGAGCGCCGCGGCCAGCACCTCGGCCGGCAGGCTCTCGATCTTGGTATCCAACTGCAGAGCGGTGATCACGTCGGCCGTGCCGGCCACCTTGAAGTCCATGTCTCCGAGGGCGTCCTCGGCCCCGAGGATGTCGGTGAGGGTGACGAAACCGTCCTCATGGGCGATGAGACCCATCGCTACTCCCACCACCGGGGCCTTGATGGGCACCCCGGCATCCATCAGCGACAGGCTGGAACCGCACACCGAGGCCATCGACGACGACCCGTTGGACGACAACACCTCGGAAACCAGGCGGAACGCGTAGGGGAACTCGTCGGCAGTCGGGATCACCGGAAGGACCGCCTTCTCGGCGAGGGCCCCGTGGCCGATCTCGCGGCGCTTCGGCCCCCGCATGAACCCGGTCTCCCCGGTGGAGAACGGCGGGAAGTTGTAGTGGTGCATGTACCGCTTGGACTCTTCCTGGCTGATCGTGTCCAGCATCTGCTCCATGCGCAGCATGCCCAGCGTGGTCACATTGAGCACCTGGGTCTCGCCGCGCGAGAAGAGGCCGGAGCCGTGGGCACGAGGCACCACTCCGATCTCCACCGAGATCGGCCGCACGTCACGCACACCGCGGCCGTCGAGGCGTATGCCGTCACGCACCACGCGCTCCCGCATCACCTTCTTGGCGACCTTGCGGAAGGCCCGCTTGGCGGGAGTCTTCTCCTCGGAGTCGTCGCCGATTCCGAGGTCGGCGAGGGTGGCGGCGAGCGCCTCCTCCTCGGCCTTGTTGCGCTCCTGCTTGCCGGCGATCTTGGCGACCTCGACGAGGCGGGGGCGGGCCAGGGGCTCGACCTTGGCGAACAGCTCCTCGGTGTAGTCGGTCACGACGGGCCATTCGACCTCGGCGATCTCCACCTTGGAGGCGAGCTCCAGCTGGCAGTCGATGATCGCCGCCAGGTACTCCTTGGACGCTTCGAGTCCGGCGGTGATGGCCGCCTCGTCGGTGGGCGCCTGACCGTCGGCGATCAGCCGCAAGGCGTTCTCGGTGGCGCCCGCCTCGACCATGGCGATGTCGATGCCGCCGGCGGCATTGCGCTTGCCGGCGAGGGTGAGATCGAACACCGAATCCGCCAGCTGCTCGAAGGTGGGCATGGGGATCCACTCGCCGTGCGAGTACGCCATGCGCACCCCGGCGATCGGGCCCTCGAAGGGGATCGGGCTCACCATCAGCGCCGCCGAGGCGGCGTTGAGGGCGATCACGTCATACGGGTTCGCCTCGTCCACCGAGAGGACGGTGGCGACGACGTGGGTCTCGTTGCGGTAGCCCTCGCGGAACGAGGGACGCAACGGACGATCGATGAGCCGGGCCGACAGGATGGCCCGCTCGGTGGGACGTCCCTCCCGCCGGAAGAACGACCCGGGAATCTTCCCGGCGGCGTACATCCGCTCTTCGAGGTCCACCGTGAGGGGGAAGAAGTCGACTCCCTCCCGGGGGGTTCGCTGGGCGGTGGCGGTGGCGAGCACCTCGGTGGCGCCGACCAATGCGACCACGGCGCCGTCGGCCTGCAAAGCCAACTTGCCCGTGGTCAATATGAGCTCGACCGCACCGATCTTGGTGCGGGCAGATACTTCTGACACGCTCTCTCTCTTCTGTATGGGAGAGCGGGTCGCCAATTACCAGTGGTCACGCCTCAAGTGGAGGGGTGGCAACTAGCAACTGACGAGACACTCTCCGGTGTCTCCGTTCCCCCCGATTTCAGCACGAATGGCAGCCGGAGGGCCGCCTTTCCGTCAGCGACGGAGGCCGAGGCGGGCGATGACCGCGCGGTACCGCTCCACGTCCTGGTTGCGCAGGTAGTCGAGGAGGCGGCGCCGACGACCGACCATCATCAACAGACCTCTCCGGCCGTGATGGTCCTTCACATGGGCCTTCAGGTGCTCGGTGAGATCATTGATTCGTTCGGTGAGCAGCGCGATCTGGACCTCGGATGACCCGGTGTCGGTCGCGTGCGAGCCGAACTCGCCGATGATGGTTTGGGTGTCCTTCATGGGAACGAACCGGGAGCGCTGCCCCCGGCGGACCCGGAGTGTAGGGCGGTGAAAGGTGGGATGCCAACACGACAAGGCCGCTTGCCGCCGCCGGCTGCCGGCAAGAACCGATCCTTTCACACCACCCTCGGGCCGAGGGGGGTATGCAGCGGACCGCGACGGCGGCGCCGCTTGCCCAGCGCCTTGGAGCCGCTCGGCGGTCCGGCCGGCTCCAGCAGGCAGGCCCCCGGGCTGTGCATCTCGGCGACGAGACACCTCGCCACCGCCCGATCACCCAGCACCGCGTCGTGGGCTTCGGCCACCCGGCCGGGAACGCCGAACGGGTTGTGCCACATCTGGTCCCAGAACCCTCTTCCCTCGTCCGGTGCGTCGACCACCCGCAGTCCATCGGGGTGGTCCCCGAAGCTGGTGATCCCCGCCTTCGGGTTGCGCACGACGAGTACCTCTACCCCGGAGGCCTCCCCGAGGTGGTCGCGCTCGTCGTGGCAGTCCCACCAGAGGAAGTCACAGCTCACCGGGTCGTAGCCGCCGTCGTCGGGAATCGACCCGACCATGGTCCCGAGGCTCTGCAGCCATCCCTGGGTCCCAGCAGAGATGGGAGGGTCGAGGAGGAACGCCCCTTCGACGGCGTCGGCGGGCCCGAATGCTCCCTCATCCCAGGCGGCGACGAGCTTGGCGATGGTGGCTCCTCCTTTGGAGAAGCCCACCAGATACAGGGGTCGCCCCTCGGCCGCCAACGCGGCGAGGAAGGCGTTGAGGCCGCGAGCCGCGTCGTCGATCGAGGCGTGCTCGGATGCGGCCACCGGGTCGGACTCGCCGGTGACCAATCGGTAGTCGAAGAACCGGGCATCATCGGGATCCAGTCCCATCAGATCGACGAGCCCGGCGAACGCCGCCTCACCCTGTCCCTGCCCGTGGCCGGGAACGAACACGATCACCGCATCCTCCGGCGGCCGCAGACCGAGCGCCGCCCCGGGGTTCTTGCGCGACAGGACCGCGGCCGCGGCGGCGGCGCCCGCCAGTAACACCGCGGCCTCG
>MELR01000007.1:76771-118872 GCA_001767695.1 Actinobacteria bacterium RBG_16_68_21
CGGTAACCGCTGGCCCCTCGGAAGGGGGTTGATCGCCCGGAGCGAGGCCGAGCGCACCGAGCCACAGCGTGCCGATCAGAACTAGAGGCATTGCGGGAGAGTCGCCCTGTTCGCCCCGGGGGGCAAGGGGTTGACAACCGACGGCGAGATGACAGGAGAGACCCCCGGCTCACGCCAGTAGCGCGTGAGCCCGCGCCACGTCTTCCCCGATCTGGCCGACCAGCTCTTCGACCCCGGCAAACTTCCGCTCGTCGCGGATCCGGGCGACGAACCTCACCCGCAGCTCCATTCCGTAGAGGTCTTCGTCGAATCCGAACAGATGCGCCTCGACCGTCTCGGCGGCTCCGCCAAAGGTCGGCCTGACACCAACGTTGGCTACCCCGGGAACCGCCTCGGAGGCGGAACGGCCGCACCACACCGCGTACACGCCGCGTCGCGGGACGGCGATACCGGGAGGAACGGCGACGTTGGCGGTGGGAACGCCGATCGTCTTGCCCCGACCGTCGCCGACGACCACCGGGCCCCGCACCTCGTGGGGACGGGCAAGAGCCTGGGCGGCGCCGACGACGTCGCCTTCGGCGATCATTGCCCTGATCCTGGTGGACGACACGGGCGCGTCGCCGCCGACGAGTGGGACCACCTCCGTGGCGAAGCCCAGTCCGGTACCCATCTCGCGCAGCAGCCCGACGTGCCCCGTGCGGTCCTTGCCGAAGCGGAAGTCCTCGCCCACGACGACGATTCCCGCGTGGAGGCTCCCGGCGAGCAAGTCGGTGACGAAGGCCGCCGGGCTCCACATCCGCAGATCGTCGTCGAAGGCGACGACCGCGGCGACGTCGACGCCGATATCGGAGATCAACTCAAGACGGTGGTCGATGGAGGTGAGCATCAACGGAACCCGCTCCGGAGCCACCACCGCCAACGGATGGGGGTCGAAGGTCACGACGCCGGTGGGAAAGCCGAGGTCTTCCGCTCGCTCGCGCAGCGCGGCGAGCACATGGCGATGTCCCACGTGGACGCCGTCGAACACACCGACGGCGAGGGCGCTGGGTCCCGGGCCCGGGTCCCAGCGCGCGGTCTCGCCCCGGAAGACCCTCATGCCAGCACCACCTCGGGTGCCGCCCGGCGGCCGTCGCAGCTGTACACGGCGAGCAACTCGCCGGATGCTCCGACCACGCGGAACCGGCCGGCCGCGGCCATGCCCAGCGAGGCCGCGGTCGGAATCGGGGCCGACGGAGACCGCCGGGAGATCTCCCAGCCCCGCGGAGGAGGACAAGAGCAGGGCGAGCCCGTCACGCTCGATGTCCTCGAGGGAGTGGGCGTCCACCACGTCGTGAATCCCGATGGCGATACGGCGCAGGGACACGAGGTGGGCACGCCCGCCGAGGGCGGCGGCGATGTCGTCGGCGAGCGTCCGGATGTACGTGCCCGAGCCGCAGCTCACCCGAAAGGACACCTCGGGGTAGGGACCCGGGCTCACCTCGTCCACCGCTATCTCATGGATCAGGATCGGGACCGCGGCGCGCTCCACTTCGATGCCCTGCCGGGCGAGGTCGTAGAGGCGCCGGCCTTCGACCCGTTTGGCCGACACCATTGGGGGTACCTGCATGATCCGGCCCACGAACCGGGCGGCGGCGGCGGCCACCTCGATCGGGGTGACGTCCATCGGCTCTCGGGAGAGGATCGCCCCGTCGGCGTCGAGGGTGTCGGTGGCGATGCCGAACAGAGCGGTGGCGTGGTAGGTCTTGGCGGCGTCCTGGACGAAGCGAAGCAGGCGGGTGGCGCGCCCGACGCCGAGGATCAGCAGGCCGGTGGCCATGGGATCGAGAGTCCCGGCGTGGCCGATCCGGGAGCTTCCCAGCAGTGTGCGGCACCGGGCGACCACATCGTGGGACGTCCACCCCCCCGGCTTGTCGACGAGGAGGAACCCGTCAGGCACGGAGCCGGGCCCGGATCGACTCGATCACGTCGTCGCGGCTCCCCGAGGCGGTGAAGCCGGCGGCGTTGTGATGGCCTCCCCCGCCGTGGAGGACGGCGATCGAACCCACGTCGATCGCCCCGCGGGAGCGCAGGCTCGCCCGCCACCCCTGATCGACCTCCTTGAGGAGGACGGCGACACCCGCCTCCTTGGCGATGCGCAGGTCGTCGATCAGGCCGTCGAGATCCTCGTAGGTGACCGAGGCCGACTTGAGATCGCCGTGGGTCACATAGGACCAAACCAGTGAGAGCGGCTCTTCGAGAACCGCTCGACCGAGGACCGCGGACGATGCCTGGAGGTAGCCGAACGGAACCGACTCGTAGATCGCCTGACCGATGGTGTCGGGGCGGACTCCGGCATCGAGCAGCCGGGCGGCGACCCGCATCACCTCGCCGTCGGTGGCGGAGTACTGGAAACGGCCGGTATCGGTGACGATCCCGGTGAGAAGGCAGGTGGCGATGGTCTCGTCGATCGGCCAGCCGAGGGACTCCAGCAGGTAAGTGCACAGCTGGGCCGAAGCGGCTGCCCGCGAGTCGATCACCTGGATGTCGCCGAACCCGTCGTTGGTGACGTGGTGATCGACCACGACCAGAGTGCCGGCGTTCTCGGCGGCAACGCGCAACTCCCCGAGCCGGTCGGCGGAACCGACGTCGAACACCACCATCACCTCGGGCGCCGATGGAAACGCCTCCGTCGGCATCAACAGGCTGGTGTCGAGGAAGGACAACGACTCGGGCACGACGAACGGGCCCCCGAAGGACACGACCGCCTCCTTGCCGGCTGCCCGGGCGGCATGTCCCAGAGCGAGGGCCGAGCCCAGCGCGTCGCCGTCGGGCGAGACATGACAGGAAATCGCCAGTGACGTGGCTGCGCCAATGGCTTCAGTCGCCCGGCGGAGTGGTTCCTCGATCATCGATCTCATGTTCGCCGCCCAGGTCTCGAAGGAGCTGATCCATTCTGATCCCGCGGTCGACCGACTCGTCGAACTCGAAATCGATCTTCGGCAGGTACTTCAACCGTACCCGCTCGCCCGTCGCCGCTCGGATTCGAGTGGACGCCCGGGCGAGGGCCGCGGCCGTCGACTCGCGCTGCTCGGCGTCGCCGAGCACGGAATAGTAGACGCGGGCATTGCGCAGGTCCGGCGCGGTGTCGACCCCGATGATCGTCACGAACCCGAGTCCCGGATCCTTCAGACGGGACACCTCTTCGGCGATGACGTGGTGAAGCTGCTCGTTGACCCGGCGCATGAAGCCACCCTGCTTGGTCACGACACCTCCAAGTACGACACGCCCATCTCGATCATCTCGACCGTCGGGTCATCCAGCATCATCCGTTGGACTCCGTTGACCAACTCGTCGAGCCTCCCCCGTTGTGCGGCAACAATTGCGATGCCGACTGTGGCCCGCTGCCAATCGTCCTGATGGTCCACCTCGGCGATCGACAGCTCCCGTGCGCGCAGCCGATGCAGCACAGGTCGAAGCACCGCCCGCTTCGCCTTGAGCGACCGGACCTCGGGTATGCGCAGTTCGAGCCGAAGCGCCGCGGCGTGCATGGGGAAAGGGTATTGCATGCGGCGGACACGATCGGGGCTTTTCGTACCGCTGCCCGCTTCCCGCTACCCGCCGGGCGACAGACGAAGGGCGACAGGCGACAGGCGACGGGCGACGGGCGACGGGCGACGGGCGACTCTACGTCCGCGCCACCTCGCGCACCTCGAACGCCTCGATCACATCGCCCTCCTTGACGTCCTTGAAGTTGTCCAGGCCGATGCCGCATTCGAACCCCGAGGCGACGGAGCGAACGTCGTCCTTGAAACGCCGCAGTGATCCGATCGTCCCGTCGTGGACGACGATGCCGTCGCGGATCAACCGAATACGCGACCCGCGGTTGATCTCGCCCTCGGTGACCATGCACCCGGCGATGAAGCCGAAGCGGGGGGCGCGGAACGTGGCCCTGACTTCGGCGCTGCCCAGCACCCGCTCCACCTCGGTGGGGGCGAGCCGTCCCACCAGCATCGCTTCGATGTCGTCGAGGAGCTCGTAGATGATCCGGTACGTCCGAATCTCGATCCCGGCTTCCTCCGCGGCCTTCCGGGTCTTGGCATCCGGGCGAACGTTGAATCCGAAGATGACCGCGTTGGTGGCCTCGGCCAGCAGCACGTCGTTCTCGGTGATTCCACCCACCGCGGCGTGGGCGATGGTGATCCTCCCGCCCTCGCGGCCGATCTTGCCGACCGCCTCGCGGATCGCCTCCAGCGAACCGTGGGCATCGGCCTTGAAGATCAGAACCAACTCGGCGTCGTCGGCGGTGCGCAGATCCTCCAGCAAGGCGGACAGGCGCTGTGCCGCGGTAGGGACGGTGAGCTCCTCGTTGCGGATCGCGGCGAGCCGATCGGCTGCGATCCCTCGCGCCACCCGGTCGTCGGCGACGACCTCGAAATAGTCGCCGGCCTGAGGAATCTCGTCCCACCCCATCACCAGCACCGGCGCGCTGGGCGGCGCCATCTCGAGCTGGCGGCCGTTCTCGTCGAACATCGCCCGGACTCTGCCGGCGACGACGCCGGCCACGATCGCGTCTCCACGGCGAAGCGTCCCGCGCTGGACGATCAATGTGCCCACCGGTCCCCGACCCTTCTCCAGCTGACCTTCGACCACGGTTCCCGAGGCGGGAACGTCCGGGTTTGCGGTGTACTCCTCCAACTCGGCGATGAGGTCGATGTACTCGAGGAGTTGGTCGATGCCGTCGCCGGTGAGCGCCGAGACCTCCGCGCTCACCACGTCGCCTCCGAGTTGCTCGACCACCAGACCGTGCTCCGTGAGCTGCGCCCGCACGTTGCCCGGGTTGGCGCCGGGCAGGTCCATCTTGTTGATCGCCACCACGATGGGCACCCGCGCCGCCTTGGCATGATTGATCGCCTCGACGGTCTGGGGCATGACCCCGTCGTCGCCGGCAACGACGAGCACGACGATGTCGGTCAGCTCGGCACCGCGGGCGCGCAGCGAGGTGAATGCCTCGTGGCCGGGGGTGTCGATGAAGGTGATCCTGCGGTCGCCGACCGCGGTCTGGTAGGCCCCGATGTGCTGGGTGATTCCGCCGGCTTCCCCGGCCACGACGTTGGCGTGGCGAATCCTGTCGAGCAGCTGGGTCTTGCCGTGGTCGACGTGTCCCATCACGGTGACCACGGGGGGGCGAGGCTTCAGGTCGGCGGCGTTGTCGTGGTGCTCCTTCTTGGGACGCACCAGGGGTGCTTGCTCGTCGACCGGGGCGACCGGAGCGGACTCGACGGTCACCTCGTACCCGAGAGCGTCGCCGATCACCTCCAGCAGGTCGGCGGGGATCGGCTGGGTGGCGCCGGCCATCCGGCCGCGCGAGATGAGTTCCCGCACAACGATGCCGACCGGCCGCCGGGTCAGATCCGAGAACTCGGCGACCGTGATTCCCGCGGTGACGGTGATCGGGCGCTTGGGTTGGGGACCCTCCCCTCCGGGGAGGCGGCCTTTGCGTTTGCCCGCCTTGGCGGCGTGCTTCTTGGGGTCGCCGCCGTCTTCGTCTTCGTCCTCGTCTTCGTCCTCGTCGAACTCCTCGTCCTCCTCGAGGGTGGCGCCGGCTACCGCATCCGGTGTAGCCGCGACCTCGGCGGCGGGGCGCTCCCCGACCGGCACCGCGGGCGCCGACTCCTCGTCGTAGGACAGCCGCACCAGTGCGGCGTCCTCGTCGGAAAGACCAGACGAGGCGGTCTTGGCGTCGATTCCCAACTCGTGGACCCGCGACAGCACCTCCTTGGACTCCCTCCCAAGGTCACGGGCGAGTTCATAGACGCGCATCTTCAGCCTCCGTGGACGATCTTCATTGTGCCACGCACGAGGTCAAGCCCCGGGCGCCGGCTCCTCGGCAGCGGCCTCCGCGTCCTCGGGGGCCTCGCCGGGCTGCTCGGAGTCGCTGGCGGGCGCACCGGTGCCCGCCTTTTCCGGGACGGCAGCCACGGCGCCGTCGCCGGCTTCCCCGGTCATCTCCGCGGCGGCGGCGCTCACCTCCGCACTGGAACCATCTTCATCCGGGGTCCCCCCGGCCTGCTCGGTCTCCGATCGGATGTCGATCCGATACCCGCTGAGCCGGGCGGCGAGACGGGCGTTCTGCCCCTCTTTGCCGATTGCCAGCGACAACTGGTGGTCGGGCACGATGACGACCGCCTCCATCGTGTCGTCGTCGAGGATGACCTGGCGCACCTTCGCGGGACTCAGCGCTTCTGCGATGAACTGGCGGATATCGTCTCGCCACTCGACGATGTCCACCTTCTCGCCTCGCAGTTCATTGACCACCTGGCGCACCCGGGAGCCCCTGCTGCCCACGCAGGCCCCCACCGGATCGACGTTGGAGTCGTTGGAGCGCACGGCGATCTTGGTGCGATGCCCGGCATCCCGGGCGATCGCCTTGATCTCGATGGTGCCCTCGACGAGTTCGGGCACCTCCAGCTCGAACAGCCTCCTGATGAAGTCCGGATGGCTCCTGCTCACCACGATCTGCGGGCCCTTGGCCTCACTGCGCACCTCGAGGATCAGAGCCTTGACCCGGGCGCCGCGCTCGAGGCGCTCATAGGCGATTCGCTCCCCGGCCGGCATCACCGCTTCGGCGTTGCCGAGATCGAGGATCACGACGCGATGGTCGGACTGCTGCACGATCCCGGTGACGAGATCGCCTTCGCGGCCCTCATAGCTGTCGAATACCTGAGCGCGCTTGGCGTCGCGCAGGCGCTGCAGGATCACCTGCTTGGCGGTCTGCGCGCCGATGCGGCCGAAGTCGTCCGGAGTGTCTTCCCACTCGCGCACGACGTTGCCGTCCTCGTCGAGCTCCTGGCCGTACACCCGGATCTCGCCGGTGTCCTGGTCGATGGTGACGCGGGCCTCCTCGGCGGCCCCGGGGCTCCGCTTGTAGGCGGACACGAGGGCGTTGGCGAGGGCATCGAGGATGGTTTCTTTGGGAACGCCCTTCTCCCGCTCGAGGAGATCGAGTTCCTCCATGAAGGATTCGTTCATCGGGCGGCTCGCTTTCCGGGCTTCGCCGGCTTGTCCCACCGGAACACGGTGCGCGCCTGGGTGACGTCGGCAAGTGGGATGGTGCGATTGCGATCGCCGACCAGGACCGCCACGTCGCCTTCGCCTGCCTCGATGAGAACGCCGCGATGGCTCTGCTCGCCGTCAATCGCAATCTTTGTCTTCACGAGAACCTCTCGGCCGACCGCCTTGCGAAACTGGGCGGGGCGCTTCAGGGTCCGCTCCAGGCCCGGTGAGGAGACCTCGAGCGTGTAGGGGCCATCGAGGTCCTCGGTGTCATCGAGCAACCGGGACATGCCCCTGGCGAGATCGGCGATCCGATCCACGTCGAGCCCGCCGGCCGAATCGACGGTGACGCGTAGCACCCGCCCGGCCCCCCGGCCGAGCACTGCGAGGTCGTCGAGTTCGACGCCCTCCGCCTCGAGATACGACCCCAGGAGGTCCCAGAGTCGTCCATCGTCACCCATCGGCACTCCTCATAAAGAGAAGTGGGCGGGGCGCCCACTTCAAAGCGTCCACTGAATTGACAACCGAGTATATCGCCGCCGGGCTTTCTTCCGCCGACCCGGGCGCGCCGCACCAGCGCGCCCACACCACGCGTGGGCGGCGACCTAGAGCCTCTCGGCGGCGATCCTCTCGGCCACGCGGGGCACCACCTCGGCGAGCGGCACCACCTCTGTGGACCCGTCGACCCGGTGGGTCACCTCTGCGATACCGGCGGCGATGCCCTTGGGTCCGACGGTCACCCGATAGGGGATGCCGATCAACTCGGCATCGGCGAACTTGACTCCGGGCCGCTCGTCGCGATCGTCGATGATCGCGTCGATACCGCCGGCGCGCAGCCCCTGGTAGATCTCATCCGCCGCGCCGACCGTGGCGGTGTCATCCATCTTCACCACCGTGACCACCACCTCGTACGGGGCAACGCTCACCGGCCAGACGATCCCTTTCTCATCGAAGTGGGACTCGACTATCGCCGCCACGTTGCGCCCCACTCCGATCCCGTAGGAACCCATCCAGATCGTCTGGTCCTCGCCAACCTCATCGGTGACGGTCGCACCGAGCGCCGCGGCGTACTTCGTCCCCAACTTGAAGATATGGCCGACTTCGATCGATCGCTTCACCTCCACCGGTTGGCCGCATTGGACACAGGGGTCCCCGGGGCGGACGAGGCGGAGGTCGATCCACTCCGGGGCGGGGATGTCACGCGACACATCGACGCCCCGCAGGTGCTGGTCGTCGCGGTTGGCCCCGGTGACCATGTTCGATCGGCCCTGAAGGGCCGGGTCGGCGACGACTCGCAGCCCGCTCACCCCGACCGCTCCCAGGCTTCCCGGATGTGCCCCGAGACCAGCGACGATTTCGTCGTCCTGTGCGGGCCGCAGATCGAAGGTTCCCAGCGCATCGACCAGCTTCTGCTCCATCAACTCGTGGTCGCCTCGCAGCAGGAGCAGGGTCAGCTCCCCGCCCACGACGTAGGCGAGCGTCTTGATCTGACGATCGGCTTGCGCGAAGTCGAACGCCCCGGCAAGCGAGGCGATGGTGCGGATCCCCGGGGTGGCGAAAGGCTCGGGTTCGTCGGGCCACGGATCGTCGGCGATCGGGGCCACCCCGGAGGTCGCTCTTTCGGTGTTGGCGGCGTAACCGCAGGCGGGGCACACCACGATGTCGTCTTCGCCGGCGGAACTCTCCACCATGAACTCCACCGACTCCTTGCCGCCCATCGTTCCCGACGAGGCGTGAACCGGGATGGCCTTCATCCCCAACCGACGGAAGATTTCGGCGTAGGCCTGCCGGTGCGCCTCGAATTGCACATCGAGCCCGGCGGGACTCAGGTCGAACGAGTAGGAGTCTTTCATCGTGAACTCGCGAACCCGCAGCAGACCACCCTTGGGCCGGGGCTCGTCACGAAACTTGGTCTGCAGGTGGTACCAGAGCTGGGGCAGCTGCCGATAAGACGCCAGCTCGGTGGCGAGCAGCGTGAAGATCTCCTCATGAGTCATCGCCAGCAGCAGGTCGGTCTCCCGGCGATCCTTGAACTTGACGAGGATCCCCTCGACGTCGTCCCAGCGGCCCGTCTGCTTCCACACCTCACCGGGGTGCACCACCGGGAGCAGCATCTCCTGGCCGCCGATGCGGTTCATCTCCTCGCGGATGATCTTCTCGACCTTGTCGACCACCCTCTTGCCGAGGGGAAGCAGCGACCAGGAACCGGCCATCAGGCGGCGCACGAAGCCCCCGCGCACCAGCAGGCGGTGGTTGGCCGCCTCGGCATCGGCGGGATCGTCACGAAGGGTGGGGATGTAGGCGCGAGACCAGCGCATGAGGACAGCAGAGTAGTGAGACAGCTCGTCCCCGCCGCACCCGGCTAGCGTGGCTCGCCGCCGAGGATGGTGAGAGCGCGCGTGAACCGACCGTCGCCATGAGCCCGGACAAGCGACCCCGGGACTCCCAGCGAATCCGGGTATACCGGGCCCACTGGGCTCTCGACGACCATCTCAAGGCGAAGTCGCTGGGCTCGGTGGACGAGGTCCAGGCCTTCGTCGACTCCGTCGTGCAGTCGCGCTGGTGGCGCGAACGGGTGGGCGGGAGGGCTCGCATCCGCGTCGGCGACGGGCGGGGACGCCGCAGCGCCGGCAGCATCGGTGGGGAGATCCGCATTCCGCGCGCCTCCCGGACCGTGCCGACGGTTCTCCATGAACTGGCACACGAGGCCGTGCGGGACCCTTCGACCGCGATCCACGGTCCCGAGTACGCCGCGGCATTCCTGCAGCTGGTCGAGGGGTTCATCGGCCACGAGGCCGGGGCGTATCTCCGCATGGCCTACCTCGCCCAGGGGGTGCGATGGATCGAGGGCTGGACGGGGAACCCCCGGAGCCGGCCCTAAGCGCCCCTCGCCACGTCGGCAACACGTGCCCGGCGCTCCCGGGCATGATTGGCATCGCCCTGAAGGGCGAGCAGCTCGGCGGCAGCCTCCTCGGCGAGTTGCCCGGCGAGCCCATCGGCGGCGGCCAGCCGGGCGGCGACCCCTTCCACCGCCAGACGGCGGGCTTCGTCGACCAGGGCGTCGACCATCTCGGCTTCGGGCACGACCCGGATCACGTTCCCCTTGATGAACAGGTGGCCCTTGCCGCGTCCGGCGGCGATCCCGAGGTCGGCCTCCCGGGCCTCGCCGGGGCCGTTGACGACGCATCCCATGACCGCCACCTGAATCGGAATCCGCTCCGCCTCGAGCCGACGTTGCGCCTCGGCGGCGACGGCCACCACGTCGATCTCGGCGCGCCCACACGAGGGGCAGGCAATGAGGTCCAGCCCGGAGCGCTCGCGGAGTCCGAGCTGCTCGAGAAGCTTCCGTCCCGCCTCGGCTTCCTCGACCGGATCGGCCGTGAGTGAGAAGCGGATCGTGTCGCCGATCCCCTCCATGAGGAGGGTGGCGATGCCGGCCACGGACTTGATCAACCCGGCGGGAGGCGGGCCTGCCTCGGTGACGCCGAGGTGCAGGGGGTAGGGAACCTGCGAGGCCAGGAGCCGGTACGACTCGACCATCGAGGGGACATGGCTGTGCTTCACCGACACCTTGATGTCGGAGAAGCCCACGGCCTCGAGGTAGCCGATCTCCCGGAGCGCGGAGGCCACCAGGGCCTCCGGCACCGGGCCGCCGAATCGGTCGAGGAGTTCCTTGTCCAACGAGCCGGCGTTGACCCCCACCCGGATCGAGACGTGGCGCTCTGCAGCGGCCCGGGCCACGGCCTTCACGTGCTCCGGATCACGGATGTTGCCCGGGTTGAGCCGCAAGCCGTGCACCCCCGCCTCGAGCGCGGCGAGGGCGAGCCGATGCTGGAAGTGGATGTCGGCGATGATCGGCACCGGCGAGCGGGGGACGATCTCGGCGAGGCCCTGAGCGGCGGCCACGTCGTTGCAGGTGATGCGAACGATATCGGCTCCTGCTCCCTTGAGGGCGTAGACCTGGGCAAGCGTCCCGTCGACGTCGGCCGTCTTCGTCGTGGTCATCGACTGCACCGTGATCGGTGCGCCCCCACCCACCGGGACCGCTCCGACCATCAGGCCGCGGGAGGGCCGTCGCTCGATCATCTCAGGCTCAGTGGGTCGGCGATGTCGAGATAGATGGCCAGCACCCCGAGCAACACCATGAAGAGCACCACGGCGGCAGCTATCGGCACGAGCTTGCGGACGTCGGCCTGGCGGCCCCTGATCTTCTCGTACAGTGCCACCGCGAAATGGCCGCCGTCGAGGGGATACACCGGGATCACGTTGAAGATCCCGACGAACACGTTGACGAGGGCGATGAGCTCGAGAGTGAAGGAGATCCCGAGATCCTGGGTCTCCGCCCCGATCCTGATCAGCCCGATCGGGCTGGCGGGCCGGTTGTCGGAGATTCGGTCCGTGTCGCCCGTCACGGTCGCGGCGACCAGATCGCCGAACCCTGAGACCATGCGCCACAGGCCCGTCACCGAACCAGTGGTGGCCTCGCCCACCTGCCCGGCGGCCCGCCCCAAGCCGGCAATGGGACCGACCCGCTCGGTGTGGCGTTGCGCGGTCACCCCCAAGTAGCCGCGAAGGCGGCCCTCGCCGTCGGGAACCGCGGCCAGGGTCACCCCCAAGGTGATGGTCGTCCCCGACCGGTCCACGACGAGATCCACGGTCTCATCGGGGCGGGCCGAGATCTCCTCGACCAGGTCGGCCCAACTCGACACGACCGTGCCGTCGATCGCCAGCACGGTGTCACCGATGGTCACCCCGGCAACCGTCGCCGGAGTGGGTGTGCCGTCCTCCAGTGCCGCCTGCACGTCGGCAACCGTGGTCGTGGCGACGCTGGTCCCGACGACCGAGGCCACCGCCAGGAAGAGCACAAAGGCCACCACGAAATGGCTGGCCACGCCGGCGAGAACGACGATCGACTTCTGCCAGAACGGCCGCTCCCGGTAGGTGCGCCCTACGTCGGCCGGATCGACCTCCTCGTAGGGATTCATGCCCACGATCCGCACGTACCCGCCGAGCGGTATCGCCTTGACGCCGTAGGTGGTCTCACCCCGCTGGGTCGACCACAACTTGGGCCCGAACCCGAAGAAGAACTCGGTCGCCTTCATGCCGACGGACTTGGCCGCGAAGAAGTGGCCGGCCTCGTGGACCATGACCATCGCGATGATTCCGATCAGGACGATGAACCCGCCGGTCAAGCTGCATGTCTCCGTGGGGGAACCATCACGCTACCGGCCATCGGGACTCAACACGCGCCTCCGAGATGCTCGGCCGCCACGGCCCGGGCGGCACGATCGACGGCCATGACGTCCTCGACCGAGCCGACGGCCTCCACCTCCATGTCCGCGAGAGTCCGCTCGATGACGACCGCGATCGACGTGAATCCGATGCGCCCGTCGAGAAACGCCTGCACCGCGATCTCATCTGCAGCATTGAGAATCGTCGGAGCGCTGCCTCCGGCGCGGCCGGCATCGTAAGCGAGCCGGATGCAGGGGAACACCTCCGAATCGGCAGCTTCGAATGTGAGGGTGGTGCCGGCGAAGGGGAAGGGGGCCGCCGTCCCCGGACGGCGGGCGGGGTGGGTGAGGGCGTATCTGATCGGTACCCGCATATCCGGCTCGCCGAGATGGGCCTTGAGGGAGCCGTCGACGAATTCGACGATCCCATGAACGATGCTCTGCGGATGGATGACGATGTCGATCGCGTCGAAGGCAAACCCGAAGAGATGGTGCGCTTCGATCACCTCGAAGCCCTTGTTCATGAGGGTAGCGGAGTCCACGGTGATCCGGGTGCCCATGTCCTTCCACGTGGGATGGGCGAGGGCCTCGGCGACGGTGACCGTCTCGAGACGCTCCGGCGCCATTCCCCGGAAGGGTCCCCCGGAGGCGGGCAGGACCAGTCGGCGCACCGATGCCGCATCCTCACCCAGCAGGCACTGGAACAGGGCACTGTGCTCGGAGTCGATGGGGATCAGCTCGCCGCCGCCACGGGCCAGCGCCCCCTTCACCACCTCTCCCCCGACGACCAGGCTCTCCTTGTTGGCCAGCCCGAGTCGGTTTCCCGCGGCCAAGGCGGACACCGATGCGCCGAGGCCGGCCGATCCGACGATTCCGTTCACCACGGTCGTCCCGGGCATGGCGGCGAGTTCCACCATCGCCTCATTGCCGAAGATCACCCGATCGCCCAGTGCGGCGGAGCACAGTGCCCGTTCCTCCTCGGTCGGGGTGGCGACACCCACCCGCGCACCGGGCCAGCGGCCGGCGATATCGAGCAGTTCGCCAGAGCCTCGCCCGGCGGCGACCGCGGCCACGTCGACGCCGAGATCCTCCACGACGTCCAATGTCTGGCGGCCGATCGACCCGGTCGCCCCGAGGACGACGACCGGCTTCACCCGAGCAGGCCGATGGTCTCGAACAAGACCCACACCGCCGGAAGGACGAACAGAAAGGCATCGATCCGGTCGAGGATGCCGCCGTGCCCGGGGAGGACCGCACCCATGTCCTTGACGCCGAGGCTCCGCTTGACCATCGACTCGGCGAGATCCCCGAGGGGGGCGACCACGCACACGACCACGCCTAGGGCGAGGCCCGATCGGAGATCGAACGGTTCCATGAGGGCGCCGATCGCCGCCGCGGCACCGAGGCAGGCGGCGATCCCTCCTGCCAGTCCCTCGACGGACTTGTTCGGCGAGAGGATCGGGGCGAGAGCGCGCCTACCCCAGGTACGTCCCACCGTGTACGCCCCGATGTCCATCGCCGCGGTGACCGCGACGATCGCCGCCACGAGAACCCGGTAGCGCTCGGCGCGCAGGATCGGTTCCACGAATGCGATCGTCCCCACGACCCACGTGACGCCGAGCACGGTGAGGCCGCCGTTGGTGAGAGCATCGCGACGCAGAGGGGCGAACGCGTACACGAAGAACACGACGGTCGCGGTGAGCCCGATCGACACCGCGATCGCCACCGGGCCGTGGAACCAGGTAGTCGCCATCATGGCGATGCCCCCCAGGTACCCGAACAGGGCAAGCGGTCGGTAGCCGCGATGGCGCAGTGTGCTGTAGAACTCCCCGAGCCCGAGCAGGGTCAGCAGGCCGATGAATGCCGCCGCGGCGGCCCCGCCGACCCACACCGCGGCGGTGAGAAGTCCGACCAATACGACCCCGGTGAACACCCTGGTACCCAACTGGGACCGGGTAGGTGCCTCGTAGACGTCCTCGTCGTCACCGAGGTCGGCGACGTCGTCGAAGCCGACGACGCCCGAACCGACGCCGGGCATCGCCGCGCTGATCGCCTGCCACTCCGTGTCCTCATCGCCCGCCCGGGAGAGTTCCTCGGCGAAACCGCGGTGTCCCATCGTGGCCGACGTCGTGTAGATCTGTTGGGTGATGTCGTCGGCCGAGGCGTAGCCGGCGGGCAGCTCGACGGTGGCGTCGTCGTACCCCTCATCCAGGTCGATCGGATCGATCACCCACTCGTCGTCGCCGGGCGGCATTGCGGCAGGAACCTCTACGCCGGACGGCGTATCGCTCGCTGTCGGCGACGCGACCGGCAACCCGGAATCGGCGACCGCTTCATCGGCGGCACCCCAGCCGGGGGGTGCCGGCGCTTCCTCGGGAGCGGCGAGCTCATCGAAGCCGTAGCCGTGGTCGAATTCGAGTGGCGCGAAGTCCTCGATGGCCTCCGCCGCCGGTTCCTCGGGGAAGCGGACCGGGATGCTTCCGGGCGACACCGGCTCATCGACCGGCTCGGCGGGAGCGGGCAGGTTCGCCGCGGCGACGGGCACCTCCCAGCCTCCCGGCTCGACAGCCGGAGGCGGGACCGGCTCGGGCTCCGGCCACTCGGTCTCGGGAAGGTGCTCCGGCGGAGGGACGACCAGGTCCTCGTCCACCTCGGCGAACCAGTCGGCGGGCACCGATGAGCCCTCGCCGACCCAGTCCGCCGCCTCTTCGGCCATCTCGGCGCCCTCCTCCGGTACCCGTCGTCTCCGGAACGGCCAGATGCCGCGTTTGCGGGTCGGCGCTTCCTCGACCCAGCCGTCGAATGCATCCGGATCGGGGAGCTCCTCCGGCGGCAATGCGGGGGTGATTGGCACCGGCGGAACGTCGAGAGGCAGTTCTCCGGCCTCGGCGAATGCCCGCCAGTCGCCGAGGTCCTCGTCGTGGATCTCCCGCAGCGCCTCGAAGGCTTCCTTGCCGGCCACGCCGTACTCGCTGGCGGCGGCGGCGACCTCGGGAGGCAGGTCTTGAGGGGTGTCTCCGGATAGGGGCTCTTCGAACCCGAAGAGAGCCTTCTGGTCCTCCATCGGATCGATGGGGACGACCTCGCCTTCCTCGACCAGCGCACCGATCGCCTGCAGAGCCGCCGCGACATCATTGGGATCGGGAGACTCGAAGGCGGCGACTTCGGGGGGCGCCGATTCGGTCGGTTCGGCCGGGGGCTCGACGAAACCACCGGCGATGTCATCGGCCCCGGCCGTAGCCGCCCCCACCCAGGTCGGAGATTCCACGGCGACCGCGGCGTTCTCCCCGGCGGCGTAGGTCAGATCCGCCAACCAGGCGGGGAGTGGTGCTTCGGCGAATTCCTCCTTCGTCCCGCCGGTGCCCGGGGCGTCGGGCATCGCCGCCTCCGGGGGCAGATCCTCGCCGGTGGAGGCGGGTGCCGGGATGTCCTCTCGGTCGTCACCAGGGTCTGCGGGTTCTGCCGCCGTCTCCTCACCGGCGAGCTCCTCACCGGTATCGCCCTTCGGCTTACGGCGGAACAAGCCCCGGCGCTTCTTCTTGGGCTCGGTCTCCTCGGCGCCGGCAGCTTCGCCGATCTCTCCGGCGGCGGCCTCCTCGGTCCACTCGGGATGCCACGGATCACCCGGATGCGGGTGAAAACCTCCCTCGTCTGCGCTGTCGCTCACGCCGCCTCCTCGACCCGGAGATCAGACCTCCAGCAGCTCGGATTCCTTGTGCTGGAGCAGCTCGTCGACCTTCTTGATGAAACCGTCTGTCAGCTCTTGAAGGCTCGCCTCGCCGCGCCGCACGTCGTCCTCGGAGACCTGACCCTCCAGCGAGTCGATGTCGCTCTTGGCGTGCCTGCGGACGTTGCGTACGGCGACGCGCGCCTCCTCGGCGAGGTGGCGCACCACTTTGATGAGTTCCTTGCGGCGTTCCTCGTTGAGTGCCGGGAAGGCGAGGCGGATCACCGTTCCGTCGTTCGATGGGTTCATGCCCAGGGACGACATCTGGATCGCCTTCTCGATGGCACCGAGTGACGAGCGATCGTATGGCTGAATGACCAGGAGTTGCGGTTCGGGAACCGACGTGGATGCCAGCTGCTGCAGCGGGGTCGGGGTCCCGTAGTAGTCGACCAGAACGCGGTGCAGAATCCCGGCGTTGGCCCTTCCGGTGCGCACCGTGGCAAACTCGCCCTGGAGGTGCTCCACGGCCTGATGCATCTTGGCCTCGGCTTCGCCGAGGAGCTCGTCGATCACGATGTCTCTCCCCTCAGCGAATCAGCGTGCCGATCGATTCGCCGCGGATGGCACGGGCGACGTTGCCCGGAACGGTGATGTTGAATACCCGAATCGGTAGGTCGTTGTCCATGCACATGGTAATGGCCGTGTTGTCCATGACCCGAAGACCCTTCTCGAGCACATCCATGTAGGTGAGCTCCGGGATCAGAGTGGCGGCGGGGTTCTTCTCCGGATCGTCGTCGAACACCCCATCGACCCTGGTGCCCTTGAGGACCGCATCGGCGCCGATCTCCGCAGCCCTCAGGGCCACCGTGGTGTCGGTCGTGAAGTAGGGATTACCGGTCCCTCCGGCGAAGACGACCGCCCTCCCCTTCTCCAGGTGGCGGATCGCCCGCAGCCGGATGTATGGCTCCGCCACCTGGGAGATGGTGATCGCGGTCTGCACCCGGGTGGGCACCCCCGCCGATTCCAGGGCGTCGCGCAGGGCCAGGGCATTGATGACCGTGGCGAGCATCCCCATGTAGTCGGCGTTGGCACGATCCATTCCGGCTGCCGCCGAAGACAGTCCCCGGAAGATGTTGCCGCCGCCCACCACCATGGCGATCTCATGGCCTTCGGCGTGCACCCCGGCGATCTCGACGGCGAGGTTCTGCACGACCTTGGTGTCGATGCCGTAGCCGACCGCGGAATCGGCGAATGACTCCCCGGACAGCTTGAGCGCCACCCGGCGGGCCATCACTCCGCCTCGCCCACGCCGATGCGCGCCATGCGGCTCACCATGATGTTCTCCCCCATCTGCGCTGCCATCGCCTCCACCATCTCCCCGACCGTTCCCGCGAACTTCTCGGGATTCACGAAGGTCTGGTCGTAGAGGACGGCGTCCTGGTAGAACTTCTCGATTCTGCCTTCGACGATCTTGTCGATGACCTTTTCCGGCTTCCCCTCGTTACGCGCCTGAGCGGCGGCGAATCCGCGCTCTTCGGTGAGGACGGCCTCGGGAACCTCTTCGCGCCGAATCCATCGCGGCCGGCTGGCGGCGATGTGCATCGCGATGTCGTTGGCCGCCGCCTGGAACTCGGGGCTCTTGGCGACGAAGTCGGTCTCCGAAGCCAGCTCGACCAGGACGCCGATCACGGGGCGGTCGGCCTGGAGGTGCAGATACGAGCCGATCGAGCCCTGGTCGGTGGCCCGGCCGGTGCGCTTCTTGGCGGATGCCAGGCCCTTCTCGCGCAGGATGTCTTTGGCTCGCCCGGCGTCGCCGCCCGACTCCTCGAGAGCGCGCTTGGCGTCCATCATCCCCGCACCGGTCGCCTTGCGCAGGTCTGCCACTTGCTTGGCGGTGATCTCAGTCATTGCCTTCACCCGTGTTTCGATCCTTCGCCTTGGCGCTGACGATCTCGGCTCCCTCGATGCACGCCTCGGCCATCAGATTCGCCATCAGTTGCGCCGCCCGAATCGCATCGTCGTTCCCGGGGATCACGTAGTCGATCAGGTCGGGGTCACAGTTGGTGTCCACCACGGCGATGATCGGGATCTCGAGGCGGCTGGCCTCGAGGATTGCGATGTGCTCGGTCTTCACGTCGACGATGAACACCGCGTCCGGAGCCCGATGAAGCTCGCGCACGCCGCCGAGGACCGCAACCAGCTTCTCCAACTCACGGCGCAGACGGAGACGCTCCTTCTTGGGAAGGGCGTCCATCTCTCCCGACTCGTCCATCCTCTCCAACTCACGCATGTAGAGGATGCGCTTGTGGATCGTGGAGAAGTTGGTCAGCATCCCGCCCAGCCAACGCTGGTTGACATAGGGCATCGCGGCCTTGGTGGCCGCTTCCTCGATGACGGCCTGTGCCTGTTTCTTGGTGCCCACGAACAGGACGATTCCGCCGCGGGCGACCAGATCCTTGATGAAGGTGGCCGCCGCCTCGGATGCCTCGAGGGTCTGGCGCAGGTCGATGATGTGGATGCCGTTGCGCTCGGAGAAGATGTACGGACGCATCTTCGGGTCCCAGCGTCTGGTCTGATGCCCGAAGTGGACCCCCGCTTCGAGCAGCTGCTTCATGGTCACGGCTGCCACCGTGCACCTCCTCTGACTGTCTTGGTTGAGCCTCCGCCGGCCCGAGGCCTCCCCGGAGTCGCGCGACTCCGACCGCGGGAGGTTGCGGCCGACGTGTGTGATTGGGGCAGCACTCTAGCGGCGCCTCGCACGGTGACCGCTGCGAAGGGCTCACCGCCACCGGCTACCGGCAAGCACCGCGCTCCAACACCCGCCGTTGGTCGAAGGCGGACAGCGGACCGCGGACCGCGGCGTCCTACCCCGGCGTCTGGCCTGGTTCGAGCATCCGGTTGCGCAGCGACATCACCGACTTGGTGTGGATCTGACAGATCCGCGACTCGGTCACCCCGAGCACCTCGCCGATCTCGGCCAGGGTGAGGCCCTCGTAGTAGTAGAGGGTCACCACGAGACGCTCCCGCTCCGGGAGCCGGCTGATCGCGTCCGTGAGCACGAAGCGATTCTCCTGCTGCTCGAAGCTCGAGCCGGGATCCACGCCCTTGGGGTCGGAGAGGATGTCGCCCATCGTCGCCGATCCCCGCTCGCTCGGATCGATCAGCTCATCGAGGGCGACGAACCCCAACCCGGCGATCTCCCCGAGCTGGGTCTGCAGCGTCTCCAGCGCCACTCCCATGTGCGCGGCCAGCTCCTCTTCCGTCGCGCTCCGCTTCAGCTTGTGTTCCAGTTCGTCGAGTGATCGCTGGATCTCTCGGGCGCGAGACCTGACGGAGCGGGGCACCCAGTCGAGGGCTCGCAGCTCGTCGAGAATCGCCCCTTTGATCCGATTGACGGCGTAGGTCTCGAACTTGAACCCGCGCTCCGGCTCGAACTTGTCGATGGCATCGATCAGCCCGAACATCCCGTAGGAGATCAGATCGGCCTGTTCCACATTACGCGGCAACCCGACGCCGACCCTCCCGGCAACGAACTTCACCAGCGGGGAGAAGTGGAGGATCAGGCCCTCCCGGGCGCGCTTATCTCCCGACTCTTTGAATCGGCTCCAGTACCCGTCTAGATCGGAGGGCTCAGGCGCGCGGATGCGATCGCTCATAAGTCGCCTTGAGGTGGTGACGGGACACAGCAGTGTAAGTCTGAGTGGTGGCCAGTTCAACGTGCCCCAGCAACTCCTGAACCGTGCGCAGGTCCGCCCCCCGTTCCAGGAGGTGCGTGGCGAAGGAGTGACGCAGGGCATGCGGGAAGGTCCCGAGACGAGTCCGCACCACCCGGCGGACCCCTCTTGGCCCCAATGGACCACCGCGCACGCCGAGCCAGAGGTGGTCGTCGGAGGCATCGACTGCCAGGGCGGGCCGACCCCCCACCAGGTACCGATCGAGACTGCGCCGCGCCGCGCCCGCCAGCGGGACGACCCTCTCCTTTGCTCCCTTCCCGAGCACCCTGACCAGATCCACCCCGGCGACATCGCGAACCCGGAGCGCGGCCAACTCGGAGACCCGCAATCCGGTTCCGTACAGGGTCTCGAGGACGGCGCGATCTCGCAGGTCGGCCGGGGAGTCGCCATCGACTCGATCGAGGAGGTCGGCCAGCGCTCTGGCGGGGACGGCCCGGGGAAGCCGGAACGGCCGGCGGCGGGGGGGAAGATCGACAGTGGGGTCGGCGGCGACGAGCTCACGGCGGACCGCGTCGGCAAAGAACGACCGGATCGCGGAGACCTTCCGGGCGATCGAGGAGGAGGCGTACCCCCGGGACACCATCTGAGCCTGGAAGCGGCGTACCGCGTGCCGGTCGATACCGGCCACGTCCCGTATCCCCATGCGATCGCAGAACTCCAGGAATTGGGCGAGATCCCTTCCGTAGGCGGCGGTGGTATTACCGGACAGTCCGCGCTCCGCCCCCAGTCGCTCGAGGAATGCTGCCACGACGGATTCTGCCCAATCGGGTACCTCGGGGATTTGGCTCACCCGACCATCGTGGCCGTCGGGGAGGTGTTGGTCAATGACCGGGGAGCAACCACTCTCCGTCCCGGCGGATTGCGCCATGCGCCTCGAGGCGCCCGATCAGTGCGACCAGGGCAGAACCGGCGACGCCGAGACGCCGGCCCAGGGCCTCGACGGTGGTGCCCTCGGACAGGACCAGATCCGACTCCGGGGACTCGCCGTCAGGGGTCGGCACCGGTTCGGGCGGGGACCGCGGCGGGCCCATAACCAGCGAGAGGGCCTCCATCAGGTCGGCGGCTTCGAACACCGGTACGGCCCCGTCGCGGATCAACCGGTTGCATCCCGCCGACGCCTCCCGATCGATGTCGCCGGGCACGGCGAATACCACCCGCCCTTGTTCCAGGCCGCGGGCTGCGGTGACGAGCGCCCCTCCGGTGACCGCAGCCTCGACGACAACCACCGCAGCCGACAGCCCGGAGATGATCCGGTTGCGCGGGGGAAATCTCCATCCGTGGGGAGGCGTGCCCGGGGGATACTCGGTAATCGCCGCGCCCCCCATTTCGACCAGGCGATCCCGCAGCGGTCGGTGCTCCCGGGGGTAGGTGATGTCGGGTCCCGACCCGAGAACGGCGACGCCGATTCCGTTGCCGGCGACGGTGCCGAGATGGGCGGCGGCATCGACGCCTCTCGCCAGGCCGGAGACGAGGGGCCATCCGGCCCGAGCGATCGCCTCACCGTACGCGGTGGCGATCCGGGTCCCGTACCGGGTGCTCCGTCGCGTCCCGACGACCCCGACGCCTACCTCGAGGGGAACGGAGCCGACGACGAACAGCACGTCTGGGGGATCCTCGATTCCGGCCAGGGCACCCGGATAGTCGGGGTCTCCCAGCATCATCACCCGGCACCCGCAAGCCCCGATCGCCTCACGACATTGCTCCGCCGGTATCGCCGCCTCCGAGCCGATGCCCTCCACCCTCCCCCGTCGCACCGCTGCCATCAGATCACCCGGCGTTCCGAAGCGATCGAGGAGCTTCCGCTTCCGATCGGGGTGCAAGCCGAGGAATGCCAGGGCCAGGCGTTCGCCCCTCGTTTGCGCCGCGGTCATGCCGAGCCCCGCAGCGCCATCGCCTCCGCGACATGATCGCCGGTCACGACGGCGCTGCCCGCCAGGTCGGCGATGGTGCGGGCCACTCGTCGCACGCGATCCCATCCTCTGCCGGTGAGGCCCAGTCGGTCCATCGCGGTGCGGAGCAGTCGTTCCGAATCGGGGGTCCACGTCAGGCGATCGAGATGCTCCCGGGTGAGAACGCTATTGGGAGCCCCGCGTTCTCGCTGCGCCTCACGGGCGACGGTGACTCGGGCCCGCACGGCCGCCGACCCCTCGCCGGGCGGACCGAGCAACTCGTCGACCGCCACCCGGGGAACCGGAACCCGAACGTCGAACCTGTCCAGCAGCGGTCCCGAGAGCCTGGAGCGATAGCGATCGATCGACGCCGGCGAACACCGGCAAGGGGTGCGCTCGTCCCCCCGATATCCGCAGGGGCACGGGTTGGTGGCGGCGACCAGTTGGATCCGGCACGGAAACGACACGGATGCCCCCTTGCGGGCGATGTGGACGCGGCCCTCCTCGATGGGCTGGCGAAGGGCGTCGAGGAGATGAACGGGGAACTCGGCGAGCTCGTCGAGAAACAGCACGCCCCGATCCGCCAGAGTGAGCTCGCCCGGCACCGGGACACCCGAGCCTCCCCCGAGGATGGCGGCCATCGTCGCGCTGTGGTGCGGACTCCGGAACGGAGGACGGGGCCCGGTCGGTGGTGGCCGTCCGGCCGCGGCGTACGCCTGAGCGACCTCGAGTCCCTCGCTCTGGGTGAGGTCGGGGAGCACTCCGGGGAGGGCCCGGGCGAGCATGGTCTTGCCCGCTCCCGGGGGACCCATCAGCATCAGATGGTGTCCGCCGGCGGCGGCCACCTCCACGGCGCGGCGGGCCAACGTCTGCCCCCGCACCGCAGCGAGGTCTGGCACCGGGTCGGCGACCTCGACCTCCGCCGGCGGCGCGGCGGCGGCATCCTCCCCGAGCGCCACGGCCACGGCGTGTGCCAGGCTGCGTACCCCCCGCACGTCCCCACCCGACATCGCCGCCTCGGTGAATCCTCCCGCTGACACCAGGCAAGGCGACTTGCTCCGGCGTGCCACGATCCCCGCGGCCAGGCCGCCGCGCGCCGGTCGAACGGTGCCGTCGAGGGCCAACTCCCCGATCGCCACGACATCGGTGACCGCCCTGGGGACCTCACCGGACGCGGCAAGGACTCCCAGGGCAATCGGCAGGTCGTAGGCGGATCCGACCTTGGGCAGGTCGGCCGGAGCCAGGTTCACGGTCACCACCCGGGAGGGGAAGTGGTGACCCGTCGAGGCGATCGCCGAGCGAACTCGCTCCCGCGCCTCGCGAACCGCGGCATCGGGCAGCCCGACGATGGTGAAAGCCCTTGTCCTTCCCGAGACATCGACCTCCACGCGGACCGGGCAAGGCTCGACGCCGACGAGAGCTGCTGAGGTGACCGAGGCGAACATGAACACAACATATGAACACGCTGTGACGCGTCCTCACCAAACGGCCGAACGCGGGCCATGGGTTCACCCGGTCAGCGTCCCCGGAACTCCGGATCGCGTTTCTGGACGAACGCGGTGACCCCCTCGACCACGTCCTCCGAAGCCAGCAGCAGGGCCTGGGCACGCCGCTCGTAGGCGAGTGCCTCGGCGAAGGACATCTCGAAGGACTGGTCGAGACCCGTCTTGATGAACCTCTGCGCCAGGGGTGCCCCGGCCGCCAGTTCGGCGGCGAGCGCGGCAACCTCGTCCCGGAGCCGGTCGACGGCCACGATCCGGCCGACAATGCCGATGCGCTCCGCTTCCTCGGCGCCAAAGACCCTGCCGGTGAGCGCCAGCTCCTTGGCGCGGGCCAGCCCGACGCGCCGCGGCAGCAGCCAGGTGCCGCCGAAATCGAGGGTCAGGCCCCGTTTGACGAAGATCTCCGCGAAACGGGCGCGAACCGTGGCGATCACGATGTCGCAACCGAGTGCCAGATTCATCCCCGCCCCGACGGCGACCCCGTCGACCGCGGCAATGGAGGGTTTGTCCAGCGCGTGGAGCGCGGCAGCAGCCTGCCCCACGTGGTCCATGAACTCGTAGGCGGTGGTCACCGAGCCCGGCGCGAACGAGCCGCCGACATCGGCTCCGGAGCAGAAGTCCTCACCGGCCCCTTCGATGACGAGGACCCTGGCATCAGACGAGCCGAACTCGCCGATGAGCAAGGCGAGCCGCTCCCACTGATCGAAAGGCACCGCGTTGCGATGCGCGGGGTTCTCGATGGTCAGCCAGCGAACCGGCCCCTCATCGCGCACTCGGAACATGGCCGCACACTACCGCCGCGCCGAACACCGGCTCCTACCATGCCCCGGTGGGGTTCAATCCGTTCCGACAGCAACGCATCCGCGCCGGCGACCTCGTGCTGGTGCTGGTCACCGGTGCCGCCGCCGTCGGATTCGTGTTGTGGGCGATCTTCGCCGGCCGGTGACCGGACACCTCGCTCCCTCGATGCCGGAGGGGGAGATGGTCACTCCCGTACAGCCCTACGCGGCCCGCAAGCGCTATGCGTGCCCCGGGTGCAACGGCTTCATCGAACCAGGCGAGGGCCACCTGGTCGTCGTCCCCGACGACTACCCGGACCTGCGCCGCCACTGGCATCGCGCCTGTTGGTTTCTGGAGCAACGCCGCCGCCACGGTCGCTAGAGCACACTCCTGATCCACCGCATCGTTGCCCCTGACCGATCGAACCTGACCGTGACCAGATCCACCCGATCGGGACGGGGGTGGAGAGAAGCCGCCGCCTCCCGCATGGCCCGCTGCTTGGCGACCGTGAACTGGTCGGCGGGGTCTCCACCGACCCTCGTCTTGACCTCCACGGCGACGAGCAAGCCGTCGACCGAGACCAGAAGGTCGATCTCACCGCAGGGGCACGCCAGGTTCCTCGCCACCAGGCGGGCACCACGCCTGCTCAGGAAACCGAGGGCGACGCTCTCGCCGACCGCCCCTAGATGTCTTCGGGAGGCTTGAATTCGGGATGCTCGAGCTCCTCGACGTTCACGTCGCGGAAGGTGAGCACCCGCACCTTCTTGAGGAAGCGGGCGGGACGGTACATGTCCCACACCCATGCGTCTTCGAGCAGGATCTCGAAAAAGACGGATCCATTGCCCTCGCGCGTGTTCAACTCGACCCGATTCGCCATGTAGAAGCGGCGCTCGGTCTCCACGACGTAGCGGAACATCGCGGCGACATCCCGGTACTCCCGGTAGATCTGGAGTTCGACGTCCGACTCGTAGCGCTCGAGGTCTTCCTCGCTCATCGTGGCCTCCTGGCGCCGGGGTGATCCGGCCGGGCGTGAGCGTGAATGTTACCCACGGCGCTACCGGATGCATGAGGGGCATAACGGGGAAATATCACGGAGGTGTGACGGATCACCGTAACCAGTGGGCCGGTGGTGGGGGTGTTCGAGACCCGGCCGACCGCGGCCCGGTCTCTGCCGATTCCTACAGCCCTCCCCATCGGCTCGGCGGCCACACGCGGACGAAGGCCCTTCCGATGATGTCCGACTCGGGAATCGGGCCGAAGGCCCGTCCGTCCTCGCTCTGATTGCGATTGTCGCCCATCGGGAATACGTAGCCCTCCGGGATGGTGAGCGGGCCGAAGGCCCCCATGTTCACCGGTCGGGTGAGATACGGCTCGTCGAGCGCGGTCCCGTCGATGTAGATCGTGTTGTCCCGGATCTCGATCGTTTCTCCGCCGAGGGCGATCACCCGCTTGATGAGCGCCGACTCGGGGGTGGAGAGGCCGAGGGCCTCCCCCACATTGCGCACCACCTTGCCGAGGAACGATTCGCTCTGGTCGTGAACCACCAGGGGGGAATCGAAGACGATGACGTCGCCGCGGTGAGGCTCTCCGAAGCGGTACGCCAGCTTGTTCACCATCACCCGGTCTCCCTCGAGCAGGGTGTCGTGCATCGACGCCGAAGGGATGAAGAACGCTTGAACGAGGAAGGTCTTGATGATGACCGCCACCACCAGGGCGACAACGATGAGGAAGGGCAGCTCCTTCCAGAACGACCTGACGGCGTCCGCCTTTTCGCCGCGCTCCTTGGCGTCTTCGCGGAGCCGGTCGATGCCGGCCGAGTCGAAGGGTTGCACAGGGCCATCGCCCGGGTACTCGGCGTCGGACGCGGCAGGAGAATCGCCGAAGGGGTTGGAAGTCACGAAGGGTGACAATAACCGGGCGCGGGTTTGACATCGCACAACCGGCCGATTCGGGCGCGATGCCGGGCCACTACCGGTCTCGCTTCTCCTTGATACGGGTAGCCTTCGAGCCGACACGATCGCGCAGGTAGTAGAGCTTGGCACGACGCACCGAGCCCCTCCTGATGACCTCGATCGACTGGATGATCGGGGCGTGGAGGGGGAATATCCGCTCCACGCCGATGCCGAAGGAGATCTTGCGCACGGTGAAGGTCTCGCCGAGACCGCCGCCATTGCGGGCGATCACGTTGCCCTCGAACGTCTGAACGCGTTCCCGTCCGCCCTCGACCACCCGGACGTTCACCTTGACGGTGTCGCCCGGACCGAAGTCGGGAATGTCGTCGCGCTTGTAGGCGCCCTCGACCTGATCGAGCTTGTTCATCGGGGTGTCCTCCGGACACGGCGCGGACGGTACGTCCGGCGGCGACGGATTCTATACGGCCTCGGGGTCGTCCGCGAAATCGTCCAGGAGATCGGGCCGCCGCTCCCGGGTCCTCGCCAGCCGCTGCTCGCGCCGCCACCGCGCCACCCGGCCGTGATCCCCGGACAGCAACACCTCGGGTACGGTCCATCCCCGGAACTCGGCGGGCCTGGTGTACTGCGGTTCCTCGAGCAAGCCGTCTCGGAAGCTCTCGGTCTCCGTGGACCCCGGATTCCCCACCACCCCCGGGATGAGGCGCGCCACGCCCTCGACGACAGCCAGGGCTGCGGCCTCACCGCCGGCGAGCACGAAGTCTCCCAGGGACACCTGCTGGTGCACGAGATGCTCGGCAACCCGCTCATCCACTCCTTCGAACCTGCCGCAGACCAGCGTCAACCAGGAAAGGCGGGCCCACCCATCCAGCATGCCCTGGGTGAGCGGGGTTCCCGTCGGAGCAAGCAGCACCCGGTGGCTGTCGGCCAGTCCCTCGAGCGCGGCGGCGATCGGCTCGATCATCATCACCATCCCCGGACCTCCGCCGAACGGCGCGTCGTCCACCTGGCGATGCTTGCCCAGGCCGTGTTCCCGGAGGTTCACCAGGTCGACTGTGAGCGACGACTCGGAGATGGCCCTGCCGACGATGCTCACTCCCAGAGCCCCCTCGAAAAACTCGGGAAACAGCGTGACAACGGAGATGCGCATCGGGGCAGCGTATCGCCATCGCCGGGCCCGACCGTTGGTAACGTCGCCTCATGCGCTCGCACGCCCTACGGCTCGTGCTCCTCACCGCGATCGCAGTCGGGGGGTCGATGTCCGTATCAGGATCGGCCCTCGCCGCCGATCAGGGGGGGTGTACCACCACGCTCAACGGGGTAGAGGTCGAGCGGATCGCCTCCCTCAACAGCCCGCTCGAGTTGTCGGCGACCGACACGGTGGTGTTCGCCGGAACGGGACCGACGCCGACGGAAACAGTGCGGGTCGCGTTGATCGTCGGCCCGATAACCGTGGACAGCGGGTCGACGACCTATCTCCCCGCTGCAGCCGAGTTCTCCGCGTCTCTCGATCTGGACGAGGTGAGCCCCTACGGAGTCGGTCTCTTCCGGGTCAGGGGATCCACCGACCAGTGTGTCGTCGAAGTCTGGCTACGGATCTCCGGTCGATCCCCTCTCACGACGCTCACCGGACTCACCGCCGCCGGGCTGGCCCTCGGCGGGTTGACGGGATTGCTCGGGGCAGTCGCCTCGCGGCGCCGCTGGTCCCGGATCGCCGGAGCAGCCGGAGGGTTGTTCGTCGGCGGCGGGGGTGCGGTCCTCGGCCAGCAGTTCGGTCGCCTCCAACTCTCCTACCCGTCGCTGGCGATATCGGCCCTGGGCGCAGCCGGACTCGGTTACCTGCTGGGCGGCTTGCTCCGACCTGACCGGGCCGCGGCCTTCCGGGACGATCCCGATCTCCCGGAGGACATCGCCCCGACGCTCGTCGATCACCGGCCGGGGCCCATGGTGGCCGCGTCCGCACCTGCGGCGCTGAGGTCGGCGCGTCCGGAGCCGCCGGCTTCCTCGCAACCACCGACCCGTTCCGGGCCAGCAGTGGTCCCACCCGAAGCGGCCGCGCCCTACTGGTGCTACGTACTCGCCGAAGTCGATGTCTTCGATCTCACCGACCACACCCGGATCGTGGCCCGGCTTCGCCCGGGATCGTGGTACCTCTGCAAGCGCGAAATCGGGGCCTGGGCGCATGTGGCCTCCGGCGACGGCCCCGATGGCTGGGTGGCGCGGGGCTCGGTGCACCGACAGGGATAGCCCGGCCCCGGCCGGGGTTGCTCAAGGCGCCGCCCGACCCTTCCGACACATCAACCATGGAGTGGAGATGGTGGAGTCGCGCTCGCCTGGCGGTTCTCGCCGGGTCGGTCGTCCTTTCCGCCTGCGCCGCCGAGCCGGGTATGTTCCCCGGGGACGTCGGCGACGGCGCGGCGACGACATCGACCACCCTTGCGACGACGCTCGAGTCCGCCGGCTACACGCTCCCCGACGTGACCACCCGGCCGATCACGTCCGCCGAAGTGCTGGCCATGCTCCCCACCGGCCACGGCGGAATGGCCGAGTCGGCTGGGGCATCTCTGGCGCCGATGACGACGGCGGATCTGCTCACCCGAGCCACCCTCGACCCGAGCGACGAGGCCGCCGACGTCGTGCGCTTCGGACGGCTCATCGGGGCATCCGGCACCTACCCACAGGACGACGAAACCACCGCATACGTGTGGATCGACGTCCTTTCCGACGCCGATGCCGCCCACGGGTACCTGCTCGACTACGCCGGCGACGTGTTCAAGGGAGCCGGCGGAACCCACTCCCCCGATTCCACGGCGGTGCGCGTCGAGGAATTCCCCATGGATGTCGGGGAGGAGGCGATCGGCCTCGACCTGCGCGTCGACGCCACGACCACGGAGACGGCGGTCGTGTTCCGGCTCGGGCGGATCGTGATCTGGGTCTCCTACGCCCGCGCCGACGACGCCGACGTCCGCGTCGCCACTCAGTACCTGGCCGAGGAGGTCGCCGACCGAGTGGTCTCCACCCTCACCACCGGAACCCCGGCGGCGCCACGGCCGGACACCCCCGACCACCGATTCGCCACGAGTATGTCCATCGATGCCGGCGGAATCGCCTACGGAGTCGAGGTGACAGGGGTGGCCTCCGGCGCCGACCTCACCTGCTCGATTCGCCGTGCCACCCCGGCCGGCGAGACCCGCGAGGATCTGTGGTTGGTCGGTGGGGTCTTGTGGTCGCGATCGGGTAGTTCGGGGGACGCCCATCTGGTCGGCGGCAATCTCGCCGAGCGCGGCCTGCTGGCACTCTGTCCTCCGTGGCCGCTCGACGCCCGGGACTCCGGTCTCACCACGCCGACCGGAGACTCCACCGCCCACGAGCTGAACGGGGTGGACGCCCTCGGGCATCAGTCCGATCTGGCCGGCCTCGAGCAGGCGCTGGGCGTCTCCCTCGACGGGGTGGAGGTCACCACGTTCACCTACTGGCTCGCCAACGAGGTCCCCTGGCTCCTCGAGTTGAGCATCACCGCGGAGGGTGACGCCGCGGAACTGGAGCCGTTGACGGGCCCGGGATTCGCCACCCTGGGCGAGGTCGCGTTGACGCTTCGCCATCGCATCCTCGACCTCGGCGGTCCGGTCGAGCGGATCCTGGCTCCCGGCTAGTCGGCCCGCTGCAGCGCCCCGTACAGGGTGCTGCGGCGCATCGGTGATCGACCGGCGGCGACGATCGCCGCATCCAACTCCTCCGGGGTGATCCCCCGCCCGTGGGAGGCGCCGGCGGCGTGGGAGATGTTCTCGTCGATGAGCGTCCCGCCCAAGTCGTTGCAGCCGGCCCGCAGCAGCGAGGCGGCTCCGGGGATCCCCAGCTTCACCCACGACGCCTGGATGTTGGGGATCAGGCCGTCGAAGGCGATCCGGGCCACGGCGTGCACCAGTACCACCTCGTCCCACGTGGGACCCGGCCGGGCCCGCCCTCGCAGGAAGATCGGGGCACCCATGTGGACGAAGGGCAGAGGGACGAACTCGGTAAAGCCCCCCGTGCGCCGCTGTATTGCCCGCAGTACCTCGAAGTGGTTTGCCCACGATGGCGGCCCGTCGATGTGGCCGAACATCATCGTTGCGGTCGAACGCAGCCCCATCTCGTGGGCCAGGACCATGACCCGCGCCCATTCGGCGGTCGTGATCTTGTCGGGACAGAGATGGCGGCGGATGTCGTCGTCGAGGATCTCGGCGGCCGTCCCGGGAAGGGTCCCCAGGCCCGCCTCCTTGAGCCGGCCCAGGAAGTCGGCCACCGAGGTTCCCAGTGTCTCCGCGCCCTGCCATACCTCCAGCGGGGTGAAGCCGTGCACGTGGATGGCGGGCACAGCCTCCTTTATCGCCTTGAGGACCGCCACGTAGAACTCGCCGGTGAAGTCGGGGTGGATTCCCCCCTGCAGGCACACCTCCGTCGCGCCGCGTTCCCACGCCTCGACCGTGCGGAACACGACCTCGTGAATCTCGAGCAGGTACGGGTCGCCGCGCAGGCTGAGGCTGCGCGGGCCCTTGGAGAAGGCACAGAAGCCGCACCGGAAGTAGCACTGGTTCGTGTAGTTGATGTTGCGATTCACGACGTAGGTGACCGTGTCGCCGTTGGCTCTGAGGCGCAGGTCGTCGGCGACCCGGGCGACCGCGTCGACCTCGTCGCCGCGCGATCGGAAGAGCCGCTCGACCTCGTCGCGGGAGGGTGGGCTGCCGCCGAGGGACCGCTCGAGGATGCCGCGCAGCGCCGGATCGAGGTGATCGAGGCCGGACGGATCCGACCGGGTGGCCCAGGGGGGATCGCCCCACTCGGCGGAGAAGCGGGTCGCGGACGCCGGGACGGGCTCGTCCTTGCCCGGCGCCCAGGAGTAGCGGGGACGGGCCGCGCCCGAGCCGTCGACCAGATGCAGCCAGGCGGCGAAGACCTCAGGCGGCAGCCCGGCCCGCGCCACGTCCGCGGCCAGTCCGATGGGGAACGCGGTGCGCTCCACGAGTGCGCCGCCGAGGGCGTCGCGCAGCTGGCCGATCCGCTCGGTGTCCCAGTCGCGCAACAGCAGATCGCCGGCTCCCGCGGCGACGGCGGCCACGGCATCCTCCACCGAGTCGACGAACACGGAGACCACCGTCTCCAACCCCGGTATCGACACGAGTTCCGCCATCGCCGCCACCCGGCTCCTCCCGGTGCGAACGTGAGACGCCCGGGAACGGGCCGCCGCATCGAGCACGGACTCCTCTTCGCCGTCGTCGATGACGGTGAGCCGCCATCCGGGGATGCCTCGCTCCGCCAGGCCAAGAACGACCGCCGGTTCGGCGACCCACGCCGCGGCCCCGCCCTCCCCCGGGCCGGATGACACGGGGAGAAGGCCCCCGGCGATGGCGCCGACGACATCGGCGGTGGTGATCCCGGCGATCTCGACCGTCGTCGTGCCTTCGCGGCGCCGGGTGGCCGCCCATACCTCCGTGACCCCATCGGCGGGACGAAGCGCCAGGAACGTGATCATGCGGCCTCCCTCTGGGGTGCTCGGGCATACCCCTCGTCGTCTACGGCCTCGGTGACCTTCCTCAGGAGTGCCGGATCGATCCACTGGTCGTCGATGAACTCGGGGTACACCGGAAGCCGGGGCATCAGGCGGAACCCGGCCGCCTCGGTGCGGGCCCGTAGCTCGTCGAGGTGCGGCCAGGGCGCCTCCGGATTCACCCAGTCGATGGTGAGCGGCGACACACCGCCCCAGTCGTTGATGCCGGCATCGAGGTAGACCTCGAAGCGCTCGGTGAGATTCGGGGGCACCTGGAGGTTGGCCGCGGGACCCAGGATCCACCGGGCCACGGCGACGACACGGGCGAAGTACTCGACGGTCGGTTCGGCATCCCATCGCTTGGGTGTGTCGTTCTTGGCGCGGAAGTTCTGGACGATGACCTCCTGAATTGCACCAGATTCGTCGGAGAGGCCGCGCACCACCAGCAGGCTGTCGACGATCTCCTCGACGGTCTCTCCGATCCCGACGAGGATCCCTGTGGTGAACGGGACCCTGATCCGCCCCGCCGCCCGGATCACCTCGATGCGCAGAGTCGGATCCTTGTCGGGGCAGCCGTGGTGGGGCATTCCCGGCTCCATGAGCCGCGGCGACACGTTTTCCAGCATGAGCCCCATCGACGGATTGGAGGGTCGCAATGCCGCCAGCTCTGCGGCGCTCATCAGCCCCGGATTCGCATGGGGAAACAGCCCGGTCGCGGCCACCACTGCTTCGGTGTTCCGGCGCACGTAGTCGATGGTCGTGGCGCAATCGTGGGCGGTGAGGAACGCCGTCGCCTGGTTCCATCTCGCCTCGGGGCGGTCTCCCAGAGTGAACAGCGCCTCGGTGCACCGCTGGGCGTCGCCGGCCACGGCGATTGCCATGACATCCTCCGGCGTGAGGTATTCCCCCCCGGCTCCCGGCGGTTTGGCAAACGTGCAATACGTGCAGTGATCGCGACACAGCGTGGTCAGCGGCACGAACACCTTTCGGGAGTACGTGACGGTCCGGCCCCGCCCCTCATCACGCAGGCGGCGGGCCTCGGCGAAGAGGCCGGCGACGTCTCCTCGCCCCCGGATGAGGTCGGCTGCCAGCTCGCGATCGGGAGTCGGAAACGACATAGCGGGAAACCGTAGTCACGGCCCCGCCGCTGGACACGTCGGCGACGCCCCGAAGACTCCGGTCCGATCCGGAAGACCCCCGGCGAGAGCCCCGCCTGGGAACGGCGGTGGCCGGCGCGCCCCAAGGCTCCCCGGTCGCGGCGAACCCGATTCGGCGACGCCCCCGGGAGCGAGCGGCGCGGTCGGCGGCGGCGAGGGCGAGTCGCCCGGGCGGTACCCTGGACCCCAGAACTCAGCGAAAGGACCGCATGACCGCGCCGATCCGCATCGGCCTGATGGGCTTCGGCCGAATCGGTCGCAATGTGTTCCGCCAAGTGCGGGACCGCGGCGATCTCGAGGTGGCCGCCATCGTCGATGTCGCCGACCCGACAGCATTGGCCTATCTCCTCGAATACGACACCATCTTCGGACGCTATCCGGCCCCGGTGTCCTACGACAACGGCTTCCTCGTCGCCGGTGATCACCGCATCCCGATGCTCACCGCCGCCGAGCCGGGAGACGTCGACTGGTCCGCACTCGACGTGGACGTCGTCGTCCAGGCCACCCGTAAACACCGCACCGCTGCCGAATGCGCCCGGCATCTCGAAGCCGGGGCGAAACGCGTGGTGCTCGCGTCCACTCCCCAGAATCCGGACGACATGGACACCGTCATCATGGGAGCCAACGATCACCTGCTCGGGCCCGACGACCGGATGGTGGCACTGGGGTCGAACACCTCAAACGCCCTGGCCCCCATCCTGCGAGTGCTCGATGAGGGTTTCGGGGTGGAGAGGGCGATGTTCACCGTCGTCCACGCCTTCACCAACGAGCAGCGGCTCGCCGATGTGCCCGGCGACGACCTCCGCACGAGCCGTGCCGCCGCGGAGAACATCATTCCTTCAGCCACCACCTCTGCGGCCATCATCGAGTCGGTGCTCCCGCAGTTCGCCGGGAAGCTGAGCGGGATCGCCCTCAACGTGCCCGTGTCGGACGGCTCCAACGTCGATCTGGTGGCGACCCTCGCCACCCCTGCGGACCGGGCCGCGGTGAACGCTCACGTCGCCGCCGCGGCGGCAGACTCCGACGTGATCGAATACACCGAGGACCCCATCGTCTCCAGCGACGTGATCGGCAACACCCACTCCGCCGTGTGGGATGGCCTGGCGACCATGGTCGTGGGAGGAACCCTCCTCAAGTGCGTCACCTGGTTCGACAACGGGTGGGGCTACGCGGCGAGGGTGGTGGACGCGATCGTCAAGCTGGCATCGTTCGAGGAGGTGTCCGCATGAGGGTCGCCATCAACGGGTTCGGCAGGATCGGACGTTCGGTATTCCGAGTGGTCAATCAGCGGCCCGAGTCGGGAATCGAGATCGTGGCCGTCAACGACCTCGCCTCCGATGAGATGGCCGCCTACCTGCTCAAGTACGACACGGTCATGGGTGAGTTCCCCGGCCCGGTCTCGGTCGAGGAAGGGCGCCTCGTCGCCGGCCGCCAAAGGCCACGCCTGCTCACGATCAAGGACCCGCTCGAGCTGCCGTGGAAGGAACTCCAGGTCGACGTGGTGATCGAGTCGACCGGGGTGTTCCGCGACCGTGCCAAGGTGAGTCAGCACATCGCCGCCGGGGCCAAGCGGGTGATTCTCACCGTGCCGTCAAAGGACCCCCTCGACGCCACCGTGGTCCTCGGTGTCAACGACGCCGATCTGGTGGCGAGCGCCCAACTGATCTCGAACGCATCGTGCACGACCAACTGCCTCGCCCCGATCGCCAAGGTGCTCGACGACAGCTTCGGCATCGTCCGCGGAGTGATGACCACCGTCCACGCCTACACCAACGATCAGCGCCTCGCTGACGTCCCCCACAAGGACTTCCGCCGGAGCCGGGCGGCCACCGAGAACATCATTCCGACGTCGACCGGAGCCGCCAAGGCGGTCGGCGAGGTCCTCCCCGGCCTCAAGGGGAAGCTGGACGGCATGGCGATGCGGGTTCCGGTCCCGGACGGGTCGACCGTCGATCTCGTGGTCGAGCTGCGCCAGGACGTCACGGTCGACGAGGTGAACGCCGCAGTGCGCACCGCGGCCGCAGGCCCTCTTGCCGGAATCGTGGAGTACTCCGAAGCGCCGCTGGTCTCGAGCGACATCATCGGCAACTCGCACTCGAGCGTGTTCGATGCGCCCTCGACACGGGTGCTCCACGGTCGAACGGTCAAGGTCCTCGCCTGGTACGACAACGAGTGGGGGTACTCGAACCGCGTGGTCGACCTGGTCGAACGTCTGGGGGAACTCGACTAGAACCCGGCCCGCCGGGGGGTTCACTCCACCGTGACGCCGGCAGAGAGCTCGGCGAGCGCCATGGCTTCGGTCGCTCCCCGCGCCGCGGTGACCATCGCCGCGATGATCCCGGTGAGTCCCTCGGCGTCGAGCCCTTCCAGGCCGTGTCTGCTCACGATGTAGACCACCTCGTCGTCGTCGAGAGAGAAGTGGCCGATCCCCGACGTGCAGTGGTTCCACTGGAGCAGCTGGGCGAGGAAGGACGCTCGATCCCGGGAGGGCACAACCCCGAGCGCCACCCCGACCATGAGGTCGAGAGAACCCTGGTCGCAGCGGCCCACGCCCACCTCGACCGCAAACCCCCGGTGGGCGATGGTTGAAGTCGCCCCGTTGGTGACGGGATCGAAGATCAAGGGCGGGGCGTCGGCGTCGATCTGGCGGATGATCCTGTCCACGAGCCTGGCGGCGGCGTCCCCGTCCATGGTGCCTCCCAACAATCAACCCCTCGAGAGGGCTCGGTTTCCGGTGTCGGTGCTGACGGCAGCCTAAGGAGCGGGCCGCAAGCCCGATAGGGGAAGTCGGCCCGGTCTGAGACTCTGGGTGAGTCGGAGCACTCCGAAACCAGCACCAGGATTCCGACACACCCCTGCCCGCCGGCTAATGGTCGAACAGTCCAGCGGGCCGGTGGATCTCGATGCGGCCATCCTCCGGATCGCCGACGAGGTCGTCCACGAAGGGCACCAGTACATCCTCCCCGTCCGGCGTGGCGACCACGATCCGATGCTGACCGACGCCGAGCTCCACCGCCGTCACCACGCCGAGGACCCGGCCCTCTGGAGAGACCGCGGTCAACCCGACCAGGTCATCGGGCCAGAACTCGCCCTCATCGAGAAGGCGCCGATCGTCGGCACCGACAGTGAGAATCGAGCCGCGTAGCGCCTCCGCCTGATCACGATCGCCGACACCCTCGAACCGGACGATCAAACCGCGGTCCCGATAGCGCGACGTCGCGGCCACCACCAGGGTCCGTCCGCGGTCGGTGAGCATGGTCGATCCGGCAGCGAAGCGATCCGGATCGTCGGAATCGGGGAGAACGGTGACCTCCCCGCGCAGACCGTGGGGCCGGCCGATCCGGCCCACCGTCACCCGGCCGCGATCAGTCGATGAATTCAACCCGGGCCTGCAGGCCCTCTTCGTCGGCGGCGGCCTGGGCGATCGTCCTGATCGCCTTGGCCACGCGCCCGCGACGGCCGATCACGCGTCCCATGTCGGGCTTGGCGGCCCTGACCTCGGCGGTGACCTCGTCGGGGCCATCCTCGACGATCGTCACCGAAACCGCATCCCCGTCCTCGACGATCTCCTTGGTCACGTACGCGACGACCTTCTCAACGATCTCGCCCTTCACGCTTCCTCCTCGGCGGTGGGTTCGTCCGAAACGGCGGCGACGTCGTCGATGGCGGCAACGACGTCGTCGACAACGGCCTCGGCTGCTGTATTGGCCGGCGCCATCTCCACAGCCTCAACCCCGGCCGCCTCGCCGACCTCATCGATCACCTCGACGATCGCCGCGGAAACCGGGGCAGCTGCGGCCTCGGGCTGGGCTGTCTCTCCGATCACGTGGATCCGACTCTCCCGGATCGGCCGAGCGGCGAGGGCGCCGGAGATCTCGAGCAACTTCTTCACCTGGCTCGATGGCTGGGCACCATGATCGATCCAATACGAGGCTCGCTCGTTGTCGATCTCGACCACCGATGGCTCCTGCCGTGGGTCGTAGCGGCCGATCTGCTCGATGTATGCGCCGTCGCGTGGGCTGCGCGCGTCGGCGACCACCACCCGGTACGACGGCTGCCGCTTCTTGCCAATCCGCGTGAGGCGGATCTTCACCGCCATCCCGTCACCTCTTCCTGTTCCGTCCCCGCCCCGGCAAGGTCAGCCCCGGAATGGGGCTCCTTCCTTCGGCGAAGGCCTTCATCAACTTCTGTGTTTCGGCGAACTTCCGCAAGAGGCCGTTGACGTCCTGGGGGGTCGTTCCCGACCCTCCGGCGATACGACGCTTTCGGCTTCCGTCGATGATCCTGGGATCCTGCCGCTCGGCGGGCGTCATCGACCTGATGATCGCCTCGACCCTGCCGAGTTCCCTGTCCGACACATCGACCTTTCCCAAGGCCGATGCGGCGCCCGGGAGCATACCAAGCAGTTGGCTCATGGACCCCATCCGCCGCAGCTGCTGGAACTGAGCGAGGAAGTCCTCGAGGTTGAACCTCGCCGTTCGCATCTTCTCTGCGGCGGCGGCGGCCTCCTGCTCGTCCCAGGCCTCCTCCGCCTTCTCGATCAGAGTGAGCACGTCACCCATCCCCAGAATGCGCGATGCTACCCGCTCGGGATGAAACACCTCGAGGTCGTCGACGCCCTCCCCGATGCCGGCGAACTTGATCGGCCGACCGGTCACCTCCCTGGCCGAGATCGCCGCCCCACCCCGGGCGTCCCCGTCGAGTTTGGTGAAGACGAGACCGGTGAGATCGGCTCGCTCCAGGAACCCGGAAGCGACGTTGACCGCGTCCTGGCCCGTCATCGCGTCGACCACGAGGAGAACCTCGTGGGGGTTGGCTGCCCGCCTGACCTCGGCCAGCTCGTCCATCAACACCTCATCGATCTGGAGGCGGCCGGCCGTGTCGATGATCACCACATCGTGCCCACCATCGGCGGCGCGCCGCAAAGCCGCCTTCACGAGCTTCGGCGGCTTGGCACCACGATCGGTGAATACGGGGACTCCGATTCGCCCACCGAGCGTCTCGAGCTGCTCGATGGCTGCCGGACGCTGCAGGTCGGCGGCGACCAGCATCGGATGCTTCCCCTGCCGGGACAACAGCCGGGCAAGCTTCGCCGCGGTCGTCGTCTTCCCGGATCCCTGCAGCCCGACGAGGAGTATCACCACCGGTGGTCGCGAGGCGTGAGCCAGCGGCGTGGCCTCACCGCCCAGGGTGATGATCAACTCGTCGTGGACGATCTTGATCACCTGCTGGCCGGGCGTGAGGCTCCTGGCCACCTCGGCTCCGACGGCGCGGGATCGGATCCGCTCCAGCAGTGTCTTGGCGACCTTCACATTCACGTCGGCTTCGAGGAGGGCGAGCCGTACCTCCCGCAGCGCGGAGTCGACATCGGCCGGGGACAGGCGCCCCTTGCCGCGCAGGGTGGCGAACACCGACCCGAGCCGCCCGGTGAGACCTTCGAACATGCCGGGGAGGGTAGAAGGCAATCGGTGCCCAGTCACCCGTCGCCCGTCGCCCGTCGCCCGCAAGACTCTTGCGGAAGGCGGTGACCGGCTGCGGACAGCGGACCGCGGACAGCCGGTACCCTTCTCCCAGTCTCACCGGGAGCCCGCGATGACCCTCGAGGTGCTGGAACACCCCCTGGCCAAGCACTACCTGTCGGTGCTGCGCAACCGGGCAACGGAGCCGGAGGAATTCCGCAGCGCGGCACGGCGCCTCACCTACTCCCTGGTGATGGAGGCGACCCGCAACCTACCCCTGGAGACATCGACGATCACCACCCCGCTCGAGGAGACGACCGGATTCCGGACGTCGAAGGTGGTGGCGATCGCGGTGCTCCGGGCCGGTCTGGGGCTGCTCGACGCGGTCGTCGACCTCATCCCGTCCGTCAAGGTGGGATTTGCCGGGGTGCAGCGCAATGAGGAGACCGCCGAACCGATCGAGTACTACTTCAAGCCGCCCGATCTCGCAGAGGCGACGGTGCTGATCCTGGAACCGATGCTGGCCACCGGCGGCTCGCTCTCCTGGGCGGTCACCAAGGCGAAGGAGTCGGGCGCCCGATCGATCACCTGTCTGTGCGTGGTCGCCGCCCCCGCCGGGGTCGAACGGATGGAGCGGGAGCATCCCGACGTCCGCATCGTGGCCGCCTCCCTCGACCGCGATCTCAACGACCACTTCTACATCCGGCCCGGTCTCGGAGACATGGGCGACCGGCTCTTCGGAACGACATGACCGAACTCGACGAGCGGATCGCCGAAGTTCTGAGACGCCTCGGGCCGGGCGATGTAGCCACCTACGGCGAGGTCGCCGCGATGGCGGGGAAGCCCGGTGCCGCCAGAGCCGTCGGCAGGTTCCTCTCTCATTCGACCGGACTCCCCTGGTGGCGGGTCGTGTCGGCCTCGGGGCGTCTGGTCCCGGGGTCAGAGGCCGAGCAGGCGAAACGCCTCCGTGCCGAGGGTGTCACGGTGACCGGCACCCGGGTCGCTCGGGCGGGTCGGCGATGAACTTCATCGAGTTGATCGAACGGAAACGTGATGGAGAGGCGCTGGCGGCCATTGAGATCGCCTGGCTGATCGATGAGTACACCGCTTCCCGGGTTCCCGACTACCAGATGTCGGCGATGCTGATGGCGGTGTTCAAGGAGGGGTTGCGCGAGGACGAGCTTGCCGCCTGGACCGAGGCGATGCTGCACTCCGGGGAGATCCTCGACTTCTCCGACATCGCCGCCCCCAAGGTCGACAAGCACTCGACCGGGGGTGTCGGTGACAAGGTGAGCATTCCGCTGGCCCCGATGGTCGCCGCCTGCGGGATCGCAGTGCCGATGATCTCGGGCCGCGGGCTCGGGCACACCGGCGGGACCCTGGACAAGCTCGAGTCGATCCCCGGCTTCCGCACCGCTCTCGACCCGGTTGAGTTTCGCCAACTGGTCGAACGTCACGGGCTGGTGCTCGCCGGAGCGTCGGAGACCATCGCCCCCGCCGACCGTCTCATTTACGCACTGCGCGACGCCACCGGCACAGTACCCTCGAACCCGCTGATCGCCTCCTCGATCATGTCGAAGAAGCTCGCCGAGGGGATCGACGCCCTGGTGCTCGACGTCAAGGTCGGCCGGGGGGCTTTCAAGCGGGACCTCGAGGGCGCCCGAAGCCTGGCGAAGACGATGGTGGACATCGGGACAGCACACGGCACGGCAACGGTCGCCCTTCTCACCGACATGAGCCAGCCACTTGGCCGGGAGATCGGCAACGCATCGGAGATCGCCGAGTCGGTGGCGGTGTTGCGCGGCGGCGGACCCGACGACCTGGTCGAGCTCACCTACACCCTGGGCGCCGAGATGCTCGTGATGGGGGGCGTCGCCACCGACACTCCGATCGCCCGAGCCATGCTCGAGGAGGTGATCGCCTCGGGGGCGGCCTTCGACAAGTTCGTCGAGGTCGTGATCGCTCAGGGCGGCGATCCTGCGGTGATCAACGATCCGGACCGGCTGCCGGCGGCGCGGCACGAAACGGTCGTGATCGCCGATCGGGACGGGGTGATCACCCGATGCGATGCGCTCGACCTCGGGGTAGCCGCCATGCGGCTTGGGGCGGGCCGGGCCACCAAGGAGGATGTGATCGATCAGAGCGCCGGGATCACGGTCGAGGCGAAGGTCGGTGACGCGGTGGAACGAGGAGACGCCCTCGCCCGGCTCCACTGGAACGACGAGAGCCGCCTCGCAGAGGCGACCGAGCTGGCCAACGGGGCGTTCCAGATCGGCGAAGGCCCGGCAATCCCGCCGTCTCTGGTACTCGGGGAGGTGCGATGAACTACGACGCAGTGGAGGATGCGGCGGTCGAGATCGCCCGGGCAACCGGACGCTCCGGACACGCTCTCGCCGTCGTGCTCGGCTCCGGACTGAGCGACTACGCCTCCACCCTGCCGAAGGCGAGGGAGCTCCCCTACGCCCAGATACCCGGATTCCCCGTGCCCCGGGTCGAGGGGCACGCCGGGTCGCTGTTTTCGATCGACCTCGACGGCACCCCCGCAATGATCCTGGCGGGGCGAGTGCACGCCTACGAGGGCTGGGATCTCGACGATGTCGTGTTCGCGGTACGCACCGCCATCCGCTCCGGATGCCGCACGGTACTGCTGACCAACGCCGCCGGCGGATGCGGCGACGGGCTCACGCCCGGGGACCTCGTCCTCATCACCGACCACCTGAACCTGACGGGTCGCAATCCCCTGGTAGGAGCCAACGACTCCCGGCTCGGCCCGCGGTTTCCCGACATGTCCGCGGTGTACCGGCCCGAACTGCGCGCCCTGGTGAAGACCGTCGGCGCCCGGGTCGGCGTGCCGGTCAAGGAGGGCGTCTACGCATGGTTCCTCGGTCCCTCCTACGAGACCCCGGCCGAGGTGCAGATGGCCCGCCGTCTCGGCGCCGATGTGGTCGGGATGTCCACCGTCCCCGAGGCGATCGCCGCCCGGCACATGGGAGCCCAGGTGGTAGCGATATCGCTGGTGACCAACCTCGCCGCCGGCATCTCGCCCGTGCCACTGAGCCACGAAGAGGTGACCGCGACCGCGCTGGCCGCCCGCGAGCGCGTCACCACCCTGCTCGGCGCCCTGCTGGCGGAACTGGCCGTGGCTTGACACCGCGGCCGTGAGGCGGCGCGGTCGGCGGCAAGTGGCAGTCTCCTAACATCGCAGTGGTACGCGTCAAGGAGTGACATGAAGATCGCGGTCTGTGTGAAGCAGATTCCGGATCCGGCCACGCCCTATCAACTGGACCCGGAGACGCATCTGGTGATGCGTCCTGCCGAGCAGGTACTCGACGACACCGACCGCTACGGCATCGAAGTGGCCCTGCAGCTGGCGGCCGCCACCGACGGCACGGTGGTGCTGGTGTCGATGGGCCCCGCCGGCAATCTCCAGGGCATCCGGCAGGCTCTCGCCATGGGAGCCGACCAGGCGGTCGTCGTCAGCGACCCCCTGCTCCAGGGCTCCGGCGCCCTGGTCACGGCGCGGGTCCTCGCCGCGGCAATCGTCCGCGAAGCCGTCGACCTCGTGATCGCCGGCACCGAGTCGACCGACGGCTACACCGGGATCGTCCCGCAACAGATCGCCGAGATCCTCGGTTTGCCGGCTCTGACCTTTGCCCGCAAGGTGGAGCACATCGACGGGAAGCTCCGGGTGGAACGACAGACGGCATCCGGCTACGACGTCGTCACCTCTCCGCTTCCGGCGCTGGTCAGCGTCACCTCAGGGGCGGTGGAGCCCCGGTATCCGACCTTCAAGGGGATCATGCAGGCCAAGCAGAAGCCGGTCGACCAGCCGACTTGTGCAGACCTGGGCATCGATCCCGGCTCAGTGGGGCTGGGGGGGTCGGGCCAGAGCATCACCGCGGTGCGACCCGCACCCGCACGGACCGCCGGCACCAAGATCCACGACGAGGGCGAGGCCTACCTCGAGATCGTCAAGCTGCTCGAACAGGCGAAGGTGATCTGAGATGACCACATGGGTGTTCTCCGAAGAAGTCGGCGGCGCTCCGGCTCCGCTGTCGCTGGAACTGCTGACCAAGGCCAGGAGCCTCGGTGGTGAGGTCGCCGCCTTCTACGTGGGTGCGGGGTCGGCGGCCTCGTGGAAGATCCTCGGTGCACATGGGGCGAGGGTGGTCCATCACTTCGACCCCGGCGATCGGCTGCCGGCCGCGGCGGCCGC
>MELR01000007.1:118884-163110 GCA_001767695.1 Actinobacteria bacterium RBG_16_68_21
GAACTGATCGGCGACGATGACCTGGTGATGTTCGGCCTCACGCAGACCGACCGGGACGTCGCCGGACGCCTCAGCGCTCGAATCGGACGACCGGTGTTGTCGAACGCGGTCGACGTGATCGTGGAAGGGACCACCACGAAGGTCCTCAACGAGATCTTCGGAGGCGCCACCGTGGTCGAGACCGTCTTCAGCGGACCGGGCCCGAACATCGTCGTCGCCCGTCCCAAGTCGTTCACCGCCGAACCCGGATCCGGCGGGTCCGCCACCGTGGTCGCGGTGTCCCCACCCGACACCGGCCACTCGGGAGCGGCAGTGGTGGACTCTCGCCACGAGGAGGAATCATCCGGGCCCAAGCTCTCCGAAGCGGACGTGATCGTCGCCGGTGGACGAGGCATGGGATCGGCCGAGGGTTTCCATGTCGTCGAGGAGATCGCCCTGCGACTCGGAGCGGCGGTCGGTGCCACCAGAGCGGTGGTCGATGCCGGATGGGTTCCCTACTCGGTGCAGGTGGGCCAGACGGGCAAGACCGTCAAGCCGAACGTCTACCTGGCCTGCGGTATCAGCGGTGCCATGCAGCACCTCGTCGGTATGAAGGACTCGGGTTTGATCATCGCGGTGAACAAGGATGAGGAGGCGCCGATCTTCGGAATCGCCGACCTGGGGATCGTCGGCGACGTCCACAAAGTGCTTCCCAAGCTCCTCGAGGCGCTCGCCAACCGCTAGCGCCGACCTACCGGGTCGATGCGATTGGCCGGCCCGATGATCATCTCCCGCGGCACCGGCTCGGGCAGCAGCAAGCCGACGAGGAGCGCCGCGGTCGCCAGGCCGGCCACGATCCACCATATGCCGACGGCACCCAGGAACGTGGCCGCCGCGGCCAGGTAGACGGCCAGGGCGGTGACTCCCCAGCCGACCTTGATCAGGACCCGATACCCGGTGGTCACCTTCCAGTCGGGCAGGGGAGACGAGTGCGCGGTCATGGGTTCGGTATCGGCGACCATCACGGCCGGGTGAAGCGGTATGGCCCCCGACTACCCCGACGTCACCAGGATCGCGACCTCACCGTCCGTCGGGGTCGAGTCGGAACATGTGCGGGATCAGCTCGTCGAGGGTGTGCACGATCGGGCCGTCGGGTCCGTCCACGATCACCCGCTCCACGCCGAATTCCACCATGAGCTGGCGGCAGTTGCCGCACGGATACCCCGGTTCGGTGGCGTCGATACACGACACTGCGACCGTGTCGAGCTTGCGCGCCCCCGCCGAGACCGCCCGGGAGACGGCGCTCCCCTCGGCACAGATTCCCGAGCCGTAGGCGCTGTTCTCCACGTTGGCCCCCGAGTAATGGTTCCCGGCCGAATCCACCGCGACGGCACCTACGCGGAACCTGGAGAACGGGGCGTAGGCCTGCTCGGCTGCGAGCCTGGCTTCGGCGATCAGCTCGTCGGTGCTCATGATCCCTCCAGGAGTGAGTCCACGAAAGCCTCCGGCGAGAAGTGAAGCAGGTCATCGGCGGACTCCCCCACCCCGATGAGTTTCACCGGCAATCCAAGCTCGTCTTCGACGACAACGGCCATGCCGCCGCGAGCCGTGCCGTCGAGCTTCGACAGCACGACGCCGGTGACTCCGACCGCTGCCGTGAATGCCCTCGCCTGGGCGATCCCGTTCTGGCCGCTCGTGCCGTCGAGGACCAGCAGGACTTCGTCGACCCGGCCCGGTGGGCGCGCCAGCACCCTCACGACCTTGCCCAGCTCGTCCATCAGATTCCGCTTCGAGTGGAGACGACCCGCAGTGTCGATCACGACGACGTCGTTGCCGCGGGCCCGGGCAGCGGCAACCGCATCGAATGCCACCGACGCCGGGTCGGCGCCTTCCTGACCGGAGACGACGTCGACCCCAAGCCGGCTTCCCCACTCCTGGATCTGCTCGGCGGCCGCGGCGCGAAACGTGTCCGCCGCCCCGATCAGCACGGAGTGGCCCTCCCGTCCCAGCATGGCGACGATCTTGGCGATCGTGGTCGTCTTGCCCGATCCGTTCACCCCGACGACCACGACGACCGCCGGCGCGTCTCCGAGATGGAGCGACCGGTCACGATCTCCGAACACCGACACCAACTCGCGCCGGAGGGCCACCCGGGCTTCGGCTGCATTGCCCGGGCGCGACTGCTGGACGCGTTCGACGACCCGGGTGGTGGTGGCGACCCCCATGTCGACGGCGATGAGCGCATCCTCGAGGCGAAACCAGAACTCGTCATCGATTCCGCGGCGCAATACCGACCCGAGACGGCTGGTCAGCGCCGGTCCCGCGGGCGTCCGGGACCCCGCGGATGAAGGGGCGACGACGAACCCGGATGAGCGACGGCGGAGAAGCACGACCAACAGCGCGCCGACGACGGCGACCACCCCGGCGATCAGCAATACGACGGTCACACCCGACTCAGCCGCTTGGCAAGGACGCGGGACGACTCTCCGGGTTCCATCGTCACACCGTAGAGCACATCGGCCGCTTCCATCGTCTGTTGCTGGTGGGTGACGATGACCAGCTGAGAGGTTCCCCGCAGGGTCTCCACCAGGCGGATGAAACGCCGCAGGTTGGCATCGTCGAGCGCCGCCTCGACCTCGTCGAGCACATAGAAGGGGCTCGGCCGCGACCGGAATACCGCGAACAGGAAGGCCAGCGCCGCCAGTGAGCGCTCGCCGGCCGAGAGCAACGTCAGCCGTCCCACCTTCTTGCCCATCGGTTGGGCGTGGATGTCCACCCCGGTGGCAAGCACGTCGTCGGGATCGGTGAGCGTGAGACGGCCGGTCCCGCCGGGGAAGAGAACCGCGAAGTTCTCGGCGAACTTGGCGGCGATGTCCTCGAACGCATCCCTGAACAGACGGCCGATTTCGGCGTCGAGCGCCCGGATGACCTTGCGCAACTCGGCGCGCGACTCCTCGAGATCGGCCAGCTGACCTTCCATGAACGCCACCCGCTCCGCCAACTCGGTGTACTCCGCCGCGGCCAGGGGGTTGACCGGGCCGAGCCGCTTCAACGAGGCGGCCAGCGAGTCGAGATGCGCTGCCGGTTGGATCCCGTCGGGGAACTCGGGTCGGAGAGCGGCAAGAGCTTCGTCTTCGTCGGCATCGACGTCGCGCCGGAGACCTTCGAGGACGGCCTCCTCCCGGACCGTGAGCTCGGCCGTCTCCACGGCGATGGCGGAGAGCGACTCGCGGGCTTGCTCAGCCTGTGTCCCGAGCAGCTCCCTCCGGGAGCGCGCCTCGTCGAGGCGGGCGCCGGCATCCCCTGCCTCGGCGCGCAGCACCCGCTGGCGTTCCCGCAACGCGGCGATGTGGGTGCGGACGATCTCAACGGCACGGCGGGCCCGATCCTCCACGATCTCCAGCGTGGCGATTCCGGACCGGTCGGGGACCGGCCCCTCCTCCTCGAGCAGGGTCTCGACCTCAGCGACTCGTCGTTCGAGAAGGGCGCGCCGCTCGCCGACTGCGGCCAGCGCTGCGGTCGCCGCCTCGCGGCGTCGCCGGGCCTCGTCGCGCCGCCCCGCCACCTCGTCTCGGCGCTTGCTGATGTCATCCCACGCGGATTGGCGGACCGCCTCATCGCCGTCCAGTTGGGCGAGTCGGTTGCGGAGCCCGATGAGTCGCTCCTGGCGACGAGCGGCCGCCTCGGCCAGGGCCCGGGAGCGAGCGTCGAGCCGATCCAATTCGTTCTGGTGCTCCTGGTGGGACCGACCGAGCAGGCCCAACGTCTCGTCGATGGCGGCAAGTCGCCGATCCAGCGCTCCGAGCCGCAACTCCGCCTGCTCCAGTCCTCCTGCCGACGCGTCGCGAGCCCGATTCGCGGTGGTGCGCCGACTGAGGGAGCGTGCCGTGTCCGTGGCGGCGCGCTCGGCTCTCACCCTGGCTGCTTCGATCGCCGCCGGTCCCGAGCCCTCCGGGTAGGCGGCGAGGACGCCGGCAGACGTGATGAGATCTCCCTCGGGGGTCACCACGCGTACCCCCGGATGGGCGGCGACGATCGAGTGGCCCTGCGACCACCCCTCGACCAGCACGACGTCGCCCAGCAGTGCCGCCGCCAGGGCGATGTCGGCGCCTCGCCCCAGTCGATCGAGGAGAGCCGCTCCGCCGACGGCGGAAGCGACCGCTCTCGCCGGGACACTGCCGTCCCCGGCCGGGGACACGAACGCCACCCCGCCGAGGCCGCGCGACTTGACGGTCGATGCCGCCGAGGCCACCCCGCGGCGATCCCGGGCGGCAAAGGCTTCCGCCCAGGGGCCGAGAGCGGCGGCGACCGCGGTGACCAGGTCTGCGGGAGTGTCTAGAGCCGCGGTGATCGGACCGAGGACACCTTCGATCGCGGCTGCGATCTCCCTCGTCTCCTCATCGGCCAGGCCGGCACGGGCGGCCTCCAGAGCCTCGACCCGGGCGGCGGCGGCGGCGTATGCGGTCTCGGAATGACGATGGGCCTCGTCGGCGGCAGCCGCCTCCAGCCGATCACGATCTGCGGAGAGCTTCGCCTTGTCTCGGGTTGCCAATGCCGTCGCCCGCTCGCCGAGGATCGCATCCCGCTCCGCTCGCAACCGTTCCTCGTCGCGGTTTTCCTCTTCGATCACGGTGGCCACCGCGCCGCGCCTGCGGGCGAGATCGGAGCCCTCGCGTTCGTCACGGCCGGCGGAGGCCTCGAGCGCGGTCAGGTCGCCGCGCAGCGAGGCGACCGCCCCCTCGGCAGGGAGGCGGTCGGCGTCGGCCAGGGAGCGTTCCTCGTCCTCGAGCGAGCGAAGCTTTATCTCCGCCTTCTCGGCCGCCTCGGAGGCCGCGGCATACTCGGCCGCGCTGCTCACCAGGCGACCGCCGAGATCCCGGCGCTCCTCGGCCAGGTCCGCCCGGCGCTCATCGATGCCGAGGACGCTTCGCTCCAAGCTCGTCCGGCGCTCCCGGGCGAGAAGGGCGATGCTGTGGAGGCGCTCGGCGGCGGTCTCCAGTCGCGCTGCCGCGGCGGTATCGCGATCGAGAGCTTCCCCGGTTTCCCCCGCGGCGGCCTGCAGTTCACCGAGGGCCCCAGCGATGGCCTCCCTTTCGGCCACCCACTCGTCCAGGGCCGACTTTCCGCTGGATTGGGTGGCGCGCAGTTCGACAAGGCGTGCCCGCACGGTCCGAAGCCGGTCTCCTCCGACCCACAGTCGAACCGCCCGCCACTCGGCGCGGACCGCGTCGTGCCTGGCGGCGGCGTTCGCCTGCCGCTTCAGGGGACGGAGGCGCCTCTCCTGTTCGACGTGGATCTCTTTGAGTCGTTCGAGGTCCACCGCGGTGGCTTCGAGTCGCCGCAGTGCGCGATCGCGCCGCGCTCGGTGCTTGACCACACCGGCGGCCTCCTCGATCACCGCCCGGTGCTCCTCGGGCCCGGCGTTGAGCACTCCATCGACCCTGCCCTGGCCGACGATCACGTGCTGGTGGCGGCCGACCCCGCTGTCGCTGAGCAGCTCCTGGATGTCGAGCAGGCGGCACACGCTGCCGTTGATCTCGTATTCGCTCGTCCCGTCGCGGTACAGGCGCCGGGTGATGGTGACGTCGGCCAGGTCGATCGCCAGCTGGCCGGTCGAGTTGTCGAACGTGAGAGAGACCTCGGCCCGGCCCAGTGCGGGCCGAACCGCCGTGCCGGCGAAGATCACGTCTTCCATCCGCTGGGTGCGCAGCGTGCTCGTCGCCTGCGTGCCCATCACCCAGGCGAACGCATCGACCAGATTCGACTTGCCCGAGCCGTTGGGGCCGACGACGACCGTCACTCCCGGCTCGCATTCGATCCTGGTCCTGTCGGCGAACGACTTGAAGCCGACCAGCGAGAGTGTCTTCAGATGCACGGGTGCGGCCAGGCTATCACCCCGAAATCACACGCCTGTGGTTCTACTGCGCCTCCCCGGGGAAGGGCGACGGGCAACGGGATCAGGAGTCCAGCCCCTGGAGGAACGCCGCCACTTCGGCCTGGTGCCCGCTGCACAGGTACGCCACCGCTGATCCCAGGGTCGCCCCGGCGATGACCCCCTCCTCGTCGCTGATCCGGGACGCCAGTTCGTCCGGGGAGGTCGCCTCGACGCCAAACAACGCTGCGGCGATACCCAACAGGGCCGAATCCGGGCCCTGACCCCGGTCGAGCAGATCGCACGTCACCCGGCCCGCCGCCAGTACCGCTTCGCCGTCGATGGCGGCATCCGGGGCAACCGACGCCACCGCGTCGGTCACCGCTCCCAGGTAGGCGGCGAGCAGCGCCCCGGCTCCGGATAGCTCCGGGCACACCTGGTGGGCACCCTCGGTGAGGACCTCGACGAGAATCGCCGCGTCACCGGGAGCCGTCTCCGGGACATCTAGATCGGCGACGACGACGTCGATGGACTCCTCGAGCCCCCCTTCTCCGGAGCACAGCCCGACGAGAGCATCGGCAATGGTGCCCACCGGCACTTCGGAGTAGACGGTCCCGTCGAGCGCCCGATCGGCCGACGCGGCGTACTCCCGCGCCGCCGCCCGAAAGGCCGAGGTCGTCGTCGCGGGGACGGCACCCCCTGAGCAGGCGGCGGCCGCCAGGCAGAGCGCAACGAGGCGTCTCACGCCTGGCACCCCGGGCACCAGTAACTGCTTCTCGCCCGGATGGTCGATCGCACGATCACACCCCCGCAACGGCGGCACTGCTCGCCCTCACGTCCGTACGCCCGGAGCCTCGCCGTGTACTCCCCCGTTCTTCCATCGGGCAGAAGGTAGGCCAGGTCGTCCAGGCTGGTGCCGCCATCACGGATGCCGGCAGAGAGCACCGGCCCGATGGCGGCGCGCAGTCGCTTCACCTCGGTCTGGTCGAGGGAACCGGCGGGGCGGTCGGGCCGGAGCCGCGCTCGGTGCAGGATCTCGTCTACGTAGATGTTGCCGAGACCGGAGACCACCCTCTGGTCGAGCAGCAGCGCCTTGATCGGAGCGGTCCGCCGCGCCAGGGAGTCGCCGAGACGACGGGACGTGGGGAGCGACTCGTATGCGTCCGGACCGATCCGTCCCACCAGGGTCCGGGCGAGTTCCTCGGGGGTGAAGGCGGCAACGAAGCCGAACGTGCGGGGATCGACCATCCGCACCTCACTCCCCGAGTCCAATCGAATCACGACATTGGTGTGCGGTGCCTCGGGGTCCCCGGGGCGATTGACCGACATCCTGCCGGACATCCCCAGGTGGGTGACCCAGGTGATATCCCCCTCGAGGCCGGTGAGCAAGAACTTGCCGTGCCTGCCGACCCGATCCACCCGACGACCCAGCACCCGATCGGCGAAATCCCCGGGGCGTTCGTGTCGCCGCACCATACGCGGCCGGCGCACCTCGGCGGAGACGATCGTCGCCCCCTCGAGAACGGGAGCGAGGTGACGACGGGTCGTCTCGACTTCGGGGAGTTCAGGCATCCTCGTCGCCGAGCGCCTCGAGCGCCGATCGGGCGGCGTCCTGTTCGGCGCGCTTCTTCGACGACCCCATCCCCGAGCCCAGCACGTCGCCGCCGGCGGCGACCTCGGCGCTGAAGGCTCTGGCATGGTCCGGTCCGGTGCCGACCACCTGGTACTCGGGCACCAATCCCCGGCCGACGAGGACTTCTTGGAGACGGGTCTTGTAATCACGCCCGCCGGGCTCCGCCGAGCGATCGGCGATCAGCGGCCGCCATCGAGCGAGCACCATCCGCCGGGCGGCCTCCAGGCCGCCATCCAGGTAGACCGCCCCGATCACGGCCTCCATGGCATCGGCGAGGATCGACGGCTTGGCACGACCCCCGCTCGCCTCCTCCCCCTTTCCCATCCGGATCAGCCCGGCGAGCCCTGACGACCTCGCCACCGCGGCGAGCGTGGCCTCGTTCACCACCGCCGCCCGCACCTTGGCCATCTCGCCTTCGCTGAGTTCGGATGCCTCGTGGAGTTCCGTGGCGACGATCAGGCTGAGGACGGCGTCGCCGAGGAACTCGAGGCGCTCGTTGGACTCGTCGCCTTCGCCTTCGGCGGTGAGCGATCGATGGGACAGGGCGAGCTCGAGGAGTGAGGAATCGGCGAACCGATGGCCGAGCGCGGCCGGCACCGGTCTGTCGAGCTCACCCACCGAGACCGGCCTCGATGCGACGCACCAGTCCGCGCTCGGCTCCCTCGGACGCCAGCCCCAACGCGTTGGCGATGGCCACCCGGCTCGAGGAACCGTGGGCGATCACCACCGTCCCCCGCACGCCCACGAGGTGGGCCCCGCCGTAGGCCTCGGGATCGAACCGAGCGCGCAAACTCATCAAGCGGGGAAGCAGCACGGCAGACGCCTCCTGAACCGAGGGGTCCTGATCGTCGGCCAGAGATTCGAGTATCACCCGGCCGACGGCTCGAGCGGTTCCCTCGGCGGTCTTCAGCAGCACATTACCGGTGAAGCCGTCGGTGACGATGACGTCTGCCGTCCCCTTGCCGAGGTCCCGCCCCTCGACGTTGCCGACGAACCGTATGTCCGCACGGAGGGCGATCAGATCGTGGGCCTCCCTCTCGAGGTCCCGCCCCTTGCCCTTCTCCTCGCCGATGTTGAGCAGACCGACCGTGGGCTCGGGCCGATCGAGGTAGACCTGGGCGACCACTGCCCCCATGATGGCGAATTGGACGAGGTGTTCCGGTTTCACGTCGATGTTGGCGCCGGCGTCGAGGACGACGGTGGGGATGCCGAGAGGGAAGATCGTGGCGATGGCGGGGCGGGAGACGCCGGTGATCCGCCCGATGACGATGGCCGCCGCGGCCATGGCGGCCCCGGTCGATCCGGCGGACACCATGCCGTCGGCTTCGCCTTCGGCGACGAGGCGGGCGGCGACGGCAACCGACGATTGCCTTTTGGCCCGCGCCGCGGCGGCGGGATCTTCTCCCATTCCGATCGACTCGGCGGCGTGGACCACGGGAAGGATCGCGCCCGCCTCGGCAAGCTCGGCGTCGAGCAGCCGCTCATCGCCGACGAGCACCACGTCTATGCCGCGGGCGGCAGCGTCGAGAGCACCCAGCACGGTCTGGCGAGGGGCGTGGTCCCCGCCCATCGCGTCGAGCGCTATTCGAGCCACGTCGGCCTCAGGTGGGAATGACCTCCCGGCCCTGGTACGTGCCACACGAGGGACACGCCCGATGCGAGAGCTTCTGGGCGTTGCACTGCGGGCAGGGGCTCGTGTGCGGGTTGGCCACCTTCCACGTCGCCTTCCGCTGCCGGGTCCGGGAGCGGGACATCTTCTTCTTGGGGACGGCCATGAGCGAGCCTCTCGAAAGTCGATCTACGGTTCCAACAAATCCCGCAGCACAGCGAAGGGGGAGTCGGCCTCCTCCTCGTGCCCTGGACAGGACCCTGTATTCAAGTCGCCTCCGCACCGAGCGCAAAGTCCCAGACAGCCGGCACGGCACGTCGGGGCGAACGGTAGCTCGAGCAGCACGGCATCCCGGATCGGCGGCTCGAGGTCGGCAACCTCTCCGTCGAGGGGGTATCCATCGGGATCCTCGTCGAGTCCGAGCACCTCGGTGATGCTCACCGCCACCGCCTCGATCCACTCGATGAGGCACCGATGGCACGTGTGGGTGACCTGGGTGTCCACCCTGCCGCGCACCAGAATGCCTCCCGAGGCACCCTCGAGGGTGAGATCGCCGTGAACGACCGGGCCGACCCGCGACGTCTCCAGCGCCCAGTCGACGGCCGCCTCGATGACGACCGGGCGCCGGTGTCTGGCGTCTCCGAGGAGATCCGAGACGGGTTGCCGGAACGGCGAGGGAGCCCGGGTCATGGCGGCTCAGAAGTCGTCCGGGCTCCGACGCGCCTGGTGCAACTCGCCCCGGGCCCGGCGCACCTGGGAAAGGAGGTCGGCAAGCACGCCCTCGGTCTGCTCGAATGCCTGCTCGCTGTAGTCCTCGGCCTCCAGCCTGATCCGCGTGGCCTCGGCCTCGGCCTGACGAACCAGCGCATTGGCCTCGTCGACGGCTTCTTTGACTATGTACGACTCGGTGACCAGCTCGTCCGACCGCTGCCGGGCCCGCTCGAGGAGCTCGCGCGCCTTCTCGTTGGTCCGAGCCACGAAGGACTCCCGCTCGCGCACCATCCAGCGCGCCGCCCGCATCTCCTCGGGCAGGTCGTCGCGGAGCCGATAGAGCATGTCGAGCAGCCGGTCCCGGTCGAGCATCACGTTGCCCGAGAGGGGGACCATGCGGGCGCCCTCGACGGCGATGATCAGGTCGTCGACCAGCTCGAGCAGCTCGCCCAGCCGGGGGGGAACAGGAACCTCGTCCTGTCGGGGGAGGTCGAGCTCGTTGTCATCCATGGCGGGGGAACCTCCCCTCGAGCGCCTTCGCCACGATCGGAGGAACCAACTCCTCCACGGTGCCGCCGAGCGCGACCACCTCCTTGACCAGCGAAGACGAGAGGTACCCATATTCGGGCTTGGTGGCGACGAACATCGTCATCAACCCGGAGAGATGCCGGTTCATCTGGGCGAGCTGGAGTTCGTAGTCGAAGTCGGTGACCGCCCGCAGCCCTTTCACCACCACGTCGGCACCCACCTCGCGGGCGAAGTCGACGAGCAGTCCATCGAAGCCGGCGATCTCCACGCGGTCCCAGGGACAGCACTCGATGAGCATTGCCTTACGCTCCTCGATCGTGAACAACGGCTCCTTCGACGGATTGGCGACGACGCCGACGACCACCCGATCGAAGATCGTGACGCAGCGCGACACGACGTCGATGTGTCCGTGCGTGGGAGGATCGAAGCTGCCGGGTACGAGTGCCGTGGTCACCGCTACTCCTTCACCAGCCTCGTCACCTCTGCGTCGCCGTAGCGCCGCCTGTCGGCCACCTGCAGTCCCGGCGGCGGAGCGACTTCTCCGCTCCCGGCCCTCCTGTGAAGCACGACAACGGCGCCTGCGGCGAGCCGGCGAGCCAGCAATCCGAGAACGTTCTCGACGGACGGTAGTGCGGCCGAGTACGGAGGGTCAACGAACACCAAGCCGACCTTGGGCCCGGAGCGCTGCAGGTAGTCCTCCACGCGCGCCGCCACCACCTCGCCGTCAAACCCCAGGTGCGTCAGATTCTCGGAAAGGATGGCACGGGCCGCCCGGCTCCACTCGACGAAGACGGCCGATGCCGCCCCTCTACTCAGCGCTTCCAGTCCGAGACTCCCCGACCCGGCGTAGAGATCGAGGACGGCCGCTCCCTCCACCGTGGCCCCGAGACTGGAGAAGATCGCCTCCTTGACCCGATCCATCATCGGGCGGGTCTCGGCGCCCTTGGGCGCCTTGAGCCGCCTTCCCCGGGCGGAGCCGCCAACGATCCTCATGAGATGAACAGCCAATCGGCGTCCTCGCCGAGCAGCGCCCGGATCTCCTCGGCCAGCTCGGGATGGCCCGTCAGATCGGGATCGGCTGCGACCAGGGCGAACGCCTCACGCCGAGCCGCGACCAGCACTTCGGTATCTCGCAGAATGTCGGCCATGCGGAGGTCGGCGAGCCCCGCCTGCCTCGCTCCGAACACCGTGCCCTGTCCCCTGATGCGCAGGTCCTCCTCGGCGAGTCGGAAGCCGTCGTTGGTCGATGCCATCGCCGCCAGCCGTTCCTCGCCTTCGGGAGTGGTCGGCTCGGCGATGAGGATGCACCACGACTCCTGGCTCCCCCGGCCGACCCGACCCCTGAGCTGGTGGAGCTGACTCAGCCCGAACCGATCGGCATCCTCGATCACCATCACCGTGGCATTGGGGAGGTCGATCCCCACCTCGATCACCGTCGTGGCGACCAGCACGTCGATCTCGCCCGATCGCATCGCCGCCATCACCACCTCCTTGTCCGCCGATCGCATCTGGCCGTGAAGCAGTCCCAGCCGCAGCTCCGGGAACACCCTCTGGAGCCGCCGGTATTCGGCAGTGGCCGAGGCGGCCTGCAGCTTCTCGGACTCCTCGACCAGGGGACACACGACGAAGACCTGCCTACCCGCCGCCGCCTCGGACCGCACCAACCGGTATACCGCCTCGAGGGCGGACGGTTCAGGCTTGACGACGCTGGTGCTCACCGGAAGGCGGCCCGTCGGCATCTCGTCGAGAACTGTCACGTCGAGATCCCCGTAGAGGGTCATGGCGAGCGTACGCGGGATCGGAGTTGCCGTCATGATCAGCAGGTCGGGCTCGGGGCCCTCGGCCTTCTCCTTGAGCCGTACCCGCTGGTGAACACCGAAGCGGTGCTGCTCATCGACCACCGCCACCCCGAGTCGATCGAAGTGGACTCCCTCCTGGATCAACGCGTGGGTGCCGACCACCACGTCCAATGTCCCGTTCGCCACCGAGGCGAGCACGCCGGCCCGGTCGGTGGAGGACCCGGTGAGCAGGCCCATGCGAACCCCGACCAGGGCGGCCAGGGGCTCGAGACCCAGGTAGTGCTGATCGGCGAGTACCTCAGTCGGAGCCATCACCGCACCCTGGTAGCCGCCCTGCACGGCAGTGAGCAATGCCGCCATGGCGACGACGGTCTTGCCGGATCCGACCTCACCCTGGAGGAGCCGATGCATCGGGTGAGCCGAAGCCATGTCTGCCTGGATCTCGGCAATCGCCCTCACCTGCGCACCGGTGAGCTCGTAGGGCAGCGCCGCGAGGAACGAGGCGGCGAGACCACCCGCGAGGCTGTGGGTGATGCCGACGGCCGCGACGACCTGACGGTTCTTGCGGAGGGCGAGCGCTACCTCCAGCCGGAAGAACTCGTCGAAAACCAGACGCCGCCGCGCCGGTGGGATTCGATCCATCTCCTCCGGGAAGTGGATGTCGGCCACCGCCGAGTCGCGATCGCCGAGCCCGAGCCGCCCGAGAAGCTCGACGGGCACCGGGTCGCCCAGGGGTCGGGCGCGACCGAGGGCGTTGTGGATCGCCCGCCGTAGGTAGCCCGGTCCCACGCCCCCGACGGTGGGGTGGACCGGCATCACCCGCCCCGTGGTCAGGGATTCCGCGGGGCCCTCGAGCACATCCACATCGGGGGCGTTCATCTGCAGCCGACCCCGGAAGCGATCCACCTTGCCCGAAAGCGCCACCTCGGATCCGACTGCGAGCTGCCGCTCGCGGAAGGGCTGGTTGAACCACACCACCGTCAACGTACCCGAGGTGTCCGACACTCTCGCTTCCACAATGGTGAGATTCCTCCGCGGACGCCGCGTCGATACCCGCTCGACCACGCCGATCACGGTCACCTCCTCACCGAGGGGGAGGTCGGCGAGGAGCATCGTGCGGGAACGATCGACGTACCGCCGCGGCGCGTGCAGCAGCAGGTCGGCAACGCTTCTGATACCCGCCTTGCGCAGGTCGGCGCCGCGCTTTCCGGCGAGTCCCTGCACCTCCTCGATGGGGACGCTGCTGAGGTAGGCCAGGGACCGCCCGCTCACTCGACGCCGAAGAGGTAGGGGTAGAGCGGCTGACCGCCGACAACCCGGGTGTGCGTGAGGCCCAGTGACTCGATGTGAGCGAGGATCGCCGCGGTCGACGCCTCCTCCGTGCCGCTTCCCACGAACACGGTGACCAGCTCGGCGTCATCTCCGGCGAGGGAATCGAGCACCCCGACCGCCGCCGCGGTCACATCGGGAGCGATCACCGAGACCCGTCCGTCGACGATGCCCAGCCAGTCCCCTTCGGCGATCGCCCCGGCGGGTGTGGTGGCGGCCCTCATGGCGCGAGTCACCTCACCCCACCCACAGGCATCGGCGGCCCGGCCCATGGCGGCGACGATCCCCGCCAGGTCGTCCGAGGGCAGGTAGGCGACCATCGCAGCCAGCCCTTCGGGAATCGAGCGGGTCGGCACGACGCGGACCGACTTGGTGGTGAGGGCGTCGAGTTGCTCCGCCACCGGAATGATGTTCTTGTTGTTGGGGAGGATGATCACGGAGTCGGCCGCGACGTCCTCGACCACGGCGAGCAGATCGCGAACAGACGGATTCATCGTCTGGCCCCCGATGACCACGCCCTGCACGCCGGCATCGCGGAACAGCTCGAGGATCCCGGGACCGGAGGCAACCGCGACGACACCCACCGCCAGATCGGCGAAGGGGGCCAAGGGCCGGAACGGAGCGGCGCGGTGCAAGGCTTCGTCGGCGCTCTGCTCCGCAAGGTCGGTGATCTTGATCCTCTCGGGACGTCCCAGCGCGATACCGGCCTCGATGGCGGCACCGATCGCGTCGGTGTGCACATGACAATTCCACGTTCCCCCTCCGCCCACGACGACGATCGAGTCGCCGACCGCCGCCCATGAGTCGCGCAGCCGATCGCCGGCACCGGAATCTTCGGAGTGGAGGAGAAACATGACCTCGTAGCGGAGATCGGCGATCGTGGAATCGGCGTCATCGGCCGGACCGATCAACTGGGCCGCGGCAGCGGCGAAGATCGCCTCCGGAAGCACAACATCCTCTCCGGTGACCTCCTCGAGGAATGCCACCAGCAGCAAGAGGAATCCGGCGCCGCCGGCGTCCACGACGCCCGCTTCCTTGAGGACAGGGAGCAGTTCGGGGGTTCGCTCCAGGGACTCCTGCGCCCTCAGGTAAACCCGTCCGAGGAACTCGGCGAGGCTTTCGCCGGCGGGGGTCTGGGTCTCCGCGGCTGCCACCGAGGCCTCGCGGAGCACGGTGAGGATCGTGCCCTCCACGGGGCGCCCCACCGCCTTGTATGCCGCCGCCGAGGCGCGATCCAGGGCATCGACCAGCTGAGCCGTGCCCACCGAGGGTTCGTCGCGGAATGCATCGGCAAGGCCGCGGAGGATCTGGCTGAGGATGATCCCGCTGTTCCCCTGAGCCCCCATGAGCGAGCCGTGGGCGATGGCAGTGGCCAGCTGCCCCATGTCCTCGGCGCCTCCGGCGGCGGCGACCACCGACTCGACCGTCAGCGTCATGTTGGTCCCGGTGTCCCCGTCGGGCACCGGATAGACATTGAGGCGATTGAGTGCCTCGCGATACTGACGAAGGCGATCCAGGTAGCGCTGCATGACCCGCTTGAGGTCGTGGGCCCTGAGCAGAAGCCGTTGCGATGCCATGGGGAGTTCACTATACGGATGCCGATCTGGCGTCCTCGCCGGCGGCTGGTATCCTCCCGCGCCGTTCTCTTGGAGGTTGTCCCGTGTCGTTCCGATGTGAGATCTGCGGCAAGGAGCCGTGGGTGGGGAAGCAGGTTTCGTTCTCGCACAAGCGCTCCTCGAAGCGCTGGCTCCCCAACATCCAACGCATCCGGGTTCCCCACGGCTCCAACACGCGCCGCATCCACGTGTGCACGTCGTGCATCAAGGCCGGCAAGGCCGCCAAGGCCTAGAGCGGTCCGCCTCCCGCCACCTGCCTCCGCACCGGTCCTGCCTACACTCTCGCCGTTTGGCGCCGCAGTTGGAGGGCATCGTGCAGGGAGTGGTCAAGGTCTACGACCCGAGGACCGGTATCGGGATCATCGTGTGCGATGACGGCCGCTCCGAGGTCCTGCTGCGCGCCGGATCGTTGCATGGCAGCATCTTCCGCACCCTCCGCCAGGGCCAGCGGATCGTCTTCGATGTCGACGATTCGACCGGGCGGGCATTCGCCCACACGGTCCGCATCGGCTCCGACGGCTACTAGCCGGCTTCCGGAGGCCACTCGCCGGCGAGCAGCGAATACACCGCGGCGTCGTGCACGACGCCGCGGGTGCGGAGCGACTCCCGCTCCACTCCCTCCAGCGTGAACCCGAGCCGTTCGGCCACCGCCCTGCTCCGCTGATTGCCGACCGCGGCGCGCAGGACCACTCGATGCACACCCGAGCCGACCAGCTCGGAGATGAGCAGCCGCATCACCTCGGTGACGATCCCCCTCCCCTCGAGGTCGGCGGCGATCCAATACCCGGCCTCGGCACTGCGATTGAGCCGGTCGACCCCGGCGCCGACGGCGCCGACAACACGAGGACCGTCGAAGACAGCCCACTGCAGCGACGTGCCCGCCTCCCGCCCGGCGACGGCCGCGGTGATGAAGGCGGCGGTGTCATCCCGGGTGGTGCTCACCCACACCCACGGCATGAATCGGCCCAACCGCTCCCGGTCGGCGGCGACCGCCGCAAACACCGCGTCTACGTCCTCGCTTTCGAAGGGTCGAACGACCAGACCCGACGTCAAGTGATGCTGCGTCACGCTGGTCCTTCCACCTTGCTGCGGGTGAACAGCGCATCGAGGACATGGACGACTCCGGCAACGACCTGCATCGACCGCACCGATCGGAAGTAGTCGAAGCCGTGGTTTCCCCATGGCACCTCGAGGTGTCCCACCGGCGGACCGCCTGCCGCTCGCAGGGCGGCGACGAGGCCGCGCGACGAGCCGGGATCGACGAGCGTGTCGGTGGCACCGTGGACCACCAAGAACGGAGGGCGATCGGCGTTGGCCATCTTGACCGGTGACGCCCGACGCCACCCTTCGGGATCGCCCAACGGATCCGACTTCATCACCGAGCCCACCAGGTACGGCCAGAGAGGCTTGCCGGTGGCATCGACGAGGTCGTGGACCCCGTAGAACGGCAGGCACGCCTGCACCCTGGCGTCGCCGTCGGGGAACCCCGGCTGCAGTGATCGATCACCTCCGGTGAGAGCGGCGAGCGCGGCAAGTTGGCCGCCCGCGGAACCCCCGGCCAGCACGATGAACGAGCCATCGACGCCGAGCTCGGCGGAATTGGCCCTGATCCAGGCGACCACTCGTTTCACGTCGACGAGGTGATCCGGGAAGGTCGCCTCGGGGCTGATCCGGTATGTGGCCGTGAAAGCCACCCACCCATCGAGGGCCAGCCGGTGCAGCAGGGGCAGTCCCTGGCGATGCCGGTTGCCGCGCCACCAGCCGCCTCCGTGGACGTGGATGATCGCCGGGCGCGGCTCGTGGAGGCCGGGCAGAGCGATCCGGTCGACGAGATGGCGCGCATGGGGCCCATACCGCAGGCCCCGCACGACGTCGAGGTCGCGGTCGGGCGACGCCGCCGGGACCAGCGAGCCGATCCGCAGCCGGGGCAACACGGACGGTTCGCCCAGGAACTGGCCGATCGCGGCCAGGACCGGCCGACGTACTGTCAGCGCCCGGGCGACGGCCACGGTGAACGCCGCGGCGGCGAGCACCCCGAGTGCCCAGGCGGGGCCCCCCGCCCACCCCCCGGACCATCCGAGGAACGTGAATCCGCCGAACAGGACCATCAGGACGCCGAGAAACCAGGGAGCCAGCTCCGAACCGATCATCGCCGGGAGCCACAGCGGCCGGTGACCGGAGGGACGGCGCACCGCAGCGCGAGCGAACAGGGCGATGACGGCGGTGACCGCAAGCAGCACGAACGACACAGCGGGAGGGTACGGGAACCAGACCCCTACCGAGCCCGTCCACCTTCCGGCGGGTATAGTCCGCGTCGAGCCCGCGTGCAGAGGAGTGAGATGGTCGAAGCGTACATCCTCATCCAGACCGAGGTCGGCAAGGCCGCTCAGGTCGCGATGGAGGTCGGGAAGATCCAAGGCGTTCGTGCCGCAGAGGCCGTCACCGGCCCCTACGACGCAATCGTCCACGCCGTGGCCGACGATGTCGATTCACTCGGCAAGCTCGTCGTGGCCAAGATTCAGGCGGTCGAAGGGATCACCCGTACCCTGACCTGCCCAGTGGTCAAGCTCTAGGAACGAAACTGACTGTCTCTTCGAGGCCGGGTGCGCGCGCCCGGCTTCAGCGCGTCAGGGCGAGATTCACCAGCTCGTCGCAGAGCTCGGCGTAGGGCATCCCCGTCGCCGCCCACATCATCGGGAACATCGACTTCGGCGTGAAACCGGGCATCGTGTTGACCTCGTTGATGATGAACCCCCGTCCCCCCTGCTCGTAGAAGAAGTCGACGCGGGCGAGGCCGAGGCCCTCCAGCGCTTCGAACGCCCGGCAGGCGAGCGACCGGACCACCGCCTCTTCCGAGGGGTCGAGGGGCGCCGGAACCAGCAGGCGGGTGTTGTCGTCGCGGTACTTGGCGTCGTAGGTGTACCAGCCGTCGGCGACGACGATCTCCCCGGGAACCGAGGCTCGGGGGCCCTCGAGGACCGCCACCTCGATCTCACGGCCGACCACCTCGGCTTCCACCAGCACCTTGTGATCGTGGCGCAAGGCGTCGTGGATCGATTCCTTGAGCGCGGCCTCGTCGGCGGCGCGGGCGATTCCCACCGATGAGCCGAGGTTGGCCGGCTTGACGAACACCGGATAGCCGAGGTCATCTCCCACCCTCTCGGCCACATCGCCCGGCCCGTCGAGGAACTCCGGGGCGCGTACCACCAGGTACTTCCCGACGGGAAGCCCGGCCTGGCGGAAGAGGCGCTTGGCGACGTCCTTGTCCATGGCGATCGCCGACCCCAGGACCCCGGCGCCGACATACGGAAGGCCGGCCATCTCGAACAACCCCTGGATCGTCCCGTCTTCGCCGAATGGACCGTGCAGCACCGGGAAGGCGACGTCTACCGGGAGCTCGTCGTCGGCGGCGATCAACCGGCCTCCGGGGACCTCGACGCGAATCGACGGTCCCGTGGCCGACAGCGGGCGCTGGTCGCGGTCTGCGAGGTGCCAGGTTCCGTCCCGGTCGATTCCCACGGGAACGACCGAGTGTCCCCGGCTCTCGAGAGCCTCGAGCGTGGAGACGGCCGAGATGCAGGAGACCTCATGCTCGGCCGATCTGCCGCCGAAACAAAGTGCAACTCGAGCCATTGAGGTGGTCCTGACCGTCAGTCCGTTTGCCGCCGGAGTGTACCGGCACCCTTCGGCTGGCACCCGACCTCGATCGCGGTCGCGTTGGCCGCCGCAGCCCATTCCCCGGCCTCGATCAAGGCGGCCGCGGATGCTGCGATTCCGGTGATCTCGAGTCCCACCGGAGCCGCGGCCGTCGCGGTGACGGCGGGGTGCGGCCACCTCGCCGTCACAGTCGCGGCCACGGAACCCGCTCTCCCCGGAGGCGGCAACCGCCCTCCAGGCGGGCCCGGCTCACACCTGGATTCGCGACGTGCCGGTCACCGCCATCACCGGACCGGTTCGTCTGGTTGTCGTGGCCGGGGAGGAGTTCGTCGCCGGTCGATCTAGGGAGCGTCGCCCGCCATCGCGGTGCCGGGACCGGCGGCGATGGCATGGAACCCGCCGTCGACGTGGATCACCTCGCCGCTGGTCATCGGTGCCCAATCCGACAGCAGCAAGGCGATCATCCGCGCCACCGGATCCGGATTCGCGGTGTCCCAACCGAGGGGGGCGCGCTCCGCCCACACGTCGTTGAAGCGAGCGAAGCCGGGGATGTTCTTCGCCGCCACCGTGGCCAGCGGTCCGGCCGAGACCGCATTGACCCGAATGTGGTCGGCGCCGAGGTCGCGGGCCAAATAGCGGGTGACCGCGACCAAGGCGGCCTTGGCGACGCCCATCCAGTCGTACGCCGGCCAGGCCTGGGTGTTGTCGAAGTCGATCGTCACCAGGGCACCTCCGCCTGCGGCGCGCAGCAGCGGCAGCAGGCCGACCGCCAGCGTCTTGTACGAGAACGCCGACGTCATGAAGGCCGTCGCCGCGCTCTCCGGGGGGGTACTGAGGAAGTTGCCCCCGAGGGCATCCTCGGGCGCGTAGGCGATCGCGTGGAGCGCCCCGTCGACCGCTCCCCACCGCGCGGCGAGCTCGTCCACCAGCGCTTCCATGTGTGCCGGGGCGTTGATGTCCAGCTCGAACACGTCGGGTGGAATGGGAAGGCGGGTGGCGACCCGTTCGGTGAGGCTGAGTCCCCGGCCGAACCCGGTGAGGACCACCTCGGCGCCCTCCTCCTGGGCGATGCGGGCGGTGTGCCACGCGATCGAGTCGTCGGTGAGGACGCCGGTGATCAAGAGCCGTTTGCCGTCGAGCAGCATCAGGCGAGGTTACCCGTTGCCCGTTGCCCGTTCTGGAAGCAATGGATTTGACGGACGGCGGACAGCGGACAGCGCCGCGCTAATGGACGTTGGACCAGGCCCGGAGACCCAGGCCCATGACGAAGAGCAGCAGGAGTCCCCACGCCAGCGCCGGCCGTTTCTCCATCTGGGTGCGATAGATGTAGGCAAAGGTGAACGCGAACAGGATCACGTAGCCGTAGAACAGATGGAAGCTGTTGGTCGGCCGGAGGCCCTGGTTGTAGGTCAGCAATCCGAGCGCCACCTGAACGAGCATCGCCCCGACGGCCAGGTAGGTGGCGAGGCGGAACCAGCGGCCCGCCGCTCGTTTGGTCACCGCCAGTGCCAGACCCCAGACGCCGACCAGGCCGGTGGTGATCACCGCCACGTAGAACCAATTGCCGTGCAGGGCGCGCATCGGCGGGTGATGCTACCGCCGGGCGGATGCTCCCAGTCCCCCGCAGCCGCCAGGGTGCCGGTCGCGACCGGTGGACTTGACCGGACATCCCCCGATAGCATGCCGGCGCATCGACATCGAGGGGAGCAATCATGTTTGCGTCCGCAACCGTTCACGCGGTATTGCCCGCCACCGACTTCGCCAGGGCACTCTCCTGGTACTCCCACAAGCTCGGACTGGAGCCGGTGGAGCGCAATGACGAGGGGCAGGCCGCGTGGTTCGACGCCGGTGGCAGCCGCTTTCTCGTCTACGGCACGCAGTTCGCCGGCACCAACCAGGCCACCGCAGCTGCGTTCAACGTCGCCGACTTGGACGGGGCGATGAGTGCGCTGCGCAAGAACGGGGTGACCTTCGAGGACTACGACTTCGGCGACTTCAAGACCGAAGACGGAGTGATGACGATGCCCGACGGGACCAAGGCGGCCTGGTTCAAGGACAGCGAGGGCAACACCCTCGCCTTGGGCGCCATGTAGGCAGCGGTTCTGCCGGCCCTGGGGGCCTCCGCCCCGCCGCGGGGCCACTTGCGCTTCGGAGGCCGGCCAGGTCGAGGCCCCAGTTCACGCCGGTCTGGTCACCGCGGCCACGGTCGCCCCCAGGTGGGCGATCAACGTTGCCGAGTCGACGTTGATCGCCACCCCGGGCGCCCCGCCCCCGATCGACGCCATGCCCTCCATGGAGGCGTCGGCGATCACCGGGAGGGCAGACTCGGCGCCGAAGGGGGTGATCGTGCCCGGCCGGTACCCGGTGGCGGCGAAGGCCTCCTCGGCCGAGGCGAGCGAGAGGCGCGATACCTCGAGCACCGCGCGGAGCTTGGCCCAGTCGATCACCCTGTCACCGGGCACCAGCACGGCCACGAAGTCGCCCTCACCCCTTCGCACCACGATGGTCTTGGTCACCTGCGGCAGATCGACGCCGCGGGCGATCGCCGCTTCGGCAACGCTGTCCACCGGCCCATACTCGACGATGTGGTGATCGATACCCGACGCGGCCGCGGCGCGGGTCGCCGGAGTATCAGCCATCGAGCAGCAGGTCGCGGTACTGCTCACGGACAACCTTCTTGTCGGACTTGCCGGTGCCGGTCTTGGGCAGCTCGTCGGCGAACTCGATGACGTCGGGCAGCCACCACTTGACCACCCGGTGCCCGAGATGCTCGAGAAGCTCCTCGGCGGTGACCGCCATGCCCGGCCTCCTCACCACGAGGGCCAGGGGCCTCTCCTGCCACTTGACGTGCTTCACGCCGATGACCGCCGCCTCGGCGACCGCCGGGTGGGCCATCAGCTCCCGTTCGAGATCCAAGGACGAGATCCACTCGCCGCCCGACTTGATGACGTCCTTGGCCCGATCGGTGATCACGATGTATCCCTCCGGGGTGATCTTGCACACGTCACCGGTGCGCATCCACCCGTCGATGAAACTGTCCCTCCGGTCGTCCCGGTAGTACTCGGCGGCGATCCACGGCCCACGGATCAACAACTCCCCGAATGCCGCACCGTCCCAGGGCAGCTCCTCCCCTGCCTCGTCGACGATCTTCACCTGGAGTCCGGCGATGGGCAGCCCGGCGGTCTCCAACCGATCGAGCTTCTCCTCGAACGGCAGGTCGGCGTGCTCGGGGAGCAGGGAAGCCACCGAAGCAACCGGGTTGGTCTCGGTCATCCCCCAACCCTGCTGCACGAGGATCCCCCGCTCGCGGTGGAACCACTCGATCAGCGCGCGCGGCACCGCAGAGCCCCCACAGAGAAAGACCCGGATGCTCGTGGTGTCGGCCCGGGGATGCTCGATGAGGTGCTGTTGGATCCCGGTCCACACCGTGGGCACCCCGGCGGCGAAGGTCACCTGCTCCCGGGCGAACAATTCGACGAGTCCCGGCGGCGAGAGATCGGGACCGGGGTACACCAGGCGGGCGCCGACGGCGGTGGCTGCGAAGGGATAGCCCCAGGCTGCGGCGTGGAACATCGGCACCACCGGGAGAACCGTGTCGTGGGCGCTGATCGGAAAGGCCGCCAGACCGCTGATGGTGTGCAGGTAGGTGGAGCGCTGGGTGTACGCCACGCCCTTGGGGTGCCCGGTGGTGCCGGAGGTGTAGCAGAGCATCATCGGCGAGCGCTCGTCGAGCAGCGGCCATTGGCCCCACGGGGTGACATCGGCGATGAGGTCCTCGTAGGCGATCACGTTGCGCAGCGTGGTATCGGGCACGGTCGCCGCCATGACCACGATGTGGGCAACGGTGGTGAGCTCGTCGGCGAATCGCTCTACGAGCGGTACCAGGCCGGGGTCGACGAAGAGCGCCCGGTCGGCGGCATGGTTGACGATGTAGGCGAGCTGCTCGGGGAAGAGCCGGATGTTGAGCGTGTGGCATACCCGGCCGGTGTTGGCCGTCGCCCAGTAGAGCTCGTGATGCCGCAGGTTGTTCCAGGCGAAGGTGGCGACGGCGTCGCCACCTTCGACACCGAGTCCGGTCAGCGCGGTCGCCAGCCGCCGTACCCGGTCGTCGGTGTCGCCGTATGTGCTCCGCCACACCGACAGGTCGCTCTCGACCGAGACGATCTCTCGTCCCGGGTGTATCCGCACGGCGTGGTCGTAGAGCGTCGACAGCAGCAGCGGGAAGTCGTCCATCATGTGAGGCACGCGCCACCCCTCCCTGTGGTGGCGCGAATCTAACGACCTGCCCGCCCCGGCGTCAGCCGGTGGCCGGCGTTTCGCCGGAACCGAGTATCTCCGCCTTCTTCCGGTCGAACTCGGCCCGCGTGATCAACCCGTCCTTGAGCAAGGCGGCGAAACGCTCCAGCTGGGAGGCGGTATCGGTCCGTTCGACGCCGCCGGCCCTCGACAACTCCCTGCTTCGGATCTCTCGCACCCTGTAGATGAGGCTCTGGAAGGCCTCCGGCTGGGGGATGTCGACGAACCGCGACTGTCCCTGCTCGCCGGCAGACTCGATGAGCAGGTCGCCCGAGCGCAAGACCCGCTCGAGCACCGTCTGCGAGAACGACATGTCGTTGATGTTCTCGAGCGGAATCTCGACCCCTTTGCGCGACAGAATGCCGCTTCGCCTGATCAAACGCTCGTTGGTGAGGACGTAGTGGGTGAACCACCAGGCGATGAAGGGATAGAGACCCAACCGGATGAAGGCAGCGACGGCGACACCGGAAACCACCCAATCGAAGGTGGAGTCGTCGGGAGCATACCTCCAGGTCAGGATCGCCACCGCGGCTAACAGGACCGTCCAGAAGAACGGAATGATGAGGAGCCGCCAGTGTGGCCGGAACTCCCGGATGACTGATTCGCCCTCGGTCAGGAAACGCTCGGGGTACGACATGATCCAATCGTAGGCGCGGGAAGCAAGGGGCGCTCGCGCCGGCACCGAGCACCGGCGAACGCGGAAAACCCCGAGGGAGCCTTGGCCGAAGCCTCAACCCTCTCGGGGTTCACCGGTCGAAGCGTGCCTTGCGATCCGCTCCTGTCCCCCACCTCGGACCGAAGCCCGGTGTGAAGGCTGGCCCGGCGACCGCACCGTGCCTTTCGGCCGATGCGACCCTCCCTTGCGGGAGCGAGGTCGGTAGCCGCCTCGGGCGGTTACCCGCCTTCGGCATCCCCGGATTGCTCCGGTGATCTATCGAATGTACGGCATCGTTCACATCGACGTCAAGGAAAAGCACTGCCCAGTTTTCGCGAATCAACCCGACTTTTCGCGCAGCATTTCCCCGCCGGTCGCCCCGGCACGCGCCGGCCCCGGATATGGTGGTCGTCACCGACCGAGGAGCCGGCATGATCCGCATCACCATCTCCGGTACCCCGGGTCGACTGGCAACCGCGGTGGCGGCCGCGGTCGAGGCCGCCACCGACGTCGACTTCGTCGCCGGATTCAATCCTCACCGCCCCGGGGAGGCGTTCATGGGCAGGGAGACCGTGGCGGAGCACGCCGCGGTCATCGCCGACGTCGTGTTCGAGGCGACCGAGCCGTCGGTGGTTATGGACAACCTGCGCGCCTGGCACACCGCCGGAATGGGCGCGGTCGTCGGCACTTCGGGGTTCACCGGTGACCGGGTAGCCGAGGTGGCCGGGTTCTGGGGCGACGACCGCCCCGGTTGTCTCATCGTTCCCAACTTCTCGATCGGGGCGGTGTTGATGATGCGATTCGCCGAGCAGGCGGCGCCGCACTTCGCCGGTGTGGAGATCGTCGAGCGCCATCACCACGACAAGCCCGACGCCCCCTCGGGCACTGCCATCGCCACCGCCGGGAGGATCGCCGCCGCCGGGGGCCGGTCCATCGAGCAGTCGCAAGAGCTCGTCGCCGGATCGCGCGGCGGATCGGTGGACGGGGTTCGAATCCACTCCCTCCGCATGGAGGCAACCCTGTCCGAGCAGGAGGTGGCTTTCGCCAAACCCGGCGAACGCCTGGCCATCCACCACGTCGGCGCGTCGTACGGCGCGTTCGTCGACGGTGCCCTGCTGGCGATGCGCTATGTCCCCACCGTGTCCGGCGTGGAGGTCGGACTGGACGGTGCGCTCGACTGGTGGGCGGCCGGGGAGGCCTGAGCGCGGTCCCGATCGTCCCCGCCGACAAAGGCGGACGCGGCGATACCTAATCTTCAGTCGATGGCCGCCCGCCTGCTCACCCGACGCTTCGTGCTGGCCTGGGCGGTGAGTTTCTTCTCGGGACTGGCGTTCTTCTTGTTCGTCCACTTCCCCGGCTATCTCTCCGACCTGGGGGCGACGAAGGTGCAGATCGGAATCGTCGTCGCCACCACCGCTCTGGCCGGGCTGGCGATCCGCCCTTCGATCGGAAGGGAGCTCGATCGCCGCGGCCGCCGGCCGATCATCCTCGTGGGAAACCTCGCTCACGTCGGAGTGCTGGCGCTCTACCTAACGATTCACAGCTTCGGCGTGTGGCTCTTCGTGGTACGAATCCTGCACGGCTTCGCCGAGGCGCTGGTGTTCTCATCGGTCTTCACCTATGTGGCCGACATCGTCCCCGACGAGAGTCGCACCCACGGGCTCGCCCTGTTCGGCATATCCGGGATGCTTCCCATCGCCGTCGGCGGCGTGCTCGGCGACTTCGTCCTCAGTCACTGGGATTTCACCGCCCTGTTCCTCACCTCCCTGGTGCTCGGGGTGGTGGCGCTCGTGCTATCGCTGCCTTTGGTCGAATCGATCACGCCGGCCGGTAAGGGCGCCCCTGTCTCGTTCCTGAGACCCCTCATCCAGCGCGACCTCATCCCGGTGTGGTGGATGACCTTCGTGTTCTCGTTCTCGTTGACGGCGTATTTTGCCTTTCTGCGCACCTTCGTCGACGAGACCGGAATCGGGAGTGTCGGCGAATTCTTCGCGGCGTACGCCTCCGCAGCGATCTTGCTGCGCATCTTCCTCGGGTGGCTCCCGGATCGGATCGGGGCGAAACGGGTCCTCTACCCGTCGATCGCGGCGTTCGCCATCGGGTTCGTGGTGCTGGCGACCGCCCACTCGACCCCTCCGCTCGTCGTGGCCGGACTGCTGTGCGGAGGGGGACACGGCTACTGCTTCCCCATCCTCTATGCGATCAGCTTCGGGCGGGCGGAACGGCGAGATCGCGGCTCGGCGTCGGCGATATACACGGGGATCTTCGACGCCGGGACCCTGCTCGGCGGCCCGGTCCTGGGAAGCCTCATCGGGCCCCTCGGGTACACCGGCATGTTCCTCGTCGCCGCGCTGTGGGTCGTCACCGGTGCCGTGACCTACGCGATCTGGGACGGCGATCTCGGGCATGTCTCCAGGCGAACTACACCGGTGTCACTCGAGTGACGTATAGTCCCGGGACATGGGACTGGAGACGTTGTCGCCGAGCCGGGCGAGTGATTTCAAGCACTGCCCGCAGCTCTTCAAGTTCCGGGCGATAGACCGCCTGCCCGAGCCGGCCACCGTCTACCAGGCCCGGGGGACCACCGCTCACCTGGCGCTGCAGCGGCTCTTCGACCTCCCCGCCGAACAGCGCACACCGGACACGCTGTACGACCTGTTCCGGCAGGCCTGGGCGGAGATCCGGGGGATCGAATTCGAGGGGCTGTTCTCCTCGGTCGAGGACGAGCGGGCCTGGGGGCTGGAGAGCCTCGAGCTGCTCGCCAACTACTTCTCGATCGAGGACCCGACGTCGTTCGACCCCCTCGATCGCGAACTCGACATGCTCGAAGACCTCGACGGCATCATCATTCGCGGCATCCTCGATCGGATGGAGGAGGCACCCGATGGGTCCCTGGTCATCACCGACTACAAGACCGGCAAGGCGCCCCCCGAGCGTTATGCCCTTCCGGCATTCTTCGCGCTGAAGATCTATGCGCTGTTGATCCGCCGCCGCACCGGGAGGACCCCCGCCGAAATCAAGCTGATGTATCTGAACGGCCCGACCGTGTACCGGATCGCGGTCAATGACGCCCAGCTCGACGCCATGGACCGCCAACTGCGCGCCCTGTGGGATGCGATCGACCGGGCCATCGGCGAGGACCGGTTCCCGCCACGGGTGAGCCGGTTGTGCGACTGGTGCTCCTTCCAGGAGATCTGCCCGGCGTTCACCGATGCCGGGGCCGCACTGGCCACCCTGACCGCGGCCGGCTGACTACGGGAAGATCCCCCGAGCGAGCTTGGCGTCGGCCACCCTGCGAATCCCCTTGATCAGCGCTGCGGTGCGCAGATCGGTCTTGTGAACGACGGCGATGCTCATCACCTCGTCGAAGGCACGGCTCATGATCTCCCGGAGCCGACCGACGATCTCGGTCTCCGACCAGAAGTAGTTCTGCAGGTCCTGCACCCATTCGAAGTACGAGACGGTCACCCCGCCGGCATTGCCGAGCACGTCGGGGACGACGACCACCCCGCGATCGTTGAGGATCCGGTCGGCGGCGAGAGTGGTGGGACCGTTGGCCCCCTCCATGATCAGCCGGGCGTTGATGTCCCCGGCGTTGGCGTCGGTGATCACCCCCCCGATGGCGCACGGCATCAGCACCTCGGCGTCGGTGAGGAACACCTCTTCGTTGCTGATGCGGTCCCCGCCCCCGGTGTAGCCCTCGAGCGATCGATTGCGGTCCACCCACGCCATCGCATCGGCGACATCGATTCCCTTGCCGTTGAAGACGCCCCCCGAGACGTCCGAGATGGCTACCACCTTGGCGCCACCCTGCTGGGCGGCCAGCGCCGCATAACGTCCCACGTTTCCGAAACCGTGAATCGCCACCGTGATCCCATCGGTGGCGAGTCCCGCTTGTAGGGCGGCCACCGGGAGCAGGCTCACCAGACCCCGGCCGGTGGCCTCTCTCCTCGCCACCGAGCCTCCCAGCGCCGGTGGCTTCCCGGTGACCACGGCGGGCACGGAGTAGCCGACCTGCTGGCTGTAGGTGTCCATGATCCACCCCATCACCTGCTCATCGGTGCCCATGTCCGGGGCGGGGATGTCCTTGTTGGGTCCGATGAAATTGATGATCTCGGTGGTGTAGCGCCGGGTCACCCGCTGCAACTCGGATCGACTCAGCGCCGTCGGATCGACCCGCACCCCTCCCTTGGCGCCTCCGAACGGAAGCCCGACGATGGCGCATTTCCAGGTCATCAGCATGGCGAGCGCCGCCACCTCGCCGAGGTTGACGTCGGGCGCATAGCGAATCCCGCCCTTGGTCGGTCCCATCGACAGCAGGTGCTGCACTCGGTATCCGAACAGACTCCCCACCTCGTCGTAGTCGTCGTGGCGATATGGGAAGGTCACCATGATCGATCGCTGCGGCACCCGGAGGCGCTCTGCCACGTTCTCATCGAGACCGATGAGGTCGGCGACACGATCGAACTGGCCGACGGCCTCCTGATAGAGCGGAGATTCCCACTCGCGCAGGCCCCCTCGCAGAATGGAATGGCTCATCGGCGATCGCCCTCTCCGGTCGAAAGACGGGTGCTTTCAATCTACCAAGGTGATCGAGACGCTCAGAACGCGTCGCATCCGCCGGGTACCTTGGCACCGTGAGCGACCTCCTCCTCGACCCCGCCGACTGGGACCCCGTCGTCGCCGACGCCTCCGGGCCGCAGCTGGTCGTGGCCGGGCCCGGGGCCGGCAAGACCGAGTTCCTGGTGCGCCGGGCACGCGCCCTCATCGCTGGCGGCGTTCCCCCCGAGTCGATCCTGCTCCTGTCCTTTTCTCGCCGCGGCGCCGCCGACCTCCGGGCACGGGTCGCCGACGGGCTGCGCCGCTCGTTCACCGTCATCCCGGCGCTCACCTTCCACTCCCTGGCGATCCGGGTGGTCGAAGCGCACGGCGCCGCCGGCGATTGGCCGACGATGCCCACGCTGCTGACCGGCCCGGAGCACGTCGCATTGGTCGCCGAGTTGCTCGCCGCCGAGGATCCCGGCGACTGGCCGCTGCCCTTCCGACCGCTGCTGCAGCACCGCTCATTCGCCGACGAGGTCGCCGACTTCGGCCTTAGAGCGGCGGAACGGCTCATCGGCCCCGACGAAATCCGCAGATTCGGCCGGGCCGACTGGAGGGCGCTGCCCGGGTTCTTCGAGCGATACCGGGCGGCGCTCGTCGCCCGGGGGCGCATCGACTACGGATCGCTGCAGGTGGAGGCGCTCACCCTGCTCGGGGTGCCTTCGATCGCCGCCGAAGTGGCCGGGGCCTTCGGGTACGTGCTCGTCGACGAGTACCAGGACACGACGGTCGCCCAGGCGCAGATCGTCGAACGCCTCGCCGCCGGTCACCGCAACCTGACCGCAGCCGGCGATCCGTACCAGTCCGTGTACTCGTTCCGCGGCGCCGAGGTGGCGAACATCTCCGAGTTTCCCGACCGGTTCCGCGATGCCGACGGCAACCCGGCGCGCCGCATCGTGCTGACCACCTCCTTCCGAGTTCCGGCGAGGATCCTCGACGCCGCGGTGCGACTCACGGCAGGAGGGGGGCTTCCCGGTTCGGCCGGACCGGTGGGCCCCGCCCCCGGCGATGGGTCGGTGGAGACCTACGGGTTCGATCAGCAGTCGGCGGAAGCCGAGTGGATCGCCGAGGAGCTGCAGCGGGTGCATCTTCGCGACCACATCCCCTATCGGCGGATGGGGGTGCTGGTCAGGACCAAGCGGAGGTTCCTGCGCGAGCTGTCGCGATCTCTCGACCGGAGACGGATCCCCCATCAGCGCCCGGACTCCCGCCTCGCCGACCACCGGGCGGTGCGCCCGGTTCTCGATCTGGCGGAGGCGGCCGCCGGTGGCACGGGCCGTGACGACGCCCTGCGCAGGGTCCTGACCGGACCGCTGGTGCAACTGACCCTGTCGGCCGTCCGGGAGATCGAACGCCGCGCCGTCGTCAACGGGTGGTTGGGGGCTCTCGAGGCCGCCGGTGAGACGGTCCGGCCGATTCGCCGGCTCTTCGCCGAGCCGTCATGGGCGACCGAAGTCGCCGCCGCCGATGGGTTCTGGACGCTGTGGACCACCCTCCCCCGGCTCCCCGAAATGGCACTCACCGACCCCGACGATCGACTGGCGCTCTCGTCCTTCTCCCAGGCGCTCGATCGGCTCAGGGAACGGGATCCCGGGGCCGGACTGGCCGAGTACGCCGCGATGGTGCGCGCCGAGGATTTCGAGGCACAGCCCCTCATTGCCTACCGGCGCGAGGACGTCGACCGGGTGACCCTGACCACGCTGCACCAGGCGAAGGGCATGGAGTTCGATGTGGTCTTCATCGCCGACGCGCGCGAGGGCGTCCTCCCCGACCTGCGCGCTCGGGATTCCCTCCTCGGTACCCGCCATCTGTCGCCGACTCACGGTGGAGACGACCGGTCCTACCTGCGGTTCCGGCTTCAGGAGGAACGCCGCCTCGCCTACACCGCGATGTGCCGGGCCCGGGTGCGGGTGATCTGGACGGCCACCGTCACCTCGCCCGACGAGGGTGGCGGACCGCCGAGTCGATTCCTCTCCCTCGTGTCCGGCGTCCCCATCGCCGACGCCATCCACGCCCCCCCGGCCGACGGCGAGCCGACCACCCCCCTCGAGGCGGAGGCCTGGCTCCGCCGCAAGGTGAGCAACGCCACGTTGCCGGCGGCGGAGCGGCTGGCGGCCCTGGGGGTGCTCGCCGCCGACGACTCGTGGCGTCCCCGGCCGATGACCGACTTCGCCGGTGTGCTCCCCCGAGGTTCCGACCGGGGCCTGGTCGGGGCCGATCCGAGGCTCTCCCCGAGCCAGGCCGAGGCGTTCGCGCAATGCCCCCGGCAGTACGCCTTCGAACGGCGGCTGCGTATCTCTGCCGGTGGTTCGGCGTGGGCCGATCTCGGCGGCCTCGTGCACACCGTGCTCGAGATCGCGGAACGCGAGGCGGTCGCCGCGGGCGGGGACCACGCCGACGTCGCCCGGGTGCTCGCCGTCCTCGACGACGAATTCGATCCTTCCCAGTTCGGCGGCTCACCGTGGGCGGACTCCTGGCTGGCCAGGGCACGACGAATCATCAGCCATCTCTACGAGTACTGGCCGGGCAAGGGTCCCGCCATCGGCTTCGAGGACACGGTCGCGCTCGACCTCGACGGGTTGCGCTGGGAGGGCCGGGTCGACCGCGCCGAGCAGCGGGCCGACGGCATCCACATCGTCGACTACAAGACCGGCACCTCGCTCCCCACCGTCGATGAGGCCGAGACGTCGATCCAACTGGGTTTCTACGTGCTCGCCACCGCTGAGACCGCCCGCGGTGCCGAGATGTGGTTCCCGGGCAGCGAGCCGGGAAGACGCAAGAGCGTCGCCATCCGACGCTTCTCGATGGACCGGCTCGGGGAAGTCACCGAGGCGATGCGGCGCGTCCAATCGGGCGTGCTCGCCGAACGGTGGGATGCAACGCCGGGCGACCACTGCGAGCGGTGCTCGGTGAGAATCCTCTGCCCGCTGTGGCCCGAGGGTCGGGAGGCCTTCGCTTCATGATCGCCTTCTCGCCGACACCGGAGCAGCAGGCGGTGATCGGATTTCCCCTCGCCCCGCTGCGGGTCGCCGCCGGCGCCGGGTCGGGCAAGACCGCAACGATGGCGATGCGGCTGGCCCACTTCGTCGCCTCCGGGACCATCGAACCTGAGCAGGCCCTCGGGATCACCTTCACCAACAAGGCCGCCGGAGAACTCGCCGATCGGGTGCGCCGCACGATCCCCGAGGCGGCCGCCGAGGGGCGCGAGGTAGAGATCACCACCTACCACGGGTTTGCCCACTCGCTGCTCAGCGAGTTCGGCCCCCTCGTCGGGGTGCCGCGCGGAGTCCGGATCGTGACCCCCGGGTACACCCGCCAGCTGATTCGCGACGCCATCGGGACGGCGCCCCGCCCCACACTCGACCTCACCCAGCCGGGCCGAGTGGTCGACCGGGTGGCGCGGCTCGCCTCGGCTCTCGGCGACCATCTCCGCCGGGCGGGCGACCTGGTCGGTCTCGGTGAGGGCGAGGTGGCCGCCGAGAGAAACGCTCTCGCCGCGGTGCTCGAGGAGTACCAGCGGCGCAAGCAGCGCCTGGGAGTGGTTGACTTCGCCGATCTCGTCGCCCTCGCTCACCGCCTGGTCACCGAGCAGGAGGGCCTGGCGGAGCGCATCCGCGACCGCTACCGAATCGTCCTGCTCGACGAGTATCAGGACACCAACCCCGGCCAGCGTGAACTGCTCCGGGCGGTCTTCGGACGAGGGTTCCCCGTCACCGCCGTCGGCGACACCGACCAGACCATCTACGAGTGGCGGGGAGCATCCCCCGACAACTTCGAACATTTCGGAGATCACTTCCCGCGGAACGATGGTCGGCCAGCCGAGTCGCGGAACCTGTCGGTCACCTGGCGCAACGACCGGGCGATTGTCACCATCGCCAACGAGGTGCGGGCTCGACTCGCCTCGCCGGGACCCCTCGAGGCGCTGGCGGCCCGTCCCGGCGCCGACACCGGCGAGGTGGTCGCCCACTGGGCGCACTCTGCCCGCGCCGAGGCGGCATGGATCGCCGGAGAGGCGCAACGGCGCCACGACGAGGGGACCGCGTGGAGGGAGATGGCCGTCCTGTTCCGCAAGCACCGCCAGATGGCCCAGGTGCGGGATGCGCTCGTGGAACTGGGTATTCCGGTCGAGGTGGCCTCGCTGGGGGGCCTGCTCGAGGTGCCGGAGGTGGTCGACCTCCACTGCTGGTTGCGCATCCTCGGCCGGCCCGACGATGCCGTCGCCCTCGCCCGGATACTCACCGGCCCGCACCACCGCCTCGGTCTCGGTGACCTGGCGCCGCTGGCGCGCTGGGTGAGCGCCCGGAGACATGCCGAGATCGACGACGACACCGCCATCGGATGGGCGCTGCTCGAAGCCGTGGACGAGTTGGAGTCGGTCACCGGACTCTCCGCCGAGGCCCGCGGCCGGCTCGCCGGGTTTCGCCGTCTGTACCGCGACCTCCTGTCGACGGCTCAGGGAGTGAGCCTCGTGGAGTTGTGTCGAATCGTGCTCGACGCCACCGGTGCCTGGCAGGAGGTCGACGCGCTCGACGACGCCGCCCGTCTCTCCACCCGGCTCAATCTGTACCGGTTCCTCGACCTTGCCGAGGAATGGAGCCCTCTCGAGGGAGGTCCGTCGCTGCCGGCGTTTCTCGACCACCTCGACCTGCTCGCCGACGAGGCGTCATCCGGGGAACTCGACACGGCCAGGGTGAGCGGGGAGGATGCGGTGCCCCTGCTCACGGTCCATCGCGCCAAGGGCCTGGAGTGGGACGTCGTGTTTCTCCCCGCCTTGTGCAAGGACATCTTCCCGTCGCGGGTGATCCAGTACGAGGATCCGTTGTCGGTGGCTTCGGTGATGCCCTACGAGCTCCGCCTCGATGGTGGAGCGCTTGTGCCCCTGCCGGAGGAGTCAGCCGACCGCAAGACGATCCTCAAGACGGCGCACGACGAGCAGGAGTGGAGAACCGCCTACGTGGCGGTCACCCGGGCGCGCCACGCCGTGATCGCCTCGGGGGCCTTCTGGATGGGCGGTGTCAAACCGCGAGCCCCCAGCCCCCTGTTCGAGATGATCGACGCCGCCGCCGGAGACGATCCCCGTCGCTGTCACGACCGCGGAGTTCGGCCAGAAGACAGCATCTCCAATGACACTCTGCCGGCTCCCGATCCCACCTTCGACCAGGGCTGGAGGGCCGCCCTGGCCGCGGCGGCCACCGATGCCGGCTTGGCCGGCCGACTGGCACACGCCGCCGGCATCGGCGAGGCATACGATGGGGCGGTGGGACAGCTGCAGATGAAGCTCGCCGGTCTGCCGGCCGCAGGCGAGCCGCCGCCCGTCGAAGCGGCCTTCCGCACCTCGGTGACCGCGCTCGTGACCCTGGCGGGCTGCCCCCTGCGATTCAGATGGAGCGAGGTAGACCGGCTGCCCCGGCGTCCCACCGCGGCGGCCCGTCGCGGCGTCGAGATCCATCGCAAGATCGAGTTGCACAACCGCGGCTCGCTGGCTCTCGACGAGGCAGACGCCGGCTTCTACGACTCGGTCGGCGAGCAATCCGAGCCGGTCGGCACCGCCTTCGGGCGCTTCAAGGCGTCGCGATTCGCCGCGCAGCGGCCGCTGCTCATCGAGGCGCCGTTCGATCTCGATGTGACGGGAGCCCGGGTCTCCGGCCGGATCGATGCGGTGTACCAGGACGAGCCGGGAACATGGGAGATCGTGGACTTCAAGAGCGGGCGTCCCGGAGGCGATGATTCGCGCCGGGTGCAGCTCGAGGCGTACGCCGTCGCCGCCACCGAGGCGGGTCTGCTCGGTGGCATGACCCCCGAGACTCTCAAGGTCACCTTCGCCTACCTCGGCGCCGACCAGATCGTCGAGATCGGAGAGAACGTCGACGACGCGTGGCTCGACGACGCCCGGCGGCATCTGGGGGCACTCGTCGCCACCGCCACTTCGGGGACCTATCCCGCCACCTCGTCTGCCGGGTGCCGCTACTGCGACTTCCTACAGCTCTGCACGGCGGGCCGGTCATGGCTCGAGGAGCACCCATGATCTGGTGCCTCCTGATCGGTTACGTCATCGGCAGCATCCCGAGTGCCGACGCGGTCGGACGGGCTCGCGGCATCGATCTCCGCCTCACCGGCAGCGGCAATCCGGGGGCGGCCAATGCCCTCAGGGTGGGTGGACCCGGTATGGCGGCCACCGTGCTCGCGCTCGACCTCGTCAAGGGAGCCGCCGCCGCCTTGATCGGAAGGAAGATCACCGGCGATGCCGGTGGGGTGGCGGCGGCGGTCATGGCCATCTGGGGGCAGGTGGCCAATCCGTGGCATGGCTTCAAGGGAGGCAAGGGCCTCGGAGTGACGGGAGGAGCCACGGCCGTCCTCTGGCCGCCCGGTGTGGTCGTCGTCGCTCCGATCATCGCCTTGACCGCCAAGACTCTCGGCGCGGCGGTGGCCGGCCTCGCGGGGATCACCACCCTGTTCGCCCTGTCGATCGTCTGGGCGGCCGATGGATGGCCCGTCGCATGGGGGATCGCCCCCGACGATGCGCTCGTGTGGTTCACGATCTGGGTGGGGGTGCTGACGGCACCCAAGTTCATCGCGGCACTGCTCGAGCGCTTCCGCACCCGGGCGCGCCGGTCATCCCCCGGGCGGTGAGGCCGCGAACGTGGCGCGCAATCCCTCGATCAGCTGTGCCTTCTCGGCATCGGAGAGAGCCGACCGCGGATGAGGCGCCCGGTAGTAGAGCGTTCCACGGTAGATCGGTCTCTGCGCGGCCCGGGTCCATCAGCGGACCGCGCCGTCCACCACCTCGATGACCAGGGTCACCGGCCCGTCGTTGACCAGATCGACCTCCATGTGCGCGCCGAACCTGCCCGACTGGACGGGAATCCCCGCGGAGGCGATGGCGGTGGCAACTGCATCCACCAGCCGAGACGCCGCGGCGGGGTCCTCGGCGGCGGTGAAAGAGGGGCGTCGGCCACGCTTCAAATCGGCGAGCAGGGTGAACTGGCTGACGACGATCACCGATCCGCCGGCGTCGCCGACGGAGAGATTCATCTTGCCGTCCGGGTCGGTGAAGATCCTCAGCGCGGCAACCTTGGCTCCCAGGGCTGCGGCATCGGCTTCGGTGTCTCCAACGGCGACGCCCACGAGGACCAGCAGGCCGCAACCGATCGACGCCGTTGCTGCGCCGTCCAGCCGGACCTCGGCCTGCGTCACCCTCTGGATCACCGCTCGCACAGCACCGAGCCTATTCGCAGACTCCTCGCGGCGGCTTCACGATTCCCGAACACTTCCTCCCCATTCTTCGACGGAGACGCGAAGAGGAGGGTGTCGATGCGCAGCAGATGGATGGTGGTAATGGCGGCGGTGCTCGGGCTGCTCATCCCGACGGGGATCGCCCAGGCTCTCGACGAGGGCACCGGGACGGTGACGGAGGTCGCCATCGATGGGGCCGGCAAGCTGGTCGCTCACGGCCGGGGCCATGTCGAGGTGGTGGGATCGGGATGGTTGCGACTGGCGATGGTCGGCGACGTGACGATCACGGCCGGGGAGGACGCGACCGTGAAGATCCGCTCGTTCGGCACGGACGCCTTCGAAGAGGCAGCCACCAACACGACGATCGACCGATTCGCCGGATTGATCGTGGTGCGTGGCTCGGACTTCCAGGTGTCGGCCGACGGGAGGTTCCGCTCGATCGCGGCCAAGGGTGAGGGTGTCGCCTTCCTCCAGGGCCGGGGCCGGTATCGGGCCAGTGGCGGGTACTTCGGTACCTGGACGGGTCCGGGGGCCCGGATCGCCTACAGCAGTTGAGCGCCGGCCGGGTCCGCGGGCAGGGATGCCCGCCGGGCCCGGCCGTTGGCGTCTTCAGTCCGTTTCACCGACCCGGTTGGTGCGCAACGAACTGCCGCGGGGTGCGCGGTCGATCGGTGGGGCGAGCAACCGGAAGCTCACCGGGGAGACGATGGCCGACACCGCGACGAGCATGATCGCTCCAGCGCGCAGGCCGCTGGAGAGCAGCCCGAGGTCGAGCCCGAGATCGGCGAGGGCGATGATCACCGACAGCTGGCCGGCGAGGAGGAGCCCCGAAGCAAGAGCCTCCCGCAGAGGAAAGCGCCGCAAGACGAGCAGCAGTGACGGCGCCACCTTGACGACGAAGGCGATGATGATGAGGGCGAGAGCCTGCTGCAACACCCGCCGGTCGCCGAGTTCGTCGAGAGGGAATTCGACTCCCACGTTGATGAAGAACACCGGGATGAAGAATCCGTAGGAGAACCCGTTGAGCTGCTCCTCGAGCGAACCCCGGTCGCGGAATACGAAAGTGAACACTGCACCGGCGAGGAACGCTCCGAGAATCGCTTCGATGTCGAGAAGCGCCGAGAGGCCCACGAACACGAACAGCATGGCGAGACTCGCCCTGGTTCCCATCTCGGCCGGGTCGTCGGCCCGGAACAGCCGCTCGAAGCGCTCCGGGTGCCACCAGGCCGCGCGGCGCAACAGGACGAGCACCAGGAGGATCACGGCCGCCAAGACGGGGATCGACAGCAGATCGAATCCGAGACCCACCTCGGCGATGACGCTGAGCACCGCGATGCCGATGATGCTCGCCACCTCGGCGAACACCGCAGTGATGAGGATCATCTGACCGAGGCGGGTCGTAGTGCGCCGGGTGTCCCGGAGGGCGGGAGCCACAAGGCCGAGAGCCGCCGAAGAGATCAGGAACGTGACGAAGAGCCGCTGATTGATCGTCTGGTGATCGAGAAACCCGGCGCCGATGTACGCCGCCCCCACGAACGTGGCGAACAAGACCAAGCCGGTGATGATCTGCCGTCTTCCCTGCCGCTCGAGACGTGCGAAGTCGATCTCCAGGCCCGCCAGGAACATCAGGAGGAACAGGCCGAACTCGGCGAGGAACCCGAGAAGCGGCTCGCCGGGGGCGATCAACCCCGACACGGGACCGGCCACGATCCCGAAGAGGATCTCCAGCACGATCGCTGGCATGCGCAGCCTCCCCGCCACGAGCGGTATCACGAACGCGGCGGCAGCGATGGCGATGACGGTCGCCGGGGTGGCGATGCCCCCACTGCCTCCCGCGGCGACCTGAGCGATCACGGTGCCGCCGGCACGACGAGCACGCTCTGCTCGACCCGCTGCAGGAGGTGGCCGACGATCCCCGGAGCGACGACCGAAGGACTCCGCTGCCCCGAGCCGAGCACGAGGAGGTCGGCGGATCCCGTCGCCGTTTCGATCACCCGCACCGGGTTCCCGTGTTTCAGCAGCCGTCGCACCGGTACATCGAGCACCGATGCTTCCTCGCGCAATCCGGCGAGGGCCCGCACCGAGGCATCGCGGTGATCCGAGCCGACGAGAAACACCGGGGGGACGACCGCTACCCCGATGACCGTGCCCTTGCTGTGTCCGGCGATATCGAGTGCGGCTCTGGCGGCGGCGAGGCCACTCGGCGTCTCCCGGGCGGGAGCAACGATCGACCGGTATGGGTTCGTGCCCCGGGAATACAGGACCGGACGGCGCCACTTGGCGGAGCGCCGCAGCAGCCTGGCAGCCTTGGCCCGGCCGAGCCGCGACCCCGGCGGAGTCGCCAGGACGACCACGCCGATGCTTTCGACGGCGATCACTCCCCCGAGCTTCTTGACCGGATCGCCGTCGACCGGGTGGAATCTCAGATCGACGCCCTCGGAGAAGTCGCTCACCGTCCCGAGCATCGCCGCGATCTCGAGCGCCTCCGACTCATCCCTCACCTTCGCCGGATCGCGATGCGCCACGACGAGCAGGTGAGCCGGGCTGTTTCTCGTGATCTCCAGCGCCTCGCCGAGGGTCTCGCCGAGATCGTCCGGGGTGTCGACGGCCACCAGCACGCCTTTGCCGAAGTCGAGCGGGAACCTCGCCTCGCCGGCAGTGAAGGTGCGCACGATCCGGGAGAAGTCACTCGCCGCGCCCACCACCGTCACCAGATCGTTTGTCTCCAGCACGGTGTCGCCGTGAGGGACGATCAGCGTGTCGCCGCGTAGCACCGCGGCAACCAGCCAGGTCCCGGAGGACAGTTCCCGCAGCGACATGCCCCGGACGGGGCTGTTCTCGGCGATGCGGACCTCGAGCGCCTCCGCCCGGCCGCCGGCAAACGGAGTCGACGAAACCCTCCGCGGCTCGAGGCTGCTTTCCAACCGGCGAGCGGCAAGAGAATCGGGGGCAAACGCGGAGACCCCGAGTTCCCGGTAGCGATCGAGGTGCTCGGGATCCGCCGCCAAGGCCGTCACCCGCACCATCCCCGCCTGCAAAGCGAGCCGACACACCTCGAGGTTCACATCGTCGTCGGGTGCCGCGGCGACGACGGCATCGGCCTCACTCAGACGCGCACGCTCCATGGTGACCCTGCTGGAACCATCTCCGACGATCACCTCGACATCCCGCACCGCCCTGGCCCGTTCCAGCAGTTGCGGATCGGTGTCGATCAGAGTCACCGTCCAACGTTCGCTGAGGCGCCTGAGCAGGTCTCTGGTGGCGCCGCGGGCGCCGACGACGATCGCCCTCACGGTCCCTCCCCGTCTTCGAACCTGTCCGCAGCTGCATTATCGCGGATCGTCACACCGAGAACCGGACCTCGATGACATCACCCTCGGCGACGACGTAGTCCTTGCCTTCGAGGCGGACCCGCCCCGTGGCCTTGGCCGCATTCCACCCACCCGCCTCGATCACCGCCTCGATGGGTGTCACCTCCGCCCTGATGAAGCCCCGCTCGAGGTCGCTGTGGATCTTCCCCGCCGCCTCGGGTGCGGTCGCCCCCCGGCTCACCGTCCAGGCATGAGCCTCCTTGGGTCCGATCGTGAAGAAGGAGAGCAGCCCGACCGCCGCATAGATGGCCCGCACCATCGTGGCCAGCGCTCCTTCCCCGAGACCTAGGCCTTCGAGCAGTTCGGTCCGGTCGGCCGGATCGAGCCGGGCCGCCTCCTCCTCGATGGCCGTCGAAAGGGTGACCACCACATCGCCGGCGGGGACGACAGACGTCACCGCCTCGCTGAGGGCGTCCGGGCCCGTCTCGCCTTCGGACACGTTGATCACCCACACGGTGGGCTTCAAGGTGAGGGGCGCCATGTCGCGAAACGCCGCCAGATCTTCCGCCGTCCACGAGCCGAGCCGCAGCGGGGTGCCGCCACCGAGGTGGTCGGCGGCGCGTTGCACCGAGGCGGCGAATGCCTTCTTGGCGGCATCGGATCCTGCTTCCTTGATGGCGCGTTCCGCCCGCCGGGCGAACACATCGGCATCGGCGATCGTCAGCTCGAGGAGCAACATCTCCGCCTGGGCGACCGGATCGGTACCGGAGTCGGAGTCCGTGACGGCCTCATCCTCGAACGTGCGCAGCACCCCGACCAGCGCCTCCATCTCGCGGAGACGCCCGAGGAACTGCCCACCGAAGCCGCCACCAGATTGGCCGGCCATCGCCGGCAGGTCGAGCAGGTCGAGGGTCGCCCGCACGATCTTGGCGGAGTGCTCCACCGCGGCGGCGCGGTCGAGGCGATCGTCGGGAACCTTGGCCACGCCGATATTGGGCTCGGTGGTGGAGAAGGGGTGGGCCGCGGTCGGCGCGTCGAGGCCGGTCAGCGCATTGAACAGGGTCGTCTTGCCGACATTGGGGAGACCGAATATGCCAACGCGCGCCACCGCGGTAGATGGTAGCCGGGGCGGGCCGAGGGCCCGGTGGGCCGCCGTAGGATGCCGTTGATGCTCGAGCTCGCCGGCCTCGCCAAACGCTACGGGGAGGTCGTAGCGCTCGACGGTGCCGGCGTCGTCGCCCGGCCGGGAAGGATCGTCGGATTCCTCGGCCCGAACGGCGCCGGCAAGACGACGGCGATGCGCTCGGTCTTCGGCCTGGTGGCGCTCGACGCCGGCACCGTGGCCTGGAACGGCCGGCAGGTGGATGCCGCCGCCCGGCTCCGCTTCGGGTACATGCCCGAACAGCGCGGCCTCTATCCCAAGATGCGGGTGGGTGCCCAGGTCGCGTGGCTGGGCAGGCTGCGCGGCATGTCCCGCACGGATGCCGCCCGATCGACCGAGGCGTGGCTGGAACGCCTCGGTCTCGACGGCCGATCCAACGACCGGGTCGAGGCCCTCTCCCACGGCAACCAGCAGCGCGCCCAGCTGGCCGCCAGCCTGGTCCACGATCCGGACCTGCTGGTCCTCGACGAGCCCTTCTCCGGCCTCGATCCCATGGGGGTCGATGCGATGAGTGAGGTGATCCGGGGCCGCGCCGCCGAGGGGGCGACGGTCATCTTCTCCTCGCACCAGTTGGACCTGGTCCAAGACATCTGCCAGGACGTCGCCATCATCGACCGGGGACGGATAGTGGCGGCGGGGACCATCGATGACGTGCGCGGCACCGCCCCGAGCCGGCGACTGGAGGTGTCGTTCACCGACCCGTCGGTGCGCTGGGACCCGCCGAACGCCCGGCTGATCCGGGACCGCAACGGGCTGCGGATCTATATGGTCCCCCGGGATGCCGATCCCGCCGCCTACCTCACCGGGGCCATGGCGGCGGGTGTCGTCTCCGGGTTCGCCTTCGAGGCGCCCCGGCTCTCCGAGGTCTTCCGCGAGGCGGTGGGACGATGAACTTCCTCCGTTCCACGTACCTGGTCGCCTGGCGAGAAGCCACCGAGCGCGCTCGCAGTCGTGCCTATGTCGTCTCCACGATCTTCACCGTTGTGCTCGTCGGCGGGCTGATCGCGGTGGTGGCCTTGACCGACACCGGTGGACCCAAGAGCTACACCGTGGGCCGTGCCGGCGTGGCGCCCCCGGCGCTGGCGACCTCGATTGCGATGGTCGCCACCGCTTCGGATGTGCTCGTCTCCCAGACTGAATACTCCGATGCCGCTGCGGCGCGCCAGGCCGTCGCCGATGGAGACATCGATGCTGCAATCGTCGCCGGCGACACGATCGTCGTGAAGCACGCCGACGGATCGACCATCGAGGCCATCCTCGCCACCGCCCTCGGCCAAGCCCGGCTGGTGCAGCAACTCGACGCCCTCGGCGTCGATCCTGCGACCCTGACCGATGCAGGAGCCATCTCGGTGGTGGCCACCGAGCCCCCGAAGTCGGATACCGGGGAAGGTATCGCGGTGACGACGGTCGTGCTGCTCTTCCTCGTCATCACCACCTACGGCCAGTGGGTGCTGATGGGTGTGGTCGAGGAGAAGTCGACCCACGTCGTGGAGCAGGTGGTCTCCTCGACGAGTGTGCGATCGCTGCTCGCCGGTAAGGTGATCGGCATCGCCGCGCTCGGCCTCGGACAGCTGGTGCTGCTCGTGGTTTTGGTGATCGGCGCCGGTTCGGTATTCGACTTGTTCACCCTGCCGTCGGCCACGGTCCCGACCGCCCTTTGGTCGATCGTGTGGTTCCTGCTCGGTTTCGCCTTCTACGCCGTCGCCTACGCGGCGGCGGCATCGCTGGTGTCGCGCTCCGAGGACGCTCAGGCAGGTGCCATGCCGGTGGCCCTCTTCGGAGTCGCGTCCTATCTCGTGGCGCTCACTTTCGTCGTGCCCGATCCGGAGTCGACCGTGTCCCGGGTGATCTCGCTCCTCCCCCCGGTCGCCCCGATTGCATATCCCGCCCGGATCGCCTTCGGCGACGCCCCGGTATGGGAGATCTTGGCCGGCGTCGCCCTGACCATCGTGGCGATCGTCGCCGTGGTCCGCCTCGCGGCGCGCATCTACGCCGGGGCGATCCTCAGCGCCGGGGGCCGGATGAAGCCCCGTCAGGCGTGGCGGGCCTCCCGCGAGCTCGCCGGGCGCTAGACGGGACGGGCCGCTCCGGTGAGCAGATCCTGGACCTCCGTCGCCGAGTAGCCGAGATCGCCGAGCACTGCGGCGGCGTCCCCGCCGGGGACGCGTGCCGGCAGGGGCTGGCCGGCCGCGGAGCGGGAGAAACGGGGCGCCGGTGCCGGCTGAACGACCCCGTCGATCGTCACGAACACCCCTCGCCCGGCGAGATGCGGATCGGACGGAGCCTCGGTCAGACCGAGAACCGGGGTCACACAGGCATCCACCCCGGCGAATCGTTCCGCCCACTCGTCGCGGGTTCCGGTGGCGAATACCTCGGCGAAGCGCCGGGCGAGCACGTCCCAGCCGCTCCGGTCGTACTGGGCGGGGAGGTCCTCGTCGTCGAGCCCGAGGCCGACGATGAGTGCCGCGTAGAACTTGGGCTCCAGGGCGCCGACGGCGACGAATCGGTCATCCGCCGTCCGGTAGCAGCGGTAGAACGGGGCTGCACCGTCGAGCAGATTGTTCTCGCGCTGCTCGCTCCACAGCCCGAGGGCCGCCATGCCGTGGAGCAGCGTGGTGAGCAGGGCGGTGCCGTCGACCATGGCGGCGTCCACCACCTGGCCCCGTCCCGAGGCCTCCCGCTCGACCAGAGCGGCGAGGACGCCGACCACCGCCAGCATTCCACCCCCTCCGAAGTCGGCGATGAGGTTGAGGGGAGGGAACGGAGGCAGCTCCGCAGGACCCATCGGGTGGAGCGCTCCGGCCACCGCGATGTAGTCGATGTCGTGGCCCGCCTCGGCGGCGCGCGGGCCATCCTGACCCCAGCCGGTGATTCTTCCGTAGATCAGTCGCCCGTTGCGGGCGGCACAGGCCTCCGGCCCGATGCCGAGTCGCTCGGCGACACCGGGCCGGTATCCCTCGATGAGTACGTCGGATCGCTCGACCAGACGGAGCACCACCTCGACCGCCTCCGGTCGCTTCAGGTCGAGGGTCAGCGACGCCGCCCGGCCCCGCAACAGCGGGTCCATCGGCGCCATCGCCAGGCCGCCGCTGGAGCGATCGATCCGCACCACCCGTGCCCCCAGGTCGGCGAGCACCATGGCGGCGAACGGGCCGGGACCGATCGACCCGATCTCGACCACCGACAGGCCGGCAAGGGGGCCGCTCACGATGCCGCCGCTCCCCGAATCACCCGGGTGTTCCCCAGTTCGTCCCGGTCCAGCACGATGAGATCTTCCACCCGGTCGCGCATCGCGGGGACATGACTCACCACGACCACGACCCGTTCGGTGTTGCCGGCCACGAGCCGTTCGATTCCGTCCATCGCCAGATCGAGATGCTCCGGATCCAGGCTCCCGAAACCCTCGTCGAGGAAGAAGGCGTCGAGCCGCCCGCCCTCCCTGGCGACGATCTCCGCCAGCGCCAGGGCGAGAGCGAGCGAGGCGAGGAACGTCTCCCCGCCGCTCAGCGACGCCGGCGCCCGGACCAGGTCGGCGGCGTTGAGGTCGATGATGTTGACATCGGCGTCGTCGCTGAACCGGTAACGTCCGGCGCTCAGGGTCTCGAAGTGAACCCCGGCGAGATCGGCGAGGGTGCGGCGGCGTTCGTCGAGCACGAACTCGAGGAAGCCGGACGGCCGGAGGTCGCCGTGAAGCCGTTCGAGAAGCGCACTCGACGCCACGAGCTGCTGCTCGTCGGCGGCGAGCGCATCGAGCTCGGCGAGCCGCTTCTCGGCAGCCCGGACCTCAGCGGCTATACCCGAGGCCTCCTTGGCGGCCTCGGTGGCGACATCGACGATGTCGTCGGTCGCCGCCAGCCCGGCTCCCTCCAGGAGATCCGTGCGGGCCGCGCCGGCGGCGGCGACCGCACGGATCGCTTGTTCCCGCGCCTCTTCGGCGGCGGACCTGAGCCGGATCCACTCTTCGCGCAGCGATCGCAGCGAAGCCTCGATCGCCGCCGCATCGTCGCCCGCATCTACATCCACTCCCAGCTTGCCGCCGAGATTCGCGAGGTCGCTGCGCAGCCGGGCGAGCCGCGCCGCCGCGGCTTCCCGCCGCCCTCGCACTGCATCGACGGCCTGGCGGGCGGCGGTGTCGGCGGTACGAGCCGCCCGCTCGGCGGCCTCGGCATCGGCCACCTGGGCTCGTACCGCCTTGAGTCGAACCTCGGGGTCGCCCTCCCCCAGGATCGCGGTG
>MELR01000007.1:163254-197780 GCA_001767695.1 Actinobacteria bacterium RBG_16_68_21
ACTGGCATCGGCGTCTCGCGCCGCCGCGGCGGCGGCGACCGCATCGGCGAGACAACGCTCCGCGGCATCGATCTCCGGCGCCACGGCCGCCCCGGGGAGCACCGCCACCATCTGAGCGCACACCGGGCACGGCTCGCCAACCGTCAGATCGGCACGCAGCAACACGGCCCGGTCGGCCTGATGGGCGGCATGCAGGGCGCCTCGCGCCGCCTCCTCAGCGGCGGCGGCATCGGCGACGGCGCCGCGGGCGGCCTCTGCGGAGAGAGTCGCCTCCGCCACCGCGGTCGCCGCCGTCGTCAGCCCCGCCTCGGCGGCGGCCAGCAAGCGACCGGCCTCGTCGACCTCCTTGCGGTCCCGATCCCGCGCGGATGCGGCTGCCCGCAGGGATGCGACCAGATCGGCGGCGCGCTCCAGCGCCTCGCGGCCTCCCACGTCCTCCAGGGCCCTCTCCAGGGCCGTGGCAGCACTAGTGGCGGCCGCCTCGGCTTGAACAGCAGTCGCCTCGGCCTCGGCCATCGCCGCCGCAGCCTCGACGACCTCGGTGAAGATCCCTGCGGTCGCCTCCCGGGTGGGCACCTGGTCGGCCAGGGCATCGAGGGCGGCGAGCTCCTTCGTCAGCGAGGTCGTTCGTGCTTCGGCCTCGCGGATCACATCGTCGGCCTGGCTCACCGCCACCCGCAGGGCTCCCAGTGTTGCCGCCCGCTCCTCGGCCGCCGTCAGCTCCCCCTGCCGGGTCGCCAGCGTCTTGCGGTCGGCCTCGGCAGATGCCCGTCGCTCGACCAGGTGCTGCAGCTTCACCCCCAGGAGGTCGAGCCGGGCCTTGACGGCGTCGCGCATCACGTCGAGGCGTTCGAATCCGAAGACCCCCTTCAGCACCTTGTTCCGCTCGGTGCCGGTCGCCTCGAGGAAGCCGGCGAACTGGTTCTGCGCCAGCAGGACCGAGCGCCGGAAGGCATCGAAGTCCATACCCAGGATCGACTCGATCTGCTCGTTGACCTCGCGGGCCTTGTCGGCGACCTCGCCAAAGCTGTCCCCATCGAGTCGATAGAGAGCGTGGGCCGAAGCGCCGCCGCGGCGGAGCGACCGGACCGCCTTCCACCGCACACCGTCGACGTCGAAGGTGAGCGACACGTGGAGGGCGTCGCGCCGCTGATTGATCAGGCTCTTGGTGTCTGCGGCGATGCGCGGAGTCTTCCCGTAGAGGGCAAAGGCGACGGCGTCGAGGATCGACGACTTGCCGCTGCCGATCGGTCCCACGATCCCGATGAGAGTCCGATCGCCGAATTCGAACGTGGTCTCCTCGGCGTACGACCGGAAGCCACGCAGAGTCAGCTCACGAGGTCGCATCGGTCAACTCGTTCTCGATCTCGCTGAACAGCGCCAGTAGGTCCTCCTCGGGGTCGGCACCGTGTGCCTCCCGGTGGTAGTCGGCGTACAGATCGATCAGCGGGCGCCCGGCGGTCGCGGGGCGCGCGTCGGCGGGTCGCTCGTACTGGGCCCGCACCTTGACGACCCCGGCGAAGCGCTCTCGGGCGCGATCCATCAGACCGGGATCGGGCCCGTCGGTGTCGATGGTGAGGTCGAGATAGGCATCGTCGAGATCGGTACGCCCCGCCACCTCGTCCCAGGATCCGTTCACCCGGAGCAGCGGCCTCCCCGATCGCAGCGGGACCGAGCGGACGGTTGCCGGAACCCCCGGCGCGGTGGTGGCCATCACCACCCGCTTCTGCTCGCCGGCCTCGCCGAAGTCGAGCTGGAGCAGCGAGCCGGCGTATTCGGCGGGGACGCGCGCCCCCGGTACCGGCTGAGGGGCGTGGATGTGGCCCATGGCCACGTAATCGACGCTGGTGGGGACCGCGCCCTCGGTGGCGGCGTAGGCCTCCCCGATGTGCAACTCGCGCTCCCCGCGGGGCGCCCCGGCGGCCACCTTCACGCCGCCGACCATGAAGTGGGCGACCAGGAACGTGGCGTCGTCGGAACCCGCCGTCCGCCCCAGCGCCTTGGAGTACTCCTCGGTGATCCGGCGAATCCGGTCCGCGTACGTCCCGTACCAGTTGTCGGCCCTGGCCATGAAGTCGACCACCTGGGCGGCGCGCAGGAAGGGAAGACACGCCACATGGGCGGTGCCGTGGGCCGTCTCCACGGTGAGCACCCCGCCCTCGCCGGGGGGCTTGATCCGCCCCACCAGATTCACCCCGAAGGGGCGCAGGAACGGGGCGAGGGTCTCGAAGAACTCTGGAGCATCATGGTTTCCGGCGACGACCACCACCGGGCGGCGCCCCTCGTCGGCGAGGCGGACCAGACCGTCGAGGCCGAGACGCAAGGCCTCCACCGGAGGAAGCGGCCGATCGAACAGGTCCCCGCTGTGGAGCACCAGGTCGACGCTCTCGGCCGAAGCGATGGCCACCACCTCGTCGACCGCGGCTCGGTACTCCTCGATCCGCTCGTGGCGCTCGAGGCGCTTGCCGATGTGCCAGTCGGAGGTGTGGAGGACCTTCATGCGAAGATCGTCACCCGACTCCCGACGCCCGGCACCCCATCCCGAGACGGGAGACGGGAGACGGGAGACCGGAGACGGGAGGCGAGCCCACTACAGCCCCTTGAAGACGTCGTCGCCCTCGTCGGCCACCTCTTCCTTGCGGGTCGCCCACGGTGGGAACGGGAAGTCGACCACCAGCGGCACCGGGATCGACGGCTGGGAGATCACCATCGTGCCCGGCTTGAGGAGGCGGGCGCGCGCCCTGGTGGAGGGGAGCATCCAGCCGTACTCGGACCGCTCTGCCTCGGCGGCGTCGAGACGGCCGGTCACTCGCAGCGCGGCGTTCTCCAGCACCTCCGGCGCCACCCGCGACGCGGTCTGTTGAGCGCCGACCAGTAGTACGCCGAGGGAGCGTCCCCGCTGAGCGATGTCGATCAGCATGTCCTTGATCGGGCTCTGCCCGTCGCGAGGGGCGTACTTGTTCAGCTCGTCGAGCACGACCACCGAGAGGGGGAACCGCTGGCCGCTCCCCTCCTTCTCGGCGAAGGCCTCGGCGAGCAGCGCCCCCACGACGAAGCGCTGGCCCAGTTCGTGGAGCGACTGGATGCCGACCACCGTTATCTGGGCGCGGGCGCGATCGATCCGCCGGCTCTCCCCCGGCTGGATCAGGTACCCGACGCGAACCACCGCGGCGTGGAGGCGGCGCATGAACGCCGACACCGTTCCCCCCTGCACCCGCCCCGTCCAGCGCGGGTCCGGCTCTCCGTCGACCGGATCGAGGAACTCCTCGAGGGCCGCGGCGAAGCCGTTGAGGTCGGTGATGACCCTTTCCCCCGGGTTCGGTTTGACCAGCGCTCCCGGGCCGTGACCCTCCCCAGGGTCGCGCAGCACGATCGCCCCGGGAACACCGGCGACATCGACGGCGAAGCGCCGCAGCTGGGACTCGACCCGCTCCGCGACGAACGAGATCTGGTTGCGGGCGTCGGAGGCGTCGGTGAACAGGAACCGGAGCAGGCCCTCGTCGACGAACTCCCGGGGCGTCCAGGCGAACACCTCCACGTCCTGGCGGCCGGCGATGTCGGGCACGAGCACGTCACCCGAGCGGGGCCGGGGCGGAGCCCACAGCGACACCGAAGGGAACGCCTCGGGCTCCACGCCCAACACCGCCCACGCCTCCGCCGCCGCCGGGGAGAAGTCGCGATTCGGCTTGTCGAGCCACAACAGGTCCTCGCCCTTCACGTTGAACACCAGGACCCGGAGGTTCTTGCCCGCCTCGCCAACGATGTCGCGCCGCCCGGTGAGCATGCGCAGGAAGAACAGGGCGAACGAGGTCTTGGTGGCCACCCCGGAGATCCCCGAGATCGACATGTGGCCGCCTTTGCGCCCGTCGAAGAAGTCGAGGTCGACATACACCGGGAGGCCGTCGCGGCCGAGGCCGACCGGGAGCGGCCTCCCCATCTCGTCGATGTAGAGGGCCTTGTCCCGGGCCTCCCCGGTGGCCCGGGACACCAGACCGCCGGGATCGGGGGACACCCACAGCTCGGGATCGACCCGGGTCACCGCCACCTGGGCAGATCGCACCTTGCCCCCGGGCATCGTGCCCTCGTCGGCGATGCGGAACGTGTCCGACTCGAATGAGGCCCCCTCGTACACCGCCTCGGCCTCGGTGACGATCCCGTAGGTGGCGACCTCGCCGGCGCCGGGGACGGCGGTGCGCACGACGACCAGGTCGTCGAGCTGCAAGTACTGCTCGTCGCCGATGACCACCCGGAACTCGCGGGTGTTGGTGTGCTGGCTCCCCAGAACCCGGCCGACGCTCATGCCGCTCCCCCCGCCAGGGCGGTGCGCAACGCCCGCAGCACCAGGCCGGCATCGCCGAGGCGATGGCGGAGGTCCCGTTCGAGGGCGGCGATCGGCACCAGGTTCTGCGGCGCCCGCGGGTCGAGGTGGGGCTGTGACGCCAGCAGCGGCAGCACCGCTGCGGACCGGTCGGCGATGGTCACCACCGAGGCCTTGTCGAGGGCACCCGACGCCTCACAGCGGACGATTCCCGCCCACGAGTGGTCGGCGCCCCGATCGACGAGGCGCACGTACCACGAGTAGCGACGGAACCGGCCCTCGCCGATGGTGAAGAGCGGGGTCCGATGAGCCCCGGGGAGCAGGCCGACGATGGTGGTGTCGGGCAGGTAGGAGCGGCGGTGGCTCTTCACGTATCCCATCTTGTCGTTGCGGGTGTATTCGTACAACGGCCCGTCGGCAACGACGAAGTGGCCGGCGTCGGCCAGCTCCTCGGCGATCACCGCCTCGGCGCGCCGCATGGCGTCGTGGAACGCCCGGATCAGCGAGGCCGGATCGTCGTCGGCCACCGAGGACGACGAGTAGGCCAGCCACTCCGGAAGAGGAGGCATGTCGGGAGCGTGCCCGTCTCCGAGGACTGCCATCCGCTCGATGTGGCGCACGGTCACCTCGCTGCGTCGCTCCCGCCGATCCCACACCACCGCACCGGCGGCGAACGACCCGCAGATGCCCGGCACCGGGCCGGAGGGATCGTCGAGCAGTAGTCGGGCATCGATGCGGCGCACCCCGTCGACGAAGGCGACCAGGGGCACGTCGTCGTCGCGCCCTGCGATCGGCTCCCAGGGACGGTCCTCGACGTCCACGTCGACCGAGCCCTCCGCCGGGGACAGGGCGTCCTCGGGTTCCACGGACGCCCCGTACTCGGGCGCCCAACCCTCGACGTGCAGGCGGGCCATGTGCGGCGATGGTAGCCAGGGGGTGAGACAGGCCCCGGGAGACAGGGGAACCAGACTCCAGCAAGGTTGCTCTTGCGGGTGACTGGTGACCGGCGACTCGCGTAGGGTCTCGTGGCAATGACTTCGGCGACCGCCGCCAAGAACAACACGCGCACCATCTTCGGGTGGGCGATGTACGACTGGGCCAACTCGGCGTACACCACCACAACCCTGGCGGTGCTGTTCCCCGCCCTGTTGGTGGACCACATCGTCCCCGCCGCCGGGTATCGCCTCTTCGGGCTGGTGACCGTGGACGGGGAGCAACTCGGCTCACTCCTCATCGGATTCGGAGCGTTGGCGGTGTTCCTGGTCGGCCCGATCCTCGGGGCGATCGCCGACTTCTCCGCCTCCAAGAAGCGGTTCCTCCAGGTGACGGCTCTGATCGGATCGCTGTTCGCCACCTCGATGTGGTTCATCGGGGCGGGTGACGTGGCGCTGGCGATCACGCTGTTCCTCCTCGCCCAGATGGGATTCGTCGCCAGCGTGGTGTTCTACGACGGGTTCCTCCCCGACATCACCACGCCCGACACCATCGACCGGGTGTCGTCGAAGGGTTTCGCCTTCGGCTACCTGGGCGGGGGGCTCAACTTCCTCATCGTGCTCGTCTTCCTGCTGTTCGCCGTCACCGACAACCCTCCGGGACTGTCCGAACTCGACGGCGGACGCATCGGCATGGGATTCGCCGGCCTGTGGTGGCTGGCGTTCTCCCTCGTCACCTTCGCCCGTCTCGAGGAGACCGGTGAGGCCCAGGCGCTTCCCGAGGAGTACCGGAGGTCGCCGAAGGTGGTTGCCTACACCCGGGTCGGCTTCCGCCGCACGGTCGCCACCACCAGGCGCCTCCGCGGCTTCCCCGAGCTGGCCCGTTTCGTGCTGGCGTTCATCCTCTACAACGACGGGGTGCAGACCGTGATCGCCATCGCCCCCTTCTATGCCAAGGAGACCCTCGACCTGGAGACCAAGACCCTTGCCCTGGGCATCCTCATGGTCCAGGTGATCGCGGTGTTCGGGGCACTGTTCTTCGGGCGGCTCGCCGATCGCGTCGGCACCAAGGGGGCGATCCTGTGGTCGGTCGGTCTGTGGAGCATCGTGCTCGCCTGGGGCTTCTCCATCCCGGCCGGCCAACAGGTGCCGTTCTTCGTCCTCGCCGGCCTCATCGGAGCGGTCCTCGGGGGCACCCAGGCGCTGAGTCGGTCGCTGTACGGGTCGATGATCCCCGAGGAGGCCGCCGCCGAGTTCTACGGGTTCTTCTCGGTGTTCGAGAAGTTCTCGGCGATCATCGGCCCGTTCATCTTCTTCGGGGTCAACGCCGCCACTGGATCATCCCGGGGCGCCGTCCTTTCGCTCGTGGTCTTCTTCGTCGCCGGGGGAGTGCTGTTGTCCCGGGTCGACGTGGACGAAGCGCGTGCCTCGCGGCTGCGGTGGTAGTTCACCGGTGACGATGCCGGTGTCGCCGAGTCCCCCAACTAGCGTCCCCCCGGTGCCCCCTCGCGACGTATCCGGCCAGATCGAAGGCGTGCGTTGCCTGTTCGACGCCGGTGAGACCGCCGCCGCGGGCGGCGCCCTCGACCGGTTGCGCAGGGAGTGGCGGCGAGACCCGAGCCGCTTCACTCCCTCGGACCTCACCGCCCTGAGCGGACTCGCCGCGTCGGTGGCCGCCGCCCGGATCGAGGCCATCGACAAGGTGCTGGCGAACGCGTTCGGCTTCCCCTCGTTTCGGCCGGGGCAGCGCCAGATCGTCGAGGCGGTCCTCTCCGGCCGTGACTGCATCGGGATCATGCCCACCGGCGCCGGCAAGTCGCTGACCTTCCAACTGGCGGCCCGGATCCTCGGCGGCACCACCCTGGTGGTGTCGCCGCTGATCGCCCTGATGAAGGATCAGGTCGATGCCCTCGACCAGATGGGTCTCCGGGCCACCTTCGTCAACTCGAGCCTCGATCCCGCCGAGCGGGCCGAGCGGATCGGACGGATGCGGCGCGGGGAGTACGAGCTGGTGTATGCCGCTCCGGAGGGGTTGGAGGCGTCGGTGGGCGGGGCGCTCGAGGGTGTCGATCTCCGGCTGATCGCGGTGGACGAGGCGCATTGCATCAGCCAGTGGGGCCACGACTTTCGTCCCGCCTACCGCAACCTGCGCGGGCTCAAGACCCGCTTCGGCGTGCCGGTGCTGGCGCTCACCGCCACCGCCACCGCCGAGGTGACCGGGGACATCGCCGCGGAGCTGGGCCTGGCGGATCCGGTGCAGTTCCGGGGTTCGTTCTTCCGTCCCAACCTGCGGATCCATGTCTTCAAGAAAGGCGACCACGAGGGGAGGCGGGTGCGGGCGCGAGAGTCGATCGGGCGGCTCTGCCTGGCCCGGCGCGGCGAGAGCGGGATCGTGTACACGCTGTCGCGAGCATCGGCCGATTCGACCGCGAAGTACTTGCGCGGCCTGGGAGTCCCGGCACTGGCCTACCACGCCGGACTGGAGGCGGGCCAGCGCGCCGCGGTCCAGGATGCGTTCATCCGCGACGACGTCGACGTGATCTGCGCCACGGTCGCTTTCGGGATGGGGATCGACAAGTCGAACGTCCGCTTCGTGATCCACCGCGACATGCCCCGGTCGGTGGAGGGCTACTACCAGGAGATCGGCCGCGCCGGCCGCGACGGCGTCCCCAGCGACTGCGTCCTGTTCTACTCGTGGGCCGACGTGGTCAGCCTCGATCGGATGACCGCCGGCGAGGACACCGAGGCCGCTCATCGGGCCCGCGCCCGGGTCATGTTCGATTGGGCGGAGAGCTCCGCGTGCCGTCACCGGAGTCTGGCCGGGTACTTCGGCGAGGAGATCGCCGATTGCGCGGGCTCCTGCGATGTCTGCACCGCCACGGACCTCCTGGCAACGACCGCCGTGGCGGGTCGGTCGCCGGGCGAGCAGCCGGGTCGGGCCGGGGACGAGCTGCGTGACGATCCGCTCTTCGAGGCGCTCCGGGTGCTGCGCCGCCGTCTCGCCGACGAGCGCGGCGTGCCCGCATACGTGGTGTTCAGTGACGCCACCCTGCTGGCGATGACCGCAGCGCGCCCCACCACCGCCGCCGGGTTGGCGGCCCTGCCCGGCGTCGGCCCGATGAAGCTGGAGCGGTTCGGAGCGGCGTTCCTCGAAGTGCTCACCGCGGGCGGATAACCGGCCGGAGCCGGTCGCGACCTGCTCTACGCGCCGCCTACCGCCACCACACCACCTTGCGGCCCTCGAAGAGCTCGATGAGTGCCTGGTTGACCGGGTCGGGGTTCTCGATCGGCGGCAGATGACCCGCCCCGGGAACGATCGTGGTGCGGGCGCCGGGGATCTCCTTGGCCATCGCCTTGGCCACCTCCGGGGGGATCAGTCGATCCTCTTCACCGCCGATGACCAGCGCCGGCACGTTGATCGTGGGCAAGAGAACCGAACGGTCCTTGCGGTCGCGCATCCCGGTGATCGCCGCCACCAGCGTCTCGTACCGGGTGCCCTCGACCATGGAACGCAACCGGGCCTGGGCGTGCTGGGACGGAGCGGCTCCGAGCAGCGCGCCGCGCAGTTCGTCGGCAAGACCCCCCCGGCCGGTGTCGAGCAGGCGGTCGATCATGGCGTCCCGTCCCCGCTTCCCCTCGACCGAGTCGGCGGCCGCCCGGGAATCGATCAGGGTGAGGCTGCGCACCATCGCCGGGCGCAACTCCCACATCGCCAACGCCACGTAGCCGCCCATGGAGATCCCCACCACGTCTGCGTTACCGCCGCCGAGGGCGTCGATCAGACCGCAGACGTCGTCGGCGAGCATTTCCATGCTCAGCGATCCGTCGACGGTCGGGTCGGACTTGCCGAATCCGCGGAGGTCGAGGGCCACGCAGCGGCGCACGTGGGCGAGGCCCTTCAGTTGATCGAGCCACACGCTGTGGTCGAGGGGGAAGCCGTGGACGAACACCGCCAGCGGACCTTCACCCGCTTCCCGGTAGAAGAGCATGTTCCCGTTGACCCTGGCGTAGGGCACCTGGCCTCCCGATCGATCGTGAGCGCTTCGGCCGGAGTTTCACACACCTTGAGCGGCCGCGTGCCGCCCAGGGACTGCCGCCGGGGTATTCGTGCCGCCCCCCGTCGGGTACCGTCGCTGCCATGCGTCGACTCCCAGTCCTGCTCGCCGCGCTTGTCTTCACCTCCTGCGGCGGGGTGACCGGCGTTCCCGCCACCGGTGCAGCAGTCACCACCTCCCCGCTGACCCCCTCCCCGATGGGTGACGCCACCTCGCCGGAGGGGACGCCTGCCACGGTGGTGACGGTGTTCGACGGCGACTCGATGCTCGTCTCCGAGGGGAGCACCCCCGAGGAGGTGCGACTGCTGGGCATCAACGCCCCGGAAAGCGGAGAGTGCTTCGGCGATGAGGCCCACGACCTGCTGCAGAGCATGGCCGGCGACCGGGTGGTCCTCGTCGGCGACGAGCTCGATCAGTACGGGCGCCGACTCGCCTACGTCTACGTCGGGGCGACCAATCTCAACCAGGAGATGCTGCGCGCCGGCGGGGCGATCGCCCTGAGCGTCGACCATCTGATGCTCACCGACTTCATCGCCACCGAACAGGACGCCACTCTCCGAGGCGTGGGACTCTGGGCACCCGACGCCTGCGGCCCGGGCACCTCCCGGTCATCCGTGTCGATCTGGACCGTGGAAGCCGACGCCCCCGGGCGGGACGACGAGGACCCCAACGGCGAGTTCGTGGTGATCGCCAACTCCGCCGACACGGTCGACATGACCGGCTGGGTGCTGCGCGACGAGTCATCGGTCCACCGATACGTGTTCCCCCAAGGCCTGGTGATCGGCCCCGGCGCCTTCGTGACGATCCGGTCGGGGTGCGGGGCCGACACCGTTGCAGATCTGTACTGGTGCGCCGGCGGCTCGGTGTGGAACAACGCCGGAGACACCGCCATCCTCATCGACCCCGAGGGAACGATCGTGTCGCGATACCGCTACCCGGAAGACTGAGACCATTTCCGGTTTCCACTTTCCAGTCGGAGGATCGCCCCTGCCCATCGCCAACCGTCGAACTCACCAACTACGAATTCCGAGTTGCGAACATTACGAACTACGAATTGCCAATTGCGAATCGCCACCAGCCATACTCCACCCGCAATGGATCCTCGCGACACGCTGAATCGACCGCTGCACGACCTGCGCATCTCGGTCACCGACCGGTGCAATTTCCGCTGCACCTATTGCATGCCCAAGGAGGTCTTCGGACGGGACTACGAGTTCCTGGCGCGCCAACTGTTGCTCACGTTCGAGGAGATCACCCGCCTCACCCGACTGTTCGTCGGCCTCGGAGTCCGCAAAGTGCGCCTCACCGGCGGAGAGCCCCTCCTCCGCACCGATGTCGAGGAACTGGTGGCGATGCTCGCCGCCATCGAGGGCGTCGACGACCTCACCCTCACCACCAATGGCTCCCTGCTGGAGCGCAAGGCCGAGGCCCTGGCCGCAGCCGGGCTCGACCGGGTGACGGTGAGCCTCGACTCTCTGAACGACACCACGTTCCAGGCCATGAACGATGTCGGGTACCCGGTAGCGAAGGTCCTCGAAGCGATCGAGGCGGCGAGCACTGCCGGTTTGGGGCCGGTGAAGGTCAACGTCGTGGTCAAACGGGGAGTAAACGACCACGAGGTCGTCGCCATGGCCCGGCACTTCAAGGGGACCCCGCACATCGTGCGCTTCATCGAGTACATGGACGTCGGCCACACCAACGGATGGCGCCTCGACGACGTCGTCCCCGCCGCCGACGTGATCGCCACCATCTCGGCGGCGATGCCACTGGAGGCGATCGCCCCCAACTACCCGGGTGAGGTGGCCAACCGGTACCGCTACGCCGACGGCTCCGGGGAAATCGGAGTGATTGCTTCGGTGACCCGCCCCTTCTGCGGCGGGTGCACCCGCGCCCGTCTGTCGGCGGAGGGATCGCTCTACACATGTCTGTTCGCCACCGGCGGGCACGACCTCAGGGCGATGCTGCGCGACGGCGCCGACGACGCGGCGATCACCGCGGCGATCACCGGAGTGTGGGAACGGCGCCGCGATCGCTACTCGGAGATCCGCTCGGCGGCCACCGCCGGCTGGGAAAAGGTGGAGATGTCCTATATCGGCGGATGAGTGGTCCCCCGACTAGCGGTCAAGCCTGAGTACCGTGCCCGCAATGGAAGCTCACGAGCGCATGCGGCTCGGCAAGATGAACCACCCGGTGCGCGGATTCATGGACGCTTCGGCTGCTGCGGTTTCCCTCGTAGGGGCTCTCCTCCTGCTGATCCTCAGCAAGGGCGGGGCGTGGCGGCGCCTCTCGCTGTTCGCCTTCGGGCTGAGCCTGGTGGCGATGTTCACCACCAGTTCGTTGTACCACTCGGTTCCGTGGCGCCAGGTGTGGAAGAAGCGCATGCAGAACCTCGACCACACGATGATCCACGTCCTGGTCGCCGGCACGTTCACCCCCATCGCCGGGATCGTGCTCGACGGCTGGCTCCGCTGGACGACACTCGGCGTGCAGTGGGGCATCGTCGCCTTCGGCGCGTTGTACAAGATGTCCACCAAGAACGAGAAGCACTGGGTGTCGGTGGCGCTCTCCACGACTCAGGGATGGCTGGCGCTGTTGATCTTCTGGCCGCTCGCCCAGCGGCTCCCCTGGACTGCGCTGCTACTGATCGGGATCGGAGGGGTGCTCTACACGGTGGGCATGGTGTTCCTGGTGACCGGCCGCCCCCGGCTCTGGCCCCGGGTATTCTCCTACCACGAGGCGTTCCACGTCTTCGTGATCGGCGCGGCGGCACTCCACTTCGCGGCGATCGTCGGCTGGGTGTCGCACTACCGAGCCTGACGACTCAGGCGGAGGCCATCCCCATTCGCCGCTCGAAGACCTCCGCCTTGCGCATCACCTGAGCGGGGATCGCCATCACCTTCTCCTGCAGCTCCTGCGCCTTGACGTTGAGCCCGGTGAGGTGCTCGATCCCCCAGTCGCGCAGCAGCGGCAGCAGCACCTTGTCGTGGTGGATGCGGAGGTTGTAGACCCCGGCTCTGGCCATCTCGACGGCGCGGCGAACGAATCCGGGAATCACCGTGCCCGGCATCGTGAAGTTGGAGAACACCCGCTGCACGGCTTCGAGCATCGTCTCCGGCTCCTGCTCGAGAAGAGCAGCCGCCACCCCCCGATAGAAGAGGAAGTGGTGGTTCTCGTCGGCAGCGATCCGGGCCATGATCCGGTAGGCGACCTCGTCGTCGGCGAGTACGCCGGCGTTGCGATGACTCACCCGGGTGGCCAGCTCCTGGGCCGATGTGTACACGAACAGCGCGGGTATGTCATTACGCCCGGTGTGGTGCCCCTCTTCCATGGTGGCCAACCGGTCATCCTCGAGTGCCTTCGGATCACAGTTGCGTGAGGTGAGCAGGTATGAGCGCAAAGCGATCGAGTGCTGGGCCTCTTCCGCGGTCCACAGATGGGTCCACCGCTCCAGCGCCGATCCCTCCGGCATGTGGGAGGCGATCTCGGCGTGGTAGTAGGGCAGGTTGTCCTCGGTGAGCAGGTTGAGCACCAGCGAGGTCCGCACTTCGGGTGAGAGCGAGGCCTGGCTCTCCTCCCACGGCTCGGCGATGTAGGAGCGGCCTTGCTCCCAGGGGACGTACTCGTGGGCGTACCAGTGCTCGCGCCGCTCGCGGTGCTCGGCCATGAGCCTTTCGACGGTCGGTTCGACGGCGACGACGAGCTCGAGGTCGTTCTGTCTGGTCACGGGATCCCCTTCGGCCGGAGAATGCACACCCGGCCCGGTCACCATAGCGATTCGGGGGTGTTGCGCCGGGTCGGGGTCAGCGCCGATCGCCCGGCCCTCAGGAAAGGAATCGGCCTCAGCCCAGGCTGCCGACGACTGATTCCACCGCCTCGAGGATCTCGCCGGACTTCACCAGTGCCTTCATCGTGTTGTGGTCGGAGTAGAGCGGCCGGTCGACATCGAGATGCGCGACGTGGCGGCGGACGACCTCCCGGGCGGCGGCCACTCCCCTGCCCGGGGTGAAATCGCGGAAGTCGAGCGCCTGCGCCGCTCCCATGAACTCGATCCCCAGCACCCCGTATGCGTTGTCCAGGATCTGGCGGTTCTTGAGGGCGGTGTTCATGCCCATCGAAACGAAGTCCTCCTGATCGGCGGCGGCCGGTATCGATTGGATGCTGGCGGGCGCGCTGAGAATGCGCTGCTCCACGATCAGCATGTCGGCCGTGTACTGGCTGAGCATCATGCCGGACATCATGCCGGCGCCCTTGGTCAGGAACGGGGGCAGACCGACGCTCAACGCCGGGTTCGTCAGGCGGTTGAAACGGCGCTCGGCGAGCACACAGACCATCGTGATTGCCACTCCGGCGAGATCCATCGGCAGGCTGACCGGGGTTCCCTGGAAGTTGGCCCCCGTCAGCGTCAGGTTCTCTTCGGGCAGGAAGATCGGATTGTCGCCCACGCCGTTCAGTTCGGTCTCGACCTGGACCTTGGCGTAGGCGATGGCGTCGTGAGCGGCGCCGATCACCTGGGGGGTCGAGCGCATCGAGTAGGCGTCCTGCACCTTGACCTTCACCTTGCCGGTCACCAGGTCGCTGCCCGCGAGGCACCTGCTGATCGCGTTCGCGCTGCGGATGGCGCCGGCGAACCCCCGCACCCGATGGAGGCGCTCGTCGTAGGGCTTCATGTTTGCCAGCAACGCCTCGAGACTCATCGCGCAGGCGATCTCGGCTTGCTTGAGCCAGCGGTTCATGTCGTAGAGGTGAAGGGCGCTCATCGCGGTGAGCACGTTGGAGCCGTTGATGGTGGCCAGCCCGTCACGGGCCTGCAGTCCAGGGACGGGGATGGCTGCCTTGTCCAGGGCCGCCTTGCCGGGCAGGCGCTCGCCCCGATAGAAGGCCTCGCCTTCGCCCATCAGCAGCAGGGCGATCTGCGACATGGGGGCGAGGTCGCCGGAGGCGCCGACCGAGCCCTTCTCGCACACCACCGGAGTGACCCCCCGGTTCAACATCTCCACCAGGGTCAGCGTGATCTCGGGACGGCAACCGGAATTCCCGTGCGCATGGACGTTGATCCGTCCCGCCATGGCGGCGCGCACGTACTCCTCCGACAGCGGCTCGCCGATGCCGGCGGCGTGGTTGTAGATCAGGTACCTCTGGAAGTTCTCGACCTGTTCGTCGGTCAGCACGACCTCGGAGAACTCCCCGATCCCGGTGTTGACCCCGTACATGATCTCGTGGGCCGCCACCTTCTCCTCCAACATGCGGCGGCACACCTTGATGCGTTCCAGGGCCTCGGGGTGGAGCGCGACCTCTTCGCCGTGGCGGGCGATCCGCTCCAGTTTCTCGACCGTCAGACTCTGCCCGTCCAGCACGATCGTCATGAGCACCTCGCTGAGTCGACACCCACCAATGCGTCCACCCGGGTCGACGTCCGGCCCTCCGTCTCGCGGTGAGGCGGGCTCATCGGGTCACCCACCGCTCGGCAACCGTCTTCATCTCCATGAAGAGCCGTAGATAGTCGGGCCCTCCCGCCTTGGCATTCGATCCCGACATGTTGAACCCGCCGAAAGGTTGCACGCCCACCAGGGCACCGGTGATCTTGCGATTGATGTACAGGTTGCCGACGTGGAACTCCCGGCGGGCGCGTTCGATGCGACTGCGGTCACGGGAGTAGACGCCGCCGGTGAGACCGAACTCGGTGCCGTTGGCGATCTCCAGCGCATGGTCGAAGTCCCGAGCCTCGATCACCGACAGCACCGGTCCGAAGATCTCGTGCTGGGCGAGGCGAGCCTCGGGCGCGACGCCGGCAAACACCGTCGGCTGGATGTACCAGCCTCCGTCGCGGTCGATGGTCGATCCGCCGGTCGCCAGGGTCGCCTCGCTCTTGCCCTTGGCGATTTCGGCGAGGATCGCCTTGTGCTGCGCCGCGGAGATCACCGGCCCCACCGCCCGGTTCTCGACGGGCGGTCCGACCTCCAGCGCCTCCGCCCCCTTCACGACGCCGTCGAGCACCTCGTCGTGGATGGGCTTCACCAGGATGAGTCGCGACGCCGCCGAGCACTTCTGGCCTTGGAATCCGAAGGCGGAGCGGACCGCGTCGGCCACCGCCGCCTTCAGATCGGCGGTCTCGTCGACGATCATCGCGTCCTTACCGCCCATCTCCATGTAGGCCCGCTTCAGCCACTTCTGACCGGGATTCACCTTGGCCGACCGCTCGGCGATGCGCAGGCCGACCTCCTTCGACCCGGTGAAGTTGATGAACCTGGTCAACGGGTGGTCGACCAGGAAGTCGCCCACCTCGCCGCCCGGACCGGGCAGGTAGTTGATGACTCCCGGAGGAATGCCCGCCTCGGCCACCATCTGCATCCAGCGGGCACCGATCACCGGGGTGTTGGAGGCGGGCTTGACGACGACCGTGTTGCCGGCGAGAACCGGTCCCATCGCCATCCCGATGAGGATTGCTCCGGGGAAGTTCCACGGTGGGATGACCACCCCCGCCCCGATCGGCTGGAGGTGCGACTCGTTGTCCTCGCCCTTCCAGTGGACCGTTCGCACCGGCCGGGCCAATCGGATCGCCTGGCGGGCGTAGTAGTCCACGAAGTCGATCGCCTCGGCGACGTCGGCCTCCGCCTCGAGCCAGTTCTTGCCCGCCTCCCAGGTCTCGATGGCGGCCAGCTCGTATTTGTGGCGGCGCATGATGGCGGCGAGCTTCACGCCGTAGCGAGCGCGTTTCGTTGCATCCAGCGCCGCCCATGTCGGAAACGCCGCCCAGGCCGCCTGCAGGGCCTGCTCCGCCTCGGCAACGCCTGCGGCGGCGATCGTTCCCACTACCTCGGCGGGCTTGGCCGGATTGACGCTGTCGATGGCGCGCCCTGTGTGGGAGACCTCCCCGTCGATGACCAGCCCGTATGAGGCACCGAGCCGGTCGGCGACGCCGGCGAGAGCGAGCTCGAACGCGGTCTTGTTGGCCGGGATCGTGAAGTCGGAGTAGGCCTCGGGGTAATACGGCTCGAACATCAGGCTCCTCGGTCGGGAATCCGTGTCCAAGTATCGCGGATGAAGCCGTTCAGCCCGCCACCAGATCGGATACCGGCCACTCTCGGGGCCGGTCGTCGACACCCTGCAGGACCCAGCGGCCGATCACGATGAAGCCGATCAGGGTGCCGAGGGCGACCTCGCGGGGAAGACCGAAGACGGTGACGACTATCCCCCACATCAGCGGGCCGAGGAAGGTGGCGAATCGCCCCACCGTCGCATACAGCCCGTAGAACTCGCCCAGGTAGCGGGGCGGGGAGATCCGCTGCATGTAGACCCGATCCGCCGCCCAGGTGGCGCCGAGGGCGAGGCCGCCCAGTGCGCCAAGGGGCCAAGCGAGAGCCTTCACTCCCGACGCCCCGGCCACCACCCCGATCCCCAACGCGAGCATCCATGCGTAGAGCACACCGTGGAGCAGCCGCCGCGGGCCGAAACGATCCACGAACCTGCCACCGGTGAACCCCCCGACGATCGCCGCGGAGATGGCGACGGTGAGCAGGGCCTCGAGGTCGCCCGAGGTGAACCCGAGTTCCTCCTTGGCGTAGATCGTCAGATAGCCGCCGATGAGCGTGTTGACCGCGTCCGTATAGAAGAACCGGCCGATCAGGAACCGGGCAACCCCCCGATAGGTACGCGCCTTCCGCCACGAGCGGACGAGGCGTTGCGCGCTGGAGGTGAACGACGGCGGCTTGCCCGACTCCCGGGGTCGGGGCCGCTCCTTCACGAACAGGAACGTGGGGAGAGCGAACAGCAGGAAGGCCAACGCGATCGCCTTGAAGACGAAGGAGTGACCGTGGGTGTCGAGGAACAACGCGCCGATGGCGACGGCGACGAACGACCCGAGGTAGCCGACGGCGATGCCGACTCCCGACACGATCCCCACGTTCTGCGGAGTGGACACATCGGGAAGGAGCGCGTCGTACACCACCGACCCGAGGTTGAACCCGACCACGGCGAGGGAGAAGAGAGCGAGCGACCCGACGACGCCTGCCGTTGCCAGGAAGTAGGTGGGGACCACCGCGAGGAAGGTCAGCGGGATCAGGTAGCGGATGCGCTGCCCGCGGTGATCGCTGCGCGACCCGATCCACGGCCCGAGGACGATCACCGTCACCATGGCCACGTCGAGGGCGATGGTCAGGGCCAGGTCGGCGGGATCGTCGAATCGCGAGGTCAGCCAGCGGGGGAGGCCGGCCTCATTGTCGGTGAGCCAATCGGCGAAGTAGAGGGATCCCACACCCAGGGCAAAGACGGTGTTTGCCAGGTCGTAGATGGTCCACGAAACGACGCTGAGCCTGGTGGGCCGCCACGGATGCACCGGGCGACGCTACCAGTCGGCTGTTGCCTCCCTCAGGCGGCGACGAACAGCGGCAACGGGCCGCACAGCGCACACTCGGCCGCCGGGCAGCGATCGACCTCGACGGCATCGAGGCCGAGCCCCGCCAGCCACCGCTCGACCGGGGTCAGGGTGATCGGGATCATCGGGTTCATGGTGCAACCGTACGACCCGGGTGTGACAAGAAGGGCGGAACAGGCGAAGAATCTGATGAGAGAGCGATGCGCAATGCGCAAGCCGCGACATACTCGTGCGGACAGCGGAAGGCGGACAGCGGAAGGCGGACAGCGGACAGCGGGTAGCCTTCTTCTCCATGGCCCGCAACGTGCTCGGTGGCGAGTTGGAGCCTTGCGGCGGCGATCCGCTCACCGGCTGGTACCGCGACGGGCGCTGCAACACCAGTCCGGAGGATCTCGGCAGCCACACGGTGTGCGCGGTCGTCACCGCCGAGTTCCTCGCCCATCAACGGAGAATCGGCAACGATCTGGTGACCCCGATGCCCGCCCACCGTTTTCCCGGCCTGACACCGGGTGATCGGTGGTGCGTGACGGCGGTCAACTGGCTGCACGCCCATCACGACGGGGTGGCGGCGCCGGTGGTGCTCGCCTCCACCCACGAGCGCGCCCTGGAGGTCGTGCCACTCGAGTTCCTCAGGGAACACGCGGTAGACGTGCCCCCGGACCTCGGCGCCCTGGAAGACTGACCGGGTCGGCTCGGGTCGATACCCTCCGGGATAACCGACTCCCCGAGAAACGAGCTAGAGATGACCGACGCCATTCTGACCGCCGCCCGCCAACTCGCCGAAGGGGCGTTCACCGAACTGCGCACGGTCGTCACCGGGCTCCCCGGCGAGGCGCTCGACTGGCGACCGGCGGGTCCCGAGACCAACTCGATCGCCGTGCTGGCGACTCATTCGATGAACAGCACCCGCTTGCTGCTCCATCAGGCCATGGGACTTGCGCTGCCGGAGCGCGATCGCGACGCCGAGTTCCGGGCGACGGCGACCGACCCTGCCGCGCTGCTGAGCCTGATCGACACCCTCGGCGAGGAGTGCCTCGCCGTCCTCGCCCCCGAGGCCACGGTGGACTGGAGCGGCCCCCGGCAACGCAAGCGGAGCGACGGCACGGTGCTCGAGTCGTCCGCAGGCCATGCACTGCTGCACGCCGTGGAGCACTTGCGCGGCCACGTCGACCAGGCATCGCTCACCCGGCACCTGTGGGAAGAGCGCGGTTAGCGACCAGCGATGGGCGATGGGCGATGGGCGATGCGCAGACTGCTTGGCCGCCCGCTCGGGGAGTCACACGCAATTGGCAGTTGGCAAGAGGGCAGACGGCTTGGTCGCCTCTTGCTGGGAGCGGGGAGCCGGTAGCGGGAAGCCGGTAGCCGGCTGCTTCAGCCGTCCTGGAGCAACCGCAGCACCGTCTCGTCGCTCACCTGGGCGAAATCCTCGTACCACTCGCCCACGGCCATCAACCGATCGGGCTGCACCGGACAGACCACTTCGTCCACCTCGAGGGTGATCAGGTCGATGGTCGCCGGCGGGCCGACGGGGACCGCACAGACCAGGCGCTGCGGTCCGCCCCGCCGTGCGTAGCCGAGGGCAGCCCGCAGAGTCGCCCCGGTGGCAACCCCGTCGTCGACGACGATCACGGTGCGGTCGGCCACCGCCGGCGCCCGTCCGAAGACCGCCTCGCGTCGCTCGAGCTCGGTGACCGCGTCGGAGATCGCGGCGTGGAGTTCCTCCACACCGATCCCCAGCCGGCGGACGAAGAGCTCATCGACGAGGGTCACCCCGCCCGGGGCGACGGCACCGATCGCCAGCTCGTCGTTCCCGGGAGCACGCACCTTCCCGGCGATCACCGCGCCCAGCTCACCGCGGAGGCCGGCGGCCACTTCGGCGGCGACCACCACCCCGCCCCGGGGGATTCCCAGCACCAGAGGGTGGGACTCGATGAGATGCCCCAAGTGGCTGGCCAGAATCCGGCCGGCGTCGGCGCGGTCTGCAAAGGCTCGCACTCGGTCAGGGTACCCCGGCATCCCCGCGACCGGCCGGGGGTACCCTCCGCCGATGAGGCGCCTTCTCCTCGTCGCCAACCCCGCCGCGTCGGGCTTCACGGCCTCGCTCCACCGCGACGTGGTGGAGATACTTCAAGGTGGGTATCAGGTGACGCCGGTGTGGCCCGACGGCCCGCAGCAGGCGCGGGCTGCGGCGCATGACGCCGCCACCGAGGGATACGACGTGGTGGTCGGCATGGGCGGCGATGGTGTCGTGCATCAGATCGCCAACGGCCTCGCCGGAACCACGACCGCGCTGGGGATCGTCCCCGCCGGAACCACCAACGTCCTCTCCAGGATTCTCCGGGTGCCGCGCAAGCCGCGGGCCGCAGCCGAATCGGTGGCGGCGTCCTTGGCAACCCGGGCTCTTCCCACGATTCGCCTGGCCTATGACGGACCGGATGGACCCGACTCCCGTCTGGTCACCTTCGCCGCGGGACTCGGTTTCGATGCCGAGGTGATCCGGGAGTCGGAGCGGAGCCCGCTGCGCAAGGTCGGGTTCGGTCCCCTCCACTACGCCCGGAGCACCGCCGCGGTGACCAAGGGATACCGGCGCCGCCTCCCGACGATTCGCGTCGAGGCGGCGGGGCGCAGCGCGGATGCCCTCGCCCTCATCTTCCAGATCCACGAGTGCTTCACCTACCTCGGTCGCCGGACCCTGACGCTCTCACCGAAGGGAGGACCCCTGGCGATGAGCGTGCGCCGGGTGACGATTCCCCGGATGATCCGACTGGTCGCCGGAGCGGCGCGCGGTGCCGATCTCACCAGGGTGCGGGGAGTGCGCCTGTGGAGGGAGTTCGCCACTCTCGCCGCCCGCGCCGAGCCGTCGGAGTGGCTCGAGGCCGACGGAGAACTGATCGGGCGAGTCTCGACGCTCACCGCCACACCGAATCGAGACCACCTGCGGGTGGTGGCGGTTTAGGTCGCCAGCTCGGGAGCAACCGGCTTGTCTTCGGCCAGCCGGCGTAAGGCCGAGGCGTCGAGGACTCCCTGTTCGGTGACGATCGAATCGAGGCCGGTCAACGCCACCAGCTCCAGCGTCGGCGATCCGAGCGCCACCTCCGCCGCCCGCGCGAACAGCGGCCCGGGAAGTGCCTTGTCCGCCGACACCAGGAGGAGGCTCTTCACCCCGAGGTCGCGCGCCTCCTCGAGGATCACACCGGTGCCGGCGACATTGATCGCCGACTCCGGACCGAGGGCGTTCGCCCCGAGCAGCACCAGGTCGGTTGCGAAGAGCGCGTCCGGCGCGGCGTCATCGGGGATCACCTCCACTGCCACGCCGGCGGACATCAGGTCGGCGGCGAGTCGCTGGCCCTCGCCGCCCGGCGTGGCGGCGGTGCAGACGACTCGCACCCCCCGAGATGCTGCCAGCACCAGGGTGGTGCGCACGGTGGAGGACGCCCCGTGAGTCAGCACGATCCCGCCCTCAGGGATGAGTGCCGCACCCACCGATGAGACGATTTCGACGGACGCCGCCAAACGCTTCTCGAATGCGCGAGCCTCGGCGACCACCACGTCGGGACCTCGATCGACGTTGAGGAGCACGGTATTGGCGAGCAGCACCAGCGGGGCAAACGCCGCCCGGCTCCGCGCCATCTGCACCGCCGTCTCCACGATCGCCGCCGGATAAGCGGCGGCGTCGTAGCGGACGAGGTGCTCGACGAATTCCGCCAGGCTCGCCGCCGCCACCGAGCCGACCTCGGCCGCTCCCCCATCCGGGGCACGCACCAGCGACACGAGTCTCCGGTACGACGGCCAGTCGTCCCAGGCGCTCACCTCAGCGCTCCGCGCCGATCCCGAGATGTGCCTCGGCCATCGAGGCGTCGACGGCCAGGCCGGCCACCACGGCCGCCAGCGAGGCTCGCTCCCAGATGATCTCCCGCAGGGGTGCCCCGATTCGGGCTTGCAGCTGCCCGTTCAGGATGGCGGCGGCCTCCTCGCGCCGCGCCGGGTCGATGGCCCCCGGCCGGCCGTCCTTGCCCCTGAGCCGGGGAGCACCGCTCTCCATCGCCGCCACTGCCGCCCCAAGGTCGGCTTCGAGACGCTCCGGAGTGAACGTGTGGCGCATCCGCGTGCCGAACGGGCCGCCGGCGATGGCCGAGAGACGCAGGATCAGTTGCTCCAATCCCCGCAGGGCCTCCTCGTGTCCGGCCACGGCCGAACCGCCCGAGGACAGCGCGGCGACGGCGTCGCGGCAGTAATCACCCCAGCGGGTCTCGAAGTCGAGGGACCCCCCTCCCCCGACGCCGGCGGCACCGGAGACCGTACGGGCGGCGTGACGGGCATCCTCGATCACCCTGCCGAGATGCACCCGTTTCTCGTCGATCCGGCTCTGCAGATGAGCGGCGAGCGCATCCACCCCGAGCCGGGGGCCGGTAGGCGGGTCGGCGGCAACCTCGAACACCTGGGGGCGGGTGATCCCGTCGGCGATGAGCAGGTCGACGAGATGGTCGCGGATCATGGCGCGCTCGTCGCGGGGGACCGTGTCGATCTGATTGAGCACGAAGATCAGTCGGTCAGATGATGCCGCCGCAGGCGCGATAAAGCCCTGATGGAGCAGGGCGTCTGCGTACTTGAGCGGATCGAGCACCCAGAGGCCGACGTCGATCGCCGGCAGCAGCTCTTCGACCCGGCGTCGGTGGGAGGCTTCGAGCGAGTCGACGTCCGTCATGTCGATCACGGCGATCCCCGGGAACCTGGTCTGGCCGACCACCGAGGTGATCCCGAGCGTCTCGAGGAGCTTTCCCAGACTGGGCTCAGCTCCCACGGGAACCCAGGCGAGAGGCTCCGTCGTGTGGGGGCGCACCGCACTCGTCGAGGCGATCCTCTCCCCGGCCAGCGCGTTGAGGATGCTCGATTTTCCCGCTCCGGTGCCGCCGAGCAGCGCCATCACCAGCGTGGCGCCGAGATGCCCGACGCGATGCCGCGCGGTCAGCGCCGTCCGCCTCACCGCCTCCAGGTCGTCGGGATGCAGATGACCGTCGGCGAGTGCCACCACCAGGTCGAGGCCCTCGACCACTGCGATTACGTCGGTCATCCGTCCCCCTCGAGGGTGAGCTCGGCGAGCAGCCCCTCAGGTGCGCTCGAGCCGAGTGGCGCCGTGAAGCGGTGGGAATCCCCGTCGAGAATCCCCACCAGCTCCTCTTCCAGCCGGGAGCGCGCCGCGTCGACCACACCGGGCAGCTTGCGCATCAGGCGAGCATCCCTTCCTGCCGGCAGGTGGCGCCGGTCGGCGACGCTGCGCCGCACCGTCTCGACCATCCGCCGCGCCGGCCGGCCGCGCAGCCGCTTCGCCCCCACCTCGAAGGCGAGGCTGGGGAGATCCTCCTCCCACCAGGCGATGCGCTCCCGGGCGGCTGCGGGAACCTCGGGCCCGTGGCCGAGCTGCGCCGGCTCGATCAGGTCGGGGGCAAGATCCGCCCACCGTTCGACGATCTCGCGGGAGGCACGCGATGCACGCCGGGCGGCCGCCGCGGCGAGTGTGGACGAGAAGGTTTCCTGGTCCGTCGCGGTCTCTGCGTAGGCGCCGCTGCGGACCGCCTCGATCAATTCCTCGGCTGCCCGGCCGTAGGCGATTCGCACCGGGTCGACGAGAACCGCCCTGCGGCCCTCGGCGGCGATGAGCAGCGCCCGCAGCGAGGTCAGGGCTTCACCGAGGACTTGGGTGGAACGGGCCAGGAGCTGCTCGAGGATGACCGGTCGGGTCTGCGGATCGGCGATGGCCTCGATCTCCTTGCGCAGCCCGGTGATCCAGTCGCCGGGCAAACCCCCCATCTCGGCCGAAACCGGTCCCTCCGCCACCGGCACGACCAGTTCGGGAGCGGCTCGATCGATGTGACCCCGGGCGGCGAGCTTGGCGGCGAAGTCGCCGACGAGCACGCGGGAGATCTCCGGAGTGCCGGGAAGCCGGTTGAGCACGAAGACCACTGGCATCCCCCTGTCGCCCGCCCGGGCCGCCAGATCGAACCCCGCACCGTCGGCATACCTCGTCCCACCCGCCACCAAAACGCAGGCGTCGGCAACATCGAGAATCTGCCGCGCGATCGAAACGCCGCCGGCGTCGGTGACATCCGGCGGCGGGGTGTCGATCAGAACGATCCCCTGCGGAGGCGGCCCCAGGGTGTCCACCAGCCGGCCGGGAAGCCGATGGCGGAGGGCGTCGAGCGTGCCCGGGAGCGCCCCGCCCGCCCAGGCAACGGGCTCGAACGTGGTCGGCCTCCGGGCGCCTTCGGCGCTGATGCGGCGGCGCGCCATCGAGTTGACCAGCGTCGACTTGCCCGAGCCCGAGGCGCCGACGACCGCCACGACCAGCGCGCCGTCGGCCTCCCGGAGGCGAGGCGCCAGGTACTCGGTGAGACCGAGGGTCTCCAGACGCAACCGCTCGGGTTCCGGTCCGAGCAGGGTGAGATCGAAACGACCGAGGGCACGCCCGATTCGGTCGATCGTCTCCGGTGACGGAGCGCGGTCGAGCATTGCGCTGATTGTGGCACGGATGGGGAAAGCCGTCGCCGGCCACCGTCGCCCGTCGCCCGTCGCCCGTCACCCGTCGCCCGTCGCCCGTCACCCGCAAGATTGCCAATTGCCAATTGCCGATCCGATCGCCCATCGCCCATCGCCCATCGCTCGTCGCTCATCGCCGAGCGTTGCCTCTTGTCGAATGTCGAATGTCGAAGGTCCAATGTCCAATGTCCAATGTCCATCCCGATCGCTCATCGCCGGCGCTTCCTGTCACACCCCGGCGGTACTTTCTCCCCATGACCATCACCACCCTGCGCCGGCCGGATACGGCGGTCATCGTCGAGGCCGATCGCCTGGTGATCGACCACCTCGTGGTTGCCGACCGTGAAGTGTTGGCCTTGGTGGGGACCGTCCCCGAAGACGAGCGGGGCGCCGTCATCGAGCGGGCGCTCTCTGTGGGCGCCCGCGGCCTGCTCACCATGGGCCTCGGCATCGACGTCGCCGCAGTAGACACCCGGGTGCGCCAGACCCTGGTGTCGGTGGCCGACGAGGCGGAGCGGCGGATCGGGGCACTGCTCGCCACGGCTCACGATGCCCTCGCCAGTCAGTTCGACCCGGAACAGCGGTCGTCGCTTCTCGGCAGAGCGCTTGCCGACTTCGCCACGTGGCGCGAGGACCTGCTCGGCCGGCTCGATCCGGCGGTGGAGGGTTCCGCCACCACCACGTTCCTCGCCCGGCTCGCCGAGCTCGTCGGCCGCGACGGCGACCTCGAGCGCCGCCTGGCCGAAGCGCTCGATCCCGAAGCCGACGGCTCGGCCCTGCACCGGATCGCCACCACCATCGACTCTCGTTTCTCCGACCTGCGCGACCTCATCGTGCATCAGCACGGGGTGGCGGAGGGCCGTGCCACCGAGGCGGAGCGCGGCACCGCCCAGGGAATCGACTTCGAGGATCTGGTCGAGGGATGGACCCGTGCCTGGGCCGCCCGCATCGGCGGCTGCATCGTCGAACGCACCGGACGGACCCCAGGACGGCTCGGCCCCGGGGCGACGGTCGGCGACCTCGTCGTCACCCTCCCCGACGGACACCGCATCGTCGTCGAGGCCAAGTTTCAGGCGACGATCGGGCTCGGCGGCAAGGACGGAATCCTCAAGGAGCTGGAACGGGCCCGGGACAATCGCGAGGCGGACGCCGCGGTGTGCATCTCCGGCCGGGACGCCTTTCCCGGCGAGGTCGGCCCCTTCGGGGTGTATGGCACGTCGATCCTCGCCGTCGACGACGACGGAACGATGACCGCCGTCGCCCTCCGGTGGGCGCAGGCGGCCGTCATCGCCGCCACTTCCCCCGGAGCGGTCTCGATCGACGTCGGCGCGGTGGCCGACGGCGTGGTCTCCATCCGCAAGCTCGCCGAGCAGCTCAGGTCGGCGCGGGCCACGCTCACCAACGTGCGCAAGTCGGTCGACGGGCTCAGCGACACGCTGGGCGACCTCCGCAACGATCTCCTCGATCGGGCGGCCGTCATCGAACGGGCAACGGGAATCGTCAACGCCGGAGCCTGACGCAATGCCGGGACTCCAGGGGCGTCGGACGTAGTCTGGCGCCGACCACTGGAGATCCACTGACCACGACATTCGTATACGTCATTCCCCCGGGTCGGGACCCGAGGTGATTCCCGGCACCGCCGACACCGCCGAATCGGCAGCCACCCAGAAGCTCCTCGAGGTCATGCGCCTGCGCGACCCCGAGCTTGCCGACCATGGGTTGCGTGCCGCCCACATGGCGGCGGCCATCGCCGGGGAACTCGGCTTGGACACCGAGGAGATCGACCGCACCTACCTCGGCGGGCTCCTCCACGACCTCGGCAAGATGGGGGTGCCGGAAGCCGTGTTGTGGAAGCCTGCGGGTCTCGACGCCACCGAATGGCGGGCGGTCCGCAGCCACCCCCAGGAGGGCCACCGGCTGGTGGTCGACATCACCCACCGCGACGTGGCCGCCGCCGTCCTCTACCACCACGAGCGTGTCGACGGCGAGGGGTATCCCCACGGAGCGAACATGGCCAGCCTGCCCCTGACGGTGCGGATCGTGCAGGTGGCCGATGCGTACGACGCCATGACCTCGGACCGCCCGTACGAGCCGGCACTTCCGGCGACGGTCGCCGTCACCGAAATCGACCGATGTGCCGGCACCCAGTTCGACCCCGAGGTGGTCGTGGCCCTCTCCCGGCTGCTCGCCGCCCGCCTCGACGGCGAAACGATCGTCCTGCCAGCACATCTCGACGCGCTGCCCGCCGATCCCTTCGCGACGCCCATCGGCTGGCCTGGCGCCGGCTGAGCCTCAGCCCGCGAGCAATCGCGTCGTCGCCCGCCCCTCGGGACATTCCTCCAGTAGGGGGCACCAGCGGCACCACGGCCCTCCCATGCGCTCCAGCGGGGAGCCGTCTCGCCACGAGTCCCGCAACACGGAGACCATGCGCGCCGCCTTGGCGGCGGTCTCCTCCACGCCCGCTCGGGTCGGTACCTCTTCCATCCGCTCGCCGGAACCGACCGATAACGCCTCCACCCGCCCGGGGATCTCCCCCCGGTCCAGCGCCCAGAGAAGCGAGTAGAAGCTCAGTTGCAGCCCGGGGTCACCCAAGTTCCCGGTCTTCCAATCCACGAGACGGACGCCGCCGCCCCGATCGGCGAACACCGCGTCCACCGACCCGCGTAACAAGACCCCCTCGGCCGGCGTCGCCTCCAGGGTCACTTCGGCACCCTCGAATCCCTCGACCCCGAGGGTCTTGAAGCGGTCGTACAACTCGCCGACCTCGGCGATGATGCCGACCAGGGAACTCGGCTTCAGGCCGAGGGCCGTCATCTTGACGTTCATGCCGGAACCGATCTCCTCGCGGCAGGCCGCCTCCATGGCGGCGCCGTCGATGGGACCCGAAGTGAGATGTCGGGCGAAGATGCGATGTGCCAGTCCGCCGACAAAGGAGACCCGTGACTCGGGCCCGTAGACACCGCGGAGGCGAGCCCCCGCCTGCTCGGGACACCGCTCGAAGGAGACGAAGGTGGTGGCGGACACCACGACGTCCTCGCCGGGCGCCACCAACGGGAACTGCAGCGGGGGTTCGAGCGTCATCAACGGTGATGGTATCGAGGGTTCCCGGCGCGAAACGGACATCTCACCAGTGGCGGTACACTCGCACTTCCGCCGTCCCTGGTGTCCCATGACCCGACCCGTCCGCATCGCTCTACTGGCGGCCGCCGTGCCGTTCGTCCTGTTCGCATGGATAGGCGTCGTATTCGCCATGGACCGGGCGGGGGATGCCGGCGAGATCCTCGGCAGGGTCTCACTGGGCGACATCGACCTGGGCGGGATGTCCGCCGCCGAAGCCCGCAGCACACTCGTCGGGATGGAAACCCGGCTCGGCAGTGAGCCGATCACGGTCACGGTGGAAAACATCGAGTTCTCCCTGCGCCCCTACGACGTCGGATTCGCCATCGACGAGCAGACCGTCGTCGCCGACGCCTTGAGGATCGGACGCGACGGTGGTGTTCCCCGCCAGGCCGTCTGGTGGCTCGGGCACCTCACGGGTGGGTCCACCAGGGCACTGCCCCTGCCGGCGACCTACAACCGCAACGCGCTGATCCTCCTCCTCCGCTCCTGGGAGCACCAGGCCATCGTGGACCCTCCCACCGAGGGCGGCATCCGCCTGGAGGGCGGTCAGATCGTGCCGGTCTACCCGGCCCCGGGAACGGGGATGGACTTCGAAGCGACCGCCGACCTCATCGAGGCGTCGATCCTCGGCGACCACCAGCCGGTCACCGCGGTGACGGAGTACCGGGTGCCGGTACTCACCGAAACCGACGTGGACCGGGCAGTGACTCGGGCGCGGAGCCTGGTGTCCGACCCGGTCACCCTCGCCAAGATCCTCCCGGAGACCTCGGTCACCTTCCCCCCTGAGGTGCTCGCCGCATCCCTCGCCACCAGGATCCTCGGCCCCGCCGACGATCCCCAGATCGACCTCTTCTTCCAGATCGGGCCCCTCGTCCAGTACCTCAACCCGATCCGGTCCTCCGTGGAAAGAGATCCGGTCGATGCCCAGGTGGTGATCCGGCCCGATGACGTCCCGCTGGTGCTGCCCGGGTCCAACGGCATCGTCGTGGACGACGGGTCGCTACCCGACGCGGTCTGGGCGGCGGCGAATTCGGTGACCCGGACCGCGCCGCTGCCGGTGCGCGACGGCGTCGCTCCTTCCTACACCACCGAGGACGCCGAGGCACTGGGGATCAAGGAACTCCTCTACACCGCGACCACGTACTACCCGTGCTGCGGCGACGTGAAGAATCTGAACCGGATCAACAACATCCATCGCATCGCAGACGAGGTCAACGGCGCCATCGTCCCCGCCGGCGAGGAGTTCGACCTCAATGCATACGTCGGACAGCGCACCGAGGAAGACGGCTACAAGCGCGCCGGGGCGATCATCGGCCCGATCGTCTACTGCTGCGACGACGCGGCCAACATCGGCGGCGGGACGAGCCAGTTCACCACCACGTTCTACAACGCCGTGTACTGGTCGGGGCTCGAGGACGTCTCGCACCGTCCCCATTCGCTGTGGTTCTCCCGATACCCGATGGTGCGGGAGGCCACGCTGGGCTGGCCGACGCCCAACCTGATATTCCGCAACAACACCGCGGCGGCGATCTACATCAAGACCGAGTACACCAACGACAGCGTCACCGTGAAGATCTATGGGGACAACGGCGGCATCACGGTGACCAGCGAGACCTCGCCGCAGACCAACTTCACCGAGCCCGGCGAGTATCTGCTGCCCGACCCGGAGCTCCACCCGGGCGACAAGGAGCTGGTGGAGGAGGGAAAGCCGGGATTCACCGCCAGTGTGACCCGCACCATCACCTACCCCGACGGGCACACCGAGACCCAGACGTGGGATTGGCGATACGACCCGTTCCCCACCACTTACGGAGTGCACCCCTGCGAGCTGCCGGAAGACCATCGCGATTACGACCCGAACATCGAGTGCCCGGTGCAGGTGCCCTACCTGGGGGGGATGACCTACGACCAGGCCAAGGCGGCGGTCGAGGCGGCCGGCCTGAGGATCGCCCAAGGTGAGGGCTTCGAGATCGGCGATCCCGCCCTGGTCGGCACGGTTAGAGCCCAGAACCCGACGCCGGACTCGTGGGTGGACCCCAACACCACGGTCACGGTGCGCCTGGGAGTGACGGCGCCGGACTCCTAGTCGGCGTAGAACACGAAGAACCCCGACACCGCGGCGGAGGTTGCTCCCGCGGCCGCCGTGTCCCAGCCACCGCGTCGACCGACCACCACCTGGTTGGAGGCGATGAACACATGGGAGATCCCGGTGTCGGCGGCGAACATCCGGGAGGCGAGACGCCCGGGGAACGTGGGAGTGGCGGCGGCGATCTCCGACGAGTCGAACCCGACGCCGTCCTGCCCCGTGAGGCTGCGATCGGTGTCGAGCAGTAGGACGTCGTCGACCACCGTCGATCCGAGCACCTCTATCGGTTTGCCCATGACACCTCCCGGCGGGGCACTCTAGACCAGGCCTTCGGGGATCCCGGTGGGGTCCGATCCGATCACGTGCAGCTTCAGCAGGTTGGTCGAGGCCTGACGGTTGGGTGGGATCCCGGCCGCCATCGCCACCCACTCGCCGGGCTGCACGATTCCCCGGTCGAGGAGGATTCGCTCGGCAGCGGCGATCATCTCGTCGGTCGACCCGAGACGGGGAAACATCATCGGCGTCACCCCCCAGACGATCGCCAGCCGGTTGTAGGTCCGCTCACTGGGTGTGAAGGCGACGATCCGGGAATTGGGGCGGTATCGCGAAACCAAACGGGCGGTGCTGCCCGACTCGGTGAAGGCGACGACGGTCTCCAGGTCGAGACTGCCCGCGGTGTCCGCAACGGCATGGGCAATCGCTCGCGGGAACGGCGTGTCGCCGCCCACCGAGCCCGTCGCGGCCGGCGCCGGATAACCGGGGCTCATCTCCGCCTCGTGGCAGATATCGGCCATCACCTTGATGGTGCGCACCGGGTACTTGCCGACGGCAGTCTCCGCGGAGAGCATCACCGCGTCCGAGCCGTCGAGCACGGCATTGGCGACATCCGTGACCTCGGCCCGCGTCGGCCGCTGCGCCGTGGTCATCGACTCCAGCATCTCGGTGGCGGTGATCGAGATCGCCCCGGCGGCATTGGTGCGAGCGATGATCTCCTTCTGCGCCCGGGGCAGCGGCTCGAAACCCAGCTCGACCCCAAGATCTCCCCGGGCCACCATCGCCCCGTTCGCCTCGGCGAGAATGTCGGGCAGGTTGGTGTAGGCGTCCGCCCGTTCGATCTTGGCGATGATCGGCACGTCGCCGACGATCTCCCGGACCATACGGATATCGTCGCCGCTGGTGACGAACGACGCCGCCACCAGGTCGACGCCGAGCTCGAGCCCGAATTCCAGGTCGTCTCGGTCCTTGGCGGTCACCGCAGGCAGGCCGATCGCCGCGCCGGGGAAGGCGACGCCTTTGTGGTCGGCGATCGTCCCGGCATCGACGACCTCGGCCATCACCTCGCCGCCCGACACCGTACGGACGACCATCGTCACCAGGCCGTCCGACATGAGGATTCGGTCTCCCACCGAGAGTGCCACCGAGCCCAGGTGCTGCACCGGCACGCGCTCCGCCGATCCCTCTCCGTCACCGTCCACCAGGGTCACCATCGATCCGGCTGACACCTCGACAGAGCCTCCCGGGAACACGCCGACGCGGATCCGGGGCCCCTGGATGTCCTGGAGCACCGCCACCGCCCGATCGTGCTCCTGCGCCGCGGCCCGCACCAAGCCCGCCAACCGCCGGTGGGACTCGTGAGTGCCATGGGAGAAGTTGAGCCGGGCGACGTCCATCCCGGCGGCGACCATCGCCGAAATGGTCTCCGCCGACTCGCTCGCCGGCCCCAGCGTGGCGATGATCTTCGTCTTCCGATTCACCCGGCCACACTACCGGCGGCTCCGCCGGTCCTACCCTCCTCCGGTGCCGCTTCCCCTTGCCATCCTTCCCCTGAAGCCGTTCCACCGCGCCAAAGAGCGGCTCGACATCCGCCCGGAGATACGCGCGGTGCTCGCCCGCGAGATCGCAACGGTGGTCGCTTCCGCCTGCACAGGAGCGGGTCTCCAACTCGCCGTCGTCACCGGTGACGACGGCGTTGCCGCCTGGGCCACGCAGCGAGGAGTCCAGGTGATCGTCGATCCGGGAGGCGGTCTCGACGCCGCGGTAGGCGCGGGAGTGGGCGCCGCCGGCGCCGCCGGGCTGCCGTGGCTGGTGGTCCACGGCGATCTCCCCCTGCTCAGGGAGGAGGACCTCGCCGGAATCCCCGAGGCGGTGGCGGCCGGCGTCACGGTGCTCGCCCCCTCCTGCGACGGCGGGACCAAGCTGCTCGGCTCGACCGGTCCGCTGGCGCTCCACTACGGACCGGGGTCGTTCGTCCGGCACCTCGCCGCCGCTGCCGATCGTCCCCGCCTCGTGGTCGTGCGCACCGGCACTGCCGTGGAGGTCGATACCTTCGCCGACCTGCATGCCGCCGCCCGGTTGCCGGGGGGCGCCTGGCTGGATCGGTTCCTCTCCTAGACCGCAAGGGGTCGGCACCGGCCGACCGATCGGATGGCCAGATCGATGACGTACCCTTCGATTTCATGAGCAACGTCGCGGTGATCGGTGCGGGCATCGTCGGCACGGCGGCGGCGTGGGATCTCGCCCGGAGGGGGCACACGGTCACCCTGGGAGATCTCGCCGCCCCCGAAGCGGCGGCCGAGATGCTCGGTGTCAGGGCCGCCCGGGTCGACGCCACCGATCCGGCGACGATGGCGCTCCTCCTCGAAGCCAACGAGCTCGTCGTCTCGGCGATTCCCTATGCCTTCGGGGTGGGCGTCGCCACCGCAGCGGTGAGGGCGGGCACGCACTATCTCGATTTCGGCGGAAACCCCGGCGTCGTCTCCCGGCAACTCACTCTCGACGGAGCCGCTCGCGACGCCGGCGTGGCGGTGGTCCCCGACTGCGGGCTTGCCCCCGGATTGGCCAACGTCCTGGCATGCGGAGCGGTCGACGCGTTGGGCGACGGGCCCATCGACGAGGTGCGCCTCCGGGTGGGAGCCCTTCCGGTCACCCCCACCGGGGCCCTGGAGTACCAGCTGGCGTTCAGCCCGGCCGGCCTGGTGAACGAGTACGCCGAGCCGTGTGAGGTTCTCGTCGCCGGCGGGTATGCCACCGTCGAGCCGCTCACCGGAATCGAGCCGGTCGACTGGGTTGGCTGGGGACCGCTCGAGGCCTTCCACACGGCCGGGGGCTCCTCCTCCCTTGCCCAGCGGTGGGCGGGACGGGTGCAGGACCTCGACTACAAAACCTTGCGCTACCCCGGCCACGCCCGCACGTTCCGCGCCATGCTGGAACTCGGGCTCTTCGCGGAGACGCCCCAGCCGGGCAGCGGGATCGCCCCCCGCACCGTCCTCATCGAGGCGCTGAACACCCACCTTCCCCGAAGTGCCGACGACGTCGTCCTGATGCGGGTTTGGGCGAGCACATCTCGTTCGTCCCGGCGGCGCACGGTCGGCTATCAGCTCGTCGACCGCCACGACGGACGCTTCTCGGCTCTGGCTCGTACGACGGCGTTTCCCGCCACCGCCCTCGCCGACCGGGCACTGCGCGGACTGGTGGCACCGGGGGCGCGAACAATGGAGGCGGCGCTCCCTGCGGGCGACTTGATCACCGAACTCGCCGCGGTGGAAATCGCCATCGAAGGGTATCCGGGCTGATCGACCGCTTCGAGCCGCGTCCCGGTGCCGGTACCATGCACCTCGTGACCGATTCACCCCGCGACACGCCGGTGGCGATCATCACCGGAGGTACCGGAGGCCTGGGCCGGTGTCTGGCAAGTCGGCTGGCCGCCACCGGTCATCGGATCGCGATCAGCTACCTGATACCCGAAGAGGCCGTCGCGACCGAGGAGATGCTCGAGCTCGGCGAGGATCGGCTCATCCTCAAACGCGTCGACTGCTCAGACGGGGAAGCGGTGGTGTCCTTCGTCGATGAGGTGGCCACTCGCTACGGAAGGGTCAACATCCTCGCCGCCCTGGTCGGCGGCTGGGCGGGCGGCCGGGACGTGGACGAGACCGATGACGTCCGCTTCGAGCGAATGATCGAGCTCAACCTCCGACCGTCCTTCAATGCGGCCCGGGCGGCCCTCCCCCACCTGCGTGAGGCCGAGTGGGGTCGCATCGTCATGATGGGCAGTCGCGCCGCCATGGAGCCGCCTTCGGGCCAGGCGATGTACAACGTCGCCAAGGCGGGGGTCGTCGCCCTGGCGCGCAGCATCGCCGAGGAGGTGAGCGACTCGAACGTCACAGCCAATGTGGTGATGCCGTCGCTGATCGACACGCCGGCGTTTCGCGAGGTGGTGCCGTTCGCCAACTACGTCGACTGGCCGACGCCCGATCAGATCGCCGCGGTCATCGAGTTCCTGGCGTCGCCGGAGTCGAGCGTGATCAACGGGGCGATGATCCCGGTATACGGGAAGATCTGAGGCCTGGGGTCCGCACGCCGGGCACCAGGAGCCGGGGGCGTACGGTCGGCCGGGCAGCTACCGGGCCGACACCGCGACGCGGCGCCGACAGAAGAGGGGTGAGTTCGGTAGCCCCGACCGGATTCGAACCGGCGCTACCGGCTTGAGAGGCCGGCGTCCTAGGCCGCTAGACGACGGGGCCGCGCGGCGAAACCTCGCCGCTCGGCTCGGGGGGAAGGACTCGAACCCTCAATTACGGGACCAGAACCCGCTGTGTTGCCAATTACACCACCCCCGAAGGCGGCAGGATGGTACTAGGCGGCCGCCGATCATCGGTCGCCGCCCCCCCCGGTTGCAGCCGCGCACTGGCCGCGGCCAGCCGCGCCAGTGACCTTTCCCGCCCCAGCGCCGCCAGCGACTCGAACAGCGGGGGACTCACCGCCGATCCGGTGACGGCCACCCGCAGCGGCTGCAGGCCCTTGCCGGCGGAAAGCCCGCGCTCGGCGAGCATCGCCCGCAAGGCCGCCTCGATCCCCCCCGCCTCCCAGATCATCACCCTCTCGAGGTGAGCTCTTCCGGCGTCGAGGGCGACCGGTGCCTCCGGCTTGGTCATCACCTTCTCCCACGACCCCTCGTCATAGCCGACTTCCGCGAAGAGGAAACGCACCTGGGAGGCGACCTCGGTGAGCCGCTTCGCCCGCTCCTGTACCAGCGGGGCGATGGCGTCGAACACCGCCGCCTCGTCATCGCTCAGCCGCCTCCCCAGATCGGTTTCGACCAGCGGTCGGGCCA
>MELR01000007.1:197788-202517 GCA_001767695.1 Actinobacteria bacterium RBG_16_68_21
AAGGCCCGGGGAGTCAGGCCGCGCAGGTAGACCCCGTTCATCCACTCGAGCTTGGTGGGATCGAACACCGCGGGGTTGCGCGACACGGTGGACAGTTCGAAGCGGGCGACCATCTCGTCGAGTGTCACCAACTCTTCATCCTCGCCCGGAGACCACCCGAGGATTGCCAGATAGTTGCGCATGGCGGGGGCGATGATCCCGGCCTCCCGGTATGCCCGCAGGGCGGTGTCGCCGTGGCGCTTGGAGAGCTTCTTGCCGTCGGGACCGTTGAGCAGCGCCAGGTGGGCGTACCGGGCGGGCTCGGCTCCCATCGCCAGGGTGAGCAGCAGATGCTTCGGCGTCGAGGAGAGGATGTCCTCGCCCCGCACGACGTGGGTAATGCCGTAGTCGACATCGTCCACCGTGCTCGCCAGGTGATAGGTGGGCGTGCCGTCCGATCGCAGGATCACGAAGTCGTCCACGTTGGCATGGTCGAAACGAAGCGGGCCTCGCACCAGGTCCTCGAAGACCGTTTCTCCGGGACGCGGCACCGCGAAGCGGATAGGCAGCCGCTCTCCGACCTGGCGGGCCTCGGCGGCCTCCTCCGCGGAGACCCGGTGGTTCCCGGAGTAGACCGGTGACCGACCCGCCGCCTCGGCGGCGGCTCGCAGCGCCTCGAGTTGCTCCGGCGTGGCGCGGTCGTAGTAGGCGCTCCCGGCGGCGACCAGCGCCGCGGCCACCTCCTGATAGCGCTCCAGCCGGGCGCTCTGGCGATAGGAGCCGTGGGGACCCCCCACCTCGATGCCCTCGTCCCAGTCGAGACCAAGCCAGGTGAGCCCTTCGAGGATGTCCTGCTGGTACTCCGCTGTGCTGCGTTCCGCATCGGTGTCATCGGATCGCAGAATGAAGACCCCGCCGTTGTGCCGGGCGAACAACCAGTTGTACAGCGCGGTGCGGCCCCCACCGACGTGGAGGAACCCGGTCGGGGACGGGGCAAAGCGGACACGGACCTTCACCTGCCCGCCACCACCGGGTTGATCAGGCTGCCGATCCTCTCGATGTTGACCTCGACGCGGTCGCCGGCGGTGATCGGGCCGACCCCCGCCGGAGTGCCGGTGAGGATCACGTCACCGGGGAGCATGGTCATCACCCGGGTGACGAACGCGAAGATCTCCCCCACGCCGAACACCATGTCGTCGGTGGAGCCCTCTTGACGGAGCTCGCCGTTGACCAGACACGCCACACGAATCCCCGCCGGATCCATCTCGGTCTCGATCGCCGGCCCGAGCGGGCAGAAGGTGTCGAAGCCCTTCGCCCGGGTCCACTGCCCGTCCTTGGCCTGCAGGTCCCGAGCGCTCACGTCGTTGGCCGCGGTGTACCCGAGGATGTGTCCGGCGGCGTCTTCGGCGGCGACCTTGCGGCTCACCCGGCCCACGACGATGGCCAGCTCCGCCTCGTGATGCACGATCGCCGCCTCCGGGGGAAGCACGATCGCCGCCTCCGGACCGATCACTGCGGTCGCCGGCTTGAGGAAGATCACCGGCTCGTCGGGAACATCGTTGCCGAGCTCGGCGGCGTGGTCGGCGTAGTTGCGTCCGACGCACACGATCTTGGTCGGGAACACCGGAGCGAGGAGATGGGCCTCGCCGAAGGGAATCACCACTTCGGTCGGTTCCCAGGCCACGAAGGGCGTGCCGCGATGCACCCGCACCCCCTCGGCCTCGGCGACCCCATAGGCGATCTCGTCGCCGGGAATACGCACGCGCACGATCTTCATGGAGCCTCCGGTCGCATCACGCCGGGACCGCCACCAGCCGGTCGCCCGCCTCCACCCGGCGCACGAGGTCATCGAGCGGTGCAACCAGGGCGCCGCGGTCGGTGGCGGCGACGAGACGCCGAACTGCGTCGTGATCATGAGCCAGCCCGCGCGTCCAGTCGAGCCGCCAGGAGGGGTCGGCGGACCCGAACCCGAGGATCGCCTCCGCGGTGGCGGCATCCCGCGCCACCGGGGCCCGTCCGAATTGCGACGCCCGGGCGGTCATCAAGGCGATGAGGGCCGATTCCACGTCGGCCCTGGTCTCCCCCTCGAGGAGAGCCAGCTCACGGCGAGCCACGATGGTGAACGCGTACCCGGCGTCGGGACCCGGGGTTCCGAACGCCCCTCCCCAGGGAACCGCCTGGGGCGTCACCAGCTCACCGGGACGGTCCGGCGTCCAACGCCCGGGGGGACCAGGCTTCCCGGTGGCCCGGGGAAGGTCCTCCATGCCGATGCGGATGTTCGGTTGCTGCCCCACGTCTCTCCCTACACGTAGTCCAACCAGTGGGCGTATGGCTCGAGAGCACCGGTGACGACCGCCCGGAACATCTCCTGGGCGCGTCGGGTCACCGGTCCGACGCCGCCCGACCCGACCGCCCGATCGTCGATCTCCCTGATCGGAGTGACCTCGGCGGCGGTGCCGGTGAAGAAGGCCTCATCGGCGTAGTACAGGTCCGCCCTGGTCACCGCCGTCTCGGACACGTCGTAACCCTCGTCGCGGAGCAGCGTCATCAATGTATCGCGGGTGATCCCGGCAAGGGCGCCCATGCTCGTGGTCGGAGTGCTCACCACGCCATCGCGGACCAGGAACAGGTTCTCCCCCGACCCTTCGACGACATAGCCCGCTGTGTTGAGCAGCAGCGCCTCGTCGTAACCCCCGGCGATCGCCTCCTGCTTGGCGAGCACGCTGTTGACGTACTGGCCGGTGCCCTTGGCGTTGGGGACCATGGCCTCGTGACCGACCCGGCGCCAGGACGACACGCGCGCCCGGATTCCCTTCTCCACGCCCTCGGCACCCAGGTAGGCGCCCCAAACCCAGGAACCGATTGCGGTGTGGACGCCGGCGCCGGCCGGGTTGAGGCCGAGCGAGCCGGTGCCCAGGAAGACGATCGGCCGGAGGTACACCGCGGGCAGACCGTTGGCGCGCACCAGATCCCGCGCTGCCGCGCAGAGGTCTTCCACGCTCCAGCGCAGGGGGATCCGAAACGCCTTCGCCGAACCGACCAGGCGCCGCATGTGGTCGGCAAGCCGGAAGACCGCGGAGCCCTTCGGCGTGTCATATACCCGGATCCCCTCGAATACTCCGGTGCCGTAGTGGAGCCCGTGGGACAGGACGTGGACCGTGGCCTGATCCCAGGGAATCAGATCGCCGTCGAACCAGATGAACTTGGTCGCTTCCATCGTGACCTATGTTGTCACATCGAGGTGACGACGGTGCCAGTCGAGGATCGCCTCGAGCCGCTCCCGTCGATACCGGGGCTTTCCCGACCGCGACAATTCGTGACTGCTTCCCGGGAAGCGAAGCATCTCCGCCTCGACGCCGATGTCGAACAGCACCGCGAGCAACTGCTCGCCCTGCTCGATCGGACAGCGATAGTCGTTCTCGGAGTGCACTATCAGGCACGGCGTGACGATGCCGTGGGCCCGCGACAGCGGACTCGCCGCCCACAAGACCGCCCAGTCGTCGTGATCCCACTGCCCCAGGTACATCCGCGGAAAGCGGAACCCGATGTCGGATGTCCCGGAGAACGAGGTGAAGGAGTAGAGCCCCCGCTCCGGTACCGCACTCTTCCACCGATGATCGAGGGGAAGGATCCGCGCCGTGAGAAATCCACCGTAGGAACCACCCATGATTCCCATCCGATCGGGATCGAGACGGGGGAACCGCTCCAGGGCGGCATCGACCACGGCGAGCACGTCTTCGAGGTCGGGGGGGCGCTCTTCACCCCAGCGTCCCACCGGAACGCGCACGAAGGGGGTCCCCCGGCCGCTGGAGCCGCGCGGATTGCAGGCGACGACGCCGAAGCCGGCGCCGGCATAGACCTGGAACTCGTCGAAGAACGACCGCCCGAACTGCGTGGCCGGCCCGCCGTGGATGTTGAGCAGCAACGGCACCCGGGCCTCGCCGGGCGGGAGGAACACCCAAGCATCGAGGTCGACGCCATCGTGGGACACGATGAAGTGCTCGGGCTCCACGAGCTTCGCCCGGAAGTCGGCGTTGAGATCCGTCAGCGTTCGTTCCTCACCGCCCTCCCACCAGCGGAGCTCGCCGGGATCGGTGGGCGATGTGGAGACGAGCGCCATCGCCGTGCCGTCGCCGCGGGCGGTCATCCCGGTGATGCTGCGCCCTTCGGGACCGGAGTACTCCCACGACCCGTCGAGGTGCACCTCCACCACCCGGTTGACGCTGCGATCCTCGACGACGCTGCGGAACTCGCCGCCGTCGAGCCATTGCGGGCCGCCCGGGCTGACCACCGGGGATGGCGGGGAGAAGCTGCGATCGAGGTCGGCGGCGACCGGGACGGTGCCTGCGCCGTCCAGTCGGTGCACGCCGAAGGTGCCCGGGTAGTCCCACAACCCGGGCAGGCCGATGAGATACCGGGTGCCGTCGGGGGCGTAATGCAGTGACTCCCAATGACCGACCGGGACGAGCGCCGCGGCCTCCCCACCGCTCACCTTGATCTCCCAGGCCTGGGCACCGGAGTCGATATGGGCGCGGTCGTGGCGGGCGCTCATGAACCCGATCGCCCTTCCGTCGGGGCGCCAAGCCAGCCCGCCGTCTCGATACCCGCTGGTCAGGCGTCGGGGGCCGGCGCCGGAGAGATCCACGAGGTACACCGACGTGGTCCTGTCGGCAAGCCAACCCTGGGTGTCGAAGCGGTAGCCGGAGCCCGACACTCGCTTCGGCCGACGACGGCGCTCGTCATCGTCGAG
>MELR01000008.1:0-456 GCA_001767695.1 Actinobacteria bacterium RBG_16_68_21
AGCCTGAGCAAGGGTCTTCGAGGCGACGACGGCACCCTGGCCGCCCCTGCCGTGGAACCGCAAGCCTGAGCAAGGGTCTTCGAGGCGACGACGGCACCCTGGCCGCCCCTGCCGTGGAACCGCAGCTCGATCATTCCGATCCCAGCATCCGGCAGGCGCCACGCGGTCGGTAGGGGCCGAAGGACTCAGGCCGTAAGTCGTAGTTCGCAATGCGCGATGCGCTATGCGCAAGACGCAGACTCGTTTCCTCCCCCTGCAGTGGACGATGGCGTGTAGGGCCGGAGGGGGCTTCTTGGGCACCACCGAGCCCCGTCGAACAGCGCATTGCGCATTGCGCATCGCGGCCCTTTCAGGCTTCGGCTGAAAGGGCCTCCTCCAGAGTCGTCCACGGCAGATCCGCGCACTTGACCCGCACCGGGAAGCGGCGTACCCCGGCGAGGGCTTCGATGTCGCCCA
>MELR01000008.1:497-16624 GCA_001767695.1 Actinobacteria bacterium RBG_16_68_21
TTCGATGTCGAGCAAGGCCTTCACCCGGTGGGTGAGCTCTGCCACTTCGGCGAGGGTGAGGCCGACGACCCGGTCGGCCATCATCGACGCCGACGCCTGGCTGATCGAGCAACCCCGCCCCTGGACGGCGGCATCGACCACCCTCCCATCGGCAACTGCCAAATCGACGCTGATCTCGTCCCCACACAGCGGGTTCTGGCCGTCGGCGTGATGGTCGGGATTCTCGAGGCGCCCGGACCGCCGCGGGTTGCGGTAGTGGTCGAGGATCACCTGGCGGTAGAGATCGTCAAGCGACACCGAACAGCCTCCTCGCCTCGTGAAGCGCCTCCACCAACAGGTCGACCTCGCGTCGCTCGTTGTAGACGTAGAAGGATGCCCGGGCAGTGGCGGGCACGCCCAACAGCCGGTGGAGAGGCCGGGTGCAGTGGTGACCGGCGCGAACCGTGACCGCACTCTGGTCGAGGATCGTGGCCAGGTCGTGAGGGTGGATGTCGGCGAGGGTAAAGGAGACCGCACCGCCGCGGAGCTCAGGATCCTTCGGTCCGTAGATGGTCAGGTCCGGGATCTCGGATAGCCGCTCCAGCGCGTAGGCGGTGAGGTCCATCTCGTGGGCGCGCACCGTCCCCATGCCGATCGCGGTCAGGTAATCGACCGCGGCGCCGAACCCGATGGCCTGGGCGATCGGCGGTGTGCCCGCTTCGAACTTGTGGGGAACCTCTGCCCAGGTGGATTCGTGGAGCTGGACGTCGTGGATCATCTCCCCGCCGCCCTCGGCGGGCTCCATCTCCTCGAGACGGTCCATCCGCCCCCAGAGCGCGCCGATCCCGGTGGGGCCGAGCATCTTGTGGGCGCTGAAAACGACGAAGTCCGCTCCCATGGCCTGGACGTCCGTCGCCATATGGGGAACGAGCTGGGCGGCATCGATCACGCTGATCGCTCCCACCGCCCGGGCGGCGGCGACCAGCTCGGCGATGGGGCCGATGGAGCCGAGGACGTTGGACATGCCGGAGAAGGCCACGATCTTGGTTCGCTCGTCGATCGTCTCGGCGATGCGGCTGGTGTCGATGAGGAAGTCCTTGGTGATCGGCAGGTAGGCGAGCTCGGCGCCGGTGTGCCGGGTGATCAGCTGCCAGGGGACCACGTTGGCGTGGTGTTCCAGGGTGGTGAGGGAGATCCGATCACCCGGCTGCAGGTGATCGAGACCCCATCCGTAGGCGATGTGGTTGATCCCGGCAGTGGTTCCCCTCGTGAAGACGATCTCGGAGGGCGAGGCGGCGTTGACGAACCCGGCGACCTTGGCGCGGGCTGCCTCGTACATCTCGGTCGCCTCCTGGGCGAGCCGATAGGCGCCGCGGTGGACGTTGGCGTTGTGGTTCCGGTAGTAGTCATCCACGGCGTCGAGCACCTGCACCGGCTTCTGAGTGGTGGCCGCGCTGTCGAGATACACGAGGGGATGGCCGTCGAAGCGCCGCTGCAGGATGGGGAAGTCGTCGCGAAGGTGAGAAAGGTCGGTCACGCATTCGCCTCCGGCGAGCAATTCGCAATTGGCAATTCGCAATCGGACAGAGACGCGGCAGCCTGTCTTGGCAATTGCCAATCGCCAATTGCCACCGACACTCCCATGCCTGGAGGTTGCCTCTTCCTCACGACGGTCCCGCCCCCCGGAACGCCTCATACCCCTCTTCCTCGATGCGGCGGGCGAGTTGGGCGTCACCCGTGGCGACCACCCGGCCGTCGATGAATACGTGGACGACGTCGGGGGTGATGTAGTCGAGCATCCGCTGGTAGTGGGTGATGATGAGGAAACCCCGTTCGGGACCGGCGAGGCGCTGCACACCCTCGGCCACGGTCTGCAGCGCATCGATGTCGAGGCCCGAGTCTGTCTCGTCCATGATCGCCAGTTCCGGTTCGAGGACTGCCATCTGCAGGACCTCGTTCCGTTTGCGCTCGCCTCCGGAGAAGCCTTCGTTGAGATAGCGGTCGGCGAACTCCCGCTCCATGCCGAGTTGCTTCATCGTGTCGGCCACCTTGAGGCGGAGCTCCAGCACCGTGTAGTCGGTGCCGGTGCGATCGGAGAGGGCGCTGCGCAGGAAGTTCACCACCGACACGCCGGGGATCTCCTCCGGGTACTGGAAGGCGAGGAACATCCCGGCCCGCCCCCGGGCGTCGGGGGTCCACTCGGTGACGTCGTCACCCTTGTAGAACACTCGCCCCCTGGTGACCCGGTATCCGGGATGGCCCATGAGGACATTGCCCAGGGTCGACTTGCCGGAGCCGTTGGGGCCCATCAGGGCATGGATCTCACCGCGGCCGACCGTGAGGCTGACCCCGCGCAGGATCTCGACATCTCCGGCGGCGGCGCGCAGATCTTCGACGACGAGGAGGGGTGACTCCGACATGGAGGCCGAGGATAAAGCGCAGGGGGGTCGTAACGGAAGGTGAGAGTCACCCTTCGTTCTTCGTCGTTCGTTTCTCGTTCTCGCAAAGCGCAATGCGCCAACCCACCTGAACGAGAAACGAGAAACGAGAAACGAGAAACGGACTACGAACTGCCAGCCCGAAGGGCCCCGAACAGCTCGTCGAGCAGGTCGTGGTCGAACGGCCCGAAGTGCTGCAGGTAGATGCGCTCCACCCCGTTGGCGGCTAGCTGCTCGACCACCGGGCGCGCCTCGTCGGCCGGTCCGACGATCAAGCCCCGTTCCCGGTAGCGGCTCTCCAGGGTCTGAGCGTCTCGCCCCATGGGATCGGCGGCGGCCATTCGGGACAGGACGGCGGCATATCCGGCGGGATCGCGGCCAGCGATCGCCGGCGTCATCACGCTGACCCGCAAGGCATCGGGATCCCGCCCCGCCTGCGCCGCGGCGGCACGGGCCCGGTCGATGCGGAGCCGGATCTCATCGGGCGGCCGGATCCCGAAGTTGTACTCGTCGGCATACGTTCCGGCGAGGCGGGGGGTGCGTCGTTCGCCGCTGCCCCCGACGATGATCGGCAGCCGCCCCGTGGGCAGGGGACGGACGGCGGTGTCCTCGAGGCGGTAGTGCTTGCCGTGAAACGGGCCGGGGAGCCTGCCGAAGGCATGGTTGAGATAGGCGAGAGCCTCCTCGAGCCGGTCGAACCGCTCGGCCTGGTCGAAGAAGGGGATGCCGAAAGCGGTGTGCTCTTCTTCCATCCATCCGGTGCCGACCCCCAATACGAGGCGGCCGGCTGACATCTCGTCGATGGTGGTCGCCTGCTTGGCGATCACCGCAGGATGGCGGAAGGTGATCGGGCTGACCAGGACGACGAGTTCCAGCCGGCTGGTGTCTCGGGCGAGGCCGGCGAGGGTGGCCAGGGCATCGGTGGCATGAGGGGTCGTCGCCCTGGGGAACGAGTAGTGGTCGGAGCGGGCAAACGCCGCCAGACCGGCGTTCTCGGCATAACGGGCCAAATCGAGAATCAGGTCGTAGGTCATGCCCATCTGCGGCTCGATCATCAGCCCGAATTCCATCGAATCCTCCGCCTCGTGGTCGGCGCCACTCTGGCAGCCGGGAGCGGATTGGGGAAACGCCCGATGGAGTCGGGGCGGGCGCCCGTCACTAACCTCGGGGCACCCGATGCGGAGGGCCGTGGTGGACTTTGCCTTCAGCGAAGAACAAGACATGTTGCGTGCCACAGCGCGCCGGTTCCTCGAAGACAAGGTGTCTTCGCAGGTCGTTCGCCGGCTCATGGAGAGCGAAACCGGCTTCGACGAGAAGCTGTGGGCCGACATCGCCGCCCAGGGCTGGCAGGCAATGGCGATTCCCGAGGAGTACGGGGGTGCCGGGTTCACCCTGATGGAACAGGCGATCCTGATGGAGGAGATGGGTCGGGCACTGTTTCCCGTTCCGTATCTGTCGTCCATCGTGCTCGGGGCGGATCTCATCCTCACTGCGGGATCGTCCGAACAGAAGAAGGATCTGCTGCCCGCGGTGGCGTCCGGAGAACGCCGCGTGGCCCTCGCTCATCTTGAGGAGAACGGGGCGTGGGGTGCGTCCGGGGTGACGATGATCGCCAAGCGCGACGGCGACACGTTCGTCCTCGACGGCACCAAGACCTTCGTCATCGACGGGCACACCGCCGACACCCTGGCGGTCGTCGTCAGGACCGACGAGGGATCGGTCGGCGACCAGGGCGTCAGTCTGCTCGTCGTCGATGCGGTGGCAGCGGGGGTGTCCCGCCGCCGGTTGGAGACTATGGACATGACTCGCAAGCAGGCGGAGATCGTCTTCTCCGGGGTCCGGGTGCCGGAGACGGCGTTGCTCGGCCAGGCGGGGGCGGGGTGGGCGGCACTGCAGGGCAGCCTCGATCGGGCGATCGTCGCTCTCGCCTTCGAGCAGGTGGGCGGGGCGCAGAAGTGCCTGGACATGTCCGTCGAGTACGCCAAGGCCCGGGTGCAGTTCGGACGGCCGATCGGGTCGTTCCAGGCGATCAAGCACAAGTGCGCCGACATGCTCGTCGACGTCGAGTCGGCGAAATCGGCTGCCTACTACGCCGGTTGGGCGGTCAGCACCGGCGACGCCGAGTCGGCCATCGCCGCTCCGCTCGCCAAGTCGTTCTGCTCGGAGGCCTACTTCCACTGCGCCGCGGAGAACATCCAGATCCACGGAGGGATCGGGTTCACCTGGGAGCACGACGCCCACCTCTACTTCAAGCGGGCCAAGACCGACGAGCTGCTCTTCGGCACCCCGGCGCAGCATCGCGCCGTGCTCGCCGACCGATTGGGGCTCTAGGCCGCCGTCCGCCGTCCGCAAGAGGAGGGCGACCGCGCCGTCTTGCGGAAGGCGGAATGCGGGTAGCGGGCCGCGGGTGCGGGCCGCGGTTAGCGGCCTACCCTCCCAACAGGCTGGTGGCGACCTGGGTGATCGTCTCGGCGGGAAGCTCTCCGGTGGTCCGTGCCGCCAGCGTTCCGTCGGCGTTGACGAACACCCAGAACGGGAAGGCGCTCAGTCCGAAGGCGGTGCCCACCGAGTAGGCCTCGTCGTCGACGATCACGGGAACGGTCCACCCCTCGCGCTCCAGCCAGGCTGACGGGGGAAAGTTTTCGCGGGTCTCGGTGGTCCCGGTGGCCACCGAGTAGATGTCCACGCCGTCGGGCTTGAGCCCGGCGTCGAGCCACGCCTGCACCACGGGGACCTCGGCCTGGCAGTGAGAACACCAGTGGGCGAGCAGGATGATCATCTTCGGCCGGCCGTCGTTGGTGATCTCGACGGTGTTGCCCTGGAAATCCTCACCCGTGACGGAGGGAATCTGCATCCCGATCGCGGTGTCGCCCCCTTCAGCCAGCGGTGGAAGTGCGGCGCCGGTGACCGTGGGGTTCCCGAAGGCGCCATCAGCGCTTCCTCCACCGCTCTCGAAGGTGAGGATGATGGTGACGACCAGCGCCACCGCCACCACCCCGAATATGACGGGAACGACCGGGAACTTGCGGGGCGTGTCCCCCTTGCTCGCTGTACTCACGATTCCTCCTGGGCCTTTGGGGTTTCCGTATCTGCGGCCGGGGCGACTCGCCCCGGCCGGTCAAGGAGCAAGACCGCCACGATCACCGCGAAGCTCACCAGGGCCATCAGGGGGATGGAGACGAAGTCGAACTTCCATACCCATGCCGCGGTGCACGGAACCGTGGTCGAGCATGACGTCACCGAGAGATCGGGGAACTGCTGGATGGTGTAGTGGTACGCCGAGATGCCTGCGCCGACCACGGCCATGGGGAGCACGTAGCGGCGCACGGACGCGTCTCGGCGGATCGCCGCGATGGCGAGGATGAGCGCCAGCGGGTACATGGCGATGCGCTGGTACCAGCAGAGTTCGCAGGGGATGAAATGGGCGATCTGGGAGTAGTAGAGGCTCCCCAAGGTGGCCACCGTCGCCATGACCCAGGCGAGGCGCAGGCCGAGTCCCTCGAACGAGTAGGAGACAGTCGCCAGGATCGCTTGCGCCCGATCGGAGACCAGGGCCGCCAGCCAGAGAACGAACAGGGTGATCAGCCCCGCTCCCAGAAGGATGGCGCCTATTGCCAAGAACGTGGATACCGTATTGACCGACACTGCCGCTCCCGAGTGGGTCCGCTGGGGGCGACTCTACCGCAGAGACTCAAGACCGCGAATGCGGGGACGATGGAAGGGGATGAGGACCGCATGCAGGTGATTCGGTGGAACGGATATCCGGTCCCGGTGGGCGGTTGGTACGTCGACCCCCACGGCCATCGCGTGTTCCTGCGCGCCGGCGACCTGGCACCGATCTGCCCCCAGCTCGGCTCGCAGCGGGTCTCGTGGCGCCTGATCGCCCCGATTCCCGGCCGGTGAACGGGGGTACGATCCGCGCATGGGAGCCGTTGCCGCCGGCGCCATCCTCACCGCCCTCTTCTTGGTGATCGTCGCCGTGATGGTGTGGCAGTCTGCACGGCGCTCTTCGGTCGACGAACCGGCGGCCTACTTCCTCGACGATGCCGCCGCCTTCGTGTGGGAGCGACTCTCCGTCCAGGCGCGCGACCGTGTGTCGCCCACCGACGTGCGGTCCCTGCTCGAGGGGGGCATCCACTATCACCAGGTGGTGGCGCCCCGTGATGAGCATCGCCGTCCGGTTGTGGGGAGCGGGGATGCCATCGAGTACCTCATGGAGCGGGCCGCAGCCGCCGGCCGTCCGATCGAACCGATCGACATCGCCGAGGTGATCGCCGCCGAGACCGAGTACCTGCTGGCGATCGGTGCCATCGGCTCCCCGGTAGAGGATCCGACGTGATCGTCCGTTGTGGAAGGTGTCAGGTGGGCTTCGATGTCCCCGGGCCGGGCCGGTACTCATGTCCCTCGTGCGGCACGCCCAACCAGGTCGGCGGTAGCCCTGCCCCGACCGCCCCGCCGTCGGAGCCGCCCATTCCGGATCCACCGCCGCGGCGGGTGGCGTGCTCGCAATGCGGCTTGTGGTTCATCGTGGGCGACGTGGCGATGGCTCCCTGTCCCAACTGCGGAACCTCGGTTACGGTTCGGGCCGACGAAGGCGAGCAAGAGTGAGCACCGAGGACTGGTGGAAGGACTACGAGGCGGCACCGAAGCGGCGCGATCGCTGGGTGACGATGTCGTTCGACGAGTTGCCGCCGACCGGGTTCCCGCCCGAGGCTGAAGACGCGCCGCCCCAGATCGGCGAGCCGGGATCATTCCCTTACACCCGGGGGATTCACGTCACCGGGTATCGCGGCAGGCAGTGGACGATCCGCCAGTTCGCCGGGTTCGCCGGGGCCGACGACACCAACGCCCGGTTCCGCCACCTGCTGGCACAGGGCCAGCACGGTCTCTCGGTCGCCTTCGACATGCCCACTCTCATGGGCCTCGATTCGGATAGTGAGACCGGCCTCGGCGAGGTGGGCCATTGCGGGGTGGCAATCGACACCGCGGACGACATGGCCCTGCTGTTCGCCGGGATACCGCTTGGTGAGGTGTCGGTCTCGATGACGATCAACGGACCCGCCCAGATCCTCTTTGCCTTCCTCTTGGTGGCGGCCGAAGAGCAGGGCGTGACCTGGGATCGGCTGCGGGGGACCCTGCAGAACGACATTCTCAAGGAGTACATCGCCCAGAAGGAGTGGATCTTCCCGCCGCAGCCCCACCTCAGGCTGATCACCGACATGATGGAGTTCTGCGCGGATCGGGTTCCCCAGTGGAACACGATCTCGGTGAGCGGCTACCACATCCGGGAGGCAGGGGCCACGGCCGCCCAGGAGCTGGCGTTCACCCTCGCCGACGGCTTCGCCTACGTCGAGGCGGCGATGCGGCGGGGAATGGTGGTCGACGACTTTGCCCCGCGGCTTTCGTTCTTCTTCGATGCCCACATCGACTTCTTCGAGGAGATCGCCAAGTTCCGCGCCGCTCGGCGGATCTGGGCCCGATGGATGAAGGAGCGCTACCTGGCCGGCGACGAGCGATCGCTCAAGCTGCGGTTCCACACCCAGACCGCAGGCGTCTCACTGACCGCGCAACAGCCGGACAACAACGTCGTCCGCACGGCGGTCGAAGCCCTGGCCGCGGTCCTCGGCGGTACTCAGAGCCTTCACACCAACGCCCTCGACGAGGTGTACGCCCTGCCCACCCAGCGGGCCGCGGAGATCGCCCTGCGCACCCAACAGGTGCTCGCCGAGGAAACCGGGGTCGGGGACGTAATCGACCCTTTGGGCGGATCGTGGTTCGTAGAGGACATGACCGACCGCATGGACGCCGCGGTGTCGGATTTGTTGGCGCAGATCGACCGCATGGGGGACGGGTCGATCCTCGACGGTGTGCTCCGCGGGATCGATGAGGGTTGGTTCCAGGCTGCGCTGGCGGATTCTGCCTACGAATTCGAGAAGGCGGTCGGGTCGGGCGAGCGAGTGATCGTGGGAGTCAACAAGCACGTGAGCGACGACGAGGAGGAGCTCGACATCCTCCGCATCGGGTCGGAGGTGGAGCAGGAGCAGCGACGGCGGGTGGCGGGGGTGCGTTCCGGCCGCGACGCCGCAACGGTCGACCGGACTCTCGCCGCTCTCGTCGCCGCGGCCGCCGGGGACGCCAACCTGATGCCGCTCATCGTCGACGCCGCCCGGGCCCGGGCGACCGAGGGCGAGATCGCCGGGGCCCTCAAGACGGTGTTCGGCGGCTACCGGGAGCCACCCCGGGTATGAGGGGGCGGCCATGACCCGGAGGGTCCGTGATCGGTTCGTTCCCGTGGTGATCTCCACCGCGCTGACGCTGTCTCCGGTGACGGTCCCCTGGTCGCGGCTCGACATCTCGCCGCCCCCCGCCGCGGTGCTGCCGGTGGGTGAGCCCACCCCGTCGATCCACGGACGCCGTCATCGCTAGCATCGGCTTCCAAGTGCGCCGCTATCACACCCTTCGCCGCGTTCTCATCGTGTTGCTGCTGCTTTCGTTCGTGATGGCGGCCTGCGGGGACGACACCACCGCCACCACCGGCGGACAGGATGTGGTGTTCGGGGAGGGGGAGATTCCGGCGACGGTGCCCGCGGACTTCCCGGTGCCGGACACGGGGATCATCGGGTCAACGATGATCGATCGAGTCCATCATCGGACCGAGTTCAGCCTGCAGATGGCCGTGGACCTGACCACGGTCGCCCAGTTCTTCGAGGTCGAGTTGGTGAATCGCGGTTACGTGGTCACCAGTTCGGCCGCGCTCTCTGCTCAGCTCTGGCGCATCGAATTCAGCCAGGGAGAACTGGCCGGCGAGGTCACCATCAACTCGCTGTCCGCCGCGCTCTCGCAAGCGGTCGTCACCCTGAACGTGGCGTGATGAGCCGGCTGCGCCGCTTCCCCGACAAGCGCTTTGTGGGGACCCGCGACGACATGACCGTGTACGACTGTGACGACGAAGCGCAGTTCGCTGTGCTCGAAGCCCGGGTGGACGAGGGTGAGCTGCTCGGCCGTCGTCTGCTGGCGTCCTTCGGACCGGACACCGCGGCCGAGGCGCGCAATCGCGGGTTCCACCCCCCACGGTAGGTCAGGGCAGGGTTCGTCCCCCGAGGTGGGCGGCGACCACCTCGGCCAACCGATCGTGGCGGAAGTAGAAGAAGTGATCACTTCCCTCCATCACCCGCACCTCGGCATCGATGGTGACGGCGTATCTGTCCAGGGCGTTCACCGGCGTGTACTGGTCGCGGTCTCCGATTACGAAGAAGCGACGCGCCGCAGCCAACTCCTCGGCCGGAGGAACCATCAGCTCGCCGGGGAGGCCGATCGCCGGGGCGATTCCCGCATAGGTCAGCGAACTGTGATCGCGCGCCTGCCAGAGCAGCGCCACGACCGCACCGAACGACCATCCGGCAACACTCACGTCGAGGTGGGGATGTGCGGCGTGGGCGGCGGCGACGGCGGCCGCCACATCCTCGATCTCGGCCTTGCCTCCTCCCCAGGATCCGGTGGATTCGCCGACACCTCGGAAGTTGAACCGCAACACATGGAGACCGGCGGCGCCGAGGTGACGGGCGACCGCCCGCATCAGCGGCGCCCGCATCGTTCCCCGCGCCCGGGGATCGGGATGGCAGAACACGACAACGCCCAGCGCCTCTCCTGAGGCTTCGGTCCAGGTCCCCTCGAGGGTGAGCCCGTCCCCGGTGGCAAGCCGGGTCATGTCGCCGCGATCACGAACCATACGAGGGAGGCTCCGAGGATCACGAGCGCGGTGATCAGGGCGGCGATGATCAAGTAGCGGGTCTGCACCCGGTGAGGGTAAACCGGTGGCCGGACGCGATCGGCGTCCCGACACCACTCGGGAATGGTCGGTTGGGACCTTGCGGACTGCGTCCGATTCGCGCAGGCTCTAACCTCAGTCGGCACCGAGTCGGAGGCATCGTGTACGACGTCGCGATCATTGGAGGCGGTCCGGGAGGATATGCCGCCGCGCTGTACGCCCACAACTTCGGGCTTTCGGTGGCGCTCATCGAGAAGGACAAGGTCGGGGGAACCTGCCTTCACCGGGGGTGTATCCCGGCCAAGGCCTGGCTGCATACCGCGGACGTGTTCACCGAGGTGGCCGGCGCCGCCGATGTGGGCGTCGTTTCTTCTCCGCCCGTGGTCGACTGGGATCGCGCCCGGCGACGCAAGGACGCCGTGGTGGATCAACTGCACAGCGGGCTCAATGGCTTGATGAAGAAGCGTCGGGTCGACGTGTTGGCGGGATTCGGGCGTCTCGCCGGCCGGGGAACGGTGGACGTCACCGCTGCCGATGGCGCGGTCTCCCGAATCGAGGCGAAGACGGTGATCGTCGCCACCGGTTCGGTGCCGCGAGCCATTCCGGGCTACGAAATCGACGGCGACCGGATCGTCACCTCGGATCACGCCCTCGATTGGCCCCAACAGCCGCAACGGGTGGCGGTCATCGGGGCGGGAGCGATCGGTGCCGAGTTCGCCAGCCTGCTCGCCGACCTCGGGTCCACCGTGCATCTCTTCGAGGTCCTCGATCAGGTGGTGCCCGGCGTGGAACCGGGGGCAGCCCGGGTGCTCGCCCGGGCGCTCGGCAAGAAGGGCGTTCAGATCCATACCGGTACTGCGGTCGAGCCACCCCGGGTGACCCCCACGGGGGTCGTCGTCCCGTTCGCCGGGGAATCGGTCGAGGTCGATGTGGTGCTGGTGGCAGTGGGTCGGGCGCCGGTCACCGCCGGGGTCGGTCTCGAGGAGGCCGGGGTAGGGCTCGATCGGGGCTACGTCCTCGCCGACCGGGAGACGATGCTGACGGGCGCCCCCGGCGTCTACGCGGTCGGCGACATCGTCGCCGGGACGCCGCAGCTCGCCCACGCCGGATTCGCCGAGGGCATGGCCGCGATCACCCACATCGCCACCGGGGTGGCGGCCCCGGTGAACTACCGGGCAATCCCCCTCGTGGTCTACACCGCTCCCGAGGTGGCGTCGGTGGGGCTGACGGAACGCCAGGCGCGGTCGGCCGGGTATGACGTGGAAACCCACGACCACGGTATCGCGGGAGTGGGGCGAGCGATCATCAAGGGCCAGACCGACGGACTCGTCAAGATCGTGGTCCAGAAGGACGGTCCCATCGTGGGGGCCACCGTGGTCGGCCCTGCGGCCGGGGAGTTGATCCACGAGTTGATGTACGCGGTGGGGTGGGAGGCGCTGCCCGTGGAAGCCGCCGCCTTCATCCACGCCCATCCGACGCTTGCCGAGGCGGTGGGGGAGTCGCTGCTGGCGGCCTCGGGCCGCAGCCTGCATTGATGGATGAGGAGATGACGCAGTCGTGATCGAGGCGAAGGGACACGCCGCCGAACTGAGTGAGGCGCAGCTGCTCGGCATGTACGAGCTGATGTTGACCGGCCGGCTCCTCGAAACCCGCCTGCACACGATGTACCGGGGCGGGCGCCTCTCCGGGGCCGTCTACCCGGGAGTCGGACAGGAGGCCGCCCAGGTGGGGATCGCCTCGGCACTGGATCCCGGCGACATCTTCGGCGGAACCCACCGTGACCTCCTCGCCCAGCTGGTGCGAGGGGTCACCCTCGAGGAGACCCTGCTCAACTTCTACGGCAAGGCGGCAGGACCGACCAGGGGCCGCGACGGCAACAGCCATTTCGGGGTGGTCGACAAGGGCACGCTGATGGTGGTGTCACCGCTTCCCGACGCCTATCCGGTGGCGGTCGGGGAGGCGCTCGCCTTCAAACAGCGCGGTGAACGGCGGGTTGCCCTGGCCGACTGTGGTGAGGGGTCCACCGCAACCGGCACCTGGCACGAGGCGGTCAACCTCGCCTCCGTTCTCGGGCTTCCGGTGGTGTTCACCGTCCAGAACAACCAGTTCGCCTACTCGACGCCGAACGAGGGGGAGTTCAAGGGCTCATACCTCGCCCATCGCGCCGACGGCTACGGGATTCCCGGGATCGTGGTCGACGGCAACGATGTGCTCGAGGTGTACGACGCGGTCCGCGAGGCGGTGGAGCGGGCCCGCAACGGTGGCGGGCCCAGCCTGATCGAAGCCGTCACCTTCCGGCATTTCGGACATGCCGGACATGACCCGGCCGACTACGTCAAGCCGGACGACCGGGCCGACTGGATGGCCCGTGACCCCCTTCCCCGATTTGAGGAGTTCCTCGGTGCGCGGGGCCTGCTCGACGACGCCCGCCGGGCGGCTCTCGAGGAAGGCATCCAGGAGAAGATCCGCACGACCATCGAATGGGCACAGGACCAGGCCGATCCCACACCCGACTCGGTCGCCGCCGACGTCTTCGCAATCCGAACCGAGGTAGGTCCGCCGCCGGGTGTTCCGGCCGGCGAGCCGATCACCATGCTCGACGCCATCGCCCGGGCACTCGACGAGGAGATGGACAGGGACGAGACCGTCTTCATCATGGGGGAGGACGTCGGTCCGTTCGGCGGCGCCTTCAAGGTCACCAAGGGCCTCTTCGAGAAGTACGGGCCGAACCGGGTCATCGACACGCCGATCGCCGAGTCGGCCATTGTCGGCGCCGCCGTCGGTGCCGCCCTGGCGGGTCGGCGACCGGTGGTCGAACTGCAGTACACCGACTTCATCTACCCGGGATTGGACCAACTCACCACCGAGGCGGCCAAGTATCACTGGAAGGGACTCAAGGCCGTTCCGATGGTGCTGCGTGGCCCCAGCGGTGCCGGGTTGCGAGCCGGACCCTTCCATTCGATCAGTCCCGAGAGCCTGCTCGCCCACCATCCCGGACTGAAGGTCATCGTCCCATCGACTCCGACTGCGGCCAAGGGTCTGCTGGTGGCGGCGATCCGCGACCCGAACCCGGTGATCTTCCTCGAGCACAAGAAGCTGTACCGGAGCATCAAGGAGCCGGTTCCTCCGGGCGACTTCGAGCTGGAGATCGGCAGGGCGCGCATCGCCCGCGCCGGAGAGGATGTGACCGTCGTGACCTGGGGAGCGATGGTGCACACCTCGCTGGCGGCGGCGGTCGAACTCGAAGCCGACGGGATCTCCGTCGAAGTGGTGGACCTGCAGACGATCGTTCCCCTCGATTGGGATGCCGTGTTCGCCTCGGTGGCCAAGACCTCCCGGCTGGTGGTCGTGCAGGAGGACGTTCCTTTCGCCAGCGTCTCGTCTGAGGTGGCTGCCAGGGTCGCCGCCGACGCCTTCTGGGATCTCGACGGCCCGGTGCTCCGGGTCACTCCCCCTCAGACCCACATCCCTTTCGCCCCGGTGCTCGAAGACGCCTTCGTGCCTCAGTCGGCCGACGTCGTCGCCGCAGTTCTTAGACTCGTCAGCTAGGAGGGTCGGTCCACATGTCAGTCACGGTCACGATGCCGCAGCTGGGGGAAACGGTCACCGAAGGGACCATTCTCCGCTGGGCGAAACAGCCCGGTGACACGATTCAGGAGGACGAGGTCCTCCTCGAGATCTCGACCGACAAGGTGGACACGGAGGTCCCTTCTCCGGCCGCCGGGACCATCCTGCAGATCCTGGTCGCCGAGGGTGAGACCGTGGCCGTGGGAACCGCGCTGGCGATCATCGGGGAGCCCGGCGAGGCAGGAATGACTCCGATGGCTGCCACGCCACCGGCGGCGGCGACGCCTGCCCCGAGCGAACCGGCGGCGAGCCGCGTCCCTCCGATGCCGTCGGTGCCGCCGCCCACTCCGATGGCACCGCCGCCCGCTCCGGTGGTGGCTCCACCCGTCCCGGCGCCGCCAGCTCCTGTCCCGACCCAGGCTCCATTCGCGGCAACGTCCCCCGGTGGTGCCGACCTCGGCATGCTCTCCCCGGTGGTGCGGCGCCTCGCCACCGAGCACGGTGTGGACCTCAGCCGGGTCACCGGGACGGGAAGCGGGGGCAGGATCACCCGCAAGGACGTGGAGGTGTTCGTGGCATCGGGTGTGGCCGCGATGCCCGCCGTGGCGCCGGCGCCGGTCGCTCCTGCCCCGGCGGAGCCGGCAGCCGTTCCAGCGCCGCCGATGATCGAACCGCGGATGATCGAAGCCGCGCCCCTCCCGACCGTGATCGCGGCGAGTCTCCCACCGACCCCGGCGGTCGAGCCCGAGCCCGTCTCGGTCAGCGTCGTCGCCGCCTCCCCGGCACCGGTGGTGGCCGCAGCCAGCGATCGGGTCGAGCCGCTCGATCGGCTGAGGGTGCGCATCGCCGAGAACATGATCCGCTCGCGCCAGACCTCCGCCCACGTGTGGACGGCGATCGAGGTCGACTTCGAGAGCGTGGAACGGGTGCGGGCCCGCCACAAGGAGGAGTTCCGCCAGCGCGAGAGCTTCTCACTCACCTACCTCCCATTCATCAGCCGAGCGGTCGTCGACGCCCTCGACGCCTTCCCGGTGGTCAACTCGTCGTTCGATCTCGAGGCGAAGACCCGCACCTTCCACGGCCAGGTCAACCTCGGCATCGGTGTCGATCTCGAAGAGGGTGGCCTGGTGGTGATGACCATGCGGGGAGCCGACGGCCTGCGGATGCGGGGCATCGCCCGCGAGGTGCGACGGCTTGCCGAGAAGGCGCGGGGAGGGAAGATGGAGCCCGACGACATCGCCGGGTCCACGTTCACCATCACCAATCCAGGACCCTACGGGTCGTTCATGTCCGCCCCGATCATCAATCCCCCGAATGTCGCCATCCTGTCCACCGACACGATCACCAAACGGCCGGTGGTGGTGACCGACGGGAACGACAACGACGCCATCGCCATCCACCATGTCGGCTATCTGGGTCTGACCTGGGACCACCGGGCGTTCGACGGGTCGACCGCGGTGAAGTTCCTCGCCCGCGTCAAGAAGAACCTCCAGACCTGGGAGTGGGAGCAGGAATTGGCATGAGCCGTCGCCAGACGGCGCCGGGAGTGGTCGATCGCCCCCTGCTGCGGATGCGCTGGCTCGGTCGGCTTCCCTACGCCGAGGCTTGGGATCTGCAGAAGGCGATCCACGAGGGCCGCGTCTCCGGCCGCACCGGGGACGACTACCTGCTCCTCCTCGAGCATCCCCCGACCTACACGGTGGGGAGGTTCTCCGACGGCTCCAACGTATTGGTATCCGAGGAGATGGCGGCGGCCCTGGGCGCCGAGGTCTTCCGGGTGGATCGGGGCGGCGACGTGACCTTCCACGGTCCCGGCCAGCTGGTCGGGTATCCGATCGTCCACCTCGGGGATCGACCCGACGTGGTCGGTCATGTCCGCCGCATCGAGGAGATGCTCATCGGCGTGCTCGGCGATCTGGGGATCGAGGCGTGGCACGAGGACGGCTATACGGGCGTGTGGACCGAGCGCGGCAAGGTGGCCGCCATCGGGGTGCGCACCTCGCGACGGGTGACCATGCACGGTTTTGCCCTCAACGTGTCCACCGACCTCTCCTGGTTCGGCCACATCGTCCCCTGCGGCATTCCCGACCGACCGGTGACCACCATCTCCGACCTGGCGGGCAGAGCGGTGAGCATCGAGGAGGTCACCGACCTGCTCGTGCCCCGGTTCGCCGCGGTATTCGGCCACGGTGCGGTCGACGACCAACGCGCTGCCTTCTCCCGGGGCACGGGGCGCGCCGCCCCAGCTTTTGAGATCGACGACCTGGTGGCAAGGGGCGCCTTCTCCCCGGAGGGCCGCGAGCTGATCCCGATCACCCAACGGGGGCGGCTGCCCGGTGAGCCGGAAAAGCCGGAGTGGATGAAGGTACGGCTCG
>MELR01000008.1:16640-64211 GCA_001767695.1 Actinobacteria bacterium RBG_16_68_21
TCGCGACTTGAAGCGCCTCGTCGAGGGCCTGTCCCTCAACACCGTGTGCGAGGAGGCCGGTTGTCCCAACATCTACGAATGCTGGGCGTCGGGAACGGCCACCTTCATGCTGCTCGGCGACGTGTGCACCCGGGCCTGCGGCTTCTGCGACGTCAACACCGGCCGACCCGGGGAGGTCGATTGGGATGAGCCGAAGCGGGTCGCCGAGGCGATCACCGAGATGGGTCTCGAGCACGCCGTGCTCACCTCGGTCAACCGCGACGACCTCGCCGACGGGGGAGCGGAGGTCTTCGCGGAGACGATTCGCCAGATCCGGGAGCGGGTGGGGTGTGAGGTAGAAGTGCTGATCCCCGACTTCAAGGGCGATCGCGCCGCCCTGGAGACCGTGATGACAGCAGCCCCCGACGTGCTCAATCACAACACCGAGACGGTGATTCGGCTGCAGCGCGAGGTGCGCACCGCCGCCAACTACGGGCGGTCCCTGGCGTTGCTCGCCCGTGCCCGCTGGATCCGGCCGGAGTCGCTGATCAAGTCGGGGCTCATCGTGGGGATGGGGGAGACCCGGGATGAGGTCCTGGGGACCCTGGCCGACCTCCGCGCCGTCGGGGTCGACATCGTGACCATCGGCCAGTACCTCCGGCCGACGGCGCGGCATCGCCGGGTGCATCGCTATGTGCATCCGGACGAGTTCGCCGAGTATCGCGGCTTCGGCGAGGAGATCGGTTTGCGCCATGTGGAGAGCGGGCCTCTGGTCAGGTCCTCCTATCACGCCAAGGAGGCGGCGCGGGCGTGAGCGCCGACACTGAGACAACCGGATCACACTCGATGACGACCTCCTCCCCGGGTGCGAACAGGGCCAGAGCCGTCACAGCGGATCGTGCCCACCTTCCTGGAGGGTCGGTGCACGACTGGACGCCGCCAGTGGTGGCGTGGGTTCTCGGGGTCGCTGGCGACGTCCGGGATCGGCTCATCGCCGCCTCCCGTTCGGTGCGCTAGGCCGTTCCCGACTGATGGGCCGCCTTCGTGAGGTCGATCGTGGCTTGAATGTGGGCTCGGGACACACTTGCTGCCGCCGTCGAATCGCCCTTCCGTAGCGCATTGAGGAGATCTCGATGGTCTCGGTTCCCCGCCTCTAGTGGGTGCGTCAGTATCCGGAGACCGATACTCACGTACAACGCGTTGGCCGCGTGGAGGCTCTGCAGGATCGAGACCAGTCGTGTCGAATCGACGGAGTTGCACAACACCTGGTGAAACTCCCGATTCAGGTGGGCCCAGGCGCCCAAGTCGTGTTCCGCCTTCATCCGTCGGTGCAGATCCTCCGCCGCTGCCAGCACCTCTTCGGAGATCTGTTGGGCGGCCATCTCCATGCAGCGAGGTTCCAGCAGAGCACGTAGGTCGTAGATCTCGAGCATCTCGTCGAGGTTGGCGGTCTTGACCACCGCGCCCCGCTGCGGGTCGAGCTCGACGATTCCCTCGCTGGCGAGCTGCCGGAGGGCTTCCCGCACCGGCGTGGTGCTGACCCCGAGTTCGTTGGCAACCGCTGCTTGGACCAGATGAGTGCCGCCTGTGATCTGGCCGGAGATGATCGCACTGCGAAGTCTCCCGAGCACAAACTCATATGCTGTGCGAGCCCGCTCGGAGGGTGGTATCTCACCGAACAGGCCTTTGCTTCCAAGCAGACTTGTCATCGTTCAGGCCTCTCAGCGGCAAGCAGGGGGGTGCCTGCTCGATCGACGGTGCGCCAACTCTACGGTCGAAATGTCCGTTGATGGACGGGTCGGCGATCCTGACTCCAGGTTCCGGGCGTCGATGCGACTGTTGATGGGGGGATCCGCAGCACCGGATCTGCAGACGATCGGCCGAGTCGCTGTCCCGCCGGCAACGTGACCGCCCACGACTACTCCCTCTGCTGCTCGTTTCGCTCGGTTCACCCCGTCCGCCTCATCGGAGATGACGCTGCGGCACACGCATCATGCCACATATATCGTGTAATATGCATTATTCCCTCTAGGTCGCACCCACCGGCGAGGCGGGAAGGAGAAGCATGGCAGTGACCACATTGCCTGGGGCAGCGATTCGTGACGAGACGGTCCCGGCAAAGGGCGTCACGGCCTTCACGGTGCGGAGGGGCGAAACGGTCCGGGTGGAGGATCTCGAGGGGCGGCAGGCCGTCGACCTGATCTGCTACAACCTCGAAAACCTCGACGAGAAGTTCTGGGCGGCCCACACCGCGAAGCTCAACGGCACCATCTACATCACCACCGGCCACGTCCTCTACTCCGACCTGGCACGGCCGATGATGAGCGTCGTCGAAGACACCCTCGGGGTCAACGACGTCATCTGCGGCTCCTGCTCCTTTGAGCTCGACGCCGTCCGGTATGGAGAGGACAAGGCGGCGCCGGGGTGTATGGACCTCTTCGCGCAGGGAATCGCTCCGTGGGGACTGAAGCGCAGCGACGTTCCGATGTGTTTCAACATCTTCCTCGACTACCCGGTGCAGGAACACGGCCGAGTGGTGCTCGACCGAGACGCCGGGTCCAAGCCAGGGGACCACATCGATCTACGCGCTGAGATGGACCTCTTGGTGGTCATCACCGCCTGCCCCCAGGTGATCAACCCGTGCAACGCCCACAATCCGACACCGATCCGGGTGGCTGTGTACTGATGACACTCATCAAGACGGTCCTGGGACCCGATACCGGTCGTGGTCTCGACCTCCTCGCCGGAGGAACCGAGATCGACCAACCGGCCTACTCCGACGGGGTGAGGCTCGACCTGCCCGGCTTCACCTGGATCATGCTCTCTGGGGTCGTCGCTCTCGACGACGACCTCAAGGTGGTCGGCGCAGGTGACCTCAGAACTCAGATTCGCTTCATTCTGGGCACCATCCGCCGGCAACTGGAACACCAGGGTGGCGGGATCGCCGACATCTGCCGCGTCCGGGTCTACGTGGTGGGCGGCCTCACTCCGGAGCGGTTTCGCATCATCCACGAAGAGCGGGCCCGTGTGTTCGACCCACAGCACTACCCGGCCAGCACGCTGGTGGAGGTGACCAGCCTCATCAAGCCCGAACTGCTGATTGAGATCGACGCCGATGCCGTATTCCCCAGACGCGATTCTTCCAACGACATCCAACCCGGAGGCTAAGGAGGCCGACATGAAGAGACACCGACTGTTCGCTGTGATAACACTGCTCTGCGCCTTCGCGCTCGTCGTCGCCGCTTGCGGGGATGACGAGGCGACAGACGATGGGTTGCCCACCGTCAAGATGCAGGGCTTCCCGGCCGATCCCGTGGGGCTGCCGGCGCTGGTCATGCACGAACTGGGCATCGACGTCGCACACGGTTTCATTGCCGAGTACCTGCCGGTGGATCCCGATGCCGCCACGAACACGTTCTTGATCGGCGAGAGCGACATCGCCATGGAGCAGGACGGTGTCAACATGACGATCGTCCAGGCCGAGGGCCACAGGGCGGTGCTGTTCGCCCCCGGCGCCAACATGATGACGGGAATAGTCGTACCGGCGGACTCGTCCTATCAGGATCCGACCGACCTCATCGGCCAGAAGGTGGGGCACTTCGGTGTCGATTCGGGGACCACGTCGACGATCGCCCTCATGTTGAAGGAGATCTACGGCCTGGACGTGTTCACCGAGTATGACCTGCGGGAGGTCGGTCCCGAGGCGCTCCCCGAACTGCTCAAGAGTGGTGAGGTGGAGGCGATCTTCGACTTCGAGCCCCTGGCACTCCGCGCGGTGCTCGAGACACCCGGCCGCTATCTGTTCGAGCCGGCCAAGGCATGGGCGGAATTCAGCGGCGGATGGTCACCGTGGTTGACGAACCTGGCCGCCCGGGAGGACTGGCTGGCCGAGAACGAGGAGCTGGCCTTCGGGATTCGCGATGCCTGGATGGAAGCGATCGATGTTCTCCAGGGTGGCGATTTCGCCTTGCTGCGTGAGGAGCCGTACAAGTCGTTCCTCGAACTCAAGTCGGATGAGGAGCTCGAGGCGTTCATCCAGTATTGCATCGATCTGCCCTGCTTCGGGACCAGCTGGACCCAGGCGGACATCGCCGCATTGAACGATTACCTGGCCCTGTTCGCCGAGAACGGGATCCTGATCGATGCCGTGTCCCCGACGCCCGTGGCGGTCATCCTGGAGGACTACTTCGGGTAGGACCACGATCCCGAGAGAGCAACCGGTGTGACTCGATCACCCGAAACAACTCAGAACCTGGGGGCGAGGCTCAGAGCATCCTGGCTCGACCTCGCCCTCGGGGCTCTGGGGGCGGGCTTGCCGGTCTTTCTGTGGTGGATCGGAAGTCACACAACGACCTTCGTTCCCCCCATCGGGGAGGTCATTCGTGCGATCCCCGACTTCGTGACGGGCGAGGACATCTGGCCCGACGTCCTCGTCACCATCGAACGGGTGGCCGGATCGCTGGCCATCGCTCTCATCCTCGGCTTCGCCGCCGCCTACGTGATGCACCGCGGTGGGTTGTGGGGCCGGGTGGTCGATCGGTACGTCGGGCTGATGCTCGGAGTTCCCAGCACGATTGCCGCCCTCCTGGCTCTATATGTGTTCAAACGGTCCGAGGTCGGCGTCTACTTCGTCGTGTCCATCATCACATTCCCGTTCGTCGCCCTAACACTGCTCCAGGGGCTGCGTTCCGCCGACCGCCGCCTCGACGAGATGGGCGACGTCTACCGACTATCGACTCCGCAGCGTTTGAGGCACGTCGCAGTGCCGCACCTGGTTCCCTATACGTTCGCCGCCGTCCGCAACGAGTACGCCCATGCTTGGAAGGTGGTCGTCCTTGCCGAACTCTTCGCCGTCAACTCCGGGATGGGTGCCCGGTTCGCCAGGGCGTTCGACCGGTTTCGCATCGTCGACGCGATGCTCTGGCTCATCATCTTCATGATCATCCTGCTCGGAACCGAATACCTACTGCTACTGCCCAGCGAACGCCGCGTACTCCGATGGCGCGGATCGGGGATGGAGGGCAACAGATGACTCACTCCGGCGAATACATCCGCGTGAGGGACCTCGATGTCTCGTATGACGGCATCACCCCTGCCGTCAGTGCTCTGAGCATGGATGTGGCAGAAGGCGAATTCGCTGCCGTGCTCGGACCGAGCGGTTGTGGGAAGTCGACCCTCCTCCATGCCATCTCCGGCGTCGTGCAGCCTCAATCCGGGACCATCGAGATCGCCGGACTGCCCGTCGGCGCCGGCCGCGGTGACGACTCGGTGCCCATCGGCTACGTCTTCCAGGAACACCGACTCCTGCCGTGGCGCACGGTCGCGCAGAACATCGCCATCGTGCTGCGTGCCGCCGGTGTTGCCGATGACGACGTGGATCCCCGCATCGACCACTACCTCGAGATGCTCCACATCTCCAAGTTCCGCAACACCTGGCCCCTGAGGCTGTCGGGCGGACAGCGCCAGCGGGTCTCGATCGCCCGGGCCCTCGCCATCCAACCGGCTGTGGTCCTGATGGACGAGCCCTTCAGCACTCTCGATGAAGTGACTGCCCGGGTCATGCGCCAGCAACTCGCCGACCTCTGGCAGCGGAGCAACCAGACCATCGTCTTCGTCACCCACTCGATCCGGGAGGCCCTGTTCCTGGCCGGCCGGATCTTCATCCTCACCCAGGGGCCGGCACGGCTGTTCGACACGATCGAGGTATCGGTGCCGCGCCCCCGTCGCTACGAAGACCCGCGGCTGACCGAGCTCGAAGCCCAGATCGTCGAGCACGTGATGGACGAGTGGGGTTACGGGGCCAATTCTGGGGAGGAACCCCGAGAATGACGACCGAGCAGGTGGTGTCGCTGCGCCAGATCACGGGAGGCCGCCTCCAGCGCTTTCAGGCGTTCACCGTTGCCTCGCTGCTGGCTCTCGCCGTCTGGCAACTCGCCACCCTCATCTCGGATGGCTGGGTTCCATCGCTCTGGCGAATCATGGAGGCGCTTGGAGAAGACGCCAGCACCGCCTCGATCTACACCGACATGTGGATCACGCTCCGGCGGATCTTTGTCACCTTCGCAGCAGCCACGTCCATCGGAATCGGCCTCGGGGTGGCAATGGGTCTCAACCGCAGGGTGATGGCGTTCTTCCGGCCGATCGTTGTGATGGGTCTGGCCGTCCCCGACGTCGTGTACATCATCGTGGCCATCCTGGTGCTCGGCACCGAAGAGTCCTCCGGGCTCATCGCGATGGTGCTGGCGTTGATCCCCTTCGTCGTCAACATCGTCGTCGGGGGAGTCGGAGCCAGGGATCCCGGGCTCGACGAGATGAGCGCCGTGTACCGGCTGCGGCGGCTCCGCTACCTCGTCGATGTGGTCGGCTGGCAGGTGTCCCCGTCGCTGATCGTTGCCACCCGGACCTGTTTTGCGTTCGCCTGGAAGCTGATCGTCCTCGTCGAGGCGCTCAGCCAGCCGCGCGGGATCGGGGCACAGATCTACTACTCGTTCCGGCTTCTCCGGCCCGATCACATGATCGCCAGGGCTCTGCTGTTCATCGTGGTCCTGCGCCTTGTGGAGGCCATCATCTTTGCTCCCGTGGAGAAGAGGTTCCTCGGGTGGATGCGGTAGCGATCGAGAAAGGAAGAAGCATCTGATGACTCAACCCGACAAGCGGGCCGATCTGGCCGGGCCCGGGGTCTCCACCTACGCAGAGGTGGCCAAGGTTCTGCCCACCGGCTACTCGTCCCTGCTCACCCCGATGGAGACGATGAGGGCGCTGTTCGCCGTCAAGGCATTCATAGAGGAAGGGCTGAGCCGAGAGCTCAATCTCCAGATGGTCCAGGTGCCGCTGATCGTCACCAGGGAGAGCGGCGTCAACGACATGCTCGACCGCGACGGGTCGCGGACCCCTGTGGAGTTCCCGGCCGGGTTGGGGATCGAGCCGCGCCTCAATGCCCAGGTCGTACAGGCCGCCACCAAATGGAAGCGGGCCGCCCTGGCCCAGTTCGGGTGCGGGGTGGGCGAGGGCATCAACACCGACATGAAGGCCGTTCGCAAGGACTACTTCCTCGATCACGATCACAGCAGCTATGTCGATCAGTGGGACTGGGAGCGGGTGATCTCAGCCGAAGACCGGAATCTCGACTTCCTGCGGGGAATCGTGCGCAGGATCTGGTCCGTGCTGGTGGGGGCCGGCCGCCACGCTCAGGATCTATTCCCCCAACTGGCGGCTGCCGGGTACCCGGACTTCCCCGATGAGCTGACCTTCCTGCATGCCGAGGAGATCCTGGACATGTACCCGGACCTGCCCCGCAAGCAGCGGGAGACCGCCATCCTCCAGGACTACCCGGCGGTGTTCATCATCGGGATCGGCTATCCACTGGCAGACGGCTACCCACACGAGAACCGCGCGGCCGACTACGACGACTGGATCACGCCCAACACACTGCCGGACGGACGTCCGGGCCGGGGCCTGAACGGCGACATCCTGGTGTGGAACCCGGTGACCAAACGGCGCCACGAACTCACGTCGATGGGGATCAGGGTGACCAAGGAGACCCTGGTCGAGCAGATGGAGATGGCCGGACTGATGGAGAACCTGGCCCTTCCGTATCACCAGGCCATCCTCAACGACCGGATCCCGCTCAGCATCGGCGGTGGGATCGGCCAGTCCCGGACCTACATGTACCTGTTGCGCAAGGCACATCTCGGAGAGGTGAGCGTCACCGTGTGGCCTGATCAGCTCAAGAAGATCTGCGAAGAACGCAACATCTTCGTGCTCGAGTAGGAAGACCAGGCCAGGACGACATCGCCACGGCGTTGCAGCGGGCGCTCCAGCCGTAGTGCCGAAGGGAGTAGACCATGGAGTTGGCGGCCCGCATGGGTGAGCTCAAGAAGGAGAGCGCCTTCGTGGTGCTTGCCAAGGCCCGGGAACTGGAACGGCAGGGCCGCGACATCATCCATCTCGAGATCGGCGACACCGACTTCGACACACCGCGGCACATCGTCGAAGAGGCCTACGCCCAGCTACTGGCGGGGCAAACCCACTACGTGGCCTCGGCAGGGCTTCCCGAGCTGCGAGAGGCGTGCGCCGAGTTCCTTCGCCGTGATGGCCGGGGCGAGTACCGGCCCGAGGAGATAGTCATCGGCCCGGGCGGCAAGAGCCTGCTCTTCTGCACCATCATGGCCGGTGTCGATCCGGGCGCCGAGGTCGTATACCCCGATCCCGGGTTCGGGGTCTACGAATCGGTGATCCGGTTCTCCGGTGCCCGCCCCGTGGCGGTCCCGGTTCTCGAAGCCAACGACTTCAAGGTCACAGCCCAGGACCTCCGCGATCGCGTCAACGACCGAACCCGGCTCCTCATCGTCAACTACCCCCACAACCCCACCGGGGGGACGCTCGAGTTGGGAGACCTCTACCAGATCGCGCAGGTCGCCGTCGAGTACGACCTCATCGTGCTGTCCGATGAGGTGTACGCCTCCATGCTGTTCGAGGGAACCCACACGTCGCTGGCAACTCTCCCCGGAATGCGAGAGCGAACGATCACGCTGGAGTCCTTGTCGAAGACCTATGCGATGACGGGATGGCGGCTCGGTTTCGCAGCCGCCCCTGTCAGCATTGCCGGGGAACTGACTCAACTCCTCTCGAATTCGGTGAGCTGCGTTCCACCCTTCATTCAGATGGCCGGAGTGCGTGCGCTCCTCGGCTCCCAGGAGGACAGCCGTGAGATGATGGCGGCGTTCAAGGAGCGGCGCGATCTCTTCGTGTCCGGCCTCAACGAGATTCCCGGGATCTCGTGCCTGACCCCGCGAGGAGCCTTCTACGCCTTCCCGAATGTCGCAGCGTTGCCGATCACGGCCGACGAGTTCTCCGATTACCTCCTCGAGGAGGCCGGTGTCGCGACTCTCCCCGGATCGGCTTTTGGTGCCCACAGCGACGACCACATCCGGATGTGCTTCGCACACAGCACACAGAAGCTCGAGGCCGCCCTGGAGAGGATCTCATCGGCGGTCGAGAGCGTCTCGGGCTAGAACGCGACCTTGGGGCTGAGACCCCGACCGGTCCAAGGACTACCTTGGTGGGAGAACAACGCGAGGAGAAGGCCATGACGGGCGGCACGAACCCAACCCCCGACGGGGGCGGTGCCAAGGGGACTTGGGACAAGGTGAGATCCTGGTTCAACCGGGCCAAGAAGAGCGAGGCTGCCGAGAAGGCAGGAGACGTCGCCGGCAAGGTCTGGGACAAGACCAAGGACGTGGCCGAGACGGCCTGGGACAAGACCAAGGACGTCGCCGGGGACGTCAAGGACAAGGTCGACGAGAAGCTGGAGGAACGGCGCAAGGGTGGCGTCGATGGCGACCAGGGTGATGCCTGAGTTGCTCTCGGCCTCGGGCCGCTGACTTCTACCCGCCCGCCCCCCGCTGCCGCGTGATCGCGAACTTCGCCACCAGGCGGATTGCTCGATCCATCGAGCGGATCACCGGCACGCCGGCTTCTTCTATTTCGCCGGCCATCGGGTCGTAGCGCCGACCCCCATCGACCACCGCCACCCACGGTGTCCGATGGCCCGCCAGGGCGGCAAGCCGACCCGGCAGCGATCCAGGATCGTCGACATCCGCGGGCAACGTGCGTAGCTCGGGGGTGAAGGGGACGCAGCCGATGACCGCGAGGTCCACGCCCGGGTCGTCCAGCGCCGCCTCGGCCGCGGCAGCGAACGCCTCGTCGCCGGCGGACGGGGTGAGGTCAAGGGGATTGCCGACGCCGGTAATTCCCCCGAGTCCGGCGTTGTCGAGGATCTCGACCAGGCGAGAACGGGTGGCGGGCGCGAACTCCGTCAGTTCGAGTGTCCCGAGATTGTCGGCTGCCGCCACGCACTCGAACCCGGCATTCGACACCACTGCCAGCCGGCGGCCGGTGTGTGCCTTCTGATGCAGCAGCACCGCGAGGCGCAGCAGATCGTCGAAGTCGTCCAGCGAGTCGGCCGTGAGGATGCCGACCGTTTCCCCCAGGGCACGTGCCACCGCGTCATCGGAGGCGACGGCCGCAGTGTGGGTTGCCGCCGATCGGGCTCCGGCGACCGTACGGCCCCCCCGGTACCAGATGAGAACACCACCCCTCGCGCGCAGCCGGGCGGCGGCCCGCAGCATCCGATCTCCGTCTCCGGGGCGGAAACCCTCCAGGTAGCAGGCGACGATGGCCACCTCGGGGTCGCCGGCGAAGTGATCGAGATAGTTGCCGATGGTCAGGTCTAGTTGGTTGCCGACCGTCACCACGTACCGGGGCCGCAGCCAGGGCAGGCGATCGAGTCGAGACAGGGTGAAGGCGCCGCTCTGGGCGATCAACGCCAGCGGTGCCCCCTTGGCCGGCGCCGGAGTCATCCTCTCCGCGGGGATGAATGTGGCGTCGTAGCTGCCGGGAACCGAGCGAATCCCCATCGAGTTGGGTCCCGTCACCACCGGCGCCGATCGACCGGCGCGACGAGCCGTGGCGATCGACTCCGCCAATCGGCGTGCCTCGGGCTCGGTGCCGGGGCGTTCGCCGAGGCCCCCCGGGATCAGGATGACGGATCGGGCGAATCCCGAGGCGATCACCTCGTCCATCAGCTCGGGGACTGCCGAGGCTGTCAGCGCCACCACCAGCAGGTCTACCGGCTCGTCGAGGGCAGAGAGGCTGGGAACTGCGCGACACCCGTCGACCACGGTGACCCCCGGTTTGATGACCGCGATCCGGTCGGCGGGGAATCCGGCCGCGAGCAGGTTGTGCAGGATCACCCGACCCGGGTTCATCCGTTCGGATACCCCGATGACTGCAATCGATCGGGGCCGGAGTTGCTGCAGGATCCCTTCGGGGGGCGGGGGCCGCCGGGGCGTATCTGCCTTGCCCCTCCCCAGGACGGCGAGTGCATCGAGGGCGATTGCGCCGGCCGAGGTGAACACCAGCGGGTTGATCTCGAACTCGACCAGATCGTGGGGCATCGTCGTCTCGCCGAGGGTGAGCAGGTCGACCGCCAGCGCGGCCAACTGCGATGGCCTCGCCACCGCTCTGGTGCCGCGGGATCCCTCGGTGAGTGAGCGAGTCCCCGGGGCCGAGGCGAGCGTGGCATCTATCCGATCGGAGGTCGCCCGGGCTACGATCGCCGGGGCGAGACCCAGCCCGGCGGTGACCCCGCCCGGTCCGATGGACACGACCGGCCCGAAGGCATCGGTCCAGCGGACTCCGGCCAGGACTTCGTCGGCCGGATCGTGATCCACAAACTCGGCGACCAGGAAGCTCTCTGGGGTCGTACCGGCGGCGGAGGCGGCGATCAAACGCACCGCATTCACGATCGCCGCCGGCGAGTTCGCCGCCACTCGCACGCCGCCGAGCTCGGTCTTGTGAGCCGGTCCGACGGCCTTGACGACCAACCGTTCGCCGGGAAGGTCGACACCGGAGGCCTCGTCGGCGGTGGCGACGACGGTCATCCGGGGAAGCCCGATGCCGAGGGCCCGGGTGATCGTCTGCGCCTCCGGCTCGGTGAGCACTGCCCGGCTCCCTCCGTGAGCGCGTAGCTCGCCGATGACCTCTCGCCAGTCCGTGATTGGCGTCACGCCGGTCGCCTATCGTCGGGCGGGGGCGATCGCCGCCCGTCCCAGCCGGAACGCTTCCCGGTTGATCGCCACGACCTTGTCGCCTCTGGCGGCGAAGGCGTCGCCAATGCAGGCGTCGAGGATCTCGGGGGGCACCGAAAGCAGGACGGAGGCTGCCCCCAGCATCACGATGTTGGCCGCCCGGTGGGATCCTGCCTCGCGCGCCAGCCGGTCGGCCTCGATGAGATGGCCCCCCAGGGACCGGACCTGCTCGTGGATGAGCGCAATCGGCGGATAGCCGGGAAGATCGGCAACCGGGTCGGCTGCGGTCACCAGGAGCCCGTCGGGCACCAGGTAATCGATGTAGCGCAGGGCCTCCACCGGCTCCAGACCGAGGATCATCTGTGCGCTGCCCCGGGGGATCAGTTCGCTGGCGATGGCATCCGGAGCGATCCGCAGGCTTGCCTGCACCGCTCCGCCTCGCTGAGCCATGCCGTGCACCTCGGTCTGCTTGACGACGAGCCCCTGGCGCCGGGCGGCCTCGGCGAGAATGGCGGCCGCCGACAGGACTCCCTGGCCGCCGATTCCGGCAAACACGATGTCGGCCTTCATGACTTGCCGCCCCGATGTCGATTCTTGATCGCCTCGACGCACTCCCGGACCGCGATGATCACCGAAAGACCAGGATGCGCCATCTCGGCCCGCAGCATGCCGGTGAGTTCGCCGACGCGCTTGGGGGTTATCTCGAGTACGTGGAGATGCTCCCGGTCGACGCCGAGTCCGGCGATGAGTGGTTCGAGGCGGGAGCCGGGCAGCACCGTCGGTTGCTGTCCGGTCATTCCGACGGTCTCGTTGTCGAGGATGAGCAAGGTCATGTCGGTGTCGTGGGCCACTGCATCGATGAGGGGTGTAACCCCGGAGTGGAGGAAGGTGCTGTCGCCGATCACCGCCAGCGCCGGACGCAGGCCGGCGGCCGAAGCACCCGCCGCCATTCCTACCGATGCTCCCATGCACACGCACGACTCGATCGCCTCGTACGGAGGCAGCGCCCCAAGGGCATAGCAACCGATGTCGGACATGACCACGGCGCCGTCGTCGCCCCCCACGGCCGCCAGCAGCGCCCGGAAGGAGTCGTCGTGAGGGCAGCCTTTGCACAATTGCGGTGGGCGAGCCGGCAGGTCGAGGCCGGCGACGGTGATTCTGGGCCGCTCGGGAAGGCCGAGCGCGGTCCGCACCGTGTCCGGAGTCAACTCGCCGTCGAGCGGCAGTGGTCCCGGGGCCTTGCCCAGCACCTCCCACCTGGTGGGGAGCACTCCGGCGATGCTGCGTTCGATGAACGGATACCCCTCCTCGAAGATCAGGATCCGCTCCACCCTCTCGGCGAGGCTGCGGACCGCGGCGGCCGGCACCGGGTAGGCGCCGATGTGGAGGTGGGAGGGGATGAACCCGAGATCGGGGAGGTTCTCCAGGTAGTGGTTGCGGCCGATCCCGGCGGTGATCACGCCGAGACCGCGATCGTCCTGCGAAAGGTAGAGCGTGTTGCGCGGTGAGGCCTCACTCCACTCCTGGAGGTCATCCTGGGCGCCCAACAGCCGCCGCCACACCCGCCGGGCGTTGGAGGGGATGAGGATCCAGTCGGCGACCGATTCGACCTTGGCGACCGGGCCCGGGGGCAGGGGCGGCGCGGTGGTCACCAGCGATCGGCTGTGGGCGATCCGGGTTACCAGGCGGAGCAGCACCGGGATGTGGAAGCGCTCGGAGACGTCGAACGCCTCCCGGGTCATCTCGTACGCCTCCTGCTGATCGGCCGGCTCGAGACAGGCGATCCGGGCGAAATCGGCCAGGTAGCGACTGTCCTGCTCGTTCTGTGACGAGTGCATCCCCGGGTCGTCCGCGACCGCCACCACCAGGCCGCCTCCAATGGCCACCAGCGCCGAGTTGATGAACGGATCGGCGGCCACGTTGAGCCCGACGTGCTTCATCGCCACCAGGGCGCGCCGACCGGCCATCGAGACCCCGAGCGCCGCCTCGTATGCGGTCTTCTCGTTGACCGTCCATCGGGCGGTGACTCCTTCGGGGGCGGCCGCCAGGATCGTCTCCATGATCTCGGTGGCCGGGGTACCCGGGTACGAGTAGGCGGCGGCGATGCCGGCGTCGATGGCCCCCAGCGCCACCGCCTCGTCACCGAGCAAGATACGGGCGGCGTCGACCCGCCCCGCGACCTGGGTCATCGACCTCACGCTATCGCCCGCCGCGGAAGACGGTCCAGGGCCGATGGCCGTGGCCGGAAGGCCATCCGGCACCAGTCCGAGTCCGATCTCGACAAGGGGAACTGGGCCCTATCCAGGGCGGCGATCCCACCGGGAAGCTATGCCGGGCAATCACAGGAGGCGGAGCCCTGAACGATCGAACCTTTCTCGTCCTCGGCGGCGCCGGCATGGTCGGCTACCAGGTGGCGTATCGGATCGCCGTCGATCTGCGGCCGGACCGGATCGTGATCGCCTCCCTCTACGCCGATGAGGTCGATCGCGCGGTGATGGGTCTACGCGACCTGATGCCGGATGGCGTCGAGATCATCGGCGAGTGGGGCGACGTGTTCGTGAGGGATGAGTTCGCTCGGCGCCCCCGCAGTGAACTGCTCGAGGACCCCGCCGCCCGGGCAGCGGTGTTCGACGATCTGCTCGGTCCCTTCGAGGCCGCCTTCGCCCGGTCGCGGCTGGCGAAGTTGATCGCCGCCTACCAACCGGAAGTGGTCGTCGACGCGGTCAACACGGCCACCGCCATCTCCTACCAGGACGTGTACACCTCCTCGATACTGGCCGAGCGCGACGTCGACGCCCTCGAGGCGGGGCGGGAGATCCCGGTGGCGGTCGTGGCCCATGACATCGACACGCTGATCCTCTCCCAGTCCCTGCCGCAGCTCATCCGCCACGTGCTGATCGTCAACCGGGCGATGCGCGACGCGGGGACCCGGCTCTATCTGAAGGTAGGGACCACCGGCACCGGAGGTATGGGACTCAACGTCCCCTATACCCACTCCGAGGACCGGCCGTCGGCCAAGCTGATGACCAAGACCGCGGTCGCCTTCGCTCACACCGGTCTGCTGTTCTTGATGGATCGCACTCCCGGCGGTCCCATCGTCAAGGAGATCAAACCGGCGGCGTTGATCGGATACTCGGAAGTGGGACGCCGCACGATCCGGGAGCGGGGGAAGACCGTGGCGCTCTACGAGTCGCACACAGAGACCCTCGCCGGCACTCTTCACCTGCGGATGGACCCAGGTCGATTCTCGTGGATGTCGGACCTGGAACTGCCGGTGGTCGACACCGGGGAAAACGGGGTGTTCACCAAGGGGGAGTTCGAGGCGATCACGTCGCTGGGCCAGATGGAGTTCGTCACTCCCGAGGAGATCGCCCTGCTGTGCGTTCAGGAGATCACCGGTATCAACACCGGACGCGACGTGGTGGGAGCGGTCGACTCCAGCGTCCTCGGCCCGTCATACCGGGCCGGCGTGCTCCGGTCCCGGGTGCTCGACGAGTTGCGCACCCTCGAAGAGGCCACCGGGACCCACAGCGTGGCGCTCGGCCAACTGGGCCCTCCCGAGCTCTCCAAACTCCTCTGGGAGATCGAGTTGCTCGCGCTCGGATACGGGACGCTCCCCGCGGTGCTGGCGGCGACACCCGGGGAGATCAGCGAGACCGCCACCCGGCTACTCGCCGAAAGGCCGGGACTGCGGGACACGATCACCTCACTCGGCCTGCCGGTGCTCCATGCCGACGGGCGCACGCTCGATCGGGGACCGTTCATCCGGATCCCCGAAGACGTCGGCGGCGAGCCGCTGCCGGTCACCGACGCCGAGCGCGACGCCTGGACGGCCAAGGGTTGGGTAGACCTCAGAGTGGAGAACTTCGCCCGGTGGCAGGACCGGTTGCGCAAGATCCACTCCGAGGCGCCGGGCAAGTCGCAACCCGGGTCGTCGGGGGTGACCCCGGAGACCACGGTTACCGAAGCCATCGAGACCGGAACCCTGGCCGCCTGGGTGCTGGCCGAGGAGTTGGGCGGCTACCGGATCAAGTAGTCGGTCGATCGCGGCGCCATCCCCGGTGGGGACTGAGCCGACCGATGTGTCATAGGCCGGGGATAGGTTGCGCTCATGACCACTGTGTTGGATTCGCCCAAGGCTCGTCAGCCAGGCGACGAATTGAGTCCCGAGCTGCTCGCCGACTCCGAGCTGGTCGATCGGTATGTCGATGGTCGGCGTCGCGTCACCCGGTTGGAGGCTGAGAACGCTGCGCTGCTCGCCGAGATCGATCGCCGCCGCGCCTACGAGCCGGACTTCTTCACAACCGAGGCCTTCCTCCAGAGTCGTGTTGCCGATTCCGGAAAGGCCGCCAGGCGATGTGTTGCCGAGGCGAGGGGCCTGCAGGAGTACCCGTCGGTGGCCATGGCGTACAGAGCCGCGGAGATCGATCGGCCTCGCGTCGCCATGCTGCTCGCCGCGTCCCGGGTCTCTCCGGGTCTCTTCCAGCGGGACCAGGAGATGCTCGTCGAGACGGCATCCACGCACACGATGGCCGGTACCCATCAGGCGTTGGAGTACTGGAAGCAGCAGGCTGATCAGGTGGCCGCGGCCGCGGACGCCGAACACCTCCACCGGAGGCGCCACCTCCACGCTTCTCAGTCACTCGGCGGCATGGTGAGAATCGACGGCGAACTGGATCCCATCGGTGGCCGCACGGTGATCATCGCGCTGCGGTCTCTGGCCGACGCGGGCGCTATCGACCGCGTCGACGATCGGACTCCGGAACAGCGTCGCGCCGACGCCCTCGTCGAGTTGTGCGCTGACCATCTCCAACACGGCGACGTGGCGGAGTCCGGTGGCTCGAAGCCCCAGGTGATAGTCACCGTATCCCTGGACGCTCTTCGCGGCCGCGCCGGGGAACCATGCGAACTCGACGCGGAGACGGTGATCACGCCTGAAGCGGCTCGGCGGATCGCTTGCGATGCGAGTGTGAGTCGGGTCCTAATGAGAGGTGAATCGGAGGTGTTGGACGTGGGGCGGACCACCCGAGTGGTACCGGCCGCAATCAGGCGTGCCCTTGTGGTTCGTGACAAGGGGTGCACCCACCCCGGGTGTGATCGACCCCACCATTGGTGTGACGTCCATCACGTCGTGCATTGGGCGGATGGTGGCGATACCGGTCTCGAAAATCTCGTGCTTCTCTGTCGTCGCCACCATCGGACGGCTCACGAAGGGCGAACTTCAGGTCAATCGCGGGAGTGACCGCGGCTTTCCGGCCACGGTGCGAGGTGTGATCGAACACCGGTATGCCTGGCGAACCGGCATTCAGGCGCAGTCTGAGCCTCACTACCCTCTGTCCGATGTTCCCCGAGTTCGACTACTCCGCTCGTCTCGATCGCGCTCGTCATCTGATGGTGCAGCGGAACCTCGACGTGCTCCTGCTCTCGGTGGGAGCCGACCTGCCCTACTTCTCCGGGTATGAGGCGATGCCCCTGGAGCGTCTCACCGCGCTGGTGATCCCCCGGGACGGCACCGCCACCATGGTGGTTCCCCGTCTGGAGGCGCCGCGGGTCGAGCCCCGGGGGGATGCCTTCGTGACCAGGCCATGGGACGAAGACGAGAACCCCATCGACATCGCGGTGTCTCTCATGGGCACACCATCTTCGGTCGCCGTCGGTGACCCCACCTGGTCGGTGTTCCTTCTCGCCCTTCAGGAGGCCCTTCCCACAGCCCGATTCGTTTCGGCCACGCCGCTCACTCGCGAGTTGCGCATGCGCAAGGAATCCGAGGAGGTGGACTGGCTCCGTGCCGCCGCCGTGGCCACCGATCGGGTCGTGGCCCGCCTCGATGAGATCCGCTTCTCCGGTCGAACCGAACAGGAGCTCTCCCGTATCGTCGCCGAGATGACCCTCGAGGAGGGTCATGACTTGGCCACATTCGCCATCGTCGCCTCCGGTCCCAACGCCGCCTCTCCACATCACGAGGCGGGTGACCGGGTGATCGAGATGGGCGAGACCGTCGTGGTCGATTTCGGGGGACGGCTCCGCGGATACTGCTCGGACACAACGCGCACATTCCACACCGGTGAGCCCACTGACGAGGTCGCCGGGGCATTCGCGACTCTCGAGTCTGCGCAGGCAGCCGCCCGGGCCGCGGTGGCGCCCGGCGTGGCAGCCGAGCACGTCGACCGGGCGGCGCGGGCTGTTATCACCGACGCCGGCTACGGCGAGCTGTTCATCCACCGCACCGGCCACGGGATCGGTGTAGAGGTGCACGAGCACCCTTACATCGTCGAAGGCAACGGGCTCCCGCTGGAACCCGGGATGGCCTTTTCGATCGAGCCGGGGATCTACCGGCCGGGCTTCTGGGGCATGCGGATCGAGGACATCGTCGTGTGCGCCGGCGACGGCGTCGACGAGCTGAATCGTTCACCGCGCCGACTGCACATCGTCGGCTGAGACGGGCGAGGCTCTCGGTACCCTCCGGCGCATGAATATCGATCAACTCGTCGCCGACACGATTCGCATCCTCTCGATGGATGGGGTGCAGCGGGCGAACAGCGGCCACCCCGGCATGCCGATGGGAATGGCCGACATCGCCGAGGTGCTGTGGACCCGGCATCTGCTCGTCGATCCAACCGATCCCACGTGGTCGGACCGCGATCGGTTTGTCCTCTCCAACGGCCACGGATCCATGCTGCTCTACTCGCTGCTCCACCTTTCTGGCTTTCCGCTGACGATGGATGACCTCAAGAGCTTTCGGCAGTGGGGGTCGGTGACACCGGGCCACCCGGAGCGGGATCCGGTGCGGGGAATCGAGATGACCACCGGTCCGTTGGGCCAGGGGTTCGGCACCGCGGTCGGCATGGCGATGGCGGAGGCCCACCTCCGGGCCGTCTTCGGTCCCGATCTCATCGACCATCACACCTACGTATTCGTCGGTGACGGCGATCTCATGGAGGGGATCTCCTCGGAGGCCGCATCACTCGCCGGCCGGCTGGGGCTCGCCAAGCTGGTCTGCTTGTACGACGACAACCACATCTCGATCGAAGGGGACACCGACCTTGCCTTCCGCGAGGACGTCCCCGGGAGATTCGCCGCTCTCGGCTGGCATGTGGCGGCGGTCGACGGCCACGACCGATCGGCCGTCGACGAGGCGATCACCGTCGCCAAGGCCGATCCGCGCCCATCGCTGATCGCCTGCCGGACTCACATCGCCTACGGCGCCCCGACCAAGCAAGACTCCGCGGACTCCCATGGGTCACCCCTGGGCGAAGCCGAGATCGCCGGAGCCAAGAAGGCGATGGGATGGGATCTCCCGCCTTTTGAGGTGCCGGCAGAGGTCTACGGGCTGTTCCGGGAGGCGATGGCGCGAGGTACGGAGGCTCGGCGGGCGTGGGAAGGTCGGCGCGACGCCTGGCTGGCATCCGATCCCGCGCGAGCCTCGCAGTGGGCTGCCCACTGGGATCCGCCGCCGATCGACCTATCCGACATCCGGTTCGAGAGGGGCTCGAAGATGGCAACGCGCAAGGCGTCGGGAGTGGTCATCAATGCCCTCGCCTCCCGCACGCCGACGCTCATCGGGGGCTCAGCCGATCTGGCGCCGTCGACCAACACGATGATCAGGGACTCGCCGGGCATACAGGACGATCCCGCCGGTCGCAACATCCACTTCGGTGTGCGGGAGCACGCCATGGGCGCTGCGGTGAACGGGATGGCCGTGCACGGCGGCCTCCGTCCCTTCGGTGCGACCTTCTTCGTGTTCAACGACTACATGAGACCGGCGACCCGGCTGGCGGCGCTCATGGAGGCGCCGAGCATCTTTGTGTATACCCACGACTCGGTCTTCCTCGGCGAGGACGGCCCGACCCACCAGCCGATCGAGCAACTCGCCTCCCTGCGGGCCATGCCGGGGATGTGGGTGATCAGACCCGCCGACGCCACCGAGACCGCCGAAGCCTGGGCGCTGGCCATGGCGAGAACCGAAGGTCCCACCTGCATCGTCCTCACCCGGCAGGATCTCCCCGTGTTGGAACGCAGTACCGGGGGCGGCGTGATGCGCGGGGGATACGTGCTGCGCTCCGGTGACGACGCGGTCCTGGTGGCGACCGGTTCCGAGGTTGCCCTCGCCCTGGAGACCGCCGAGCTCATCGGGAAACGTGGGGTCGGCCTCCGGGTCGTCTCCCTGCCGTGCTGGGAGGCGTTCTTCGCCCAGGACGACGCCTACCGGGCTTTGGTACTGGGGGAGGACCTCCCCCGCGCCTCACTCGAAGCGGCGGCCACCTTCGGATGGGAGCGAGTGGTCGGTGGCGACGGGCTCATGATCGGCATCGACCGTTTCGGAGCCTCAGCCCCGGCGGCGCGGCTCGCCGAGGAGTTTGGCTTCACTCCCGCGGCGGTGGCCGATCGCATCACCAGATGGCTGGCACGGCGCTGACCGACTCGAACCAATGGCACAGACCGGCGGGAGACCCGAGAATGGTGGCAAAGAAAGGACGGTCATGGCCGACGAGCAGGAACGTGACAAGCCGGACATCGCCGAGCTCGCCCGAGCGGCTGCCGACGCGGTGGCCAAGCTCGCCGTCGAGGTGGGACACCTGGTGATGGAAGGCGTCAAGTCGGCATGGGAGAGCGCACGCAACGGAGGGGATGAGACCGCGCCTACCGGCGACATCCCTCAAGACGACCCCGAGGCCTGAGTCACTCTCGACTGGCGTCGATGAAGCCCTCCGACTCGAGGTGGAGGATGATCCGCTGCGCCGCCTCGTCGGGGCTGAGCTCGGTGGTGTCGATCACCAACTCGGCGTCCGTGGGCTCCTCGTAGGGATCCGAGACGCCGGTGAACTCCTTGATGATCCCGGCGCGCGCCTTGGCGTACAGGCCCTTGCGGTCGCGTTGCTCACAGACCTCGATCGGCGTCGCAACATGGACCAAGGTGAAGCCGCCCAGCGGCTCGATGAGGCGTCGTACCTGCGCTCGTACGGCGGCGTAGGGCGCGATGGGGGCGCAGATGGCGATCCCGCCGTTCTTGGTGATCTCCGACGCCACGTAGCCGATCCTGAGGATGTTGAGGTCGCGATGCTCCTTGGAGAAGCCCAGTTCTGACGACAGGTTCTTGCGCACCAGGTCGCCGTCGAGCAGCGTCACCGGGCGGCCGCCCATTTCGAGCAGCTTGACCCTGAGGACGTTGGCAACCGTCGACTTGCCCGACCCGGATAGGCCGGTGAAGAACACGGTGAAACCCTGGCGGCTGCGGGGCGGATGGGTGCGTCTGAGTTCGTCCGCCACCTTGGGGAAGGTGAACCACTCGGGTATCTCCCGGCCGGCCTGCAGCCGGTCCCTCAACTCGGTGCCCGAGATCGACAGGGTGCGCGTTCCCTCCGGCACCTCGTCGACCGGGGCGTAGGTATCGCTGTCGGGCAGGTAGACCATCATCTTGAAATCGACCATCGCCACGCCGAGTTCCTCTTCATGGGCCGAGAGCAACTCCTGGGCCTCGTAGGGCCCGTAGAACGGCGTACCCGACGAATCGCTCCCCGGGCCGGCATGGTCCCGGCCCACGATCAGGTGGGTGCACCCGTGGTTCTTGCGGATGATGGCGTGCCACACGGCCTCCCGTGGGCCGCCCATGCGCATCGCCAGCGGGAGCAGTGCCAGTTCGGCGGTGTTGGCGGGGTAGCGGGGCATGATCGCCTGGTAGGCCCGCACCCGTGTGTAATGGTCCACGTCGCCCGGCTTGGTCATTCCGACCACCGGGTGCACCAGCAGGTTGGCTTCGACCTCTCGGGCCGCCCGGACGGTCAGTTCCAGGTGGGCGCGGTGCATCGGGTTGCGGGTCTGGAACGCCACGATGCGGCGCCAGCCCCTCTTGGCGAAGCGGGCTCGCAGCTCGGCCGGCGACATGCGCAGCGTCTTGAAGTCGTAGTGGTGAGGAGGCTCGACCTGCTCGACCCGGCCCCCGAGGTAGAAGGGAGCGGCCTCGCCGAGGAGGTGGGAAACGCCGGGATGCTCCCGGTTGAGGGAGCCGAACACCATCTCGGCCTCACGCTCGAGGTCCGGCTGCCACACGTCGTCGATGTGGAGCACGGCGATCATCACGCCCTCGTCGTCGCGCAGAGCAAGCTTGTTGCCCGGCTCGACCGAGGCTGCCATCTCCTCGGTGACATCGAGCGTGATCGGAATCGGCCACAGGGTCCCGTCGGCGAGTCGCATCTCGGCAACCACTCGCTCGTAGTCCGCCTTGCCGAGGAAGCCGGTCAGCGGCGAGAACCCGCCGTTGGCGAGCAGCTCGAGGTCGCACAGCTGTCGGGGGGTGAGATCGAGCGAGGGCCAATCCAGGCTCTGCGCCTTCAATTCGGCGGCTCGCTCTGGACTCACCTGCAGGTCGATGAGGGCGCCGCCCTGCGGCGCGATGAGGCTGTCGGTCACGTCACGTCCTTCCGAATTCGGCGCTCTTGGGTCGCGCCGAGGCGAGATCGGTTCCACCGGGGGCTCCGGGGGGAGTGTACCGGGGACGCACCGGGTGCTCTCCGGGATCCGGTTCCTAGACTCGCCCGACCGTGGACGTCTCTCCTTCGATCGTGCTGGCGACCTGGGCCGGAGGTGTCGCCGCGGCGACGGCCGTGGTCGGCTCGTGGAGGATCGTCGGCCCGGGCTTCAGCCGCCTTGCCGCCGCGGTGACGCTGGGGCTCGGAATCCCCGCCGCCCTGGGATCGTCCACCGCCTGGGACTGGGTGGGATGCAGCTGCGCGGCAGCGGCGTTCATTGCCGCCGGAGGTCGATCACCGGTCGTCTGGCTCATGGGAGCCGCCGCGGCGGGCTTCGTCGCCGCCGCGGCGATCGACGGGGTGCCGGTCGCCGCCGTCAGCGGCGGGCTGCTGCTCGGCGGAGTCACTTCGACGATGATCCTCGGCCACTGGTATCTGGTCGATCCCCGCCTGCCGCGGCGGGCCTTGCGGACGCTCGACGCCGCCGGCGCGTTGGGAATGGTGGTGGATTTCGGGGTGCTGGCGATTATGGGGGCGATCCCGTGGGAATGGGCGGACGCAGCCTTCGGGGCGGGGTTCGTGCTCCTGGCCGTGACCACGACCGTATTGATGACCGCGGTGTGGTTCGCCCTCGGGGAGACCGGATACTCCGGGGTGATGGCCGCCACCGGCCTTTCCTACCTGGCGGTGCTCACCGCATTCGGGAGCGCGGTGCTGGGGAGGATCCTTGCTGGCTGAGAGCGGCCTCAGGTCGTCCGCGGACCGCCTCGTACAATCTCGCTGGTGAAGATCTACACGCGCGGTGGCGACGACGGGTCGACGGGCTTGTTCCACGGCGGACGCGTCGCCAAGGACGAATCCGGCCCGGAGGCCTATGGCACCGTGGACGAAGCCGTGTCGGCGCTCGGTGTCGCTCGTGCCTCCGCCACCGGGGTGCTCCATGACCGGATCCTCGAGGTGCAGCGTGAGCTGTTCGTCGCCGGTGCGGAACTCGCCACCACGCCCGCCAAGCGGGGGATGCTCGAGGCGGGCACCAGCCTGGTGACGAACGAGATGGTGACCGAGCTCGAGGGCCGCATCGATGCGGTTGAGGCCGAGCGCGGCCTCCCCCGGGAGTTCATCGTCCCCGGTGGCTCACCGGCGGCCGCCGCCCTCGACCTGGCGCGCTCCATCACGCGGCGAGCGGAACGACGCGCTGTCGCCCACATCCGGTCCAGCGGCATCCACGACTCGGTCGTGGTGCCCTATCTGAACCGGCTCGCCGATTACCTGTATGTGCTGGCCCGCTCTGCCGAGACGGCATGGGTGCCCAGCCGGAGCCAGGAGGGCCAGTGATCGAGTTCCGCGGCGACCTCCCCGGGGCGGAGTCCGCCTCGGGTCTCGCCCTCGGCGTGGTCGAGGGCCGTGTGTTCGATGAGACCGGGCGTGGGCTGATGGGGCAGCTGCCCTGGTTGGAGCATCATCTCGACGACGCCGAGTTCATCGGCAAGACCGGCCAACTGCTGGTGGTGCCGGGCGGCGAAGGGAGCGCCTACCGGCGAATCGCCTTTGTCGGACTGGGAAGTGATCCGACTGCCGAACAGGTGCGTCGCGCCGCCGGCAGTGCCGCCCGCGCCTTGGAGCAGATGCCTTCGGTGGCCACGACTCTCCACGATCATCCGCTCGCCGGATCGGCCGAGGGGGTGGGGATGGGGTTCGTTCTCGGCTCGTACGGATTCCATCGGCACAAGAGCGAACCCAAGCCGTCGGCGATCGAATCGATCGTGCTGCTCGGCGGCGGTGATGCCGCCGTCGCCGAGGCGCGGCGGGGGGCGACGATCGCCGCCGGGGTCACCTTCGCCCGCGATCTGATCAACACCCCGGCGATCGGCAAGGCGCCGGCGACGCTGGCACAGATCGCGGTCGACATGGCTGCCGAATCCGGGCTGCGGTCCCGGGTGCTCGACGGCCAGCAGATCGAAGCGGAAGGCCTCGGTGGTCTGCGCGGCGTTTCGCTGGGGGCAGCCAATCCTCCCCGCCTCGTCGAGCTCTGGTATGAGCCGGCGGATGCCAAGGCATTTCTGGCGGTGGTCGGCAAAGGAATCGTATTCGATTCGGGAGGGCTGTCGCTGAAGACGGCGGAGGGCATGGAGACGATGAAGACCGACATGTCGGGAGCGGCGGCGGTCTTCGGGGCGATGAAGGTGATCGCCGCACTGGGCCTCCCGGTCAGAGTGCTCGGCATTGCTCCTCTCACCGAGAACATGCCGGGCGGCGGGGCGCTGCGGCCGGGCGATGTCCTCACGGCCAGGAACGGCAAGACGATCGAGGTCCTCAACACCGACGCCGAGGGCCGTCTGGTATTGGCCGACGGGCTATCGCTGGCTGCCGAGCAGAGTCCCGATCTCATCGTGGACATCGCCACCCTGACCGGTTCGTGCGCCGTGGCCCTGGGGGACAAGATCGCCGGGTTGTTCGGAGCCGACGAGCCCACGGGCCGAGTCCAGGCCGCGGCCGATGCCGCCGGTGAGCGGGTATGGCGCCTGCCGCTTCCGGAGGACTACCGGAAGAACATCGATTCCGACGTGGCCGACATGAAGAACACCGGCACCCGCTACGGAGGGGCGATTCACGCCGCTCTGCTGCTCAAGGAATTCGTGGGCGATGTGCCCTGGGCACACCTCGACATCGCCGGGCCCGCCCGGGCCACCGAAGCCGAGCACTACGTGGCCAAGGGTGCCACCGGGTTCGGGGTGCGGACCATCGTGCAACTCGCCAGGGACATGGCGAAGTGACATACATGAGTCGGGAGTAGCCTGTGGGGATGGCTCGGCGCAAATGGCTGGTGGCCGTGGTACTCGACGTAGGTGCCCTCGCACTGGCGTTGGAGGCGGCCTCCCTCATCGTCTTCCGGCATCCGATTCCCTGGTTGGCCCGGTCGCAGTCAGGGGTGATGCTCGGGGCGATGCTGAGCGGCGCCGCCGTCGGGCTCTACCTGGCCCACCGGCCGGCCGGGAACGGCATCAGGCGGCCTTCGTACGGGCGGGCGCTGTCCATGTCGCTGATCATGCTCGGGGTGACCGCCACCGCCCTGGTCTTCTCCCGGGCGTACTGGTCCCGGGCCTACGTGCTCACGACCACCGTCGCATGGTTCGGATTCGGCGTGGCGCATCGCTTCGTCCGCAGACGGCGTCCCTGGACCGAGTCGATGGTGCTGGTGACTGCGGAGAAGGCTCTCGTCGATCATCTTCTCGCGGCGCCCCACGCCTCGATCGCCTCCGTGCTCGATCCTGCCGGGCGGGCTCCCGACGGACCTCTCCCTCCGGGGACGGTGATCGCGGTCGATCTCCGTTCGGTTTTCAGCGACGAGATCGCCCGGTTCGTGTCCTCCTGCAACCTTGCCGGCTACGAGGTCAGATCACTGGTGTCGACGTATGAGGAGCACACCGGGCGACTACCCATCGTTCATCTCCTGGAGGGCTGGGAGCTCACGGTTCCCCTCTCCGGCCAGGGACCCTACGTCCGCACCAAGCGGGTCATCGACTCATTGCTGGTCTTGGTGACCGCTCCGCTCACCCTCGTCCTCGGGGCGCTCATCGCCCTCGCCATCAGGATCGACTCCAAGGGACCGGTGGTGTTCAGCCAGCGGCGAATCGGCCGGGACTCCAAGCCGTTCACCCTCTTCAAGTTCCGCACGATGCGCCACGGCCCGGACGACAAGGCCCGTTTCGCAGAGCGCGAGGACGATCGGCTGACCCGGGTGGGCCGAGTGCTTCGCCGCCTGCGCATCGACGAACTTCCCCAGTTGTGGAACGTCCTGCGCGGGGACCTGAGCCTGGTGGGGCCTCGGCCCGAGCAGGGACCCTTCGTCGAGCGGTTCGCCGACACGATTCCCTTCTATACCCACCGTCATCTGGTGCGGCCCGGGATCACCGGGTGGGCCCAGGTGAACTTCGGGTATGCCGACAACGAGGCAGACACGGTGGAGAAGCTGTCGTACGACCTCTACTACGTCAAGCACGTTTCCCCGTGGCTCGACCTCGAGGTGCTCGGCCGGTCGGTGTGGACGGTGCTTTCGGGGTTCGGGGCCCGCTAGGTCTCTCGCGAGGCCCAGACGATCGACACCACGATCAGGACGAACGCAGCCGCTTCGCCGACGAGGAAGGCTGCTCCCACACGAACGCTCGCGGTGCCACCGGTCAACGCCACCACCGCTGCTGACGCGGCCAACCCGGTGAACCATGAGACGGCTAGTGCGCCGGTCGCCCTCTGCGCGATGAGAATCTGTTGGGCGAAGAGCGCAATCGTGGCGATGGCAACTCCGGCAGCGGCGTAGCCCGCGATCGTTGCGGTCGGACGGTATTCGGCACCGAGGAGCATGGCGACGGCGCCCGGGCCGATGGCGCGACCAAACAGGAGCCCCGCCCCGGCTGCAAGCGCGCCCAGAGCGGCGAGTCGGCCTGCCCACTGTCGCACCGTGGAACGCTCTCCTCGCTCCACCATGCGGGTGAACGGCGGGAGCACCCGGGCGATCAGGCCGTAGGCCAGGGTCAGGGGGGCGCGAAACAGCAGGAAGGTCTCGAAGAAGACGCTCACCTCGGCGGGGCGGGCGCCGAGGGCTCCGACGACCAGCGGTCCGGCGGCGACGATCGTCTGTGAAGCGGCATTGGCACCGACGTAGGTGGCGAGTGCCCGGGCAGACCCGGGACTGACCGGAACGTCGCCCGAGGACGTCTCGGTATGGAACGGCCGCCACAGGAACACGACGAACGCACCCGCCACCATGCTCCACGCCACCCCGACGGCCCCGACGCCAAACGCCAGGATCACGATGGCCAGTACGAGTCTGACGACCGACTCGGCGAGCGTCGACAACCCATACTCGCGAAATCTCCGGCGCCCCGCCAGGACCCCGCGCCCCAGGGCGAACCCGCCGTAGGCAGCGATCAGAATCGCCAGGATCGGCACGTAGACCCACTGACCGTCGAGGAGGCGGTGCCTGCTGGCCAGGCCAAAGCCCGTCGCCAGCAGCACCGATCCGGCGATCACCCACGCGAACAGCCGCCACGGTCCGGCGGTGTGGTGCGCTTCGCTGAGACGGCGAATGGTCAGCTGTTCCATGGGCACGAAGACAGTGGTGAACACGAGGAATTGGATCGTCCACAGGACCGTGATCGGTGCGAACGCGGTGGGCCCCAGATCGCGCCCGGCGACCAGCTGGAACAAGTACGCCGCCACCGCGGCGATGAGCGTTCCCACGATCATGTACGCAGTGCCCGAGGCGCGCAGCGCCTGAGGGATCCGGGCCGGGGGAGGGGCGGTTGCGTCCATCGGTCTGCACCCCCTGAGACCGGAGGCCGGGTCAGGCTAGCGGCCGGGCCCGGAGCTTCTGTTGCCGATCAGCCACAGCGGGTGTCGGCGACTCCGAACCGGTTGAGCAATGCATTGCGACTACTCGCTCCGAACAACCCGTCGACCAGCAGTTGCTGCGCGCGCTGGAACGAACGGACTGCCGACGTTGTCCGGGATCCGTACACGCCGTCGGTCGGCCCCGGATCGAAGCCGAGGGCGGCGAGGACATGCTGCAGATCACGGACCTCGGCACCGGTGGCGCCGGCGGCGAGCAGACGGTCCGTGGCGGCGAGCCGCTGGGCGGGGGCGGCACTGGCCGCGATGAGCGCGATCTCCCCGCGGGTGCGCGAGCCGACGACACCGTCCACCGGAAGACCCCTGTCGTCCTGGAAGGCGCGAACGGCGCCGGCCGTCTGTGCTCCGAAGGAGAGGTCGGGTGTTATCGGCGAGTAACCCATGGCCAGCAAGAAGAGCTCGAGCTGCCGCACCGATTCGCCCCGGGCGCCCTTCTTCAGTAGGGCGCCCGAATTGAGCAGATCGGCGAGGAACTCGGGCGCCAGCACGCTGCACTCCGCGGGTGCCACAGTCGTGGTCGTCGTCTCGGGCGTGGTGGTCGTCGTGGTGGTCGTGGTGGTGTCCCCGGGGGCGAGAGTGGTCGTCGTGGTGGTCGTGGTGGTCGTGGTGGCTGGCGGGCTACCGCCATCGCGAGTCGGACAGGTGGAGACGCCGGACGGTGTGCTGATCGACAGGATCTGCATCGATCGCAGGGAGAGCAGCCCGCGCAGGTCGCGGGTCTTGTAGGCACGCGGCCCGCCGGAACCGGCGAACGTGACCTCGAGGGCGGCTCCGGTGTCCGAGCACTTTGTGATCGCCGCGTCGGTCACCGATCCCATGCCGGGAAGGGCGGCGGCCAGGGACGAGGTCGACATCGTTCGTGTCCAGGTCGCGTTCGAGTTCTGCACCTCGGGAAGAACGGCCCAGTGGTCATCGACCGAGCGCAGGTACGGAATGGCGGTGGTGAAGCCGTTCTCGGAATCCTCCGTCCATCCGAAGGTGCTCGACGAGTAGTAGGTGTCGATCGGGACCAGTGCGCCGGCGACCTTGCGCGAGGGATGGGTCATCACCTGCCCGGCGGTGGTCGCCACCGCGTCGATCCAGTCCTGTGTTCCGTGACCCCAACCGACGTAGTTCTGGTCGACAGTGGTGTCGTAGAGCTGGCACCAGCACCAGGGCCGGCTCGCCGGGTTGCCTCGCTGGATGACGCGGGCGTAGGCGTAGGAGCGTGCGGCGACGGCCTGCGCCTGCAGCGCGGCCTCGCCACCGGTGGCTCCCCAGAAGTAGGGCATTTCGGAGATCCCGAGGACATAGTCCTCCGTGGTGATTTCCACCGAGAGGGCGACGGTGTTGGTGTTGTTGTCGGGACGCACCCGCAAGCCACCGCGGGCGTAGGTGCAGGGCTGGACCAATCCACCGGACGCGATATTCCAGTTGACCAACCCGCATCCCTCGAGGACGAGTCCAGTGGATGGATCGCCGGTCCAGCCGTCCCACTCGATATCGATCGTGCAAGAGCCATCGACGGATCCGGAGGGCGTCGTCACCCGGCAGTTCCCATTGGCGAGGCGAGTAATCGTTGCCGTCTGACCCGGCTCGGCGGATACGGTGCCGGCCGAAGTCGCGAAGGTCGCCGGAACCGGATCGGGACCGACCGACCTGACCGTGAGTGCCAGCGACGCCTGCTCGGTGGCGAGATTCACCCAGATTGGAGCCGCCGCCAGGGAGGGGTCGACATCTGCCGGTGTGGCACCGGTGAAGTAGTGCTCCATGATCTCCTGCCACGAGTAGCCGGCGCGGGACATCCCGTACGCCCCAAACTGGCTCATACCCACGGAGTGGCCGAAGCCACCGCCGGAGAAAGTGAAGCCGGATCCTCCGGCCGCCATGGCTGCAGGCGGTGCTCCGGCGACCACCAGGGTTGCCGCGATGAGGACCATCGCCAGACGGGTGTGGGCCCGGGGGCGGGTCAACTGCGAAGAGTAGTGAACTCGCATACTCTTCGCATCGGAACGAAGAGTGGGCGGGTTGACTACTTTATGTGGCTAGAACTCTAGTCCACTCCGAGGGCGGCGACCAGCCGGGGAAGCGCCGTGCCGGCCGGTTCGTCGATGATGACTTCGGCGAGGTCGTCGAGCTCGGTGGGCCCCTGGTTGATGATCACCAGGGGGTGGCCGCGCCCGACCACCTCGAGAGGTATCCCGGCCGCTGGGTAGACCGACAGAGTAGATCCAATGGCGATCACCCCGTCTGCGACCGCAGTCATCTCGGCGGCACGATCGAGTTCGTCCTCGGGGAGGAGCTCGCCGAACAACACCACACGGATCTTGAGGATCCCTCCGCAATCCCTGCATGGGGGGTCGGCCTCCCCGGCGGCGACCCGCGCCGCGATGGCCGCGGTGGGCTGCCGTCTCCTGCATGACAGGCACTCGGTCTGCGTGGCGTTGCCGTGGAGCTCGACGACGGCCGCGGGAGGCAGCCCCGCCTTCTGGTGGAGCCCGTCGATGTTCTGCGTGATGCATCCCGCCGTCCGGCCTGTGCGCCACAGAGCGGTGACGGCGCGGTGGCCGTCGTTGGGTTGCGCGTCGAGGGTTCCGGAGTCGGCTCGCATCCGCCATGAGGCGGCTCGGGTCTTCCGGCTGGCGAGGTAGCGGTCGATGGTGAACTCCGCAGGATCGATCCGAGCCCACAGGCCGTTCGGGCCCCGGAAGTCAGGAATCCCGGACTCAGTGGAGATGCCGGCGCCGGTGAAGATCAGGAGGCGCGACCGTCCCGCGAACACCCGGGCCGCTGCGGTGATCGGATCGTCCATGGGGGCGATCGTAGGAGACGGCGGAGGGAGGGCGGATCGCCCGGGCCTCCGGTGAAGGGCCCGAGGTCTAGGCCGCGCTTCGGCCGGTGGCGATCGTGAGGTACTCGGCCCGCAACTCGGGCCGCAGCCGGCGAAGATGCCCTTCACCCAGATACGGGATGCGGGGCCGGACGAGGACGATCTCGCCGTCGCGCAGCACCAATCCCTCGGCGGCCAGCTGGGCGAGGTGGAGCGGCTCGCGCAGTCGACGCCCGCTGGCGGCGGCCGCGGTCAGGCGAAGCAGGTCGGCGACCGCACCCGGCCCGACCACGGCCGTCCAGAAGCGGCGCACCGCGGGGTCGGCGGGAGCGTGGCCGTCGGCGTCTCGATCGAAGGGGAGGACGGCGATCCACCTGCGGGGCTCGACGGTCGGTCTGGCCGCCGCGGTGCCCGGGGCTGGCGCGGCATCCATCTTGATGGGAGGACGGGCATCTCGACGGAGGATCCCGGGCACCGCAGCGGTCATGCCAGCTTGATATCAGATGACGTCAACTAAGATCAAGTAGCCTGGGTCGGATCGCGAAAACTATCCGTAGACGTACATCGTGATGTGGATGACGGTGGTCTCGGTGAGGTCGTCCCCGGCGGCCGGCGTCGTGGAGGCCACCGTGTTGTCGAGGCCCTGGTCGGTGGTCGATTCGGTGCCGTCGAATACCCAGGTGAAGGGGATCTTGATGGCGTTGCTCAGATTGGTGAGCGTGTTGTCCGCCTGGTTGCGCCTCATCCCGACCAGATTGGGCACGGTGCCCGTGGGCGACAGCCCATTGGAGATCTCGATGGTGACCGTCGTCCCCTGCTCGACTCGTGCTCCCGCCACCGGGTCGCTGCTCACGACCGTGTCCTCGTCCTCGTCGGAGTTCACCAGCGTTATCTCGAAGTCGAGTCCGGCCTGCAGCAACTCGTGCTGCGCATGGCGTGAATCCATCCCGGTCAGGTCGGGAACCTCCACCCGGGGTGTGGCGTAGTACACGCTCGTTCCCGGCGGATCGGCGGCGAAGTCCTCCACGGGGAGATCGGCGACGACGACGCTCATGAAGTCCTTCCAGATCGGCGCCGGTGCGCTGCTGCCGAACATCCGCGGGATGAAGGTGCCCTTCACGGTGAGGTTGACCATCGGCACCTGGGCATCGGGAAAGCCGACCCACACCGCGGTCGAGTACTGGGGGATCGCCCCGACGAACCAGGCGTCGAGGTAGGTCTCGTGGGTCCCGGTCTTGCCGATCTGGGGCCGCCCGATGTAGGCATTGCCTCCGGTCCCCTGGGAGATGACCTTCTCCATGGTGTTGATGACCGCCGCCGCCAGCGCCGGTTCCAGGACCTGTTCTCCCGCCACCTGATGCTGGTAGATGACGTTGCCGTCGGCATCTTCGATTCGCTCGATCAGGTAGTTCTCGACCCGCTCTCCCTGATTGGCGATCGTCGAGTAGGCGGATGCCATCTCGAGCGGGCTGACCGCAGAAGCCCCGAGCACAATCGAGGGAACGGCAGCGAGGGGCGACTTGATGCCCATCGTGTGGGCCACATCGACGATGTTCTGCGCTCCCACTGCGATCGCCAACTGGCAGAACACCGTGTTGGTGGAGCGATAGAGCGCCTCCTCGAGGGAGCGGATTCCCGGCTCGTTGTCTCCGGCATTGCGGCAATCCCAGGGCTCGATCCCCCCGTAGTCGAGTGTTTGTGGGGTGGTGTAGTCCCAATAGGAATTGAGGGGGATTCCCCGTTCCAGCGCCGCGATGAGCCCGAACGGCTTGAACGCCGACCCCGGGTTGCGTCGACCCTTGGTGGCGAGGTCGTACTGGCGCTGTCCGGCGGCGATGTCGGTCCCGAAATCCAGTCCTGAGGCCATCACCACGGTGGCGCCCGTTCGATTGTCGACCATGGCGATGGCCCCGGTCGGCAGCCCGCTCTCCGGCGGGAACCACTCCTGGAGGATCTGGCGGGCCCGAGCCTGCAGGGCGAAGTCGACCGTGGTGTAGATCTTGACGCCTCCGCCGCCCTGGCACTCGGTGTCGTCGGCGGGACAGCCGAACAGGGCACGCTTCCTCTGCAGGAATGTGGCGCCGAGCCCGTACCTGGCGTCGTTGAGAACCGTGTCCCGCGCCGCGATCAGCACCTGAGGGGCGGGATCCTGGAATTCCTGATGAGCCACCACGCCAATCGGCTCGGCCTTGGCCGCGGCGCCCTCGGCGACGGTGATGTATCCGTTGTCGACCATGTTGTCGATGACGGCATTGCGGACCCGGAGGGGGATCTCGCTCTCGGAGTTGCGCAGGTTGTAGAGGGAAGGGTTCCGGATCGGTACCGGCAACGCGGCTGCCTCGGCGATCGTGAGGTCGCCCAGCTCCTTGCCGAAGTACTCCTGGGCGGCCGCCTTCACACCATATGCGTTGTTCCCGAAATAGACGGAGTTCAGGTAGAACTCGAGTATCTGCTCCTTGGTATATCGCCGCTCCAGTTCGATGGCGATCGCCGCCTCCGCCACCTTGCGCCGCAGGGTCGGCTCGGCTCCCACGAAGTTCTGCTTCACCACCTGTTGGCTGATCGTCGAGCCGCCCTGGGTGTTGCCGCCCGTCAGGTCGGCGAGAAACGCCCGCACCACCGACTGGTAATCGACACCCCCATGGATCATGAACCCATCGTCTTCGGCCGAGAGCACCGCTCCGATGACGAGGTTGGGGATCTCGTCGAGGGTGACGGGTCGGCTGTTGCGCTCGGTGAGTTCGCCGAGCAACACGCCGTCGGAGGTGTAGACGGCCGACAGGCGGGAGAGGTTGGGGAGGTCGAGGACCATCGTCTCGACTTCGGGTATCCACGCGGCCCGGAGGTCTTCGACGGTCTGCTCTGCCGCGTTGGCGCCGAGGAAGGCGAAGAGGCCGAACCAGGTGGCCGAGATCACGACCACCGCGGCGAGCACCGCGAAGGCGATGAATCGCCTTCCCTGACGCTCGATCTGCTGGGCCTCGTGGATGGAGATGTCCATGCCTATTGCGCTCTAGAGACGTCTGGGGAGGCGGGGCGGTTCCCCGGGTAGCATCCGCCCGACCAGAGGGTGCGCGAATCGCTCGCCGGTCCTGTCATGTTGTGGCTTGTCCCCAGGCCGAACCTGATTCCGGGGCGAACCCAACCGCGTGCCCTCGGAGTGTAACGATGACCAGCGATTCTGAGAGTCCTCGCCGAACGACCAGCGGCATCGAGATCGAGCCGGTATACGGGCCGGCCGACCTCGGGTCGTGGGATGCGGCGCGCGCTCTCGGGGAGCCGGGGTCGTATCCCTTCACCCGCGGTCCCTATCCCACGATGTACCGGGGGCAGTTGTGGACGATGCGCCAATACGCCGGTTTCGGCAGCGCCGCGGCCACCAATGAGCGGTTTCGGTCGCTGCTGGCCGCCGGCCAGACCGGCCTCTCCGTGGCCTTCGACCTTCCCACCCAGATGGGGCTGGATTCCGACGCTCCGCTGGCGGCGGGAGAGGTCGGCAAGGTAGGCGTGGCGATCGACTCGCTCGAGGACATGCGTCGCCTCATGGCCGGGATACCCCTCGGCGAGGTCTCGGTTTCGATGACCATCAACGCGACTGCGGCGGTCCTGCTGCTCCTCTATCAGATCACCGCCGAGTCGCAGGGGGTGGCTCCCGAGTTGATCCGGGGGACCGTGCAAAACGACATTCTCAAGGAGTACACGGCTCGGGGCACATACATCTACCCGCCCCGGCCATCGATGCGCCTGGTTACCGATCTCTTCGCCTATTGCCGATCCGAGCTTCCGGCGTGGAACACGATCTCCATCAGCGGCTATCACATCCGTGAGGCGGGTGCCACCGCCGCCGAAGAGATCGCCCTGACCCTGAGCAACGGAATCGCCTACGTCGCCGCCGCCGTCGAGGCAGGGTTGCCGGTCGATGGATTCGCTCCTCGGCTCTCCTTCTTCTGGAACGGCCACAGCCACTTCTTCGAGGAGATCGCCAAGTACCGGGCGGCGCGCCGCCTCTGGGCGGACATCATGCGTCACCGCTTCGGTGCCGCCGATCCGGAGTCGTGGCGGATGCGATTCCATACCCAGACCGCGGGGAGCACCCTCACCGCGCAACAGCCGGAGAACAACATCGTGCGGACCACGCTGCAGGCACTGTCCGCGGTCCTCGGCGGCACCCAGTCCCTGCACACCAATGCCTACGACGAAGCCCTCGGACTCCCCACCGACCGGTCGGCCAAGATCGCCCTGAGGACTCAGCAGATCATCGCCTTCGAGTCCGGTGTCGCCGACACCGTGGATCCCCTTGCCGGTTCGTACTACTTCGAGACGCTCACCGACTCGATCGAGGAGGTCGCCCGGCGAATCATCGGCGACATCGAGGCGGCGGGGGGAGCGGTGTCGGCCATCGAGGCCGGGTTGGTGCAACGGATCATCGAGGAGTCCGCTTACCGCGAGGCGCAGCGAGTCGAAGCCGGGGATTCGATCGTCGTCGGAGTCAATAGGTTTGTCGAAGGCGACGAAGCCGAGGTGCCGACGACCGTCGTCGATCAGGCCGTGGAGGCATCCCAGGTCGGGCGTCTGGCTGATTTGCGGGCGGCTCGTGACGGAGCCGCGGTCGAAGCCGCGCTCCGCGACGTCGGCACCGCGGCCGGAGGGACCGCCAACGTCCTCTACCCGATGAAACGGGCGCTCGCCGTCGGTGCCACGCTGGGTGAGGTGTCGGCAACCCTGGCCGACGTGTTCGGTCGCTTCGGGCGGTCGTCGTGACCGACGACCGGCTGTTGCGGTTCCTGGTGATCGGCGGGGGCCCGGCCGGAGTGACCGCCGCCACCCACGCCGCGTCGCTGGGAGCGGATGTCACTCTGGTCGAGTCCTCGGTCGTGGGCGGGGCGGCACACCTGTGGGATTGCATCCCCTCCAAGGCTCTGGTGGCGTCGGCGCTGCGGCTCGATTCGCTGCGGAGCGCCGCCAGGCTGGGCATCGAGGGCGTGGGGATGCCCGCGGTGGACATGAATCGCCTTTCGACCCGGGCCGACGCCATCTGCGATCGACTCGCCGCCGGCACCATCGATCTGCTCGACTCCCAGGGTGTGCGGATCGTCACCGGCCGGGGCCGCCTCACCGGGCCGACGTCTGCGGTGGCCGCCACCGAGACCGGCGAGATCGCCCTGCCTTTCGACGTGGCGGTTCTGTCCACCGGGTCGCGCCCCTGGGAGCCCGAGTGGGCCGTCGTCGACCATGAGCGGGTTCTCACTACGCGAGACGCCTATCACCTGCCGGTCGTCCCCGAGCACCTCATCGTGATCGGCTCCGGGGTCACCGGAGTCGAGTTCGTACACATATTCGCCGCCATCGGATCGAAGGTGACCCTGTTGGTGAGCAGGCAGCAGGTTCTGCCGCACCGGGATCCCGAGGTCGCTGCGGTGCTCGAGGAGGACTTCCTCGAACGCGGGGTGGCGTTGCTCAAGGGGGGTCGCGCGAACTCGGCGACGCGCGAGGGCGACGGCGTGGTGGTGACCGCCGAGGACGGCCGGAGGGTGACCGGGAGCCACGTCCTGCTCGCGGTCGGCTCCCGCCCCAACAGCGAGGGACTGGGACTCGAAGCCGCGGGAGTGTCGGTCGCCGACGGCCACGTGATCGTCGACGAGATCCAGCGAACGTCGGTGCCGGGAATCTACGCCGCCGGCGACCTCACCGGGCAGATGCCCCTTTCCTCCGTGGCGGCGATGCAGGGTCGCAAGATCGCCCGGCACGCCATGGGGCTGGCGGTCAAGCCACTCGACTACACCAAGGTGGCTCAAGCGGTGTTCACCGAACCGGAGATCGCATCGGTGGGCCTCGAGGAGGCCGACGCCCGGGCCGAGGGGCGGAAGGTGCGGATCACCAAGGTCCCCTTCGCCGCCAGTCCCCGGGCCCTGATCCAGGGGAATCCGCACGGATTCGTCAAGGTGATCAGCGACCCGGCGACCCATGTCGTCCTTGGGGGAACGATCGTCGGCCACCACGCTTCAGAACTGATCGGCACTCTGGCGCTGGCGGCGCAGGGGGGAATCCGGGTCGACGTCCTCGTTGAGACGCTGATGGTGCACCCTTCGCTCGCCGAGAGCCTCTCCGATGCCGCCGACTGACCGAAGCGCTTCCCGCGAGGGGCTACCTGCCGCGAGCGCTGGTCCGGTGCTGCTTCGAGCGGGGAGCGGGCAGCCGGAAGCGGGCAGCGGGACCTGACGTGCCTCTTCTCCTCGCCACCCTCTCCTCTCTCATCTTCGGAGTGGGCGATTTCGCCGGAGCCATGGCGGCGCGGCGGACGCCTGCGGTCACGGTCGTGGTCGGCGCTCATCTCGCCGGGTTCGTCGGGCTGATGGCCGCCGCGCCGTTCTTCGGGGAGGGAGTGCCGGCGCTCACCGATCTCGGCTGGGGCGCGCTCGCCGGGGCGGGAGGGTCGATCGGCATCGCCCTGCTCTATCACGCGCTGGCGACCACCCGGATGGGGGTAACTGCCCCTATCGCCGCGTTGGTCGGGACGGCGGTGCCGGTGGCGTTCGGGGTCGTCATCGGGGAACGGCCGGCGACCTTGGCCTGGGCGGGAATGGCACTCGCGCTGCCGGCGATGCTGTTGATCTCGGCCCGACGCTCTACGGACGCCCCGTCGCTTCCCGCTGTGGTCTACGGCCTGGTGGTCGGTGTGTTGTTCGGTCTGTTCGGGATAGTGATCTCACGCACAAGCTCCGCTTCCGGGGTCTGGCCCTTGCTATCCGCACGAGGGGCCTCGGTGATTCTCATGATCGCCGTTGCTCGCGGCTCGCATCGTCCGGTGGTGGCAGAGCGACGCGCCTGGTCTCTCGTGTCGGCCACAGGGCTGCTCGACACGACTGCCAACGTTCTGTTCCTGCTCGCAGTGCGGGCCGAGTTGCTCTCTCTGGTGGCGATGATCATGTCGCTCTACCCGGCTTCGACCGTGAGCCTCGCCCGTCTGATCCTCGGTGAGAGGATCAGACGGGTTCAGGGGGTGGGGATGGGGCTGGCCGTGGCAGCGGTGACCCTGATCGCCGTGGCGTGAGGGCTGGCGGATAGCGGACCGCGGCGGGAAGCTGGTGTGCTTCTTGCGGGCGACGGGCGACGGGCGGCGGGCGGCGGGAAGACGGTAGCGCTCCGCTATCTCACAATCGCCAGCACCGCGCCGCCGGCAACACGGTCGCCGGCCTGCACGCGCAGGTCCACGATCTCACCGGAGGCGGGAGCCTTGATCTCGTTCTCCATCTTCATCGCCTCGAGGATGAACAGCGGGTCGCCGATCTCGACCCGATCGCCGGCCTTGTGGTGAACCTTGACGATCGTGCCCTGCATGGGCGCGGTCACCGCTCCCTCCCCGTCGATGACCGGCGGGGCCTGGGTCAGCTTGGGCGGCCGCCGACGCGGGGTCTGACGGCGTCCCGCCGCGGCCGGCGCCGCCACCTCGGGCGCCCACAACCGGACGACGAAGCGCCGCCCACCGACCTCCACGGTCATCTGCCGCTCGGCGAGCTCCTCATCGCCGGGGAGGATCGGCGCGCTGGGCTGTTGGAGGTCGTCGAGGTCCATCTCCTCTTCGACGGTTCGGGTGTGGTGGGTCCCGGCGCGGAAGCTCTCGTTGTCGAGGGCGAGAAGATGGAAGGGGATCGTGGTGGCGATGCCGGTGATGGTGTACTCGGCGAGAGCACGGCGCGCTCGCGTGATCGCCTCGGCACGGTCGCGACCCCACACGACGAGCTTGGCGACGAGGTTGTCGTAGTACTGGCTCACCGTCGAGCCGGACCCGTAACCGCTGTCCACCCGCACGCCGAAGCCACCCGGTTCGCGGTAGTCGACGATGCGCCCCGGACTGGGCATGAAGTTCTTCGCCGGATCCTCTGCGTTGATGCGGAACTCGATCGCGTGGCCCCGGGAATCCACGTCGGACACAGAGAGTTCCTCGCCCATGGCCACCCGCAGTTGCTCCTGCACGAGGTCGATGCCGGTGACCATCTCGGTGACCGTGTGCTCCACCTGGAGGCGGGTGTTCATCTCGAGGAAGTAGAAGTCACCCGAGCGGTCGAGGAGGAACTCGACGGTTCCGGCGTTCACGTACCCGGCCGACTTGGCGACGGCGAGGGCCGCCTTGCCGAGGGCCTTGCGCTGCTTGTCGGTCATCACCGGCGACGGCGTCTCCTCGATCAGTTTCTGGTGACGTCGCTGCAGGGAGCAGTCACGCTCTCCGAGGAATAGTCCGTTCCCGTGGGCGTCCACGATGATCTGCGCCTCGATGTGACGGGGGAACTCGAGGTACTTCTCCACGTACACCTCCGGGTTCTTGAAGTAGGCGTCGGCCTCGCGTCGCGCCGCCTCGAACCCCGCCTCCAGCCCCGCCTCCTCGGTTACGACGCGCAGGCCCTTGCCGCCGCCGCCGTGGGCGGCCTTGACGGCTATCGGATACCCGAATCCGGCAGCCACCGCCCGCACCTCGTCCACGGTGGCGAGTGGTTCCATGGTGCCGGGCACCCCCGCCACCCCCGCCTTTTGGGCGACGAGGCGCGAAGAGATCTTGTCACCCATGGCGGTGATCGCCTCGGGCGGAGGACCCACCCAGACGATGCCCGCCTCGATCACCCGGCGAGCAAATGTGGCGTTTTCGGCGAGGAATCCGTAGCCGGGGTGGATCGCGTCCACCTTGGCCTCGACGGCGGAGCGGATGATGCCGTCGACGTCGAGATACGACTCCTGGGCCGGGGCGGGGCCGATGTTCCACGCCTCGTCTGCCAGTTGGACATGGATCGCATCGCGATCGAGTTCCGAGTAGACGGCGATCGCCCGCATCCCCATCTCTTTGACTCCGCGGATGACCCGGACTGCGATCTCCCCGCGGTTGGCGATCAGGACGGAGCGCATTGGCGCCATCCTAGAGAGGGATGTTCCCGTGCTTCTTGGGCGGCTGGCTCACGCGCTTGTTGCGCAGCATCTCGAGCGCCTGGACGAGTCGGTGGCGGGTTTCCCGGGGCTCGATGACCTCGTCGATCAGCCCTCGCTCGGCGGCCACGTAAGGGTTGGAGAAGGCTTCTTCGTACTCGCGGATCAACTCGGCGCGGCGGGCCTCCTGGTCGGATGCCTCCGAGATCTCCCGGCGATGGATGATGTTGACCGCGCCCTGGGCTCCCATGACCGCGATCTCGGCGGTCGGCCAGGCGAATGCGATGTCGGCTCCGACGCTTCGCGAATTCATGACGACGTACGCCCCCCCGTATGCCTTGCGGGTGATCACGGTGACCCGGGGAACGGTGGCTTCGCAGAAGGCGTAGAGCAGTTTGGCGCCATGGCGGATGATGCCGCCGTGTTCCTGATCGACGCCGGGGAGGAACCCCGGGACGTCCACGAAGGTGACCAGCGGGATGTTGAACGCATCGCAGAATCGGACGAACCGTGCTCCCTTGACCGCGGCGTCGATGTCGAGGGTGCCGGCGAGCACCGAAGGGTTGTTGCCGACGATCCCGACCGTGTACCCGTCGAGGCGGGCGAACCCCACGATGAGGTTCCGGGCGAAGTGCTGATGGACTTCGTAGAACTCCCCGTCATCGACCACCATCTCCACCAGGTCGACCATGTCGTAGGGTTGATTGGGCGAGTCGGGGACGACGGTGGTCAAGCCCTCTTCCATGCGATCGGGCAGGTCCGAGGGCGTGAAGAACGGCGGAGCCTCCATGTTGTTCTGAGGGAGGAACGACAGCAGGTATCGCACCTCCTCCATCGCCTGGCGCCCGTCGGTCGACACGAAATGGGTGACCCCCGAGGTCTGGCTGTGGGGCTGCGCTCCGCCGAGGGTGTCGAACGTGACGTCCTCACCGGTCACCGCCTTGATGACGTCCGGTCCCGTGATGAAGAGGTGGGAGGTTCCTTCCACCTGGTACACGAAGTCGGTCATTGCCGGTGAGTAGACCGCTCCGCCGGCACAGGGGCCCATGATCACCGAGATCTGTGGGATCACGCCCGAGGCGGTGACGTTGCGTTGGAAGATCTTGCCGTAGGCGTCGAGGGAGAACACGCCCTCCTGGATCCGGGCGCCTCCCGAGTCCTTGAGGCCGATCAACGGAGCTCCGTTGTTCATGGCGAGGTCCATGAGCTTGCAGATCTTCTCGCTGACCACCTCGCCCAGCGAGCCGCCGAATACCGTGAAGTCCTCGGCGAACACGAACACGGTTCTGCCGTCCACCGTGCCCCAGCCGGTGATCACTGCGTCACCCGGCGGTCGATTGTCCTCGATGCTGAATCCGCGAGCCCGGTGCCGGACGAACATGTCCAGCTCCACGAATGAGCCCTTGTCGAGCAGCGCCTCGACACGTTCCCGGGCGGTCATCTTGCCCGCCTCGTGTTGCTTGTCGATGGCGCGCTGACTCCCCGCGTTGGCATGCTCGTCGCGGAGCCGTCTCAGGCGTTCGATTCGCTCTTCGGTGCTCATCCCCGGGCAGTATGGTCGGCTAGGAGGTTCGACTCGTCACCGCCTGGCATGGCTACACCCCCCATCTTCGTGCATCTCCAGACCGTCTCATCCACTCAGGATGAGGCGCGGAGCCGTCTTCTCGACGCCCCGGTGTTGGTGACGGCGGCACGGCAGACTGCAGGAAGAGGGCGGGGTGGGTCGGTGTGGGAGACGGCCGATCGAGCCATCGCCGCCTCGGTGGCCTTCCGCCCGCCATGGCCGGAGGCCGCCTGGCCACTCGTTCCGGCAGTCGCCGGACTTGCCGCGCTCGACGTGCTCGGCGACGGATGTCTCCTCAAGTGGCCCAACGATGTGATCCTCGGCGGATCCAAGGTGGCCGGGATCCTCGTCGAGTCGTCCGGTGCCGTGGTCGTCGCCGGCATCGGGGTCAACTTGTGGTGGCCGACCCCGATCCCCGGCGCCGGCGCCATCTGCCCCGATGATCCCGGGCCAGAGCGGGGTCGGCGCCTCGCCGAGGACTGGGCGCGCCTACTGCTGGAGCGAATAGAGGCCGGGCCGGAGGACTGGGGGAGGGACGAGTATCTCGCCCGGTCGGCGACGGTCGGCTCCGCGGTGACCTGGGAGCCGGATGGCGCCGGGCGGGCCGTGGGCATCGGACCCCTCGGCGGCCTGATCGTGCAGACGGCGAGAGGCACTGTCGTCCTCGATTCCGGAATCGTCCGCTTGGTGCGGACCGAGGGAGCGGGCTCGGCCTCCGGGTAGCCTGGGCGCCGCAGAGAGAGGGAGTGTGCCTTGAGCGTCATCCCGGGTGAGGGCCGAGTGGAGATCCTTTACGGCGCTTCGCCGTTGCCGGTCTCACCCGACCGCGAGGTCTACTTGGCCCGCCCCGACTTTACGGGTGCCCACCCGGTGGTGATCGTCGTAGCGGGCGATCAGGGTGTATCGCCCAGCATCAAGGCCCTTTGCCGGCGTCTCGCCCGCTACGGCTACGCCGCGCTCGCCCTCGACCTGTTCCGGACGGCGGAACCGGAGTCGCTCGCTGCGATTCCCCCGGTTCGCATCGCCGCCGACCTGCTCGATCTCCTCTCCGTCACCAGAGACGAGTGGTCCGATTGGTGTGCTGCGGATCGGTTCGGTGTCCTCGGACTGGGCGCCGGCGCCGCCGCTGCCGCCCGGCTTGCCGCCGAAAGGGGAGCGGCGCTGGCGATCTCGCCGTCGGCGCTCGAGGATGTCGCCGGGTTGCTCGCCGGACTGACTTCCCCCCTGTTGGCATTCCTATCCGGACCGGGGGGCGACGTCCCCGCGGTTCGCGCCACGGTGGGTCGCGGTGAATGGGTGGTCTACGGATCCGCCGGCCCCGGCTTCTTCGACGACGGATCCGAGGACTACGACCGTCCAGCGGCCGAAGACGCCTTCCGGCGATTCATCGCCTTCCTCGACGCCTGGCTGACCCGGGTGGAGGTGTGATGCCGCGAATCCGTCTGCCCCACTCGCCCTCTTGCCAATTGCCAATCGCCAATTGCCAACCGATCGCGTCGGCGCCATCGGCGCTGGGGGCGCGTCGCCCGGCATCGTGATCTCCGCCGACCGGATCGCCGCCGCGGTGGATCGGGAGCTGCAGGAGCTCGGCACCCCCGAACGGGCGGAGAAGGAACGGTCCTACCTCAAGTCCTCCCTCCGGTTCCACGGCGCGACCTTGCCTCAGATCCACGGGGTCGCCACGGCGACGTGGCGCGAGCATGGCGGACTCGATCACGAGACGATGATCCGCACCGCCGATCTCCTCTGGGTTACCGGGGCCTTCGAGTGCCGGATGGCGGCCGAAGACCTCCTCGACATGGGCTCGGCGATGCTGACCACCGCCGACGTGCCCTTCCTGGAGAGGCTGCTCCGGGATTCGGGTACCTGGGCACTCGTTGACGGGCTCGCCGCCGGGCCGGTGGGGGAACTCGATCGGCGACCTCCGGGTATCGGTCCCACGATCGAACGTTGGGCGAGCGACGACGACTTCTGGATCCGACGGTCGGCGCTGCTCGCTCACCTCGGTTCGCTCCGGCGCGGGGAAGGCGACCTCGCCCGCTTCCTGCGCCTTGCCGACGGGATGCTAGATGAAACCGAGTTCTTCATCCGCAAGGCGATCGGCTGGGTTCTGCGGGAGACGGCCCGGAAGCGACCTGCCGAAGTGGTGGCGTGGCTCGAACCGCGGGTCGATCGGGTCTCCGGGGTCACGATCCGGGAGGCGGTGAAGCATCTTCCCGTCGCCGACCGCGACCGCTTGATGACGGAGTACCGCGCTCGATGAGCGGGAACCCAACTCGCTGAGCATGCGTCACAGGTGAACGAATCGATGCTCCGCGACGTCTGGTAGAACCTCGTCATGACACTTCCCCCTCCCCGGCCGCCGGTCACGGTCGCCGAGCCCGCCGCCCCGTCCCGCAACTGGGTGAAGCGGGCCATCATTGCCTTCCTCATCGTCGCCAATGTCGTCGTGTTCGGCGTCCTCGGCGTGGTGTGGCTGGCCGCCCACAAGGTGAGCACCTCCGTCTCCACGATTCCCTCGACCGATCTCTCGCTCGCCGATTCCCCGACGAGTCTCCAGGACGCGCGTACGTTCTTGGTCATCGGGAGCGACAGCCGGGCCGGGCTCACCGACCTGGAGGGTTTCGGCGACTTCGGCGGGCAGCGAGCGGACGTGATCATGCTCGTCAAGGCAGATCCACGCAGCGGCCGGGTGCAGATGTTGTCGGTGCCCCGCGACCTCAAGGTCCAATACGGCGGCAGCTCCGCCAAGATCAATGCGACCTTCGCCGGCGGGCCGGGATCGATAGTCGACGCGGTGTCCTCGATCGCCGGGGTGCCCATCCACCACTACCTGCAGGTCGAGTTCTCCGGGTTCACCGGGATCGTCGACGCCATCGGCGGAATCGAGATGACCTTCCCCTTCGCTGCCCGGGACCTCAAGTCCGGATTCTTCATCGATGCCGGTACCCATGTGCTCGACGGGAGGACCGCCCTGGCCTTCTCCCGCAGCCGGCAGTACCAGGAGCTACGTGATGAGGGATGGGTGGCGGTGGAGGCCAACGACATCGGCCGGACCAAGCGCCAGCAGGACGTTCTGATGGCGGTGATCACTCAGATCGATCGGCCGTCGTCCCTCGATGGTTTCTCGGCCCTGTTGGACGCGCTCGGCGGCTTCGTGACCACCGACGACTCTCTGGGCACGGACGAGATCATCCAGCTCGCCTGGGCGATGCGCAGCGTGACTCCGGCCGACCTCGATGCCGCCACTCTTCCGGTGACCGATCTCACCGAAAACGGGGCGTCCTACCTCGTGCCGATCGAACCGAATGCCGCCGAGATGTTGGCGGCCTTCGGCGCCGGGGAACCCATGAACCCTGTGCTGGGGACCGATGCCCGCATCGCCGTGCAGAACGGCAACGGTCGGGTCGGTTCGGCCGTCTTCATGACCGACGCGCTGACCGCCGGTGGCTTCGACGTCGTCTCGTCGGGCAACTCTGGGCGGTCGGACTACGCCACCACGTTGGTCATCTCCCGCGCCAACGGCCTTCCCGCTGCCCAGGCGATCGTCGACTTCCTCGGCTACGGCACCGCGGTGGAGGGACGAACCCCATCGGGAGCCGACGTGGTGGTTATCGTCGGGCTCGATGCACCGAACGGCTGAGTCCGACTCATCGTTGCCGCGCCAGGCGGTGCTCCTCGTCGGCGGCCGGGGGACCCGCATGTGGCCGCTCACCGCCGAGATCCCCAAGGGCCTGCTGCCTGTCGCCGGCCTCGCCTTCGTGGAGTATCAGATCCGCCAGCTCGCCTCGCTGGGCGTCACCGAGGTGGTGCTCGCCGTGGGTCGGCCGCAGATGGACGCCTGGATGGCCTTCATCGCCGCCCCGCCCGCGGGGGTGGCGCTCCGGCTGGCGGTCGAGGACGAGCCCCTCGACACCGCCGGCCCGGTGCGGGCGGTGCTCGACACCCTCGACGACCGGTTCTTCGTGCTCAACGGCGATGTCGTGCTCGAGTCGGATCTCTCCGCTCTCGCCGGGGGCAGCGGCTTGCTGGGCACCCTGGGCCTGGTCACTGTTGACGACACCAGCGCCTACGGGGTGGTGGTCGTCGACCGGGACGGTCTGGTGGAACGGTTCGTCGAGAAGCCCCCGCGCCGATCGGCGCCCGCGTTGACCGTGAATGCCGGGGTGTACCTGCTGACGCGCCAGGCCCTGGTCGGCTATCCGCCGGGGAGTCTCTCCTTCGAACATGTGGTCTTCCCCGACCTGGTCGCTCGTGGTGGTCTGGGCGGGGTCATACTCGCCGGGCGATGGATCGACATCGGGACCCCCTCCCTGTACCTCGACACCCACGAGATCGTGATGGGAGGAGGCAGCAGCATTCACCGGCCGGCCTCGGCCCACTTCGCGCCCGAAGAAGCGGAAGTCGGCGGGAGCTGGACCTGGGTCGCTCCCGATGCCTTGGTGGCCCCGGGGGCGATCGTCGAAGAGTCCGTCGTTCTCTCCGGTGCCACGGTCGGCACCGGGGCCGTCATTCGTCGGGCGATCATCGGCCCCCGTGCCCGGGTGGGGGAGGGGACGACGATCACCGGAGACGCGATCGTCGGACCCGACGCGGTGATCGGCGAGGGGTGCGAACTCGATCACGGGGCCAGGATCGCTCCGGGGACGACCCTGGCCCCCGGTGCAATTGTGTTCCGTCCCCCGCGGTGAGACCGCTCCCGCGGGCCACGCTCGGGATCGTCGGGGCCGGCGAGCCGGCGGCGTACCCTGAGAATGACCGGGCCGATCGGCTCGCCCGGGATCACGCCGGATCGTCATCGCAGCTGCCGACCACTTGTTCGTGAGGAGATCATGACCAGGAAAGGAATCGTCACCGGGGGGGCAGGCTTTGTAGGGAGCCATCTCGTCGAGCTTCTCGTCGACCGCGACTGGGAGGTCCTGGTGCTCGACGATCTCTCGTCGGGTTCGATCGATCACGTCGCCGCCGCCCGGAAACGAGGGCAGGTCGCGGTGCATGTGACCGACGTCAACGCTCCCGAACTCGCCGAGGTAGTCGCCCGCTTTGGTCCGGAGGTCATCTTCCATCTCGCTGCTCAATCCAAGGTGCGGCCCTCCGTGGAGGATCCCCGCCACGACGCCGAAGTCAACGTGCTCGGGACCATCAACCTGCTCGATGCCGCCCGGCGCGGTGGGGTGCGCAAGGTGTGTTTCGCCTCCTCCGGAGGAGCGATCTACGGGGGCGGCGCCAAACTCCCGGTCAAGGAAACGGCCGACAAGGCACCTGAGTCGCCCTACGGGATCTCCAAGAAGATCGTCGAGGACTACTTCCGGTGGTATCGCGATCTCTACGGATTGCAGTACACGCTGTGCGCCCTCGCCAACGTCTACGGTCCGCGCCAGGACCCCGGGCTCGAGGGCGGCGTCACTGCCATCTTCGCCCGGGCGATGCTCGATGGTCGGCGCCCCCCCGTCTTCGGTGATGGGCGCCAGACCCGCGACTTCGTCTACGTCGAGGACGTGTGCGACGCATTCTTCCGGGCCGCCGACGCCGGCGACGGCGAGTTGTTCAACATCGGCACCGGTCGGGAGGTGTCCGTGTTGGAGTTGTACGAGGCGGTGGCGGACGTGACCGGGTTCGTCGGCCGTCCGGTGTTCGACGACCCCAAGCCGGGCGACATCCTCCGCTCGGTGGTCGATCCCTCCAAGGCCAAGAAGCTGCTGGGCTGGGAAGCCTGGACCACCCTGCACCAGGGTCTGGCCAAGACGGTGGAGTGGTATCGGGGACAAGCGAGATAGCAGCTTCGTAGTCGGGAACGGCCGTACCTGGTCGCGGCCTCGATCGGCGGGCGGGTGTGGTCGCGGTCTGTTGCCCCCACCGCTCGGCCTTCGGCCTCGCACCTCCCCCATCGGAATGGGGGAGGCTCCCTCTTGGGGGCAACGGGCAGCGGGTAGCCGGTAGCGGCTTACTCCAGGTCTTCGATGGTCCTCGGGAAGTCCTCCTTGAGCAATCGGCTCAGTGCCCGGTCGGCGAGTATCCGGCCGTCGGTCTGGCAGCCGGGGCAGTAGTTGGTCTCGTTGGACGAGTACACGATCCGCTGTACCGGCGATCCGCAGACGGGGCAGGGCTGGCCGAACTTGCCGTGGACCATCATCTCCGGGTGGAAGGCGGTCACCTTCTCGGGGAACCCGTCGCCCACTTCGGAGCGCAGCCGTTCGACCCATTCGGTGAGCACCGCCCGGGTGGCGCCGTGGAGGCGTCCGATCTCCGCATCGTTGAGTCGATCGGTGAGGACGATCGGTGACACCCCGGCGCGATGCATGATCTCGTCGGCGTAGGCACCGCCGATGCCGGAGATGAGCCGGGCGTCGGTGAGCGAGCGTTTCAGCGTGTGGCGTTCTCGGTGCAGTGCCTCGGCCATCTGATCCACCGTCATCTCGAGTGGCTCGTACCCGCCCCGGTCGTGCTCGGTTAGCGCCTCGGTCCCGCGGAGGATGTGGATGCTGGCCCGCTTGGTCGTTCCCTCCTCAGTGAAGAGAACGGTGCCGGTCGGGAAGTCCAACGCCGCCAGGCCGCGCTTCTTGGGGATCGCGGTCCCCCGAGCTCGCCAGCGCAATCGGCCGGCGATCATCAGGTGGATCACGACGAACAGGTCACCGTCGAGCTCCACGACGATGCGTTTTCCCATGCGGCGCAATCCGGTGACGACGTGCCCCTCGACCGCCGTGGCCGGGGGATCGTAGGTGCGCAGCACCCACGGGCTTCCCAACCGGAGGTGCTCCAGCGCGATGCCGCCGATCAACGCCTCGAGGCGTTCGATGTAGACGACCACGTCGGGAAGCTCGGGCATTCTTGTGAGTTTCG
>MELR01000008.1:64238-64471 GCA_001767695.1 Actinobacteria bacterium RBG_16_68_21
GTCAGACCTTGGACTTCGGATCTTGGACGGAGGGCACCGGAGTTCCAACCCCTCGAATGTCCAATGTCGAACGTCCAAGGTCCGTCCTGGATCTCGCGGGTGGCTGGTAGCGGGAAGCCGGTAGCGGCCGAGCGAAGCTCGGCCTACCGGAACAGATCCTCCTCCGGTGACCTCACCAGGTCGGTGGCGCGGCCATCGCCGACCGGCACCTCCACGCCGCGCACCCGCGCGGC
>MELR01000008.1:64486-72117 GCA_001767695.1 Actinobacteria bacterium RBG_16_68_21
GAATCGCTGTCGCTTTGCCCATCACCAGGTCGGCGGCCGCGGCGATCTCGTCCGCGATCGCCACCTCGGTGACATGCAGCTCTCGTCCGGCGGCGTCGTACGTGCCTTTGAGGTCGAGGACGGCCGCCATGCCCGAGATTCCGATGGCGATGTCGGTTAGGCCGCGCCGCCACGGCCGGCCGAAGGTGTCGGAGATGATCACCGGGATGTCGACACCGGTCGCCGCCTCGATTGCCATGCGAATCCCGTGGGCCGACGAGTCGGGATCGCGGGGGAGGAGCACCGCCGTCCCCGGAGCGGCGTTGGATCGATCCACCCCGGCGTTGGCGCAGATGAACCCGTGGCGGGTCTTGGCGATCACCAGGTCGCCGCGGCGCCGGATCACCTCGACCGCCTCCTGCAACACCAGGGCCCGGTAGGCCAGCTCCTCGTCGCCGTCGAGGGGGACCACCGCGCCCTCGGCCTTGGAGACGACCTTGTGGGTCACGACGAGGACGTCGCCCGGGGTCGGTTCGAGTCCGGCTCGTGCGATGGCGGCGAGCAGAATCCCGGACAGATCGTCGCCGCGGCTTATCTCCGGGATGCCGGGTAGGGGATGGACCGTGAGGCTCATGGGAGGCCCATGATGGTCGTCGCCAGCTGTGCCGCCGCCTCGCGACCGGGTATCCGGGTGTCGCAGGCGTGGATCGCCACGGCGCCCGACAGGCGGTCGACGTCGTCGGCGTCTTCCCGGTCGACCACGAGGTCGGTCAGCAGGTCCTCGTAGGCGGCGAGCACCCCGGTGTTTCCCGGCGGGAGGCCGAGCGAAGCCATCACTCTGTCCGCGGGGCCCTTGAGCGCCTTGCCCCCGAACAGCGGGCTCACCGCTACCACCCTGTTCGCGGTGAGGACCGCGTCGCGTATCCCCGGCACGGCGAGGATCGGCCACACCGAGAGCGGTGGATTCGACGGGGCGATCACGACCAGCTCGGCGGTCGCGATCGCGGCGATCACGCCGGGAGCCGGCGTCGCCTCCGCAGCGCCGTCGAAGCGCACCTCACTCACCTCGTCGCGCTGACCTCGCAGGACGAAGTACTCCTGGAAGTGAAGCCAGCGCCCGCTGGCGGCCCGCAACCGGGTACGCAGCTCGTCGTCGGTAGCCGGCACCACGGCATGATGCACCCCGAGCGATTCCGCGATCCGGGTTGTGATCGTGCTCAGACGCTCCCCGGACTCGAGGGCGACCGTGCGCGCCAGACAGGTCGCCAGATCCGCGTCCCCGATCCGGAACGTCGTGTCGATCCCCAGCCCCGCCAGGCGGTCCATCGTGTGGAAGGTGTCGCCGGCGAGACCCCAGCCATGCGGTCCCTCCCGATCGGCCAGCGTGTAGACCACGGTGTCGAGATCGGCGGAGACGTGCACCCCGTGGATGCGTTCGTCATCGCCGACGTTGACCACGATGGTGAGTTCGCCAGGGGCGAGGATCGTGGCGAACCCCCGGGCGGCTCTGGCGCCTCCGACGCCCCCCGACAGGAGCGTGACCCGGCTCAAGTCAGCGCCCTACCGGCGTGAGGCGTCGACCCATGCGACGACACGGGGTCGACCGGTTCTTGGCCATTCGCGGCGACATGCTCGCCGAACGTCGCGCCCTCCATAGAATGCGTCCACCCATGTCCACCGATCCAACGACGACGACTCGCGCCTCCGCGCCCTCGGTCGTCGCCGTGGTGTCCGCCGACGACGCCGCGTTGCTCGCGGGGTGTCTGGACGCGATCGGGCGGCAAGTGTACGGACCGTCGAAAGTGTTCGTGGTCGGCGGGGACGAGGCCGTCCGCCGGGTCGCCGGTGAGAAGGACGCCTCGTGGCGGGCGAATCTCCGTGGGATCTACGACTCGATGGGTGGCGGCATCGACTACGTGTGGGCGCTGCGCCAGCGGGCCCGTCCCGAGCCGGGGGCGCTCCAGGCCCTGGTAGAGGATGGTGCTCGCGTCGACGCCTCGGTCGCCGGTTCCAAGGTCGTGGACTCTGCCAACCCGGAGCTGCTGGTCTCGGTCGGCTACGCGACAGATGTGTTCGATGCGCCGTACACCGGTCTCCAGGCGGGCGAGCTGGACCAGGCGCAATTCGACGTCATCCGCGACGTCGCCTCGGTCGCAGACACCTCGATGCTCATCCGGCGCGACCTGTTCCGGGGCCTGGGAGGCGTCGATCGTCTGATGGAACCGTCGTCGGCGGCGGTCGACTTCTGCCAGCGGGCGCGGCTGCGCGGTGGGCGGGTGGTGGTGGTGCCGTCGTCGGTGGTGCGCTACGAGGGTCAGGACCCGACGCCGCGGTGGCGGGAACGCGCCGGCGAGACCCGGGCGATGATCAAGGCGTACAGCCCGCTGACCCTCGCCTGGTCGCTGCCCGTGGCGTTTCTCGTGGGAGTCGTCGAGAGCATCTTCGGTCCCTTCGTCGGCAGGTTCCCCCTCCCCGGGCTGCTCGCCGCCGGTTTCTGGAACCTCTACCACCTTCCCTCGGCGCTCCGGGATCGGCGCAACGCCCGCCAGGGGCATGAAGTCGGCGACGAGGAGCTATTCCGTTACCAGGTGAACGGGTCCGCCCGGCTGCGCTCCCTGTACGAGGAACTGCTCGAACGAATCCGCCTTCGGTTCCCCGAAGGTGTGCTTTCGGGATTCAGTGAAGCCGTCGAGGCAGGCCAGCAACGGGTCCGCAACCCTGCTTTCTTCGTGGGATTCCTTGCAGTCGCCTTCGCCTTGATCGCCACCCGGCAGATCTGGGGACAGCACCTTCCCGTCGTCGGCTATTCGCTTCCCCCGGCGGCGTCGCCGACGACGGCTCTGAGCGCCTATGCCGGAGGCTGGAACCCGGGCGGTCTCGGATCGCCCGAGGTCGTGCATCCCTCCGTAGCGGCGACCGCCCTGGTGCAGATCCTCACCTTCGCTCGAGCCTGGGCGGCGGTCGCGGTGATCGTCGTCGCCTCGTTCATCGCCGGCGTGTTCGGCATGGTTCGGCTGCTGCGGGCTTGGGGAATCGGCTCGGTGCCGGGGTACCTCGCCGGCATCGTGCTCATGGGCGGTCCGGCGTTCGGCGCCGCCGCCGCCGGCACCCGGTGGGGAGTGATTCCCGCCATCGCCACGCTGCCGTGGGCGATCGCGGCCACCGTACGACCGTGGTCGGGTGGGCTCAGTTCCCGGATCGCCGCAACCGCCGGAGCGGTGATCGCGATCGGGATCACCGCGGTCTATTTCCCGACGGCGCTGGTGATCCCACTGCTGGCAGCGGTCACCTGGGCGGTGGTCGGCGTCGGCAGTCGGATACCGGTTCTGGGGCGGGCCCTGGTGGCCACCTTGCTGGCGATCCCGTTGCTGCTGCCCTGGGTGCTGTACACCGATCTGGGACGCCTGGTGACCGACGGAGAGAGTGCCTTCTGGTCACCCGCCTGGGTCGTCGTCTTGGCCGCCGCGATGGCGGTGGCCGCGATCCTGTGGTCTGGCGAGGAGGTGCTGGCGGCGGTCGCCGGTTGGGGAGCCGTCCTGGCGGCCGTCGGGGGTTTGATCTCCCGGCTCGGTGGGTTTGGGGCGGGCGCCCAGATCGAGGCGGCGGGGGAGATCACGGTCGCCCTGGGCATGGCGATCGTCGCCGGCGCGGCGTTCGAACTCACCAGGCGTAGACGGGTTCTGTCCGCTTCCGCAGCCCGCCTGGCGCTCGTCGGCACGCTGGGAGCGTCGGTGCTTCTGGTTTCGACCCTGCTGCTCGCCGGACCGGGTCGTGCCGGGCTGCCCGGCGACGAAATGACCGGAGACTTCGACTTTGCCACTGCCAGCGACGGGCCGGCCACCCGGGTGCTGTTGTTCGGAATGGGCGTGCCCGGTGAGGCCCGGAATCTCGAAGGGCTTCCCTACCGGGTGATCGTGCCGCCGTACCCGACGACGCTCGAAGCGCCTCTCAACGATCCCCGGCTCGGCGACGACGCTCTCGATGCCATGTTGCAGGATCTTCTCGACGGGCGCGTGCGGCGGGCCGGCGACGCCCTCGCCACGTTCGGCATCGGCTGGGTGGCGTTCACCGAGACGAGCCCTCTCCAGGCGCTCTTCGACGCCCAACTAGATCTGGTGCCCCTGCGGTCGCTCGACTTCCCCGTGTATCGCAACGAGGTGCCGGCGGCAATAGCCCGCGATTACGACGGCCGGGATTGGGTGTCCTCCGGTACCGGTTATCGCTCGGCGGACAGGCGGCAGTCCAACTCGGTGGTCCTGGCGGTCAACGCCGATTACCGGTGGGGACCGGGAGCCTGGCAGCAGGACGACTGGCGCAACCTCGTCACGGCGCCGGGAGACGGCGTCCGCTTCAAGCCCTACGGACCCCGCCGGGTGATGGCGACCGTCTCCGGAGCCTGGATGCTGCTCCTCTTTGGGGCGTGGACTTTGGGTCGTGTGCGAAAGACCCCCCGATGAGGCGGCTGGCATTGGTCCTCGTCGTGGTCGCGATGGCGGTCTTCGCCGCGCTGCTGTCACCCCCGGATCCACCGCCCGAGCCCCTCGCCGGGTTGATCATCGATCGACCGGGAATCGAATCGCCGATCGACGCCGCCATCTGGTACTGCCCGTGGGCGCAATCGGATACCGACCGGGATTCGTTCCTGGCGGTGGCGTCATTGGCGCCGGCGACCGCCGACTTCACCTTGCCGGTTGCCATCCCCGGGGAGCCGCCGGATCAGGCACAAGCGGTGACCTCCGGTCCGGGGGCGTCGGGGATCACTCTCTCCGACATAGCGCAGCGGGGGGACTCCCCCGGATTCATCGAGTTCTCCAACGGCCCGTCGGCGGCCTCGGTGATGGTGACCGGCGACGTAGTCGCCGCCGACGACTGCGTGGCCACCGGCCCCGACGAGTGGTTCTTCGCGGGCGGCTCGACCATGACGGGGGAGCGCCTTGTCCTTCGCCTGTTCAACCCATTCCCCGAGACGGCCAAGGTCTCCGTGACCGGCTTTTCCGAGATCGGGGTGGAGGCCCTGGGCGATCTCCGATCGGTGTCGGTCAATCCCCGCTCGTGGAGGGATATCCCGTTCGAAGAACTCCTTCGCCAGCGGCAGACCCTCGTCATCTCGGTACGAGCCGAGGAGGGATTGGCGATTCCGGCGATGTCATGGACCAGCGGGACCGATGAGGCGTTGTGGATGGGCACGGACCTGTCCACGACCTGGGAGTTCCCGGTGCTGCGGGATGCCGATCTCGAAACGTCGTCGATCGTGGTTGCCAATCCCTCGATCAACGATGTCGACGTGACCGTCGATCTCTTCACCGAGGAAGGTGCCCAGCGCGGGGCCTTCTCGTTCACGATTCCCGCCTTGTCGCCGCTGCGTATCGGCCTCGGCGAGGTCGACGCGGCTGCGATCGGCGCTCTGGTGACCGCATCCGCGCCGGTGGCGGCTTCGGTCGTTGCCGTCGGTACTGCGGGTACCGCGGCCACCGCCGGCTCACCCGATCAGGCGGTTCAGTGGCTCCTTCCCGGCGTGCGCTCCGCCGGGTCGAACACCGCCAGCCTGTGGCTGCTCAACTCGGGAGATGAGAGCGTTTCGGTGACGATCAGCGCCCTTACCGGAGGCGAGACGCGTAATTCCAAGGAGATCCTCGAACCGGGGACCATCAAGCGCATCACCGTCGAGAGGAGTGGTGTCTTCGGTTACATGGTCACCTCGATGGACCGGTTCAGCGCGGCATGGAGCATCAGCGGTCCCCGGGGCATCGCGTTCGCCGCCGGGATTCCGGTCCCGGTGACCGTCGATGCCGGCACCCCGGGCGGAACCGATCTGCCGGGATCCGATGGTTGACTCGCCGCTCATCCGGCTGCTCATCGGAGTGGTCGTGGTCGCCGCGGCCGGGGGATTCGCCTGGATCGCCAGGTGGCGGGACCGGGATCGCCGCGCCCGGGTGGCGCTGAACCTGGAGGGGATCGCGGGCCGAGTTCTGCTGTTCTCCGACTCGGCGTGCGCCCGATGCGACGAGGCTCGCGCCGCGCTCGAGACCGCGGGAGCGGCGTTTGCCGAGGTCGCCCACGACACCGACCCAGAGGTCATGCGCGCCGCAGGAGTGGTCGCCGTGCCCTTGATCGTGGCCCGCCGCGCCGACGGGACCGAGGCGGGGAGGATCGCCGGCAAGGTGTCGCCCCGGCGGCTGCGAAGGCTGCTGGCGTCGGCGGGGCTATAGGGTCGCCCGTCGCCCGTCGCCCGTCCGGGTAACGGGGAACGGGTAACGGGGAACCGGTAACGGGCTAAATCACAACAATGTGATTATCCTCCCATCCATGACCCAGCACTGCGTCCGCTGCGCCGCTCCCGCCACGATCGTCATGTCGTTCCTGTACGGGGAGCGCACCATTTGGCTCGAGGACCTCACCAAGCCGGTGATTCCCGGGGCCGGATACGCCATGTGCGAAGACCACGCCGGGCGGCTGACGCCTCCGGTGGGGTGGACCCTGGTCGATCGGCGGCGCCCGGTCCGTCCTCTGTTCGCGTCGCTCGAAGTCGCCTGACCGGGCCTGATGCCGATCGATCGCGACGTCATCGATGCGGTACTCGACATGGACGAGCACGATCTGCGGCGCCTGGTCATTCTGGCGCGTGCCCGGCTCGAGGCCAGGGGGGTCACGTTCGACGCCCCGAGTCCCCAGGTGGCGCTGCGCCAACAGTGGGTCCGGTGCGGCAAGCCCAACTGCGGCCGCTGCCCGCACGGCCCGTATTGGTACGCCTACTGGCGGGAGGACGGTCGGCGGCGCTCGCGTTACGTGGGGAAACTCGAGGATGAACTGGTCAATCCCGTCCCGCAGCTTGCCGAAACAGCCCCCGAAGGTGGACGAGGAGGAAACCCATGACGCGGCGTTCGCGTGAAGCGGCGGTAGTCGAGTGCTCCGAATGCGGGGCGAGAGACGCGATCCAGATCGAGCTGACGCTTCCCGACGACACCGAGGTGACGTTCAACTCCTGTCACCGGTGTGAGAATCGCTGGTGGGAGTCGAACAGCAAGGTCATCGACCTGACCACCGTGCTGGAAAAGGCGCGGCGGCGGTAGGGGTCGCTGCCCGCTGCCCGCTCCCGCCTTCCGCAGCAGTCGCCCATCGTTGTTCTTGCGGGTAGCCGGTAGCTGGCAGCCGGTAGCGTCTCGCGCAGCGAGGTAGCACCGCCAATGTCTCATCCCCGGTACCCTCTCCGTCCGTGATCGCCGAACACCCGGTACTCCCCAGCGCCTCGGCGCGGCCGGCCCCGCCCGAGTGGTGGAAGTGGGTCACCCCGGCGGTTCTGACGCTGGCGGCAGGCATCGTGTTCGCCTACATGCGACCCGACCAGATCCTCACCGCGAACACCCCTACGGGAGGCGACATGGGAGCACACGTGCTGCTTCCCGCCTACCTGCGGGACAACCTCCTTCCCGCGGGGCGAGTCATGGGGTGGAGCAACGACTGGTATGCCGGGTTCCCCGTCTTCTACTTCTACTTCCCGCTTCCGGCGTTCACCATCGTGCTGTTCGATGTGGTGCTGCCGTACGGCGTCGCCTTCAAGCTGGTCACGGTCGCCGGGCTGGTAGCTCTGCCGTTTGCGGCCTACTACTTCGTTCGGGCGATGGGGTTCGCCAAGCCGGTGTCGCTCGTCGCCG
>MELR01000008.1:72130-94363 GCA_001767695.1 Actinobacteria bacterium RBG_16_68_21
ATCCTTCGTGTTCATGGAGAGCTTCTCCATCTACGGAGGAAACACCCTTTCCACCCTCGCCGGGGAGTACTCGTTCTCGTGGTCGTTCGCCCTGTCGCTCGTCTACCTCGGAATGCTCATCCGCAACGTTCGCGCCGGCAAGGGATTCACGGTGGGCACCGGGGTCGTCCTCGCCCTCACCGCTCTGTGCCACATCATCACGACGATGGTCGTGGTCCTCGCCTCGCTGGTTCTGGTCTTCCGCCGCAAGGGCATCTCGAATCTGGTCGGCTCGTGGATCCTCGGGCTGGGATTGGCCGGTTTCTGGGCGATTCCTCTCGTCGCCCGGGTGGGGCTGACCACCGACATGGGCTGGTTCCCGGTCACCGGATCCACTCCGGTGTTCCCCCGCGAGCTGTGGCCCATGGTCGTGCTCGCTGCCGGAGGCCTGGTGTGGGCGCTTCTTCGCCGCTACCTGATCGCCCCCGCCCTTGCGCTCATGGTGCTGCCGGTCGCCGGGTACTACCTGATCCAGTTCATCGACTACCGCAAGCTCTACAATGCCCGGCTCCTGCCGTACTGGTACTTCTCGGTCTTCCTCTTCGCCGGCGTCGGTGTCGGGGCGGCGGTGGTCGTCGTCGGCCGACGGCTGCGCGGCGGGCACGGGACCCGCTGGGTCGCTTCAGGGATCGCCGCGATTGCGTTCCTCCTGTTCGCGGTACTTGGCATCCAGAAGACCCCGGCCTGGGCGAAGTGGAACTACTCGGGGTATGAGGGGAAGCAGGCCTACGCCTACCAGGCCGACGGCACCCCGATCCTCCAGGAGGACTACTGGGTGGAGTACCAGGGCCTGATGGACACCCTCGACCCTCTCCCTCCGGGGCGGGTGATGTGGGAGGCGAACAACGACCTCAACCGATTCGGGACTCCGATGGCCCTGATGCTCAGCGGATACTGGTCGGAGGGCCATCCCTCCATGGAGGGCCTGCTCTTCGAGTCGTCCTTGACCACCCCGTTCCACTTCCTCAATGCCTCCGAGGTCAGCGAGCGCCCGTCGAATCCGGTCTCCGGCCTCGACTATCACCGTCTCGACTTCTCCCGGGCCGTGGAGCATCTCGCGCTCTACAACGTTCGGTACTACGTGTCGTACACCGACGCGGCGACTCAGGCTGCCGCGGACTACGGCCTGACGGTGCTCGCCCAGTCGCCGCCATTCACGGTGTTCCAGCTTCCCGACTCCTCGTTGGTGGACGTCGCCGAGTTCACACCGGCGGTGTGGGAGGGTCCCGGCACCTTCCTGGACGCCACGCTCCGTTGGTACGACTCGGTCGACTCGCTCGACAAGTGGCTCGTAGAGGAAGGGCCGGCGGATTGGCCGCGGATCGACAACGTCGCCACCAAGACCCGGCCCCGTGCCGAGGGCACCGGCGCGGTGACCAATATCGTCCTCGAGGATCAGCGGATCTCCTTCGATACCACCGCCATCGGGGTGCCCCACCTGATCAAGGTCTCGTACTTCCCCAACTGGCAGGCGACCGGGGCAGATGGCCCATACCGGGCGGCACCCTCGCTGATGATCGTCGTGCCCACCGAGGGTCACGTCGTCCTCGACTTCAAGGACACCTGGGCGGAGACCTCGGGCAAGACGATGACCGCGGCCGCCCTGGTCGGCCTGGGGGTGTGGGGTTATCTGCGGCGCCGGCGGCGCCCGAGCGCGTCAGACGTCTGATCGGGCCTCGGCGCTCAGCGCCCGCCGTATCTTCCACAGTCCCCTGAGGGTCCGTGGCACCCTCCCCAGGAAGCTCGACCGGGCTTCCCGCAACTCTTCGACGGTCGCGGGAACCTCGGCGATGCGCGCTCCCCGGCGTTCGGCCCTGATCACCAGCTCGGTGTCGAAGAGGTCCTGGGTGGAGATCACTTGTGATGCCAGTTGGTCGATGAGCTCCCGTCGGATCAGCTTCATGCCGTGGGTGTCGCTCACCGCAGAGCGAAACAGCAGGCGGATGATCAGGTTGAAGCCGAGAGTCCCCGTGCGGCGCAGCAGGGCGCGCCGATCGTCGGCTCCGGGGGCGCGCTTCGAGGCGAGCACGATGTCGGCTTCTCCGGCGAGGGCGAGGGCACTGGTGAGGAAGTCGGCCGAGAAGTAGTCGATGTCGAAGTTGACCACCCAGGTCGCCCCGGCGGCGGCGAAGCCGGCCCGCATCGCCGCCCCGTAATCGGGGTCGGGAAGCCGCAGCACCCTGAGGCGCCGATCGCCGGCGGCAAGCCGCTCCGCCAGTTCGCCGGTGCCATCGGTCGATCCGTTCTCGGCGAGGATCACCGTGATGTCGGCGGCGACCCGTTCGATGTCGGCGAGGAGGCGGTGCAACGCCCCCGGCATGAACGCCGCCTCGTTGTGTACCGGGATGATCACGTCGACGGAGGGTCGCATGGCACCGAGGAGTGTAAGAGGAGCGTTTCCCGTTTCTCGTTACTCGTTTCTCGTTGCCCGCGGTCCGCTGTCCGCAGGCGGGCGTCGACCGGATTCCGTCCATGGCTCATCGCCCTTCACCTGTCGGTCCAATGTCCAATGTCCAACGTCCAATTGCCAATTGCGAATTGCCACCCTCGTACACTCGGCCCCCATGGACCTGGATGCGATCTTCAAGGCCTACGACGTCCGGGGCATGGTTCCCGACCAGTTGGACGACGAGGCTGCCCGCCGCATCGGATCGGGGTTTGCCCGGTTCACCGGGGCCGGTCGAGTGGCGGTGGGGCACGACGCCCGAACCTCCTCACCGGCGCTGGCGGGGGCGTTCATCGATGGGGTCACGTCTGAGGGTGGAGATGTCGACGACCTCGGGATGATCACCACCGACATGGTGTATCACGCCGCCGGTGCCCTCGATGAGCCCGGCGCGATGATCACCGCCTCGCACAATCCCAAGGGGTACAACGGGATCAAGCTCTGTCTCGCCGGCGCCGGTCCCGTCGGTGTGGACAGCGGACTCGACGAGGTTCGCCGCCTCGCCGCGGAGGACCCGGCGCCGGTCGAGCGCCGCGGGCTGGTGCGTCCCCGCGACACCCGTGAGCAGTACCTGGAGCATTTGCTGTCGATAGTTCCCGCCGATTCGCTCGGTCCCGGGCGGGTCGCCGTGGACGGCGGCAACGGGGTGGCCGGAGTCGTGGTGCCCGCGCTGTTCGACCGCATCCCGCCGGTCCTGTCGGGCCTCTACCTCGATCCCGACGGCACCTTTCCCAATCATCATCCCGATCCGCTGCGACCGGAGAATCTGCGTGACCTCCTGGCGCTGATGAACCGCGAGGCGGCCGACCTCGGGGTGGCATTCGACGGCGACGCCGATCGGGCCTTCTTCATCGACGACCGGGTGAACCCCCTGCCCGGAAGCACCGTCACCGCGATGATTGCGGCGTGGTTCTTGCGACAGGAACCGGGAGCCACCGTGGTCCACAACCTGATCTGTTCCCGAGCGGTACCGGAGACCATCGAACGCGCCGGCGGGACCGCGGTGCGAACCCGGGTGGGCCACTCCTACATCAAGGCCGTGATGAAGGACACCGGTGCCGTGTTCGGTGGCGAACACTCGGGCCACTACTACTTTCGCGACAATTACCGGGCCGACTCGGGGATCCTCGCCATGTTGGTGCTGCTGCGACTGGTGCATGAGGACGGGCGTCCCCTCTCCGAGATACGCGGTGAGTACGAGCGCTTCGCCCAGTCCGGTGAGATCAACCTGATCGTCGCCGACCAGGCGGCGGCGACCGAAGCGGTGGCCGGGGGATTCCCCGGGGACCAGGACCGGCTCGACGGGCTCACCATTTCCCTCGGTGACCGGTGGTTCAATCTGCGTCCGTCCAATACCGAGGCGATGCTGCGGTTGAACGTGGAGGCCCCCGACCCGGGGGCAGTCGCCGAGTTGGTGGCTGCGGTGAAGAAGACGATCGAGGAGGCGGCCCGTGTCCCTGCCCGCTGAGCTCATGGTGATCCTGCAATGCCCCGAATGCCGGGGGAAGGTGGTCGACTCCGGGGACGCCGTCGTGTGCATCGAGTGCGGCTTGCACTACCCGGTGCGCGATGGGATCCCCTTCATGCTGGTCGAGGAGGCCTTCCGGCCGGAGGAGGATGCCCGATGAGCGAGATGCGCGATCTGATCGCCACGTTTCCCGAGCAGCTGCGGTGGGCGGCGGGCCTGGTGACGCCGTCGATCCCTCCCGCCGAGTCGGCGATCGTGGCCGGCATGGGGGGATCGGGGATCGCCGGTGACGTCGCTGCCGTCGTCGCCGAAGCGGCGTCGCGGCGGGTAACCGTGCACAAGGCATACGGGCTCCCCAGGTGGGTGGCCGGGGATCTCGTGGTGGCCGTTTCCCACAGCGGCAACACCGAAGAGACGCTCTCGGGGGTACAGGCGGCAGCCGCCGTGGGCGCTCCGTGGGTGGCCGTGACCACCGGGGGACGGTTGCAGGGCAAGGCCGTCGCGGCCGGTGCCCCCGTCGTCGCCATTCCCTTCAGCCCGCAGCCCCGCGCCGCCTTCGGCTACCTGGCAGGCGCGGTGCTCAGGGTGCTGGAGGCCGCGGGCGTGCTGCCTTCCCAGGCCGGGGCATTGGAGGAGGCCGCCGACGTCGTCGCCTCCGCCCTCGCCGGTCCGGCGCACGAGGCGGCGGCGGCGATCGCCGGGCGACTCGCCGGACGGGTGACGGTCATCTACGGAGGCACCGGGCTCGGAGCCGTCGCCGCCAATCGGTGGAAGACCCAGATGAACGAGAACGGAAAGGCGCCCGCCTATTGGTCGTCGCTCCCCGAGTTGGACCACAATGAGATCGTCGGATGGACGGCTTCTCCCCAGCTCGGACGCGATTCGATCGGGGTGGTGTTTCTCCACGACGGTGCCGACCATCCCCGCGTCGCCCTACGGGCGAGGCTCACCGGCGAGCTGATCGCACCGGTGGTCGCCATCGCCGGCGAGGTGAGCTCGGTCGGATCCGGGATGCTGGCGCGGCTGTTGTCGTTGACCATCGTCGGCGACCTGGTGTCGGTGGAGCTGGCCGAGCGGGCCGGAGTCGATCCCGTCCCGGTGGCGATCATCGAGGATCTCAAGAAACGTCTCACAGACCAGCCGGGAGGCAGCGGATGAGCCACGACATTGCCGATCCCGGTCTCGCCGCCGACGGCGCGCTCCGCGTCGAGTGGGCCCGCCGGCGCATGCCGGTGTTGGCCTCGATCCGGGAGCGCTTCGAGAAGGAGACTCCGCTGGCCGGCATCCGGTTGGGGGCGTGCCTGCACGTCACAGCGGAGACGGCGAATCTCATGGAGACCCTACGGGCCGGAGGAGCGGAGGTCGCGCTCTGCGCCTCCAATCCGTTGAGCACCCAGGACGACGTCGCCGCCGCCCTGGTGGCGTCGGGGATACCGGTGTATGCGGTCAGAGGGGAAGACGCCGAGTCGTATTACTCCCACATCCGGGCGGTGCTCGACATCGAGCCACACATCACGATGGACGACGGCGCCGATCTGGTCACCACGTTGCTCAAGGAACGGCCCCATCAGTTGCCGATCGGTTCCACCGAGGAGACGACCACCGGAGTGATCCGGCTGCGCGCCATGGCCCGGGCCGGGGTTCTCCGGTTCCCGGTGGTGGCCGTCAACGACTCGGCCACCAAGCACCTGTTCGACAACCATCACGGGACCGGTCAGTCGGCCCTGGACGGGGTGATCCGCTCCACCAACATCTTGCTCGCCGGAAAGACGGTGGTTGTGATCGGCTACGGCGACTGTGGCATCGGCGTGGCGGCGCGAGCCGATGGCATGGGTGCCCGGGTCATCGTCGTCGAGGTCGACCCGGTCAGGGCGCTCTCGGCGGCGATGGAGGGCTACCAGGTGACGACGGTTGACGAGGCGGCCCGAGTGGGCGATCTGTTCATCACCGTCACCGGTGACCTCCACGTGCTGCGGGGAGAGCACTTCGACGTGATGCGCGATGGCGCAGTACTCGCCAACGCCGGTCATTTCGACGTCGAGATCGATCTCGGCGACCTGGAGCGGCGGGCCACCGGCAAGCGTCGCATTCGTCACGAGCTGGATGAATGGGCCATGCCCGACGGCCGCCGTCTCCATGTCGTCGCCGAGGGACGGTTGGTGAATCTCGGTGCGGCCGAGGGGCATCCCGCCGAGGTCATGGACATGTCGTTTGCCAACCAGGCACTCGCCGCCGAGTGGCTGCTGGCGTCGGCCGACGAGCTGGAGCCACAGGTGTACCGCCTTCCGGAGGCACTCGACGCCGACGTCGCCGCCATCGCCCTCGAGGCCATGGGCGGCCGCCTGGAGCGCCTCACGGAAGAGCAGAAGGCTTACCTGGCGTCCTGGGAGATGGGGACGTAGCCGCCGCGCCCGGCTGCCGGCTACCCGCTTCCGGCTGCCGGCAAGAGGGGAGTAGGCCATCTCTGGGTCCTGGAGTCTTGCGGGCAGCAGGTGCGGGCAGCGGGTGCGGGAAGCCTCACACTTCCGCCGACACCGATCCTGTGAGATCGAACACCGCGTCGCTCCGTCCCTCCGCCTCGGCCAGCACCTCTGAGATCTCCCGGGCCACCAGCTCGTCCTTGGCGAGGAGTGCGTCGCGCAGCGCTACCACCAGATGGCGGTTTGCCCGCAGCAGGTCGGTGACGACCGTCTTCTGATCGTCGAGCAGTTGCTCGACGGCGTCCCGTGCCCGGGAGTCCCCGAGCACCCGGGCGGCCAGGTTTCCGCCGACTATTCCCGGGTCCACGGCACGGAAAGATACGAGCGAGCCGCCCAGGCCCATCGTTCCCACCATCTCCACCGCGATCGACGTGGCGACGGAGAGGTCGCCGGCCGGTCCGGTGCCCGACTCCCCGTAGAAGAGCTCCTCGGCGACCATTCCCCCGAGGGCGATCTGGACGAGTGCGGTCGTCTCGCTGCGGCGCTTCGTGTAGCGCTCCTCGGTCTCGGAGTGGGCGAGCAAGCCGAGCGCGTCCTTGCGTTTGACGATGGAGAGCAGCTCCATCTTCCTTCCCCGTCCCACCAGGTGCGCCACCACCGCATGACCGGACTCGTGGGTGGCGATCGTCTCCCGCTCCTCGGGGGTGTACTGAGTGGGTTCGGCGAGTCCGATCTCGATGTCCATCCGGGCGCGGCGGATGTCATCGACGCTCAGCCGGTCGCGTCCCCCGCGCAGGGCGAACAGCAGCGCCTCGTCGAAGAGGCGCTCGATCGAGGCCGGTGAGTAGCCCATCGTCGATGCGGCGAGGTCTTCGCGGGCGGTGTCGTCGAGAGACTCGTCGTGTGACTTGCGGGCGAGGAAGAAGTCGACCAGATCTCTCCGTTCGCGCCGTGCCGGCAGGCCGAAGTGGAGCACCCGATCGAAACGGCCGGGACGGAGCAGCGCCGGGTCGAGGGAGTCGGCGCGGTTGGTGGCGCCGATCAGAAGGATGTTGGCGAACTGGGGCACGCGGGTCTTGAAGTGCCGGTCTGGGGGCAGGAACCGGTTGGCCATTCTCCGCAGCGTGTTGGAGAACCTCAGGGCCCGCGGGGGCTCGTCGAAACTCTGCATCTGCACGAGAAGCTCATTGACCACCCCCCCGGTTCCTTCTGAGATCGCCGACCGATCGACGCTCGAGAAAGTGGCTCGTTCCATGCCGCCACGGCGGCCGCCGATGGCGTCGAACTCCTCGATGAATCCGATGGCACCGCCTTCCTCCCGGGCGACCTTGCGGAGCTTGCGGAAGTACGAGCGGATCTTGCGGGCGGTGGCGCCGTACCACATGCTCTGGAAGGCGGTCGAGGAGACGAAGAGGAAGGGAACTCCGGCCTCCCTGGCCAGCGCCTTGGCGGTGTAGGTCTTGCCGGTGCCCGGGGGGCCCTCGAACAGGATGCCGCGGCGGGGAGCCCCGCCCATGTTGTTGCGGAAGTGAGTGTGGTTGAGGAACACCTCGAGCGTGTGCCGCACCTCGGTGAGGACCGGCCCGAGTCCGCGCACGTCGTCGAAGGTCACCTCGATCTGCTCGGGCAGGTAGACGACCTCGGGGGAGCGCCCGTTGCCGAGCATCGGCACCACCAGCACCAGGCCGAGGAGGAGGACGATCACGATGCCGGGGAGCCAGAACATCGCGTCGGCGGGGAGGTGGGGCCATCCAGGGGAGACCGGGTTCCCGGCGACGATGCGGATCCACAGCCAGGTGACGAACGGGGCGAGCACCCACGCCACCCGGCGCAGCCGGCGGAGGCGTTGCCGCTCCCGCGTCAGTTGGACATCGACCGGCATCGTGTCTCCCTGTTTGTCGTGCTGCTCCACTCTATGTCACAGAGAGTGGTTGGACAACGCGACTAGTGGTTGCGGCCGAATCATTGTCTACGACTCCGGTGACTAGTCATCAGCGCTGCCCGCGACCCGTCGCCCGTCTCCCGTCGCCCGTCTCTTCTTGCTGGAGACGGGCGACGGGTGACCGCTCTTGCGGAAGGCGGAAAGCGGAAGGCGGAAGGCGGGCAGCTCTTCTTGCTGGAGACGAGAGACGGGCGACGGGTGACCTCTCTTGCGGATGGCGGAACGCGTCTTACGCCCGCCATACCTTCCCCCAATGCCCTGTCTTGCCTGTGGAGCCTTCGGCGCCCGCGGTCTCTGTTCCCGCTGCTCGGCCACGCTCTCGTCGGCGCCGGAGCGTCGCGTGGGCAATGTCACCGTGCGTCCCGCCTTCGGTCACGATGGGGCCGCCCGGCTGCTGGTCCACCGGCTCAAGTACTCGGGGTTCGCCGCCGCCGCCGGTCCGCTGTCGCGGGCGATGGCCCGGCTGCTCCCCGCGGACTGCGCCGCGCTGGTCCCCGTGCCCCGGGTGACTGCGCGACGATGGGCCTACGGGGTGGATCCGGCTCTCGAACTCGCCCGCCGGGTCGGCAGGGATACCGGGCTCGCCGTGGTCGAAGGCCTGGTGCCGGAGTTGTGGGTGCGCCATCGGGCCGGTGCCGCCGGGCGACGCCGCGGAATCCCCACCTTCCGCAGGATCGCCGAGTTGCCGCCTGCGGCCGTCCTGGTGGACGACGTGGTGACCAGTGGAGTCACCCTGTCCCGGGCCGGTGCCGCCGCCCGGCTCACCAGGGCAGTGACGGCGACGGCCGGCATTGGGCCCTGAAAGAAGCGGTCGCCGCGAGGTACCATGGCTCCAGCCCGACCGCGGGATCGAGATCACGGGAGGCTTGGGTGCCAACTCCGACGGCGCCACATCCGACCCCCGTCGACCATCGTCCCACCGCGTCGCGCCGCCAACGGTGAAAGGAGATCGCTGTGGATATTCGCGTCCACGCCACCCACATGACCCTCGGCGAAGAACTGCAGGAGCTCATCAGGGAGAAAGTGGAACACGCGACCCGGGTCTTCGACGAGACCGGTGCCATCGATGTCGAGCTGTCGAAGGAGCACAATCCGCGGATCTCCGGTGAGCGGATCCGCTTGGAGATCACCTCGACAGTGGTTGGGCAGGTCGTGCGGGTGGAGGCGGCCGGCGGCGACGAACGGGCCGCCCTCGACGCCGCGATCGACAAGTACGAACGCCGACTCCGCCGCCTCAAGGATCGACTGATCACCCGTCATCGCAAGGGCTCGGAGAAACGCCTCAATGACGGTCCTCATGAGGTCGAAGATTCCACTCAGGAAGACCATGAACTCCGGATCGACCGCGTCAAGCGTTTCGCGGTCAAGCCGATGACACCACAGGAGGCGGCCCTTCAGATGGAACTGCTCGGACACAGCTTCTATCTGTTCCTCAACGCCGAGACGGACCGATACGGCGTGCTGTATCGACGGCGGGGTGGATCACTCGGGCTGATCGAGCCACAGTGACCAGTGTTCTCGTAGTCGACGACGTCGATCTCTTCCGCACCGGCCTCTCCGCGGCACTGGCCCGCGCCGGGTTCGACGTCATCGGCGAGGCCAAGGATGCCGAGGCGGCGGTCTCCGCCGCGGAGACCCTGCAACCCGAACTCGTGGTGCTCGACATCCTGATGCCGGGGGTGTCGGGGCTCGAAGCGGTCGAGAAGGTGCGGGCGGTGGCGCCCCATTCCCGGGTCGTCATGCTGACCGGGAGCGAGTCCGAGGAGGATCTGCTGGAGTGCATCAAGGCAGGGGCGCGCGGATACCTGGTGAAGGACGCACCCTTCGACGAGCTCGCCAGATCCCTCGACTCGGTCGCCGCCGGCGGGGCCGCCATCTCTCCCCTGATGACCGGCAAGCTTCTCGATGTGCTCTCCCAGCTGCTCAGGCACCAGGACTTCACCGCCCCGAGGCGCCCCGGTCTCACCGGTCGCGAGCTCGAGGTGCTGCAGTTCGTGGCCAGGGGAATGACATCAAAGGCGATCGGCCACGTGCTATTCATCAGTGAGAACACCGTGAAGAATCACGTGCGCAACATCCTCGACAAGCTTGGTCTGCACTCGCGGAACGAGGCGGTGTTGTACGCGGTTCGCGAGCGCTTGATCGAGCTGTGATGGACGCCGCCGGCTCCGAAACCCCGCCGGGTACTGGCGTCGATTTCCAGGGCCAGCAGTACGAACGAGTGCGCGCGGTATTCGACGCCGTTGCCACCGGCGGCTCCGGCGATGTCGCCATCCTCGAGCGGGTTCGTGCCGAGTTCCCCGGGCGCGGCGACGACGTTCACGCCGGCGTTGGCGTACTGCGCGATCTGCTCCGAATCGAAAACCGGCCGGAGCGCTTCCGCCGCCTCATCCGGGCTTGGTCGGGCAAGGTCGCCTCCGCGATCCGGCGGGGCGACTTCTATGGGGCGGGTACCTGGATGCGGGCACTCACCGAGTCACCCGTCTTCCCCCAAGACTTCGCAGTCCACATCACCGAAGGGATGCGGGACCTCTCCCGCGACGACCTGATGCAAGAACTCGTCGTCAAGCTCGCCGCCGCCGGGGACCCGCCGTCGGCCGCCCCACTGCTGGCCGCCTGGGGGTCGCCGCTGGTCGAGTATCTAGTCGCCGGCATGATCGCCGAGGAGCCTGTGGTCAATCGACGCCATCTCGTCGAGTATCTCGGAATGGCCGGTCGGTCTGATGTCCGTCTGCTGACCACCTGGCTGCGCGACCCGCGCTGGTTCATCGTTCGCAACATCGCCACCGCAGTCGGCAAGACCGGCCGGGCCACGGCGATCCCGGCGCTCGAAGCGGTCATGGATCACTCCGACGATCGGGTGCGGGTCGAGGTACTGCGAGCCCTGGTCGCGCTCAAGGGCGACGAAGGGATCGACTACGCGGTCGCCGCGCTCCGGGATGCCAGCCCACGGGTTCGCCAGGCTGCCGTCTCGCTGTTGCGCGCCTCGCCGAGCGACGAGGTCGTTCCCGGTGTCTTGCGAGCCTTGGGGGATGGCCCGGCGACCCTGGACGAGGCTCGCCGTCTGGTAGAGCTGATCGCCGAGCGGAAGACGCCCCAGGCGGTCGAAGCCCTCGAGTCGCTGGTCACCAAACGCTTTGCGGTCGGATCATCCCGGGCGGTGCGCGATTCCGCCAAGGCTGCGCTGGAGCGGATGCCATGAGCGAACTCAACGGCCGCAACTTCCTGAGAGCCCTGTTCCACGTCGGTCAGCGAATGCTCCGCAGCGGGGTGAGCGACCAGCTGCTCGAGGATGCCATCACCGCCCTGGTGGACGCGGCAAAGATGCTCACCGCCGGTTCGGAGGAGGTCGTGCTCAGCGTCGCTCGCGACGCCTTCTACCTCGACCGGAAGATGCTGGCCCACGCCTCGACGGAGTTCCACTCCCTGCTCAAGGCGATGGATCGGCGCAAGATCGACTCGGTCACGATTCTCAGCGGAGCCACCCGTCGCGATCTCGCGGATCTCGCTGCCCTGGTGGTGGGAAAGTCGTCGGACCTTCCGGCCGAAGGAACGGTGCGGGTCAACGACCGTGCCCTGGCCGTTTCCGATCTCGACATGCGCCCGATGTCCGGCTTGCGCAAGAGCTACGGCGACTCCCTCGACGCCCTGCGCGGCGTCCGCGACACGCGAACGCTGCAATTGGGAGAGGTGCTCTCGGTGGTCGACGGCTTCATCGCCGGAAGCGGCGGCGATCCCGGATCCTCGCTGATCATGGCCACCGTTCACAACCACGACGAGATCACCTACTACCACTCGGTGAACGTGTGCCTTCTGTCGATGGCCCTCGGCCGATTCATCGGACTGAGCACCGATCAGACGCGATTGCTCGGTCTGAGCGCCCTGCTCCACGACGTCGGCCGCGTCGTCGTCGACGAAGCCGCCCTGCAACGCGACGGGCGGCTCAGCAACGAGGACTGGGCACAGGTCCGGCTCCATCCCCAGGAGGGCGCGCTGGCGATCATGGCCGCATCCGGCCCCGGTCAGGAGCTCGCCGCCGCCGTGGCATTGGAGCACCACGTGAGGATGGACGGCGGGGGATACCCGTCGCTCGAGGGCCGCCACCCGGCGCTGTTCAGCCGCCTGGTGGCGATCATCGACGCCTACGACGCCATCACCTCGCATCGTCCCTACCGCCCGGCGCGAACCCCCAACGAGGCCCTCCGGGTGCTCCTCGAGGGAGCCGGGACCATCCACGATCCCGATCTGCTCAGGCTGTTCATCGAGATGATGGGCCACTACCCCCCGGGTTCACTTCTCCGCCTCCCCGGTGGCGAGGTGGCCATGGTCGTTCCCGGCGAGGACGAAGCGGTCGCCGCGGTCGTCGTCCGCGAGGCGGACGGCGGGTCGCCGGCGCAGCCGCGACGGATCGTGGTCGGCGCCGGCGACGTGGCTGCTCAGCTGCTCCCCGACGAGGCGGGAATCGACCCGGGGTCGCTCCTCGAGTTGGTGGAACAGGAAGAGCACGCCCGGCGTTAGGGCAGGCGAACCGAGCGCCGGGTCCTTCGACGCACCCTGTCCAGGGGTCTGTTCCGCTTGTTCCCCCTACCGATAAGATGTCTCGGCCATGCCCTTGCTGAAGAAACTCCTCAACGCGGGCGAGGGCAAGAAGCTCAAGTTGCTCGCTCGTCTGGCTGCGGAGGTCAACGCGTTCGAGCCGAGCATCGAGAAGCTCTCGGACGCCGAACTCAGAGCCAAGACCGAGGCATTCCGGGCGCGCCTCGCCGACGGCGCCACCCTCGACGACCTCGAAGCGGAAGCCTATGCCGTGGTGCGCGAGGCGGCGCGGCGTGTCCTCCGCCAGCGCCACTTCGATGTCCAGGTGATCGGTGCGGGTGCGTTGCATCGCCACTCCATCGCCGAGATGAAGACCGGCGAAGGCAAGACGCTCGTGTCCACGATGCCCGTGTACCTCAACGCCCTCGAGGGCAAAGGCGTGCACGTGGTGACGCCCAACGACTATCTCGCCAAGCGCGACGCCGAGTGGATGGGCGGGGTGCACCGCTTCCTGGCGCTCACGGTCGGGCTCATCCAGGCCGACATGCTTCCCGAGGAGCGGCGACCCGCCTACGCGGCCGACGTGACCTACGGCACGAACAACGAATTCGGCTTCGACTACCTGCGGGACAACATGGCCATGGACCCGCGCTACATGGTGCAGCGCGGTCACAACTACGCGATCGTGGACGAGGTCGACTCGATCCTGATCGACGAGGCGCGGACCCCGCTCATCATCAGCGGCCGCGTCGGGGAGACCGCCAAGTGGTATCGCGACTTCGCCCGAATCGCCGAGCGGCTCAAGCGTGACCAGCACTACGAGGTGGACGAGGCCAAGCGCCAGGTGATCACCACCGAGGAGGGTGTGACCCAGGTCGAGAAGTTCCTCGGCGTCGAGAACATGTACGACCACACCAACGTCGACTTCATCCATCACCTCGACGTCGCCCTCAAGGCGAAGACCCTGTACCACCGCGACGTCGACTACGTCATCACCAACGGTGAGGTGAAGATCGTCGACGAGTTCACCGGACGGATCCTCGAGGGGCGGCGCTACAGCGAGGGGATGCACCAGGCGATCGAGGCCAAGGAGGGGGTGCGGATCAAAGAGGAGAACCAGACCCTCGCCACCATCACCCTGCAGAACTACTTCCGGCTCTACGACAAGCTTGCCGGCATGACGGGAACCGCGGCCACCGAGGCCAGCGAGTTCATGGAGATCTACAAACTCGAGGTCGTCGAGATCCCGCCCAACGTGCCGGTGGCGCGGATGGACCAGGCCGATCTGGTGTACATGACCGAGGACGCCAAGTTCGACGCCCTGACCGAGGATATCGTCGAGCGCTATGCCAAGGGCCAGCCGGTGCTGGTGGGCACCGTGTCCATCGACACGTCGGAGCGTCTCTCCGGCGTCCTCGCCAAGCGAGGGATCCCGCACGACGTGCTCAACGCCAAGCAGCACGAGCGCGAGGCGGTGATCATCGCCCAGGCGGGCAGGCTCAAGTCCGTGACCGTGGCCACCAACATGGCCGGCCGGGGCGTGGACATCCGCCTCGGCGGGAACCCGGAGGAGCTGGCCAAGCTCGAGATGCGCAAGCGGGGCATCGAGCCGGATGCGCCGGAGTATGAGACGGGGCACCGCGCGGTGTATGAGGCGCTGGTGGCCGAGACCACCGCCGAGGGTCGCAAGGTGGTCGAGCTGGGCGGCCTCTATGTGCTGGGCACCGAGCGCCATGAGTCGCGCCGCATCGACAACCAGCTGCGGGGCCGGTCGGGGCGTCAGGGCGATCCGGGCGAGTCGCGCTTCTACCTGTCGCTCGAGGACGACCTGATGCGGCGCTTCGCCACCGATCGGGTGCAGTCGATCATGCAGCGTCTCAAGATCCCCGACGACGTGCCCATCGAAGCAAAGATGGTCACCAGCGCCATCGAGCGGGCCCAGCGGCAGGTCGAGTCACAGAACTTCGAGATCCGCAAGAACGTCCTCAAGTACGACGAGGTGATGAACCGCCAGCGCGAGGTCATCTATGAGTGGCGTCAGCGGGTGCTCTCCGGGGAGAACACCGAGGACCTGGTGCGGGAGTGGATCGACGAGGTGGTCGACGACGCGATATCCCGGGCCGTCGACGAGGACCACGCTCCCAGCGACTGGGATCTCGAGGAGCTGTATCGGCGGATCCTCGCGGTGTATCCGACGACGTTGTCACCCCAGGATGTGGTCGCCGGACTCCACGACCCGAGTGAGGTCATCGATCGGATCAGCGAGGACGCCCAGGCGAATTACGGGCGCCGGGCCGAGGAACTCGGGCCGGAGTTGCTGCGACGACTCGAACGGACGGTGGTGCTCTCCATCGTCGACAACAAGTGGCGGGAGCACCTTGCCGAGATGGATTACCTCAGGTCCGGTGTCGGATTGCGGGCGATGGGTCAACGCGATCCGTTGGTCGAGTATCAGCGCGAGGGATTCGACATGTTCTCCGACATGGTGACGGGGATCAAGGAAGACGCCGTCAAGTACCTGTTCCACGCGCAGGTGGTCCAGCAGCAGAGCCGGCCCGACCCGGTGGTGGTGCTCCAGGGCACCGGAGGAGCCGCCCTCAAGCGCCAGGCCGACGCCGGCGAGAAGGTGGGCCGCAACGAGCCCTGTCCGTGCGGCAGCGGCAAGAAGTACAAGAGGTGCCACGGAGCAGCCGCGTAGCGGCAGCTCCCGGCTGCCCGTTGCCCGTTGCCCGTTGCCCGCTTAGAACCCGTGTCGAGACGTATCTTGCCGGTAGCCGGTAGCCGGTAGCCGGTAGCCGGTAGCCGGTAGCCGGTAGCCGGGTAACCGGTACCAGGTAACCTGCGCTTCCCTATGCACGACGCCCCTCGCGCCGCCATCGCCTCGCTGCGGGCCCGCCTCGACGACGCCCGGAGGTTCCTTTGACGTCGATGCCAAACGCGCCGCGCTCGAGAAGCTGAGGGAGCGGGCCGCCGCCCCGGGTCTCTGGGACGACCAGGCGCGGGCCCTCGAGGTCACCCGCACCCTGGCCCGGTATGAGGGCGTCGTCGGTCAGGTCGACCGCATCGCCGCCGCCATCGACGACGCCGAAACCCTGCTGGGCATGGCCGAGGAGGAGAACGACACCGGCACCGCCCGCGAGGCTGCTGCGGAGCTCGACAACCTCGAGAAGGAGTTGTCGGCACTCGAGCGCGTGACGCTGTTCTTCGGCGAGTACGACGACGAGGCGGCGATCCTCAGCGTCCACGCCGGTGCCGGGGGAGTGGATGCGTCCGACTGGGCCGAAATGCTGCTCCGCATGTACCTGCGTTTCCTCGAGCGGCACGGATACGAATTCGAGGTGGACGAGGTATCCGAGGCCGAGGAGGCGGGGATCCGCTCCGCCACCATCACCGTCCGCGGCGACCATGCCTACGGGACGCTCGAAGGGGAGCGGGGGGTGCATCGACTGGTGCGCATCAGCCCGTTCGACTCCGCCTCGCGCCGCCACACGTCCTTCGCCGGAGTGGATGTCATCCCCGAGGTCGCCGTGGCCGACGTCGAGATCGATCCCGAGGATCTCCGCATCGACACCTTCCGGGCTTCGGGTGCCGGCGGCCAGCACATCAACAAGACCGACTCGGCGGTGCGCATCACCCACATTCCCACCGGGATCGTCGTCGCCTGCCAGGCGGAGCGCTCCCAGCTACAGAATCGCAACAAGGCCATGGCGCTGCTCGCCTCCCATCTCGCCGACAGGGCGAGGCGCCAGCAGCTGGAGCAGGTCGCCGAGATCCGCGGAGAGCAGGGGGAGGCGGCCTGGGGGCGGCAGATTCGCTCCTACGTGCTCCAGCCCTATCAGATGGCCAAGGACCTGCGCACCGACACCGAGGTGGGCAACGTCACCGGCGTCCTCGACGGTGAGTTGGATCCATTTGTCGACGCCTACCTGCAATGGCGCCGGGCCGCGATGGAGAAGTAGGAGGCTGCGGGCTACGAGCGACCGGCTACCCGCAAGATACGGCTTCACGCTGGTCTTGAGCGGGAAGCGGGCAGCCGGCAGCGGGCCGCGGATTGCCTCTCCCAATTCCAGGCCCCGGCTAACCTCGGTCGAGCGTCGCAGGGTGGGGTGGGGCGCCGGCCGCAGAGCCGCAACGCACGCTCCGAGAGGCTTCGATGATCCGGCTACAGGACGTTGCCAAGGTATACGACGGCGGAAGCGTCGCCGTGCGCGACGTCACCCTCGACATCTCCAAGGGGGAGTTCGTCTTCCTCGTCGGGCCATCGGGATCGGGCAAGTCGACCCTGATTCGTCTCATGCTGCGCCAGGAGCTGCCGTCCGACGGGGTGATCTGGGTGGCGGGCAAGGAGATCACCTCGATGCCCGGCTGGAAGGTGCCGTTACTCCGCCGCTCGATCGGCACCGTGTTCCAGGACTTCAAGCTGCTGCCCAACAAGACCGTTCACGAGAATGTCGCCTTCGCCCTCGAGGTGATCGGACGGCCCAAGCACGTGATCCGCGCCCAGGTGCCCCAGGTCCTCAAGCTGGTCGGCCTGGCCGCCAAGGCGGATCGGCTGCCCAATCAGCTGTCGGGTGGTGAGCAGCAGCGGGTGTCGATCGCCCGGGCGTTCGTCAACCGCCCGCTGATCCTGCTCGCCGACGAGCCCACCGGAAACCTCGACCCGGCCACCTCGATCGGAATCATGCGTCTCCTCGATCGAATCAATCGCACCGGGACAACTGTGGTGATGGCGACCCACGACCACGCCATCGTGGACGCCATGCGGCGGCGGGTGGTCGCCCTCGAGCGGGGACGGGTCGTGCGCGACCAGTCCCGGGGCGCCTACGAGCAGGGCACTCCGCCCACGGGCGAGTTCGAGACGATCGAGGGCTGACGGTGCGCTTCCAATACCTCTTCGAACAGGCGCTCTCCAACCTGAGGCGGAACGTGCTCGTGGTCTTCGCCGCGGTGGTGGCAGTCCTCGTGATGCTGACCCTGGTGTTCGGGACGATCGTCGTGCGCTGGTCGATCGATCAGGACATCGGCCGCTGGGACGACAACGTCCGGGTGATCGCCTTTCTCGGCGACGATCTCAGTCTCGACGAGATCACCGCCCTGCAGACCGAGATCTCGGGCTGGGACGAGGTGTCGAGCGTCGTGTACTTCTCCAAGTCGGAGGCGCTCGACGAGTTCCGCGACCTCTTCAAGGACCAGCAGGCGCTGATCGACGTCGTCGAGGAGGATCCCTCGGTGCTCCCCGCGTCGCTGCGAATCGCCCCCAACGAGGCGGCGGAGTACTCGGCGATAACCGATCGCCTGGTGGTCATACCCGGGATCCGGGAGGTGTCGGCAGCCGATGAGGCGATCGATGCGCTGGTCTCCCGATCGGCGCGGTTACGGACATTCGCCGCGTGGATCGTCATCGTCCTCGGTGCCGCGGCGGTGGTGCTGATCGCCAACACCATCCGCATCGCCATCTTCGCCCGCCGCGACGAGATCGGGATCATGAAGCTGGTCGGAGCGGGCAACTGGTTTGTCCGCATCCCCTTCTTGCTCGAGGGGCTGATCGAAGGCGTGATCGGGGCGGCGCTGGCGGTGGCGCTGGTGTGGGCGGTCGCAGGGTCGATCGCCGAGTTGTTCTCCACCGCCGCCACCACCGGGGTCCTCGACGTGCCGGAGAGCTTCCTCTTCCGTCAGGCGTTGCTCGTGCTCGGGTTCGGCGCCGGGACGGGTCTGCTGGGTAGCGCCTTCGGCATGTGGGGCTTCCTGCGAGACTGACGTCTCGCCATGTCCACCAAGACCATCGCCACCAATCGCCGGGCCCGCTTCGACTTCGAGATCGTCGAGACCGTCGAGGCCGGCATCGTTCTCCTCGGGTCGGAGGTCAAGAGCCTGCGCAATGGGAGGGCGGACCTCAAGGACTCCTATGCCGCCGTCACCAAGGGCGAGCTGTGGCTCCACGGTCTGCGGATCTCCCCCTACGAGTTCGCGCCGGACGGGGGGCACGACCCGGAGCGGGATCGCAAGCTGCTGCTGCACCGGTTGGAGATCGACAAGATCGGCGCCAAGCTCGCCGAGCGGGGCCTGACCCTCATCCCCATCAAGCTCTATTTCAAGGACGGCAAGGCGAAGGTCGAACTCGGTCTCGGCAAGGGCAAGTCGAAGTATGACAAGCGGGAGACCCTCAAGCGCCGCCAGGCCGACAGGGAGATGCAGCGGGCGATCCGCCACAAGAGCATCGACTGAAGACGCTGTCCGCCATCCGCTATCCGCTATTCGCGTCTTCTCCTCCCCCTCGCTGGGCTCGGGTAGAAGAAACCGGAACGCGTTCGGTCTTAGAGACAGGCCCCCCTCCCCGGGTACACCTGGGGGAGAGTGAGGACTGAGCGGGAGAGGGCATCGACGCGACATCGTCTTACTAGCCCGCCGACCTGTGCCACCATGCCGCGTTCTCAACGACCAATGAGAGGGGGACCGCAATGCCCAAGTACATGTTCCGCGCCGCGTTGAACGATGAAGGAGTGGCGGGGATCATCGCCGAGGGTGGGACCGCCCGGCGCAAGGTGATCACCGGGGCGGTCGAGAAGCTCGGCGGCAAGGTGGAGGCGTTCTACTTCGCCTTCGGTGACGAGGACGTCATTGTGATCGCCGACCTGCCCGACAACGAGACCGCCGCCGCGCTCGCCCTGGAGACCTCGGCCTCGGGTCGGTTGACCGTCTCCACCACGGTGCTGCTCACCCCCGAGGAGATCGATCGCGCCCGCGAGAAGAAGAGCGGTTGGAGGGCTCCGGGGGCGTAGCCCCGCCTAACCCGCCGGGCCGATCCCCAGGCTGGTCATCAACTGGGCGAACTGATCGAGTTCCAGTGACTGCGGCCCGTCGCTGAGGGCGTTGTCGGGATCAGGGTGGATCTCCACCATGATCCCGTGTGCCCCGATCGCCGCCGCGGCCCGCGCCAGCGGTCCCACCAACGAGCGCTCGCCGGCGGCGTGAGAGGGGTCGACGATCACCGGCAGGTGGGTGCGTTGCATGAGCACCGGAACCGCGCTCAGGTCGAGGGTATTGCGGGTCGAGGTCTCGAACGTCCTGATGCCGCGCTCGCACAGGAAGACCTGCTGGTTGCCCTCGGCGAGGATGTACTCCGCCGCCTGCAGCCACTCGTCGAGCGACGAGCTCATTCCCCGCTTGAGCATCACCGGCCGATGTGAACGCCCCACCGCGGAAAGCAGGGAGAAGTTCTGCATGTTGCGGGTGCCGATCTGCAGCACGTCGGCCCTGGCGGCCACCCCCGGGACGTCCTCCGGGGAGGTCACCTCGGTGACGATGGGGAGGCCGAACGCCTTCCCTGCCTCGGCGAGCATCTCCAATCCCTCGAAGCCGAGGCCCTGGAAGCTGTAGGGGGAGGTGCGCGGCTTGAAGCACCCGCCCCGAAGGAGGCGCCCGCCGCCCTCCTTGACGGCGCGTGCCGCCGCCATGATCTGATCCCACGTTTCGACCGCGCACGGACCGGCGATCACCACCAGCGGGTCCTCGCCGAGGCGAATGCTGCCGACCTCGATCACGGTGTTGTTGCCCTTGTGGGTACGGCTCCCCAGCCGGTAGCCGACGGCGGCGGCCGGAGAGGCCGGTTGGTCCACGGAAGCGGCGTGGCGAAGCGACCGTGCAGAAGCGGCGGGGGCAGGGCGGGGCCGCAGATCGCGCGACGGGTACGACCCGAGCACCTTGAGGAAGTGGACGTGGCTGGTGAGGGTGTCGAGCATCGCCGCCACCGCTGGATCGTCGACAGCCCCTTCGAAATCCAGGTAGAAGAGCTCGTCGCTGGGCGTGTCGGGGATCGGCCGCGACTCGAGCTTGATCAGGTTGACGTCGGCGGCGGTGAACACCGCCAGGGCGTCGACCAGCGCCCCGGGATGGTTGCCCACCGCGATCACGATCGACGTCTTGGCGGGAACACCAGCGGGAATGGCAGCGGGCATCGGGGAGACCGCGATGAAGCGGGTGTAGTTGTGGTCGCGGTTGGCGACCGCGGCGTCGAGCACCTCGAGGCCGAACAACCCGGCGGCCTCCTCGCTGGCGATAGCCCCGACCGTGGGATCGCCCACCCTGGCGATCTCCCGGCCGGAGAGCGCGGTGTCGCCGAAGACGATCACCTCACAGTCATCGAGACGAGACAGGTAGTCGGAGCACTGGGCGGCCGCCTGGGGATGGGCGTAGATCCTTCGCAGTCCGCCCACAGTCGCTCCGGGAATCCCGAGCAGACAGTGCCGCACCCGGTAGCGGGTGTCTCCGATCACATGCAGCTCGCTCTCCAGGAGGAGGTCGTACACCTCGGAGATCGCTCCGGCGGTGGTGTTCTCGATGGGAAGCATCCCGACGTCGGCCCGGCCGGCACTCACCGCGGCGAACGCGTCGGCGAAGGTTGCGGATGTGACGAAGATCGGCTCGGTGATTCCCCGGGCGGCGAAGAAGTGGCGGCTCGCCAGCCAGCTGTAGGAACCCTCGATTCCCTGGATAGCGATCGTCAGTGTCCGCCGGTCGATCTCCGTGCGCCCGAGGTGCTGGCGTTGCACTCGCACCGAGTCGTCGATGATCTCCCGCCAGACGGTGTTGACCAGGCTGGCATCGATTCCGTATCTGAGGGCATCGGTGATTCGATCGGCGATGAGATCCCCTTCGCGCAGCAGGTCCCGCGATGGGGCGTCGGCGGCGCCCTTGAGTCGGGCGGCGCGCAGGCTGAAGGAGCGTCGCTGCGCCAGCAGTTCGAGGATGGCGGTGTCGACCTTGTCGATTCCCTGGCGGATGGATTCGAGATCGTCGTGGGATGTGAAGGTCATGTGCACTCCTTGCGGCGCGCGGGAGGCTCGGCAGAACGGGAGAAGGGGCGGGGGGAGGGAAGTATTGGCGCTTACGCGCCAAAGGAGAAGGCGAACCCGAAGCGGGTGGCGACGAGGAGGGTGCGTGCCTTCATGGGCGGCGGATCATGGCGGGGTCGATCGGTGTTGTCAATCGGGCTGCTTCTTGCTCTCCCCGCTCAAGGGGGAGGAGAAGCGCAACCCTCTTGCGGGCGACGGGCGACGGGCGACCGGCGACGGGCGACAGTCCCCTCTTGCGGGTGCCGGTAGCGGGGAGCGGGTGCGACTCCTGGAATCACTTCCGTCCGCGATCCGTTGTACTCTCTGAACGCGCCCTGCGCGCCCACGGGGGTGACGTGGCTTCGACTGTGAGGATCGAGGCGCCGGAAGCGAGCCGAGGTCCCCGGAGTCCTCGTTAAAGAACCGGGAACCAAATACGTGCCGAAGACAACTTCGCACTGGCCGCCTAACTAAGGCTGCCCGTCCGACCGGAGGGCTCCCCCCTCGCCGGATCCGGGCGACGCAATGGGGGATGCTCCCGCCGGGGTGCC
>MELR01000008.1:94432-94594 GCA_001767695.1 Actinobacteria bacterium RBG_16_68_21
CCGCCTGCCGACAGGGTCCGCCGCTCCGAAACAATCTGTCGGATGCGCTCGGAGATGCCGGCACCGAAATCACACAGGACCGGGGTTCGACTCCCCGCACCTCCACTCGAATCGCCCCCTTCCCGGGGGCGATTCTTCGTTCCGGGCGGTGAGGCCGTCCTC
>MELR01000008.1:94681-96347 GCA_001767695.1 Actinobacteria bacterium RBG_16_68_21
GACTCCCCGCACCTCCACGACGCTGACCTGCACAGCCATTCCCCACCTCTTCGGTGGGGAATGGCATCTCGGTTCGGACCGTTATCCATGCCCCGCGGCTCGTTCCTGCCGCCAGGGACGGGTCCGTCCAGGGCGCTTGGCATCGCGGAGAAGGTTCGACTCCCCGCACCTCCACTTCGTGAACCTGCCTTCCCGGCGGGTTCACGCTGTGGTGCGAGGCCGCTTGAGTGCTGCCACCGCGGGTTGAGGCGTCGCCGCCCGGGCGCTCGCCGGTCCCAAGAACCGAATCGTCCCAGGCTGCGTACTGTGCCCGGAACACGAGAGGGGCAAGGGAGCCGATGATCTCGGGGAGAATGCGCCGGCGATTCCGCGCCGGTGATCCCGATGCGGTGCGGGCGTTCTACGAGGAGTTCGGGCGCGCCGTCTTCGTCGTCGCCTTCCGCGCCCTGGGCGATCGGGGACTCGCCGAAGAAGCGGTGCAGGCGACGTTCCTCAAGGCCTGGCAGAGCTGCTCGCGCTATGACCCTGATCGAGATCCCGCCCCGTGGCTGTACGCAATCGCCCGACGCGCGGCCATCGACCTGTACCGCAGAGAGCGCCGCCACGGCGCCTCGGAGGAGCATCCGGAGATGGCGGTGCTTCCCGAAACCTTCGAGACGACCTGGGAGGCTTGGGAGATCCGTCTCTGCCTCGACCGGTTGTCCGCCGAGGAGCAGGCGGTGGTCCGCGCCGTCCACTTTCTCGGCATGAGCCACCGCGAAGTCGCCGACTTCCTGACCCTACCGATCGGAACAGTGAAGTCTCGGTCCCACCGCGCCCACCGCCGTCTGGCCGAGATGCTGGCCCACCTGGAGGAGGCATCCGCATGATCTGCGACGATGTCCGCGCCGCCGTGCTCGCCGGGGAAACCGGCACCCGGTACGACGATCACATGGCGGGCTGCCCCGATTGCCGGATTATCCGTCCGGAGCTGGAGCGCCTGCGCCGAATCCTGGGGGAGGCCGCGATCTGGGAGGATCCCTCCGGCTCCGTCGACGGCCTGGTAACCCGCGCCCCGGGCTCTCGCGGTCCCGCGCTCCGCGCCCCCCACCGTGGGAGATGGTCCCTGGTGGCCGCCGCCGCGCTGGTAGCCGCGGTCGGCCTGTTCGCGGTCGTGGTGGTAGGCGGGGAACCCGCCGATTGGACGGTGCCCCTCGCCGGAGCCGAGTCCGCGCCCGCCGCCTCGGGCACGGTCGCCGGGTGGAATGTCGACGGCGGCAGTCGGCTCGTTCTCGAGACGTCTGGTCTCCCCCCGGCTGCGCCGGGACAGACCTACGAGCTGTGGTTCATGTCGGGCCACGAGGCATTCTCCGCGGGAACGTTCGCCGATCCGGCGAGCGTCCAGCTGATGGTGGGTGTGTCGCGCCGGGAATACCCCAACGTGTTGGTGACCCTGGAACCGGCAGATGGAGACCCGGCGCCGTCGGCGACCTGGGTGTTGTGGAGCACATGGGATGAGGAGGAATCATGAATCGACGAGTCCGTTGGATGGTCGGGCTTGCGGCGCTTGCGCTGCTCATGGGGGCTTGTGGCGACGACACCACGGCCACCACTGCTGCGGCGGCACCAACCACCGCGGTGGCGACATCGACGACGGGAGCAAACACGACGACGACCGGTGCGGCGG
>MELR01000008.1:96444-106118 GCA_001767695.1 Actinobacteria bacterium RBG_16_68_21
CACGACCACCGCCGCCACCACGACCACGGCGCCCGCCACGGTTGCAGTCGACATCTCCGGATCGGCCTTCCTCCCCGGGAGTGTCACGGTGGCCAAGGGGACGACGGTGACCTGGCACAACAGCGATGGCTTCAGCCACACCACCACCTCGGACGGCGGGGTGTGGGGTGCCGGCCTGGCGGGAGGGGCGAACTTCTCGTTTGCTTTCACCACCGCCGGGACCTTCGCCTACCACTGCAACATCCACCCGTTCATGACCGGCACGGTTACCGTCACCGGCTGACCTACAGTCGCCGTCCAACCAGCGAGGGGGATTTGATGGCAGTGCTCATGCAGGCGAAGGTTCCGGGAATGTCGGCGGCGGACTACGACGGCATGAACGCCGGCATGGGGCTCGTCGACAAGATCGCCTCGTTTCCTGGATTCGGGGGCTTCCACGCCGCCGGACCGGTCGATGGCGGGTGGCAGGTATTCGAGATCTGGGAGAGCGAAGCCGCCCACCGCAACTGGGTGGAGACGGTGATCGTTCCCACGCTTCCTGCCGGGGCGGGCGCGGCGATGGAGACCACCTACCACCAGCTGCACAGCGCCGGCTGACGCCGAATCGATCGTCGCGGTGACCCGCTCTACTTGAGCAGCAGTTTGTTCAGGCGCTTGGCGGTGATGGCGACGCCGATCATCCCCATCACCGCCAGGAAGGTGATGTGCCCGGCGATGCTCCAATCGAACGACCCCAGGGTGAGCGCCCTGATCAACTCGACCCCGTGATACAGCGGGGAGAAGCGGGTGATCACCTGGAAGGCGTGGGGGTACACGTTCAGCGGGTAGAAGGTCCCCGAGAACAGGAAGAGCGGCAGGGTGACCATATTGATCAGGTCGAAGTCCTGCCATGACTTCATGAAGGTGGTCGTCGCCATGCCCACCGCGGCAAAGGCGAACCCGATGAGCACCGCGGCGGGGATCGCCATGATCGCCCATGCCGAGTGGACGTACCCGAAGGCGGTGATCACCACCAGGAAGGCGGTGGCGTACAGCAGTCCCCGTCCCAGTGACCAGGCGATCTCCCCGATGGCGATGTGGCGGGGCTGCATCGGGGTGGCGAGGATGGCGTCGTACACCTTGCCGTAGCGCAGCTTGAAGAAGATGTTGAACGTGGACTCGTAGATCGCCCCGTTCATCGCCGAGGCTCCGAGCAGCGCCGGGGCCACGAACGCTGCGTACTCGATCGCCTTCCCGTCGACAGTGACGTCTCCCACCAACTTGCCGATGCCGATGCCGATCGAGAACAAGTAGAACACCGGCTCGAAGAACCCGGAGAAGATCAGCAGCCAGATCCTCCGGTACACCAGGTAGGAGCGTTCCAGCATGCGCAGCGCGCTCCCCGGCACGAACGGGGGGATCACCCGGGAGGTGAGGGTCGCCGAGGAGGCGGTCATTTCACCAGCCGTTTCGTCAGCTGCCGGGTGGACAGGATCGCCCCCAGCACCGTCAGCGCGGCGAGGTAGCCGACGCTGACCCATGGGTCCACGATGAATCCGGTTCGCAGCGCCAGGCCCCGGCACAGCGACACCCCGTGCCACAGCGGGGTGGCGTAGGCCACCGGCTGCAGCCAGCCGGGGAGCTGGGTGATCGGGAAGAACGTGCCGGAGAACAGGAACAGCGGTGTGATCCCGAACCGGAACATGTTGGACAGCCACTGCTCGTCCTTGATCTTGGCCGTGTAGGCGGTGACCAGGGCGGCGAACGCCATGCCGGTGAGCACCGCCGGGGGCACCGCGGCCAGGCCCTCGACGATGGTGGTCGCCCCGAAGATCGTCATCACCATCGAGTAGACGAAGGTCACGAAGGTCAGCCGGATGGCGATCCACCCGAGGTGGCCACCCACCAGGTCGCGCACTCCAAGGGGTGTCGCCAGCACCGCGTCGAATGTCTTGCGCCATTTGATCCCGGCCATCACCGGGAACGAGGAGTCGCCCGCCGCGGTGGTCATCGCGGTCGCCGCCAGCAGGCCGGGGGCGAGGAAGGTCAGGTAGGGGAGGGTGAGGGTGGAGCTGCCGGTACCGGCGTCGACCAGCTTGCCGAGACCGACCCCCATCGCCAGCAGGTACAGCACCGGGTTGACGAACGTGGAGACCAGGCTCCCCCGGTAGGTGCGGCGGTACACCCGGGCGTTGGCTTCGAGGACCCGCGCCGGGAAGGCCAGTGTCATCAGTCCACCAGGGTCCGGCCGGTGAGATGGAGGAACACGTCTTCCAGGGTGGCGCGTCGGCTCACTGTCGATTCGGGAACGATGCCCCGCCGATGGACTTCGTCGGCGACCCGGTCGGCGTCGTCGGTGTAGAGCAGCACCCGGTCGGGGAGGATCTCGGTGCGGGTCGCCATCGCCTGCAGCGGTCCGGCGTGCTCCTCCTGGGTGCCCACCGGGAAGCGCAGCTCGAGCACTTCCTTCGAGGAGTGTTGTTCGATCAGGGCGCGGGGCGAGCCCGCGGCCACGATCTTCCCCTTGTCCATGATCACCAGGCGGTCACACAGTTGCTCCGCCTCGTCCATGTAGTGGGTGGTGATGATCAGGGTCACCCCTTCCTGCTTGAGCCGGTAGAGCCGGTCCCAGAGGAGGTGGCGGGCCTGCGGGTCGAGACCGGTGGTCGGCTCGTCGAGGATGAGCATCTCCGGGGTGTTGATCAGCCCGCGGGCGATGGTGAGGCGGCGTTTCATGCCCCCCGACAGCGGCTCCACCCGGCTCTTGCGCCGCTCGTCGAGCTGGGCGAAGCGGAGCAACTCGTCGATGCGCTCGTTGATCACCTTGCGGGAGAGCCCGTAGTACCGCCCGTAGATGAGGAGGTTCTCGTAGACGGTGAGCTCCTCGTCGAGGTTGTTGTCCTGGGGCACCACCCCGAGCCGGGCGCGGATCAGCGGCCCCTGGGTTGCCGGGTCCATCCCGAGGACGCTCAGGGTCCCGCCGCTGATCGGGGAGACCGCTCCGATCATCCGCATGGTCGACGATTTGCCCGCCCCGTTGGGTCCGAGGAAACCGAACACCTCGCCACGGTGGACGTCGAAATCGATGTCGTCGACCGCCACCAGGTCGCCGAACTTCTTGGAGAGGTTGCGCGCAGATACCAGTGACTCGGCCATGGAGGGGCCACGCTAGCGGGCCGATGTAACCGATTGTCTCGGTGACCAGTGACCTGCGAGGCGATCGCGTCGCCCGGATTTCAGTCCTCGAGTAACCAGTCCCAGGGGCGGTCGGCGTCGCCATCGATGAGCGACCTGACGGCCGCCGATGCTTCGACCCACGACACCGGCCGCAGTGCCACGCCGCTGGTCGGGGGCGATCCCGTTGGATCGATCGGCACCATCAGCGTGGTGACCACGTCGCGTCGGTGCTGTCATACACGAAGATGATCTCCTCGAGGCGGTCGGTGGGCGAGACGATCACCCGCTGCCCCAGGGGGAGTACGTTCTCGGCCCGGTTGCGGGTCGGCACCACCACCGAGACCGTGCCCGCCGGGGCGGCGACGGTGAGATCGACGATGAACCGCGCTGAGACGGTGGCAGTCAGGCGTTCCGACCCCCGCGTTGGCCCACGAGGTCGGTACCGACCGACTACTGAGAGCGATCCGCAATACTCCGCGTGGCTGCGGAGGTGCAGGAGGAGTGTCAGAGTATGGTCAACAGGGACGCACAGAGTGTTCAGCAGGACGGTGGGCTGCGACCCCTCAGGGAGTCTCGGCTGGGGAGTCGGGACCCCAAGCTCCGGCTCAGCCGATCACACCAGCGCCTGGAGGATCCACAGGGTCCCCATTCCCACCGCCAGCGTGGCGATCACGTTCCTGGTCCGCCACGCCACCAGGGCGGCGGCCGCCCCGGCGGCGAAACGCACCGTTCCCAGATCGAACGAACCGGTGGCGTGGGTGAGGGCCGGGGCGGCAATGGCGGCGAGCACCGCGGCGGGGATCAGCCGGAGGATCCGGGTTCCCCAGTCGGGGATCCGTTCCACCCGTCCCAGGAGGGCGAGGAACGACACCCGGATGAGGAACGTGCCGACCCCGATGGTGATCACGATCACCCAGATCGCCCCCGGCGAGAAGGTGGTCATCGGCCCCGCTCCGCCACCACCCCGGCGGTGATTCCCAGCGCCGCCGCGGCGAGCAGTCCCAGGTGGAGGGGGAGGCCGGTGAACGACGAGGCGGCGACCGCCGCCACCACCGCCGCCACCCGGGTGCCCCGATCCTTGACCGCCGGGAACACCAGGGCGATGAACACCAGAGGGATGGCGAAATCGAGCGACCACTCTTCGGGCACCCCCCGGCCCACCACCACCCCGATCACCGTGGAGATCTGCCACACGGTCCACAGGGAGATCGCCGCCCCGAAGTAATAGGCGAACTTGAGGTCGACGCCCTCGTTCTTCTCGGCGAAGCGGACGATGCTGACCGCGAAGGCCTGGTCGGTGAGCAGGTAGGCGCCCACGATGGTCCGCCACCGGCCGAGGCCGGGCAGTTCCGGGGCGAGCGCCGCGCTGTACATCGCCATGCGGGAGTTGATCACCAGGGCGGTGAGCACGATGACGACGGGGGCGGCGTCGTGCCCGATCAGATCGATCGATGCCAGCTGCGCCGCCCCGGCGAACACGATCGGGGAGACCGCCAGCGCCTGCAGGGTCCGCAGGCCGGCTTCGACTGCGGCCACTCCGGCGATCACCCCGAACGGGAACACCCCGATGAGGATCGGAGCGATGTCGGCGGCGCCGGCGAGCAGGGCTTCGCGCCGTGGATGCATGGGCCGGGGAGCCTACCGGCATGGCGCCCTCGCTATCGTCGCCCCAGTTGTCACGAGCAGGAGCCGGCCGTGGTGCACGAGATCTATGAACTGAGCAGCCGGATGGTCGACGAGATCGTCGAGCTGATCCCCATCGTCGGGACCCTGATCGGGGTCCCCGGTCACGACCATCTCTGGAACGACTTCTCGCCGGCGGGCGCCGCCGCCGAGGAGGCGCTGCTGCGCGACCAGCTGGCCCGGAGCGGGGCGCTCCCCGCCACCGACGACACCTGGGAGCGGCTGGCGGTGCGGGTCGCCGAGGAGTTCCTCGCCGACCAACTGGTCCGATACGACGGCGAGGAGTTCTTGCGCGACCTCAACTCGATCGACTGCCCCCTGCAGAACATGCGCGAGATCTTCGACCACATGCCCCGGGGTACCGTTGCCGCCTGGGAGAATGTCGCCTCCCGCCTGGAGGGGCTCCCCACCGCATTGGCCCAGTACCGCGAGACGCTGGAGACCGGACGGAAGCGGGGCATGGCGGTGGCCCGCCGCCAGGTGGTCGAGGTGGCCCGCCAGGCGCGCAACCACGCCGGTGACGAGTCCTACTTCCTCGGACTCCCCGGCGAGCTCGCCGCCGAGGGTGTCGGCGACGCCGCCCTCGCCGCCCGGGTGGCCGCCGGGGTGGCCGCCGGCCGCGGGGCCTTCGGCGAGATCGCCGACTATCTGCAGACCACCTACCTCCCTTCTGCAGTGGAGAAGGACGCCGTCGGGGAGGAGCGCTACGTGCGCCTCGCGGTCCGCTATCTGGGCGACGATCTCGATCCTCACGCCGCCTACGACTGGGGGTGGAGCGAGGTGGCCCGGCTGCGCGCCCGCATGGAGGAGACCGCCCGCCAGATCGTCCCCGGCGGCTCGTTGCGCGCGGCCCTCGACGTGCTGCAGCAGGACCCGGAGCGGGCCGCCCACTCCCAGGCCGAGTTCCGCGACCTGATGCAGCAGCGGCTCGAGGTGGCGCTGTCCGACCTGCAGGGAAGCCACTTCGACGTCCCTGAGGCGATCCGCCGGGTCGACGTGAAGATGGCGCCGCCCGGGGGCTCGCTCGGCGCCTACTACGTGGGTCCCAGCGAGGACTTCACCCGCCCCGGCACGGTCTGGTGGTCGAAGGGCGACAAGCAGGAGCTGCCGCTGTTCGACGAGGTGAGCACCGCCTACCACGAGGGGTTCCCCGGTCATCACCTGCAGAACGGGCTGCAGATGCTCGCCGGCGACCGGGTGTCCCGCCTGCAGAAGCTGATCGTGTGGTACTCGGGCAGCGGTGAGGGCTGGGCGCTCTACGCCGAGGACCTCATGGACGAGCTCGGCTACCTGGACAAGCCGGACTACGTGATGGGCAAGCTGGCCTCGGAGATGCTGCGCGCCTGCCGGGTGGTGATCGACATCGGATCCCACCTCGAGCTGCCCATCCCCGAAGGCCAGCCGTTCCACCCGGGCGAGGCGTGGTCGTTCGATACCGGAGTGGAGATGCTCGAGCAGTACGCCGCCCAGGATCATGACATCTCGGTGTCGGAGATGAACCGCTACCTCGGCTGGCCGGGCCAGGCGATCTCCTACAAGATCGGCCAACAGGCGATCCGCGACCTGCGCGCCGAGGAGCGGGCCAAGCGGGGCGCCGCCTATGACGAGAAGGATTTCCACGCCCGCCTGCTCGGGATCGGTTCCACCGGGCTGCGGGTGATGCGGGAGCACATGCGTCAGGGTTAGCGAGAGGGGCGACATGGTCACGATCGGCGTCGGTACCGAGAAGGGGGCGTTCTTCCTCCGTCCCGAGGGGGCGTCCTTTGCCATGGAGGGGCCGGTGCAACCCGGGTGGCGGGTGACCACCTTCGGGCGGGCGCCCGGGGGTGACTATCTGCTCGCCGCCGCCTCCGGGTGGTTCGGGGCGGCGATTCATCGCAGTCCCGACCTGGTCTCCTGGGAGCAGGTTGTGCACGGCCCGGCGTGGCCCGAGGGGAGTGATCGCAAGCTCAACAGCGTGTGGACCATCGCCGGGGTGGGATCGGTGCTCTACGCCGGGGTCGACGAGGCCGGCCTGTTCCGCAGCGATGACGATGGGACCACCTGGACCGGGGTCGAATCGTTCAACGAGCACCGCACCCGGCCGGCGTGGCAGCCGGGAGCGGGCGGGCTGGCGGCGCACCGGATCCTCGCCGATCCGGCCGATCTCGCCCGGATGTGGGTGGGGGTTTCCGCGGTGGGGGTGTTCCGCAGCGACGACGCCGGGGCCACCTGGGTGCCCCGCAACGCAGGGGTCGAGCCGGCCGCCCCCGACGAGGAGATCCCCGAGATCGGTTATTGCGTCCACCGCATCGTCGCCGATCCCGGCGACGCCGATCGGATCTGGCGCCAGGACCACAGGGGGGTTTACCGGACGGACGACGGCGGCGATCACTGGGAGCGGATCGAGAAGGGCCTCCCCGCCGGTTTCGGCTTCCCGATCGTGCACGACGCCATCTCGGGAGCGCTCTTCGTGGTGCCTCAGGAGAGCGACGAGCATCGCATGCCGGTGAACGGTGAGTTCCGGGTGTTCCGCTCCACCGACGGCGGCGACTCGTGGCACCCATCGGGCTCGGGCCATCCGGAAGGACTGATGTACGCCGGGGTGCTGCGCGATGCCATGGACACCGACGGCGCCGGCGGCGTCTACCTGGGCACCACCGCCGGGACGGTGCACTTCACCCGCGACGGCGGCGACACCTGGCGGGCCCTGCCCGACGTCCTCCCCCGGATCAACAGCGTCGTCGTGCTCGACGCCTGATGCCATCGGTCACGGTGCGCATCCCGGCGGTGCTCGCCCAGGTGGGTGACGGGCGCACCGCCATCCCGGTGGAGGCGGGCACTGTGGGCGGTGCCCTCGAGGCGCTGTTCGCGGTGCTGCCCCAGCTGCGGGTGCACGTCTTCGACGAGTCGGGCGGGATCCGCCCCCACGTCGCCCTGTTCCATGAGGGGCGCACCGTGCGGGGGGTCGCTGGTCTTGCCGGGCCGGTGGCACACGGGGACGTGGTCACCGTCCTTCAGGCGGTCTCGGGAGGCTGAGGGAGCTCGTTGACCGGTTGGAAGGTGAGCTCGAGCGCCATCCACAGCGTCTTCGAGAAGGGGTAGAAGGCTATCGGGAACAACACGTTGAGGATGACCGTGGTGATGAGGATGGCGGTCCAGGGGGGATCCGGCCAGGTGAGCACGATGGCCCCCACCAGCACGCCGACGAACACCCCGAGGGTGACCACGGTGTTGACCGCCACCGCCCCCACCCAGTACCCCTCGTGGCGTTCGAAGGTCAGCCGGCAGGCCGGGCAGGACTCGCCGAGGGTGGCGTAGCCGTCGAAGATTCCCGAGGCGCCGCAGTTGGGACACCGGCGCACCAGGGCCCGGCCCAGTTTCCTGATCATCGGCACATTGTCGCCGTTCAGGAGCCGCCCGGACCCGCCGATACAGGTTCGCATGGACCAAACCCGCGACGTCGACCTCACCGTTGTCAGCTCGCGTCCCCTGAAAGGGTCGCGTCCCCTGAAAGACGAGATGCTCGACGCCGCCATTGCCTTGGGGGCTTCCGACATCCATGTCGCTCCGGGGAGTCGCCCGGTAGCCCGGGTCGAGGGCTCGCTCGTCCCGCTGGGAACCGCGGTGTGGGGTTCGGACGCTGTCGCCGCCTTCTGCCGCACGTTGTGCAGTGATCGCCACTGGGCCGAGGTGGCGGAGGGGGGCACCACCGACTTCGGGCTCGCCCACCCCAACGGTGACCGGTTCCGGGTGAGCGTGCTCCGCCAGCGCAACGGGCTTGCCGCCGTCCTGCGGAGGATCCCCAACAGCCTCCTCACGTTCGAAGACATCGGCCTCCCCGAGGGTGTCACCGACTTGTTGCGCAAGACCCGCGGGCTGATCCTGGTGGCCGGTCCCACCGGCTCGGGCAAGTCGACCACCCTCGCCACGATGATCGACTGGATCAACCAGCACCTCGAGCGTCACATCGTCACCATCGAGGATCCCGTCGAGTTCTTCCACAGCCCCAAGCGGAGCCTGGTGACCCAGCGCGAGGTGGGCGAGGACGTGCCCACCTTCGCCGAGGCGATGCGCCGGGTGCTGCGCCAGGACCCCGACGTGATCATGCTCGGTGAGATGCGCGACCTCGACACGATCTCCGCCGCGGTGAGTGCCGCCGAGACCGGGCACCTGGTGCTGGCCACGCTGCACACCACCGGCACCGCCACGACCGTCAGCCGGATCATCGACGTGTTTCCGGCCAACCAGCAGGCACAGATCCGGGTGCAGCTGGCGATGTCGCTGTCCGCGGTGATCTCCCAGATCCTCGTCCCCGAGTTGCGGGTCGCCGGCCAGGAGACGGACCGCCCCCGACGGGTGGCCGCCCTCGAGGTGATGCTGATGACCCCGGCGATCGCCAACATGATCCGCACCAATGACATCAACCGGATCAACGACGTGATCCAGACTTCCCGCAACCTGGGCATGTTCCGCCTCGACGATCACCTCGCCAAGCTGGTGGAGCAGAAGCAGATCTCCTCAGCAGACGCCATCGGCTACGCCGTCGACCCGCCGGCGCTGATGAGACGCCTCGGCCAAGCCGGGTAGTGCCCAGCCATTGGCAGTCGTGGGTGTCGGTTCGTAGGACCGTTCTCTCTCTCAAGGGGGAGGGGGGTCTGTCTCCCAGGGTGAACGCGTTCCCTCTTCAAGGTCCTTCAGACCGAACGCGTTCGATCTGAGAGACGTACCCCCTCCGTCGCCGAGCTGCGCTCGACGCCACCTCCCCCTGAGGGGAGAGGAGAAGGATCGTCTTTCTCTCCCCCCTCAGGGCGAGCGGAGCGAGGGGGAGGGGGCTCTGTTCGGTCTTTCTCTCC
>MELR01000009.1:0-4281 GCA_001767695.1 Actinobacteria bacterium RBG_16_68_21
GACGGGTGACGGGTGACGGGTGACGGGCGACTTTCTTGCGGGTGACGGGTGACGGGTAACTGGTAACTGTCTGGGTAGCCTCTTCCCATGCCCGCCCGCATCCTTTCCGGTACCGAGGCGGCCGCGGTGTGGCGCGCCGAGATCGCCGGCCGGGTCGGCTCGCTTGCCGCCGATGGCAGACGAGTGGGGCTGGCGACCCTGCTGGTCGGCGACGATGCGGCATCGCAGTCCTACGTGCGCAGCAAGCATCGGGCGGCCGAAGCCGTGGGGATGCGGTCGTTTGATCGCCGGCTTCCGGCGACGGCATCGCAGACGGAGATCGGTGACGCCGTGGGCGAACTCAACGCCGACCCCGAGGTGGACGGGTTCATCGTTCAGCTCCCCTTGCCCCGGGGACTGGACCCGGCGCGGGTCGTGGAGCTCATCGCTCCGGGAAAGGATGCCGATGGTCTCCATCCCTGCAGCCTGGGCCGGCTCGCCCAGGAGGAACCGGCGCCCCGGCCGGCCACCCCGAGCGGCATCCTCCGCCTGTTGGATCACTACGAGATCCCGACGCGTGGCAAGCGGGTGGTGATCGTGGGGCGCTCCACCCTCGTCGGCAGACCGCTCTCGATCATGATGAGCGGCCGAGAGCGCAACGCCACGGTCACCGTTGCCCACACGGGAACCGGCGATCTGGCGGTGGTCACCCGGGAGGCGGAGATCCTCGTGGTGGCGGCAGGTCGTCCCGGGCTCATCGGGCCCGAGCACGTCGCCCCGGGCGTGGTGGTCATCGACGTCGGCACCACTCACGTCGAGGGCCGCCTTCACGGCGACGTCCGCTTCGACGAGGTCGCCGCGGTGGCATCGTGGATCTCACCGGTACCGGGAGGGATCGGCCCGATGACGGTTGCCGGCCTATTGGCGAACACGGTGTGGCTGGCGGATCAGCAGGCGTGACGGCTGTGGGCGACCCGCCGAGGGGATCGTTCGACGATTCCCCGCGTGGCTCTCGGCCTGACGCCGGACCGTATGCCTACAGGCCGCCCCTATCGGCAATCGTCGATCGACGAAGCAGCAGAGGTTCTGCGGGCTACGATTCCGTGGCTGCCTATTCGGAGGGATCGCCGATCAGCCGGTGGCCGGGCGCGACAAGGCTCGGCCGGGATCAGGAGCCGATATCGGCCGGCCGATTGACCTGTCGAAATCCCGACGGCCTTTCGACCGCAGCGGTTTCGACCGCATCGAGGAGGGCTTGGAGCGACCGCCTCCCGCCCTCGAGACGGTCGGCGATTTCAGTGCGAAGGTCGGTGTGATAAAGCGCAAACACCGGCTCCCACCCATCCGCTCCACGGAAGGCGACCGCCCTGACCCCGACTACGTGCTCGGTGAGAAGGTCCACCCAGCGGGGGTCGACATCCACCAGGTCGCAGGCCGCCAGCAGCAGCCAGTCGCCATCGTGGCTCTCCGTGAGGTCGTCCATCGCGGTGGCCAGGCCGCCCATGGGCCCCTTCCCCACCTCGATGTCCCCCAGCGTCCGCAGCCCGAGGTCGGAGTATGCACCGGCCGCGGCGGCGACGACAGTGACATCACTCGTGGCCGATTCCAGCGATTGCGCGATTCCCACGATGAGCGGCAGACCGTCGCGCTCGGCGCGGGCCTTGTCGGAGCCGAAACGGCTGCTCTTCCCTCCGGCAAGGATGTAAAGCGGCGGCTTCATCCCTCCGCCGCGTCTCGCTCGATCTGATCGTGAACCCACCGCCAGGCCGCCACCGTTCTCGCCCAGCCGGAGGTCGTCATGCCGAGGGCGACCGCCTGTTCGACTTCCTCGACTGAAGCACCATGCCGGAGAGCGCGTCGCACATGCGACTTCAACGCCGACTCGAGCCCAGCACCCAGACAAATGCCGATCTTGATCAGTTCGCACTGCCGCTCGTCGAGTGGCCCGCCATCGATGACTGACTGGTTCGCAGCGGCATGGGACTCGGCCAGCCCCGGGAATCGTGCAGCGAACGCCACATAGGTGCTGGGGAGTCGATCCTGGCCGTCTGCAGTCATCGGTGCCTCCGTGATGTGAGACAGAGGAGTGTATTCGGTGAGTTGGGGGCGGAGATACGTGCGTTCGTCAGCCCAAACCCGCCCTCGATTTCGTGGCCGGTTGCGGCCGGGATCAAACCCGGTGGATCGCCAGGGTCTCGAGCCGGATGGCGGCGACGAGGGGGCACCCTGCCGGTCCGGGGCAGGCGGAAACGCACGGCGCGGCACCCCGGCAGGCCTCGGGTCCGCGGGTGGCGCTCTGTCCGATGATGCCGGCGGCGCGCAGCGCCGACAACATAGCGGTGACATCCTCGGTCGAAGCTCCCAGACGCTCGGCGAGCGTTGTCGGCGTTACCGGACCATCCGAGCGCCTGATGGCGTCAAGGAGGCTGCCGAGTGTCATCCGAACCCCAACAGGAGACCGCCCCGGTACACGACGAACGCGCCGAGCCAGGCGATGACGAGTTGGCCGGTCACACTCAGCCACATCAGCCGGGTGCCGAACTCGTGGCGGAGTGCTCCGGCCGTGGCGACACACGGCGTGTAGAGAAGAACGAAGACCATGAATGCGAGTGCCGCGAGCGACCCGTGACCTCCGCTGCCCGTCTCGAACGAGTCCCGGATCACCTCGCCGAGGCGGCTCGGCGCGTCTCCCGGCAGGTCACCACCGCCGAAGCCGAATACCGCTGGGACCGCTCGCATCGTGGCGGTCACGGCCCCTACCAACCCGGCTCCAATCGTGTCGAGGTCGGAGTCGGCCGGGTCCGGCAATGGGCGGGTTGGTTCGCCGTCGACCGCATAGAGCTGTGCCGTGGTGCTGACCACAACCTCCTTGGCGACCAGTCCGCTGAGGAGAGCCCCAGTTTGCTCCCACTCCCCGAGACCGAGCGGCCGCATCGCCGGGGCGATCGCCCGGCTGACGCCGCCGAAGGCGCTCTCGGACACGGAGGTGTCGGCGAATCGACCCCCGCCGAGGGGGATGGCGAGAAGGAGCCACACCACGACACTGGCGGAGAAGATCACGGTCCCGGCGTGGCGCACGAAGGACCAGGTGCGCTGCTGCGTCGACGTCCACACGACACGGGCACTGGGAAGGCGGAAGTCGGGCAGCACCATCACGTACGGGACCCGGTCGGTCTCGGCGAGGGCGGTTCTCCCGACGACGAGGGCGACCAGGATCGCCACGACGATGCCGAGCAGGTACATGGAGAAGACCACGCCGGCCGTGTTGTCGACGAAGAAGATCCCGGCGAGGAGCACGTACACGGGCAGTCGGGCTCCGCAGGACATGAACGGGACAGTGAGGCCGGTGAGAAGGCGGTCGCGCTTGGTGTCGAGGGTGCGGGTGGCGTAGATGGCGGGCACGTTGCAGCCGAATCCGATCACCATCGGCACGAAGGCCTTGCCCGGTAGGCCTACCGCTCGCATGATTCGGTCCATCACCGCCGTCGCCCGGGCCAAGTAACCGGAGTCCTCGAGCATTCCGAGCATCAGATACAGGCCGGCGAGGACCGGGACGAACACCAGCACGGCTCCGACTCCGGCGAGGACCCCGTCGATCACCAGTGCCTCGACCCACCCACCGTCGACTCCGATGAATCCGAGGAGGCCGCCGGCCCATCTGCTCACCGGGCCCTGGACCACGGCCTCGATCCAGCCGACCATCGGGGCCGTCACGTCGGTAGCGAAACGCAGGACGACCCACATGACCGCGAGAAACGCGGCGAGCCCGAAGGCGCGATGAGTGAGGACACGGTCGACCCGGTTGCGCCACCGTGGGGTGGCGATGTCGGGACCGGAGGCCCGGCGCACCACAGAGCGGATCCAGGCGAAGCGTCGTTCGGCGATGAGCAGTTCCGCCTCGGTCCCCGTGTCGGCGGCGACCGCGGCCCGCGCCGCGGCGGCCGCTTCGACGAGGCGGCCGCCACCTACCGTTGCCACCACCCGTTGCTCCACAGCCTCGTCGTCGGAAAGGAGCTGCACCGCGGTCCAGCGCGGTGGCGCCGAGACCTCGTGGGCGGCGAGTGCCCGGACGAGCGGGGCGATCGTGCGGTCCAACACGGCCCCGTAGTCGACGATCAGGGGAGGAGCCTCGGTTCGACCGAACGCGGCTGCGACCGCGCGCCGCACCTCGTTCAAACCGGAGCCGCGTCGGGCCATCGTGAGAACCACCTCGGACCCGAAAGCCCCGGCGAGCTCATCGATGTCGATGCGTGCGCCCCTGCGCTCGGCGACGTCCGCCATGTTGAGCACGATCACTTGCCG
>MELR01000009.1:4311-7040 GCA_001767695.1 Actinobacteria bacterium RBG_16_68_21
CAATTTGCGCAGGCAGATGGAGGCTCCCAATGAGATTCGAAGCGTCGGCGACGGTGACGACGACATCGGGCCTCTCGTCGAGGAGGAAACCGACGGTGATCTCCTCGTCGGCAGACACCGCGACGAGCCCGTAGGTGCCCGGCAGGTCGACCAGCCGGTACGAGGTGCCGTCCACCTCGAATAGTCCTTCGGATCGTTCGACCGTGTGCCCGGGCCAGTTGCCGACGAGTTGACGCGCCCCCGCCAGTTGGTTGAACAGCGTCGTCTTGCCCGAGTTGGGAGAGCCGGTGATCGCCACCACCGGTAGCCCGACGTCTTCGGGTGAGTGAATCGGGGTGTGGCACCCGCTGGTGGCGAGGGCGCGGCCCCTCATTCGACTGCGGCCTCCACCACGATCGATCGGGCCGTGTGCCGATCGATGGCGAGCGAGGCACCGCCCAGGGAGATCAGCATCGGGAAGCGGCGACGAACCACGGTGACGACGGTTCCGGGCACGAGACCGATGGCCGCGAGCCGATGGAGCAAGCCGCCGCTGCCGGTCACCCCGACCACCCGGACCCGGCTCGACGCGGTGGCGCCGTCGAGGCGGTCGCGAGGACGATCATTGCGTCGCATCGTCTCCCTCGATTCGTCGCACCGAGATGCTGCGAGCCAACTCACCGGCCAGCCCCACGAGACCCCCGGCGTCGATCATGACGCCCGAGGCCCCGACGCCGACGACCCGTACCCGGGCACCGGGGACGATCCCGTGGTCGGCAACGAAGTTCGCCGCCTGGCCGACTGCGGTCACCGAGAGGACCTCGACGGTCTCGCCTGCTCCGGCGTCGGTGAGGGCAACCGGAGGGACGCCGATGGTGGCCGCGGTGGCCCCGGGGATCCGATGGCCGAGTGGGTCGGTCTGGGGGTCGCCGAGGAACTCGGCCAGCCGATGGGCGGCAATGTCGGTGGTCACGTGCTCGAGATGGCACGCCTGGTCATCAGCCTCTCCCGGGCTCAGCCCGAGGTGGTCGGCGAGAAACGTGGCCCACAGCCGCCTGATCCGCAGCACGCGGTCGGCGATCCGCCTACCGCCTTCGGTGAGCTCGATGCCCCGGTAAGGCTCGTAGGCGAGAAGGTCCCGTCGCCCGAGCTTGCGGACCATCTCGTTGGCGGATGCCACCGAGACGCCGAGCGATTCGGCGATCACCGCGAGTGGGATCGGCCCGTTCCGGCCTTGCTCCACCGCGCGCGCCGCCGTGATGAGGTACATCTCCTCGCTCTCGGAGGTATGTTCGGGCGGACCTGTGTTTTCGAGGCTGGAGAGTTCAGGCATTCCCAAACATCATCCTTCCCTGTCCACAGGGCGCCCACGGTCGAAAGACCCGGATTGGCGGGTTTGGACGTTCCCCTATCGATCGTCCCCCGGTGCCGCCATTCGGCACGATGGTCCCGCCACGGGGGAGTGGTCCCCGAGCCGGGCGGATCAGATCAACCGCCGATGTACGACATCTCCACGCGTTCCGGTCTGTCGGTGTGCTCGGATCGCACCTCGGAGTAGCGATCGGATCGCTCCGCCCACAGCTCTTCGAGCGTCGTTTGCAGGGCGGCGTCGCCCGATCCGCTGCGAAGAAGGGATCGCAGGTTCCTGCCGCTGGAGGCAAACAGGCAGGTATATGCCGAACCTTCGGCTGAGATCCGCAACCTGGTGCAGCCACCGCAGAACGGTGCGGTAACCGATGCGATGATGCCTATCTCACCCGCGCCATCCGCATAGCGGTAGCGCCTGGCGACCTCACCGGCGTACATGGGCTCCATCGGCTCCAACGGGAACCGGGCATGGATGAGTCTGAGTATCTCCATGCCGGACACGACGTCGTCGAGGCGCCACCCGTTCTTGGTGCCGACGTCCATGAACTCTATGAAGCGCAGGATATGGCCGGTTCCCCTGAAGTACCGGGCCATCTCGAGCACGGCGTGGGCGTTCACCCCGCGTTTGACGACGGCGTTGATCTTGATCGGTCCCAGTCCGGCATAGGCCGCTGCCTCAATCCCCTCGAGGACTCCTCGGACACCGAAGCCGACGTCGTTCATCGAGCGAAAGACATCGTCGTCGATGGCGTCAAGGCTCACCGACACCCGGTCCAGGCCCGCGGCGGCCAGGGAGTCGGCGTGGCGCGTCAGCATCGACCCGTTGGTGGTCATCGTCAGATCGGTGATGCCAGGGATTTCACGCAACATCCGCACCAGGCTCGAGATGCCGGCCCGCATCAATGGCTCGCCGCCCGTCAGACGCACCTTGGTCACGCCGAGCGAAACCGCCACCCGGGCGAGCCGGTCGATCTCTTCGAAGGTCAGCAGGTTGGCGCGTGGCAGGAACTCGTAGTCGCTTCCGAAGGCCTCTTTCGGCATGCAGTAGGTGCAGCGGAAGTTGCAGCGGTCGGTGACCGAGATGCGGAGATCGCGCAACGGGCGATTTCGAGTGTCGAGCATCTGGCGAGGCAAGGGCGGAAGGGTAACCCGAGGTTGAATCGACTCGTCAGGGTCTTACGGCGGTGTCGGCGGTGGGGTGGGCCGAGCAATCCGTCGACATCACGAACAGGGGAGGGTCGGCATGTCAGGGTTCGTCGGTTCGGTCGGACCGCTGGAGCTCATCGTGATCGTGGTGGTGTTGGTCCTGTTCTTCGGCGCCAAGCGGCTCCCTGAGCTCGCCAGAAGTCTGGGCACGAGTGCCCGCGAGCTTCGGAAGGGCC
>MELR01000009.1:7134-7302 GCA_001767695.1 Actinobacteria bacterium RBG_16_68_21
CGTGGGCTTGGGTGCCGCCTCGGACCTCGCCTGACCACTCGACGAGAGCCGCGGAGGTTCCTCGAGCTGGCGGAGCATCACCGGTCCGACATGGCGTTGAGGCTTTCGACCCTGTCTTGCCCGTGCGTCGCTGGTGAGGCTGATGGCATGCCGGGGCAGCAGATTGTC
>MELR01000009.1:7512-19342 GCA_001767695.1 Actinobacteria bacterium RBG_16_68_21
AGGTGGTGCCGCTCCGGATGGCGGTGGCGGCCATCCTGTCGCCGGAGGGCAACATCGAGAGCTATGGCGCCCTTGCGGACTACTTGAGCGTCAAACTGAACCGGCCCGTCGAGATCGTCCAGCGGCGCACCTACGAAGAGATCAACGACCTGCTGAAGTCGGGTGGTGTGGACATCGGATTCGTGTGTACCAGCGCCTACGTCAAGGGTCACGACGAGTTCGGTCTTCGGTTGCTGGCGGCCCCTCAGATGGCCGGGGAGACCGTCTACTACTCGGAGTTGATCGTCGCCGCCGACAGCAGCGCGGAGAGCATGGCGGATCTGCGCGGCGCCACCTTTGCCTTCACCGACCCCATCAGCACGACAGGCCGGGTCTATCCGACGCACCTCGTCGAGCTGCTCGGCGAGACCCCCGAGACGTTCTTTGGTCGGATCTTCTTCACCTACAGCCATGAGCGGGCGATAGAGGCGGTGGTCGAACGGGTGGCCGATGCGGCCGGGGTGGACAGCCTGGTACTCGACTTCGTTCTGACTCGCCAACCCGACCTGCCCATCAAAGTGATCGACCGCTCGCCGGCGTTCATGATTCCGCCTGCGGTTGCGTCGCCGCACCTGGTCGCTCGTCAAGCCGTCGAGATCCAGGATCTGCTCCTGTCGATGGCCGACGACCCGGAGGCGGCCGACGTGCTCGTCACCTTGGGAGTCGATCGCTTCATCGAAGTCGAAGACGCTGCCTACGACAGTGTCCGCGATCTGATGGGGCTGACCCCCACGGTTCCATGAACGGGCCGGTGCCGACCAGATTCGATCGGATGTCCGAGCTGATCAAGCGGATCCTGGGTGCCGTCAGCGTCCGTACCAAGATCCTCGGCATCGTGCTGGCCCTGACACTGGCACTCGGCCTCGGCGTCACCTGGCAGGTGCGCACGACCACCAACGGAGTCCTGCTGGATGAACTCGATCTGCGCGGAATGGAGGTTGCCGACGACTTGGCGGCGCGTAGTGTCGAGCCGATGCTGTTGGACGACAGGTTCTCTGTGCATCAGTTGCTGACCCAGACCGTCGCCAATCACCCAGATATCGCGTACGCGTTCGTGACCGATTCTGCGGGTCTAGTGGTGGCGCATACCTTCGGCCCGGACGGCTTTCCGATTCAACTACTCGGAGTCGAGCGTGCCGGAGACCCGGTTGTCGTGTACGACAGCGGACTCGGTCGCATCCACGACTTCGCCTCACCGGTGTTTGCGAGTCGCATCGGTACCGTCCGTGTCGGCCTGTCCGAAAGGAGGCTTCGGTCATTGGTGGACGAGATCACCGCCCAGATGTTGCTCACGACGATGGTGGTGGCAGTCGCCGGAATCGCCGCCGCGGTCTTCCTCACCTGGATTCTGACACGGCCGATCCTCGATCTGGTGGCCACCACCCGTCGAGTCGGTGCGGGAGATCTCTCCGCTCGAGCTCGCCCTTGGGCCAACGACGAGGTCGGCGTCCTCGCCGAAGCATTCAACCAAATGGTCGAGGATCTCGATGACAGTAGGGCGACGATCGAGGCAAAGGAAGAGGCGCGAACACGGTTGCTGGACCAGCTCATCACCGCCCAGGAGGTGCTCACGACGATGGTGGTGGCAGTCGCCGGAATCGCCGCCGCGGTCTTCCTCACCTGGATTCTGACACGGCCGATCCTCGATCTGGTGGCCACCACCCGTCGAGTCGGTGCGGGAGATCTCTCCGCTCGAGCTCGCCCTTGGGCCAACGACGAGGTCGGCGTCCTCGCCGAAGCATTCAACCAAATGGTCGAGGATCTCGATGACAGTAGGGCGACGATCGAGGCAAAGGAAGAGGCGCGAACACGGTTGCTGGACCAGCTCATCACCGCCCAGGAGGAGGAACGCAAGCGGATCGCTCGCCAGCTTCATGATGGCGTCGGCCAGTCTCTCAACACGCTGATTCTGGGGTTGTCCACCCTGATCAAGCGCGACAACACGGCCAGTACCGTGGCTCACGCGACTCAACTGCGTGATGTCACGCTCGAGACCCTCGATGCCGTGCGTCGACTCGGGCGCGAACTGCGGCCCAGCGTGCTCGACGACCTCGGCCTGGCCGAGGCGCTGGCTCACTACGCGGCAGAGGTGGCGGGCCTGTATCCGCAGGTCCGGGTCGACACCCATCTCGATCTCGATCGGCGCCTCCCGCCCGCCGTGGAGATCGCGATCTACCGTATGGTCCAGGAGGGTATGACGAACGCAGCTCGACACAGCGGTGCCCGGACGATCAATGTGGTGGTGGCGCAACGCGACGGTGTGACCCAGGCCATCATCGAAGACGACGGTCGAGGCTTCGATGTCGAGGCCGTTCGCAAGAGCGGCGCGAGTGTCGGGATCCATGGAATGCAGGAGCGGGCAGACCTCGTGGGTGGGAAAGTGCGTTTTGAGAGCAGTGCCGGCGGTACGACGGTGTTCATCGAGGTTCCCGGATGAAGAGGCCGATTCGCATCGTTCTCGCCGATGACCACGCCGTCCTGCGTGCCGGCCTGAAGTCGCTTCTCAACGCCGAGTCGGACCTCGAGGTGGTCGGCGAGGCGGGTGACGGCGTCGGCTGCGTCGAAACCGTTGTCGATCTCAAGCCGGACGTGATCGTGCTCGACATCAACATGCCGATCTGCGGTGGGCTGGATTGCCTGCCTGCGATTCGTCGGGCTGCACCCGAATGCCAGGTGCTGGTGCTCACGATGCATGACGATCCCGGCTACCTGCGGACTGTCCTGCGGGCCGGGGGATCGGGGTTCCTCCTCAAGCAGTCGGCTGCCGATGAGCTCCTCTCGGCAATCCGGGTGGTGGCCGACGGCGGCCTCTATGTGAATCCCCGCCATGCGCGAGTCCTGCTGGAGCAGGCGGCCGCCGACAACGCGCTACGGGAGCAGGATGACGAGAAGCACTCGCGCTACCGCTCGCTGAGCGACCGTGAGACGGAGATCTTCAAGCTCACCGCATTGGGGCACACGAATGCGGAGACGGCCCAGATGCTCTCACTCAGCGTCAAGACGGTGGAGACCTACAAGGCGAGGATGATGAGGAAGCTCGGGCTGCAGGGCCGGGCCTCGCTGGTCCGTCTTGCGATCGAACTCGAAGTGCTGTAGGAGTCGGATTCCCGCCTGCACGGCAGCATCTAGTGATGTAGGGGTATTCCCCCACATTCGGCCCGCAAGAGACCGGGGTTCTCACCGACACGGTCCGGGATTGTGCCCCTACGAGGTCGCCCGGTGTCTTGTGACTCTTCTCACAAGCATGAGGACATCGCTCGTCGTCGCCAGACGCGGCGGGTTCCGGGTGGTAACCCCGGGCCCCGTTTGCGGTGATCCGGCGGTTCCTTGTTCCCGGGGCACAGCGCCCCCGCAGCGCCACACACCCCGGTCGAGTCCACGCACCAGGAGGTCGTGCACGTGAAGGTCACCAGGCGGCGGTTTGTCCAGGGTTCGGCGGCGGCCGGTGCCGCACTGGCCGGACGCAAGTTCCTCTTCGGAGATCTCGAGTCGGTCGTCGCCCGCGCGGCGAACCCGGCGAGTTCGAGGCAGCTCCCCTTGGTGGAGGACTTCATCCCGACGACATGCTGGGTGGGCAAGCAGGACTGCGGGATGATGGCCCGTCGCATCGACGGCCGGGTCGTCAAGTTCGAGGGCCATCCCGACAACCCGCGCAACGCCGGGACACTGTGCCCCAAGGGCGAAGCTCAGATCGTCTCGATCTACGACCCCAATCGTGTCAAGACCCCGCTCGTCAGGTCCAACGCCAAGGGAGCCAGCGGCGAGTGGCGCGAGGCTTCCTGGGCCGAGGCCCTGGCACTGGTCGCGGAAAGGGTCAACGAGGTCAGAGCCAGGAACCCGAAGATGGTGCTGTGGCAGAAGGGTCGTAGCAAGGCCGAGAAGCTCTACGACGACGCCTTCGTCAACGCCATCGGCTCCTCCAAGCTGGGACACGGGGCCTACTGCTCTGACGCCGGCTACCGGGCGATGGAGTACACCATCGGCGTGCACGGGGTGCAAAACCCCGACATGCGCTCCACCAACTACCTCCTGGCATGGGGCTGGAACATAACCAACGCCGGTGGCAACAAGTTCTGCTGGATCACCTGGCCGCAGCAGCTGGTGGCGGCGCGCGATCGCGGGATGAAGGTCGTTCACATCGACCCCCGCCTCCGCTCGGCCGGTCCGTTCGCCGACACCTGGCTTCCGATCAAGCCGGGAACCGATCTGGCGCTGGCGCTGGCGCTGTGCCAGCAGCTGATCGAGTTCGGCTACCTGGACCGGCCCTACCTGACGAAGCACACCAACGCTCCCCACCTGGTCGGGACGGACGGGCTCTTCCTCCGCCTCCCCGTCGGTATCGACGAAGCAGGGGCGGAGGTCACGGCCGAGGCGGTGTGGGACCCGGCTACCGGTGCTCCCGTCCCCGCCGGGTCGATCGGCGACCCGGCGCTCGAAGGAACCTTCGAGTATCAGGGAGCGTCGTACTCCACCGCGTTCGACCTGTTCAAGGCGCACGTGGCGGACTCGACCCCGGAGTGGGCCGCCGAGATCACCGGACTTCAGGCGACAGACATCCGCAACGTCGCCCGCGACTTCGGCGACAACGCCATGATCGGTTCGACCACGGTCGTGGATGGTGTGGAGATCCCCTATCGGCCGGTGGCGATCATGTCGTACCACATGGCCCAGCAGGAACTGGGCTTCCAGGCGCTGCGGGCGATGACGATGGTGGCGATGCTGGTCGGAGCGGTCGGCGCCGTCGGCGGGTTGATGATCGACAACACGTGGAGCATCTACAAGAACTACGAGCCCTTTGCCAACCTCGCGGTCAACGATCCCCCCTACGACTTCACGCTCAAGAACAGCAAGTACTTCCCGATCAACACCGGATTCCCCGGCATGGTCGCCAAGGTCATGGCCGATCCGGAGCGCTACGGGGTGGAGGAGATCCCCGAGGTTGCGATTGTGCACATGACCAACCCGGTCGTGGCCTACCCGGACCGGAGAGTGATCATGGAGGGCTACGACAAGTTCAAGTTCGTAGCCGTGATCAGCCCCTGGCTCTCGGAGACCGCCGACTACTACGCCGATGTAGTGCTACCGGCGGCGACGATCGAGAAGTACGAAGGACCGATCAGTGCCAGTGACGGCTACACCGACGCGACGACGCTGCGGATTCCTCCGATGGAGCCGCTGTTCGAGTCGAAGGGCGAGATCGACATCTACCTGGACCTGTGCGAAGCGATGGGCACCCTGTACGGCGAGGGCGGCTACCTGGAGTGGGTGAACAAGGGACTCAAGCTGGAGGGTGAGTTCGCGCTTCCGCTCGACAAGAAGCCGACGGTGCGAGAGATCTTCGACCTTTGGGCGAAGACCCAGGGAGTTGAGGGTGTGTCGTACTTCGAGGAGAACGGCGTCCTGGTCAAGGGCCCGATTGCCGCCACCAAGCGGTACGGGTACGCCGTGGATCCCCCATTTGCCGGGGCGCTGCACCGGCTCTATGGCGAGAGCCTCCTGCTGGCGCAGCGCGCCATGCAGGACAAGGGTGCCGAGGAGATCTACTGGCAGGACTACACCGCCTTCCCCACCTGGCGGCAGTTGACTTTCGAAAAGTCACCTCCCGAGTACGACCTGACCTTGATCAGCTACCACCAGATCGAGCACAAACAAACCAGGACCGCCTTCATGCCCCTATTGGCGGAGCTCTCGCCCGGGTCACGGGTGGATCTCAACCCCTCCACCGCCAAGGCCCGGGCCATCGAGCACGGTGACGAGGTCTGGGTGGAATCGCAGAACGCCATCACCGGCGAAACCAGGCGGATCAGGACGCAGGCGGCGATCACCTCGTCGATTCGCCCCGACACCGTGGGGATGCCGCACCATTTCGGAGGGTGGACCCACCCGGGCAATGAGGGTCAGGGCTCGTCCCCCAACGAGATCTTCTACACCGGCGAGGGGTACATGTGCCAGACGGCCGATCAGACATTCCATGTGAAGGTCCGGGTGTACCCGGCGGGAGAGGAGTCCTGACATGGTGAAGTACGCCATGGCGGTGGACCTTGAAAGGTGTCAGGGCTGTCGGGCTTGCATGGAGGCGTGCAAGATCGAGAACAACACCGTTCAGTCGGTGTTCTGGATGTACGTCTTCAGGCTGGAGAGCGGGGAGTTTCCAGACACCAAGATGTCCTTCCTCCCCCGACCCTGTCAGCACTGTGACAACGCACCGTGCGTCAAGGTCTGTCCCGTCGGGGCCAGGTTCAAGCGTGAGGACGGTCTGGTACTCACCGATCCGGATCGCTGCATCGGGTGCCGGTACTGCGAGTTGGCCTGCCCATATGGGGTCAACTACTTCAACTGGGCCAAGCCCGAGAAGCGCCAGTACCTGGACTTCGATGATCCAGAGATCGAGCGGGTGACCGCGGGGGTCATCCCTCCGTACAAGAACCCGGATCTCGAAGGGCGGTACGGCACGGAGCAGCGCCGGACCGCCGGCGGCGGTCACTTCAAGGGTGTGATGGAGAAGTGCACGTTCTGCGTGCATCGCATCGAGAAGGGCCTCGATCCGGCTTGCGTCTCGACTTGCCCCGTGGAGGCGCTGGTGTTCGGAGACCTCGAGGATCGTGACAGCAGGATCTCGGCGATGGTCGGCGGGCGCCCCCATTTCCGGCTGTTGGAGGAGGCCGGCACCCAGCCGAGGGTCCTCTACTTCGGAGGCACCGCTCCCACCGAGGACAGCAGGGAGATCGAAACCGTGAAGGCGAGGGTGTGACATGGCGACAGCAACATACGAATCGGGGCTTCCGCGTGGAGTCGGACGGCTCACTCGGGGCTGGGTCCTCTTCGTCATCGCCATGGCGGCGGTCTGCGGTTTGGGGTGGTATGCCTATGTCCGGGAGTACACCGAGGGCATGACGATCACCGGCATGCGCAACGTCGGGACGATGGGCGGGGCCACCTGGGGTTTGTACATCACCTTCGTGGTGTACTTCATCGGCGTCAGCTTCGCGGGAATCGCGGTCGCGGTGGTCATCCGCTTGTTCAACCTGGAGAAGCTACGGCCACTGGCTCGGATGGCCGAGGTCCTGACGGTGGTGAGCCTCCTGCTCGGAGCGATCGCCATCGTTGCCGACCTCGGGCAGCCCTTCCGGGGGATCATCAATCTGTTCCGGTATGCCCGGCCCCAGTCGCCGTTCTTCGGGACGTTCACGATGGTCATCGCCGGGTACCTGTTCGCCAGCCTGGTGTATCTGTGGCTGACCAGCAGGCGGGATGCGGCGTTGCTGGCCAAGCAGGAGAGCCGGATGCGGTGGCTTCATCGGTTCGTTGCGGCCGGGTACACGGACACGCCGGTGGAGCGGGAGCGGCATTCGCGGGCCACGTTCTGGCTGGCGATCTGCATCCTGCCGATGCTGGTGGTGGCGCACTCGACGCTGGGATTCGTGTTCGGACTCCAGGTCGGCCGTCCCGGTTGGTACAGCGCCCTGCAGGCGCCGGCGTTCGTCGTTCTGGCGGGTGTCTCCGGCACCGGCCTGCTGATCGTGCTGGCGGCAATCGTGCGCAAGATGCTGAACCGCGACGTCGGCCTCAACACCTACGTGTTCGGCTGGCTCGGCCGGTTCATGATGGTGCTGCTCATCGTGTACGTCTACTTCATGGTGACCGAGTTGGCCACCGCGACATATGCCGGAAGCGAACGGGAGTTGCAGGTCACCAGAGAGATGCTGCGGGGTGAGTACTCCTGGATCTTCTGGACCTCGGTGGCGCTCCTCGTGCTGCCGCTGGCCTCTCTGCTATTCCAGGCGATCAAGCGCAACTGGAGCGTGCCCTGGCTGATCGTATCGGGGATCGCCGTGAACCTGGGAGCGATCGGCAAGCGGTATCTGATCGCGGTGCCGTCGCAAACCCACGGTCAGCTGCTCCCATACAACGATGGTTCCTATACGCCGTCCTGGATCGAGTTCGCGGTCGTGGCAAGTCTCATGGCGTTCGGGGCACTCATCATCGGCGTGTTCATGAAGGTGCTGCCGATCGTCGAGCTCGAACCCGAGGAGGAGGTGGTCTCGCATGCGTAGGGGTCTAGCGATCGGGATGATCATCGTGGGAATTGCGCTCATGGTCATCTCGTATTTCGGTCTTGCCGCCCCATGGGGTGCTGACAGCGTCGCCAACAGTGATCCGCGACTGCAGTTCGCCCCGCTCCTGTTCGTGTTGGGGGTGATGATGGCGTTCGGATCGGCTCTGGTGTACGAGATGCTCCCCGACAAGTCGGGTCCGAAGTGAGATCTTGAGCGCGATGGGTGTCGAGAGGGGGACGGTGACGGGTAGCGACCTTGCCCGAATCAGGCAGGGTTGTTACCGCGTTCTCGCCGCAGGATACGGTCGCCCCTCCGCGGTGCGCACCGGGGAGATCGGCCTCGGCCTCGTCGCCCTGAACGAGTTGGGGGTGGGTGCTTTCTCCTTCTCGGGGGCTCTGCGGTCCTGGGGCGACGCTCTGTCTTCCGCGCCCGACACCATGGCAACGGAGTACGTGCGTCTCTTCGGGTCGGGCATCGACGGTGCGGTGTGCCCGCCGATCGAATCCCAGCATCTCGGCGTGAACCTGGTCGGTGATCCGGCTCGCCATGCGGGACGGATCGAGGATCTGATGCGTCGTAGTGGATTCACCGCGCGGAGCGATGACCGCTCCCCGGATCATCTCATCGTCGAACTGGAACTCGCCTCTGCACTGTGTGGCGCCGAAGCGGCAGAGCGTGCCGCCGGCGACACCGGCAGGCGGTGGCTGGAGTGGCAGCAGGAGCTGGTCGTAGTGCTCGCCATGTGGGTTCCCGGGTTTGCCCGTACGGTCGCAGAGCGCGATCGATCGGGCGTGTATGCAGCGTTATCGGACGCTACGGCCGCCTTCGTACTCCACGAGCACGACTTGGTGCGAGTACTGCTCCAGGCGAGCGGTGAGGGGCCCGAATGAAGTGGATCGCCTGTTCCGACCGAGTCGTTTGGGCCGACTTCGACATCGATCTCGACGGGAAACCCGGGTGGTGCCGGGATCCGGTGATCGCGGATGGGGATGAGCAGGGGTTCATTGCCTGCGAAGAGGATCTCGATCGGCACCATCTCGAGCGGCGGCTCCGGGCAGCTGGCTTCGACCCGCTGGCTGTCCCGGTGGTCCTCCTGTCTGACATCGATCGGGCCAGTCCGGTCAGGATCCGGGCGGTGGTTGGTGCCGCCGCGGCACGGTCCACGGCGTATCAGGGCAGTGGACCGGAGCATCTCAGGCCGGTGATGCCCCCGGTCGTCTCCCGCCGCTCGTTCCTGACCTTCCGACTGCCTTCCTACATCACCGTTCCGCATCCCGACGCAGCCATCTGTGGCGCGGCCGACGGCTGTCGCGCCTGTGTCGAGGTCTGCTCGCATGAGGCTCTCGCCTGGTCGCGCGGTGTGATCGACCATGATCGTCTGGCGTGCACCAGTTGCGGTAGATGCATCGCTGCCTGTCCCGTCGGGGCCATGGTGAACCCGGCATTCACTCCGGCCGCTCTGCAGGCGGAGGTCGAGGCTCTGGCCGCCAACTTGGTGGGTCCTTTTGGTGTGGTGCTGCACTGCGCGCGTGTACCGGCCCCGCCTGTCTCCGCAGGATGGTTCAGGGTGGCCGTGCCCTGCGTGGGCATGCTGCGGGTGCACTGGATCATTGCCCCCTTACTCGTCGGCGCTGCGGCGGTTTCCGTGGCTCGGTGCGGTTGCGGCCGGGAACCGGATGCGCCCAGCCTGGTGGAAGCGGCGGTGGCCGGTGCCCGCGAGTGGCTTGGCGCTGCGGGGTGGTCGGATGCCTCCGACCGGATCGCCGACTCGCCGACCGAGTCGCTGCCGGAACCTCTCGGGATCGAAGCTTCCGGTTCGGGTTTCGATCCCCGCGGCGGGACCATGGTCGCCACCGCACTTGGCCCGGTCGTCTGGGAGGACGACGCCGCCCCACTGGGAATCGTCACCATCGATGACACGGTGTGCACCGGGTGTGAGATGTGCTCTACGGTGTGCCCTTCGGATGCGCTCGTGTCACACGCCACCGAGGGGGCCCTGGCGATTGCCTTCGATCCCGCTCTCTGCACTGCGTGTGGGCAATGTGTGGCGCTTTGTCCCGAACCGGGGGCGATCGCCCTCCGCCGTACGGTGGACTCCTACGAACTGGCCGTTGGTATTCGCGACTTGGTGGTGCACACCATGGCGCGCTGCTCGCGTTGTGGAGGCACAGTGGCACCTCAAGCGGCGCTCGATCGCATATCCAGGGTCCTTGCCAACGATCCGATCACACTCAAGCAGGTGACCTCGGTGTGCCTCGACTGCCGCGGTACGACAATGGTCTTCTGAGATCAGCCCTCGAGGGGAGTGTGGTCCTCGCTCGGGGTTTGAGATCCATCAGGCCGGACCCACCACTTGTCATGCCCCGGGGGCGGCGTCGACTCTTGTTCCGTCCGGTCGTCCCCGTGGCATGGCATCATCGGAGGGGATGAGTCGTCCCCTCTGAACGGGCGTGCTCGGGCGAATTGGCCGTTGGGGACGGACATCTAGGGTTGGTCCCACCGCCGACCAGGAGCACTCATGTCCGACAAGATCACCATGGGCCCCAAGGGCCTGCAGGTGCCCGACGAGCCGATCATCCCCTTCATCGAGGGTGATGGGACCGGTCCCGACATCTGGGCGGCTTCGGTGCGGGTGTTCGACGCCGCGGTGGCCAAGGCATACGACGGGGGCCGTCGTTTGGGGTGGACCGAGGTGCTCGCCGGGGAGAAGGCCTTCGACCGGACGGGAGAGTGGCTGCCGCGGGCGACCATCGACGCGTTCGACGGTTACCTGGTCGGGATCAAGGGACCGCTGACCACTCCGGTGGGCGGCGGTATCCGCAGCCTCAACGTCGCCATCCGGCAGATCCTCGATCTCTACGTGTGCCTGCGGCCGGTGAAGTGGTACCGCGGTGTTCCCTCTCCGGTGCTCCACCCACAGAAGGTGGACATGGTGATCTTCCGGGAGAACACCGAGGACGTGTACGCAGGGAAGGAAGTCGCTGCGGGAACGCCGGAGGCGAGACGCCTGCTCGAGTTTCTCCGCGACGATCAGGGATGGGACATCCGCCCCGACAGCGGCATCGGGATCAAGCCGATCTCCGAGACGGGATCGAAGCGCCTGGTGCGTGCCGCCATCCGGTACGCGCTCGCCGAGCGCCGCCGCTCGGTGACCCTGGTGCACAAGGGAAACATCATGAAGTTCACCGAGGGGGCGTTCCGGGAATGGGGCTACGAGGTGGCCCGGGAGGAGTTCGGTGACCAAACCGTGTCCTGGGAGGAATCCGGAGGCCTGCCGGGGGACCGGATGTTGATCAAGGATGCCATCGCCGATGCCTTCTTGCAGCAGATCATGACCCGGGCCGACGAGTACGACGTGATCGCCACCATGAACCTCAACGGCGACTACATCTCCGATGCCCTCGCGGCCCAGGTGGGTGGCATCGGCATCGCCCCCGGAGGGAACATCAACTACGAGACTGGGCATGCGGTGTTCGAGGCGACCCACGGGACCGCACCGAAGTACGCCGGTCAAGACAAGGTGAACCCCGGATCGGTGATCCTGTCGGGAGTCCTCATGCTGCGCTATCTGGGGTGGGGCGAAGCGGCCGATCTCATCGAGGGTGGCTTGGAGGCTGCGATCGCCGATCGGGTGGTCACCTACGACTTCGCCCGGCTGATGGACGGCGCCACCGAGGTGCCCACCAGCGGTTTCGCCGATGCGGTGATCGAGAGAATGTGACGAGGCCGGAGGC
>MELR01000009.1:19352-19566 GCA_001767695.1 Actinobacteria bacterium RBG_16_68_21
GATGCGCGATAGGGCGTGGCCTGTGGCCCCGCCCGCGATGAGCTGCACCGTACTCTCGCTCATCGCCTGTCGCTCATCGCCTTTCGCTCATTGCCTTTCGCCTCTGAATCAGGCCTGCCGGTCTCCGTTACCCTCAACGCCTGACCATCAAGGAGAGGACCATGACCAAGGTGACCGTGGTCGGTGCGGGCAAGTACGGATCGACGACCGTGCA
>MELR01000009.1:19616-36360 GCA_001767695.1 Actinobacteria bacterium RBG_16_68_21
CCGTGCAAAGGCTGGCCGAATCCGACGTCTGTGACGAGATCGTCATGACCGACATCGTCGAGGGGCTTCCCCAGGGCCTGGCACTCGACATGAATCAATCGCGTCCGTTGGAGCGGTATCGCACGAAAGTCACCGGGACCAACGACTACGCCGACACCGCCGGGAGCGACGTGGTGGTGATCACGGCCGGACTCCCTCGCAAGCCGGGAATGAGCCGGATGGATCTGCTCGAGGTGAACGCCCGGATCGTCAAGGATGTCACCGAGGCGATCGCTGCCGCCTCGCCGGAGGCGGTGTTGGTGGTGGTCACCAATCCGCTGGACCACATGACGACGCTGGCCGCCGAGGTGAGCGGCTTTCCTCACCAGCGGGTGATGGGTCAGGCAGGGAATCTCGACAGCGCTCGCTTCGCCCACTTCATCGCCGAGCGCGCCGGTGTCGATGTGCTTGCGGTGGAGGCGCTGACCCTGGGAAGCCACGGAGAGACCATGGTTCCTGTTCCCTCGCAGTGCCGGGTGGGTGGCAAGCCGCTTGCCGATGTCCTCGACGCCGCCACCGTCGACGAGCTGGTTACCCGCACCCGCGACGGTGGGGCGGAGATCGTGGCCTTCCTCAAGACCGGGTCGGCCTACTACGCGCCGTCGGCGGCGGCGGCGAAGATGGTCAAGGCGGTGCTCGGGGACACCGGTGAGGTCATGCCGGTGTGCGCCTGGGTCGACGGCGAGTACGGGGTCTCCGAGGTCTATCTCGGCGTACCCGCCCGGATCGGTGCGGGCGGTGTCACCGAGGTCGTCGAGCTTCCTCTGACCGACGACGAACTCGCCGCGGTGCGCGCCGCCGCCGCGGCGGTCAAGGAGAAGGTGGAGGAGCTCCACAAGCTGGAGTTGTGAGGGTCGCCTCACTCGGCAGCGATTCGCAATTCGTATTTCGTAACTCGTAACTCGTAATTCGCAATGCGCGATACGTAATGAGCCACGAGATCTCGGGCAGGTGTCTTGCGGGCAGCCGGCAGCCGGAGCGGGTAGCCGGTCGCGCCGCTACACCAGCATCTCGGCGAGTTGCTCCTGGGACTCGCGGGCGGCTTCCTGCTGGTGTCGGGCACGATCGCGTGCCGCGATCAGATCCCGCCGCTTCGCCCAGAGGCTGACCACGCCCGCTACGGCGAGCAGACCGCCGAACCAGCAGAGGAGGATGCCGGAGGTGATCTGGATGTCGCCGAGTTCGGCGTTCACGCCGAACTGGGTGAACTGCTGGTGGAGCAGGTCCCAACGCAGCGAGGCCGCCATGGTGATCGTCATGAACCACAGAGCGATCACGGAGTTGATCAAGGTTCGCCACACCGCGAGTTGCACTGGGGGCCGGACGATGACCAGCACTCCGAGCAGACCGAAGATGATGGCGAATACCAGCCAGGAAGGAGCGGCGCGCGATCCGAACAACGGTTTGAGGACGAACAGAATCAGGATGAGGAGACTGGCGACGAACAGGCCGAGTCGGATTCCGAAACGGGCGACACCGGTGATTCGTTCCGACAGTACGAACCGGGCGAGGACAACGCTGACCACGACCGCGCCGAGCAGTGACACCAACGCTCCGCCCGCCCCGCCCAACACGACGGATTTGGCGTTGGTGACGACGGCAGCCACCACCGGGACCAGGGCCGTCAGCCCGACCGCGATCAGGCTGTGGAGCGGGGTCTCCTTGATCCTGCGGGTCACCATCAGCGTCACCAGCACCATCAGCCAGATGGCGGCGAAGAGCACCACCAGGCCCTGGGGAGTCGTGTAGCCGCGGATCGACCAGGGCTCGATCACGAAGCGGTACCTGGGCTGCACGCGCACGTACTCCCAGAGCACGGATTGGGCGGTGATCAGGAGACCGAGCATCGTCAGCACATACGGACGGTTCTTCAGCAAGGCGGACAAGGCCATGGCCTCCCTTGGGCGTGCGGCGACACTGTACACCGCCCCCAACCGACCTGCCCGATCGCAAAAAGACCCTGTCTCCATTGGCTTTGCGCCCGTCAAGGTCGCATATCGTCGTCGGTGGGGGCTAGAGTCACATGATTGTGATTCCCCTTCGAAGGAGGAACGGAATATGAACAAGAAAGAGCTCGGAGACGCCGTAGGGGTGTCTTTCGGTGGCTCGAAGGCGATGGGATCGGCCGCGGTCGACGCCGTCATCAGTGCGATCACTGCCGCACTCGCCAAGGGCGAGAAGGTCCAGATCGCAGGTTTTGGCAACTTCGAGGTGAAGCAGCGGCCGGCGCGTATGGGTCGCAATCCTCGCACCGGGGAGGCGGTTCAGATCAAGGCGAGCAAGGCAGCCACATTCAAGGTGGCCAAGGCTCTCAAGGACATGCTCAACTGATCCGGCTGGATCCAGCACGATGAGGGGCGCCCGACCGGGCGCCCCTCATCGACATCTGCGGCTGTTGCATTCCCGGAAGGGTGGCGGGCTCTCAGTACTCGACGGTGACGCCCGAGGCGGCGTCGGCGAAGCTGTTGAACACGGCCTGATTCATCATGATCTTCGCCATGTTGCCCGCGACCTTCATCTTCCCGGTCATGAAGGCCATCTGGGTGTTCGTGGCGCCCTTACTGATGGCCATGGCCGTCTCGTAGTCGTTGGTGATCGTCGCGTCGGGCTCGGTGGCGTCGCCGGCACCGGCGACCAGCGCTCCGCCCTTGATCGCCAGGAAATAGCGGTTCTCCGCTCCTTCGGGTGCATCGGGAACCTCGAACTGGAGGGTCAGATCGGTGCTGGCGATCGCCTTGCGGAAACCCTCATGCTCGTTCACGGTGTCGTTGAGGGCCTGCAGCCAGTCGTGGGTGAGGAACTTGGCCAACTCCGGCTCCTTTCTGGGGTCGCGTCCGGAGGTTAGCAACGCGGAATCCTGCTCCCTCCGGCCCGCCTCAGGTCGTCTCGATTCCCGCCTCGGCGAGCGCCGCCTCGACATCCCGGCGAACCTCGTCACCGACGGGGCGTAGCGGGCGGCGGGGGAAGCCGCCGATGAGACCGGTCCTACCGGCGGCGTACTTGACCGCGGCGACGCCGTGCTGTTCGATCGATCCGCTGAGACGGACCAGACGATCGTGCGGATCCTGGGAGGCGTCTGTGCCGGCTGCGGCGACGACCTCGGCCACCAGTTCCGGGGCGTAGTTGACCGAAGCGGTGAGCGCCCCATGGACCGGCCCGGTGGCCATCGCCGGGGCAATGGCCACGGATGATCCGGCGAAGGTGAAGAAGCCCGCAGGGGCCTGCGATGCCAGGGTGGCGACCCGGGTGGGATCACCACCGGAGTCCTTCATCCCGGCGATGCCATCGACCCGGGAGAGCCGCAACGCCGTCTCCAGAGGCAGTTCGAGGGCGGTCACCCGAGGAACGGAGTAGAGGAAGATCGGCAGATCGGTCACTCCGGCGAGGTCCTCGTAGAAGCCTTCGATCAGGTCGCTGCGGTGGCGCACCAGCGTGCTCGGCGTCATCACCAACAGGGCATCCGCGCCGGCCCGGGCCGCCTCCCCGGCCATCTCCATGGCGCCTCGCAGGCTCTCGGCGGCGATCCCCACGAGAACGAATGCCTCGGGGGCGGCCCGTCGTGCCACCGCGGCGAGGGCGTGACGCTCACTCGGCTCTAGGTAGGGACCCTCGCCGTTGGAGCCGCCGATCGCCACGCCGGTGACACCGCGAGCCCACAACCTGCCGACGTTGTCGTGATGAGCCGCGAGATCGAGACGGCCCTCCTCTCCGAACGGAGTGATCAGGGCGGGCATGACCCGGGGAGGCGTTCGCATCGACCCAGCGTAGATGTCGCCGGAGCCGGCCGGCCTGCCGGGGCGGACCGTCCTACGTCCGTTGGCCTCTGGCCGCCGGGTGCTCTGTGATGTGTGATAGACAGAGTCGTGGGCAGAACAGTCACATCCTTGTTTCGCCGGGGCGTGCTGGGCCTGGTGCTGGTCGTCACGGCGTGCTCGGGCGGTGCGGCGCTGCAGCTCGACTCGGGGGCCGACGGCTCCGAGGCCACCCTCACCGTCGGGGAGACGATGGAGATCGCCCTTCCCGGCAACCCCACGACCGGGTTCACCTGGGAGGTGATCTCCGTCGATTCGGCGGTGCTGACCCTGACCGGCGATCCATCCTTTCGAGCCGACAGCACGCTGGTGGGCTCGGGGGGGACGATGACGCTGGAATTCGACGCAGTGGCCCCGGGAACGACCACGCTCGAGCTGGTCTACCACCGACCGTTCGAGGATGTTCCTCCCGAGGACGCCTTCAGCCTGACCGTGGTGGTCGTTCCGTGATCGTCTCGTCCTTCGCCGGCGGCAAACTTCGGCCGGAATCGACCGGCTCCATTCCGTGCGCGAGAATGCCGCTCGAGACGCTGGAGGATTGTCGCCGGTGACCACGACCGAACAGGACAAGCCCAGGACGACGGCCTGGCCGCTCGAGTTCTATCGCTCGGCGGTTGGCAAAAAGTGGGTGATGGCGATCACCGGGATCGCCCTGATCGGCTACGTGGTCGCCCACCTCATCGGAAACCTCAAGGTGTATCTCGGCGCCGAGGAGATCAACCAGTACGGCGAGGCGTTGCGTGATCTCGGCGGCCACCTCGCTCCCCGCACCAGCATTCTGTGGCTGCTGCGAGGAGGCCTGGTCGCCGCGTTCGTTCTCCACATCCATGCCGCGTACTCGCTCACCTACACCAACTGGAAGGCGCGAGGAGGGCGTTATCGCGAGCGAGACTACGCAGTCGCCTCATACGCCTCCCGAACCATGCGCTGGACCGGAGGGCTGGTGTTCCTCTTCCTGGCGTTCCACCTGGCCGACCTGACCTGGGGTGTGGGACCGGCCGCCACGGCAGGCTTCATCAGGGGTGACGTCTACGACAACCTGATCCTCAGCATGCAACGGGTACCGGTGGCGGTTCTCTACGGCGTGGCCAACGTGGCGCTGGGATTCCACCTGTTCCACGGGATCTGGAGCCTGTTCCAGAGCCTCGGCTGGAGTCATCCCCGCTTCAACCAGTGGCGCAAGTACCTGGCATACGCGATCACCGGATTCATCGTTGTGGGCAATCTCTCGTTCCCGGTCGCCGTCCAGGCCGGCTGGCTCTCGATCTGACGGAGGTGACCGTGGAGCTCGACGCCAAGATCCCCGCCGGTCCCATCGCCGACAAGTGGGACAGCCACCGCTTCGCCATGCCGCTGGTGGCTCCGCCGCACCGCCGCAGGTTCGATGTGATCGTGATCGGCACCGGGCTCGCCGGTGCCGGAGCCGCCGCCACCCTCGGTGAGCTGGGGTATCGGGTGAAGGTGTTCACGTACAACGACAGCGCTCGTCGGGCGCACAGCATCTCTGCCCAGGGCGGCATCAATGCCGCCAAGAACTACCGCAACGACGGCGACAGCGTGTTCCGGCTCTTCTATGACACCGTCAAGGGCGGCGACTACCGCTCCCGGGAGGCGAACGTCTTCCGCCTCGCCCAACTGAGCAACGACATCATCGACCAGGCGACCGCCCAGGGCGTTCCCTTCGCCCGCGAGTACGGCGGGCTGCTCGCCAACCGTTCCTTCGGGGGAGTACAGGTCGAGCGCACGTTCTACGCCCGGGGGCAGACCGGGCAGCAGCTCCTGCTCGGCGCCTACCAGGCACTCGCCCGGCAGGTGAAGGCGGGGACGGTCGAATCCCATACCCGCAGCGAGATGCTCGACGTCGTGATCATCGATGGCAAGGCCGCCGGGGTGGTGGTGCGGGATCTGGTCACGGGCGAGGTCAGCACCCACTCCGCACATGCCGTAGTCCTGGCGACCGGGGGCTACAGCAACGTCTACTTCCTCTCCACCAATGCCAAGGCGTGCAACGCCACCGCGATCTGGCGGGCGCACCGCAAGGGGGCGCTGTTCGCCAACCCGTGTTTCACCCAGATCCATCCCACCTGCATTCCGCAGAGCGACGAATTCCAATCGAAGCTGACTCTCATGTCCGAGTCGCTGCGCAACGACGGTCGAATCTGGGTGCCGGCCGAAGCCGGCGACACGCGGATGGCCGCGGACATCCCACTCGATCGACGCGACTACTTCCTCGAACGGCGCTATCCGGCATTCGGGAACCTCGTACCCCGCGACGTGGCCTCCCGGGCCGCCAAGAGGGAGGTGGATGAGGGACGCGGGGTGGGCCCCCGCCGCAACGGCGTCTTCCTCGACTTCGCCGATTCCCTCGCACGTTTGGGTCGTCCCGCCATCGAGGAGCGCTACGGCAACCTCTTCGAGATGTATGAGCGGATCACCGGCGAGGATCCATACGTGCGACCGATGCGCATCTACCCCGCTCCCCACTACACGATGGGCGGACTCTGGGTGGACTACGACCTGATGACCACGGTCCCTGGTCTGTACGCCATCGGGGAAGCCAACTTCTCGGATCACGGAGCGAATCGACTCGGGGCGAGTGCGCTGATGCAGGGTCTAGCCGACGGGTACTTCGTGCTCCCGGCGACGATCGCCGGCTACCTGGCCGGCATGCTGGGACGGCCGGCACCCAAGTCGGATCATCCTGCCTTTGCCGACGCGAAGGCCGAGGTGGAGGCGAGGCAGCGGCGGCTTCTCGAGGCCGACGGCAACCGGACGGTCGATTGGTTCCATCGGGAACTGGGCAAGATCGTCTGGGACAACTGCGGGATGGCCCGCAGCGCCGAGGGTCTGCGCGAGGCCTTGCGCGCCATTCCCGCCCTGCGCGAGGAGTTCTACGCCGACGTGAAGGTGCTCGGCGGGGCCGACACCCTCAACCAGTCGCTGGAGAGGGCCGGCCGGGTGGCCGACTTCTTCGAGCTGGCGGAGCTGATGTGCCGCGACGCCCTGGACCGGGAGGAGTCCTGCGGCGGGCACTTCCGCGTCGAGCACCAGACGGAAGAAGGTGAAGCCCTGCGCAACGACGAGGACTACGCCTACGTCTCCGCCTGGGAGTGGCAAGGGCTCACCCGGGAGCCCGCGCTGATCAAGGAGCAGCTTGTCTTCGAGAGCGTGGCGCTGAAGACCAGGAGCTACAAGTAATGGATCTCACGCTGCGGGTGTGGCGGCAGGCGGGACCGGACCGTCCCGGCGCGTTCGAGGAGTACCAGGCCACCGGGATCTCCGAGGACGCCTCGTTCCTCGAGATGCTCGACGTCGTCAACGATCGGCTGACCCTCGAAGGTCGGGAGCCGATCGCATTCGAACACGACTGCCGTGAGGGCATATGCGGCTGCTGCGGAGTGATGATCAACGGGCATCCCCACGGTCCGCAGAAGGGCACCGCAACCTGCCAGCTCCACATGCGCAAGTTCGTCGACGGTGCCCACATCACCATCGAGCCGTGGCGAGCGACCGGGTTCCCGATCATCAAGGATCTGGTGGTCGACCGTTCCGCCCTCGACCGCATCATCTCCGCCGGCGGCTACATAGGCGCCGACGTCGGCGGCGCCCCCGACGCCAATCTGACCCCCATTCCCAAAGACGTCGCCGAGGCGGCGATGGATGCCGCGGCCTGCATCGGGTGCGGGGCGTGCGTTGCTGCTTGCCCCAACAGCGCCGCCCAACTGTTCACCGCCGCCAAGGTGGCTCACCTCAACCTGTTGCCCCAGGGTCAGCCGGAGCGGTGGTCCCGGGTGACGGCGATGGTCGATGAGATGGAGCGGTTCTTCGGGTCGTGCACCAACCACGGCGAGTGCGAGGATGCCTGCCCGAAGTCGATCTCCATCGACTTCATCGCCCTGATGAACCGGGACTACGTCCGGGCGAAGTGGCGGGATCGGGCGATGGTGGCGCGGCGGTAGACAGCGCTGCCTGGTGCCCGCTATCCGCAAGCGCAAGAACGTCTCCCGTCTCCCGTCTCCCGCAAGATGATGGCCCTGGGGCACTGCGGGTGACGGGCGACGACTCTAGCGGCCGACCTCTGGTCGGCCGCTGCGCGCGGTGCGCGCGAGAGTTGTCCCCAGAGGGCACAACAACTCCAATGACTACTGGAAGATTGCCCTTTGACTGCGCGCGCTCCGCGCGTAATAATGACATCGGTGTAATTCACCCCGATGACAGGGGACGTCATGCTCGAAGATCTGCGGAAGGCGCTGAAGACCGGCGACGATCTCGCCTGGCAGGACGACGCCAACTGCCGGGGCGCGAACGCCGACCTGTTCTTCCCCGAGCGGGGGGCATCGACTCGTACCGCCAAGGCGATTTGCCGGGAGTGCCAGGTGCGGGCCGAGTGTCTCGAGTTCGCCATCGTGACCGGTGAGAAGTTCGGGATCTGGGGCGGAATGTCGGAAAGGGAGCGCCGCCGGGTGCGCCGCGACCGCCAGGTCGCCGCTGCCCGCAGAGCGAGCTGACTCCGGACCCTGAGACGGGAGGCTCGTCCGAGCCGGGACGCCACGATCCGTACAATGGCCTCCCGAACTGGGAGGGGATCTTGGCCTACGTGATTCTGGTTGCCGTGATCGTGGCGATCACCGCCGTCATCGTCGTGGCGAGTCGTCGGCGGCGGGGCGCTCCGTCTGGCCAGGTCATACCGCCCGCCGGCCGTCCCGGCGCCCTTCGGCCGGCGGTCGCCGAATTCCACGTGACCGGCGGGGATGCGCTGGTCCACTTCGAGGTGCCGCTGTCCCAGGGGGATGTCGACGAGCACATTGCATCGCTCCTCGGACACGAGGCCATCGAGGTGGTGCGCGAGAAGCGACACACTCTTCCGATCGACGATGTGCATCGAGTCGTCGCTCTGGGTCGACGCAACGGAGCGTGGGTCGTAGTGACCACCATCGGGCTGGACACGCCGGGCACCCTTCCGCCGCCGGTGGCACCCGAGCACATCCCCCACGCTTCCCGCGTCGAGTTCGACGTGTTCGACCACTTCGCCGCCCTTCCCGAGCAAAGCCCCGTGGCCGATGTGCGCGGTGCGGAAACGCTCGGCTCATTCATGGAGGAGATGAGCCTGCCGGGGCGTGCCGCCGCCAGACTGCGTGCGCAGGGAATCGCCCCGGAGAGCGCGGCGGCTCCTGAGGTGGCCCTGGGGCTGATGAGAGCAGCCGGGTACACCCTGGAGGAGATCGCTCCGGACACTTATCTGGGCCACGGCGCCGGCCAGAAGACCTTCGTGCGGGTCGTCCCCCACGGCAAAGGCCATCATCCCGAACTCGGTGAGCAGGACATCAGGCGCTTTGTGATGGACTTCGGGTCCTCGGGGGCGTCGCGAGGCCTTCTGATCACGGAGAAGTACTCGCCGTTCGAGATCTACGAGCGAGAGCGCCGCGACCCGCGGATCCGTTTCGTCACCCGGGAACGCCTGCAGGGCTTCATCGACGCGCTTGCCCTGAACTGACTCGCCGGCATGCGGCATCGGATCGCGGCGAGCGCTCACGGCGGAACTCCGGCGAATCTCCGGTCGTTAGCAGGAGTAGCGGATGCCTGACGACACCATCCCCTCTTGGGAGGACGTCGCCCGGCTTCACGGCCGCACGATCTACAACTTCGCCTATCGACTCACGGGGAATGCTGATGAGGCACACGACCTGGTCCAAGAGGTGCTGCTGCGTGTCCGCAAGGGTCTGCAGGCCTACACCCCCGGATCGTTCGAGGGTTGGCTGTGGCGCATCACCCGCAACGCCTTTCTCGACGAGGTCCGCAGGAGGAAACGGCGGCCAACGGTCCCCCTCCCCGACGGTGACCATGACGGAACCGGATCGACGCCGGCGCCCGAGGAGGTACTGGCCGCCGTCCGGCTCAGCGAGGATGTCCAGGCCGCGTTACTTGCCCTCCCGTACGAATTCCGCGAGGCGGTGGTCCTCTGCGACGTCGTCGGACTCTCCTACGAGGACATCGCCGCGGCGGCGGACGTGCCGATCGGTACCGTTCGCAGTCGCATCCATCGGGGTCGGCGCATGTTGAAGGAGCTGCTCGAATGAGCCATTGGGGAGATCGTCTCGGGGCCTATCTCGACGGCGAGGTCGATGAGCAGACCCGCACCCTGATCGCCGAGCACCTCACGGGCTGCGGTGTCTGTCGGAGCGAGCTCGCGGACATCTCCTGGGCGCGCTCGGTAGTGCGCGACCTGCCGATCATCGAGCTCCCTCCGGGGATCGTCCCCGGAGTATTCGCCTCTCGGCGAAGACGGCGCCGCGCCTTCCGACCGGCGTGGGCGTGGGCCGCCTCGGCGGTCACCGCCGCGGCGCTGACCCTGGGTCTGGTGATCGCGCCGGGACAGGCGGACTCGACGTTCGAACTCGGCAGCCTGGTGGATCGGCACGTCGCCCGGGTCGTGCTCGATCCTGGCATCAGTGCGATCCGCGGACCGGTGAGCGGGCCATGAGGAAGCGGGCGATCGCACTGACCATCGTCGCGTTCACCCTGTGGGGTGGGGCGACGGCCCGCGCCGATGACGAGCTGCAGCAGTACCTGGAGCAGGCCGCGGTTGCCGAATTCCACGCCACCGGGATCGTCATGTCCTCGTGGGGGACCGAATCGGTGGCCGCCATGTATGAGATCACCCGCAGCCATGGCATGTCCATGGTCCGCGGACCGGCCGGCGATCTCATGGTCGTCGACGGTCTCACCGCGGTCGGCTCCGCCGAGGGGTGGTATGCGGTCGAAGTGGGGGAGGCGGCCGACTGGGTACTCGCCGACCGCTACACCCTGGGCGCGCCGATGCCCACGACCCGGCTCGGCCGCCCGGCGAGTGAACTCATGGTCTTCGAGGACGGGACACCCCGTCTACGACTGATCGTCGACGACGCCAGCCGGGTCCCGCTGCTCACCGAGGTGCTCGACGGCGACGGTCGCGTGTTCCGCGTCGCCACGCTCATCGACTTTGCTCCCGAGCAGCCTGCTGCGCCGGCGCGTCCTCAGTCGTACGGGTCGCATCACATGGTGATGCCGATGGCGGAATACTCGGGACTCCCCGGGATCCTTGCCGGGTACCGGCTCACCGACACCTACGGCGATCCCAACGGGATCGTCCAGGGCTACTACTCGGACGGGTTGTTCTCGTTCAGCGTGTTCGAATCGAAGCGGGGAGGGACTCCCGGAGCCTTCGCCGATGCGGCGGCGTTCACGGTCGATGGTTCGGCCTACCGCCGTTTGGTTACCCCGTCATACGCCTGGGTGCAGTGGCACGCCCCCGATCGGTCGTACGTTCTCGTCGGTGACCTGCCTCCGGACCATCTCGCTGCGGTCCTCGTCGAGTTGCCCCGGCCGGGGGACCGGGGGCTCTTCGTGAGGCTGTGGCGGAGGTTGTTCGGGTGAGCGGGCAGCGGGCAGCTACTCCCGTAGCTTCAGCCGGTACCCCACCCCGCGGACCGTCTCGATGGTCGGGGCATCCGGATCGGATTCGAGCCGGCGGCGCAGGCGGCGGATGTGCTGATCGAGCGTGCGGGTGTCGCCGATCCAGGTGTAGCCCCAAACCTTGTCGAGAAACTCCTCGCGGGGCACCACCCGCCCCGGCTGTTCCATGAGCAGCGCCATCACCTCGAACTCCTTCTTGGGGAGATCCTGATCGCCGTGCGTGAGGCGCAGGCGGAGGGTGGAGTGGTCGAGGGTGGCGCTGCCCATCGTCACGGTCTCCCGATCCGGGACGATCGCGCCGCGACGGGTGGCGGCGCGTACCCGGGCGATCAACTCGCGCACCGAGTACGGCTTGGTCAGGTAGTCGTCCGCTCCCAACTCCAGGGCGGCCACGATATCCGCCTCGGCGTCCTTGGCGCTCACCACGATCACCGGCACCGCCGAGTCGCGGCGGATGGCCCGCAGCACGTCGAGTCCGGAGAGACCGGGGAGCATCAGATCGAGGAGGACGACGTCGGGGCGGTCGTCTCGGAAGGCTTCCAGGCCGGTCTTGCCGTCACCGGCGGAGCCCACGTCGTAGCCCTCCCTGGTGAGGGAGATCCGCAGCGCCTCCACGAACGATGGCTCGTCCTCGACTATGAGCACCCTCATCGGGATCCACTCCATACCGGGAGGGTGACCGTGAACTTCGACCCCTCTCCGTCCACGCTTTCCACGGTGACGTCCCCCCGATGGTTGCGAGCCACGTGGCGCACGATGGATAGCCCGAGACCGGTACCGCCGGTGGCGCGGCTACGCGCCCGATCGACCCGATAGAACCGCTCGAAGATGCGATCGAGGTGAGCGGCCGGAATGCCGATCCCGTGGTCGATCACCGCGAGCACCATCTGATCACCCTCCACGCGCGCTTCCACACTCACCTTTGGTCTTACGTTCGGATCGCGCACGAAGGAGTACTTGACGGCGTTCTCCACGAGGTTGGAGACCATGGTCCTGAGCTGACGGGAGTCACCGGCGACACGCAGTTCCGGGGGAATCGGAGTCACTTCGATGTCGACATCGGCGGTTCCGTCCACCTCGTCGACCGCGTCGGCAACGATCGCGGCGATCGAGACCGGCTCGTCATGGGCCTCGAGCGCCTCCGCCTGAGAGAGGTCGAGGATGTCGTCGATCAGTCTGCCCAGTCGGGTCGCCTCGGCGCGCAGGCGCTCCGCCAGCGAGGCGGCGACGGTGGGATCATCGAGGCTGTCGGAGAGGGTCTCGGCGAGCACGGCCAGCGCTCCCAGAGGAGTCTTCAGTTCGTGCCCGACGTTGGCGACGAAGTCGCGCCGCATCGCCGCCACCTTGCGGGCATCTGTTACGTCGTCGACGAAGGCGACCGCTCCTACGCTCTCCACGCCGAAGTCGAGGGGGATGGCAGACACCTCGAGGCTGCTGCGTATCGGGGTGTACAACTCCACCTCGGTCGAGGTGGAGTTTCGGCGCAGGATCGCCTGCTCTATCGCTTCCCGGATCCGGGCTTCGGCGATCGCCTCACCGACCCGGGCGCCGAGGAATTGCCCGGCGGCGGCGTTGGTGGTGACCACCAGCCCGTGATCGTCGGTGACGACGATGCCGAGTGGAGCGGCCTGCACCGCGCCGGCAAGTCGCGCTCGTTCCCGCTGTGCCGCCGCGGTGGATCGCTCCAGGCTCCCCAGCGACTCGTCGAGCGCCGCAGCCCGCCTCCACGATCGATCCGGTAGTCCTCCGCCGATCCTGCTGATGGCGGCCTCGATGGCGCGGGCATGACGCCTGTTGCGCAGGATCGCCCAGGCAGCCATCAGACCGAGCACGAGCACGACGCCGGCGAGCACCACCGCGGTGAGATCCACCAGCCGAGGATAGGTCGACCGAAATGTCCCCTCGGAGAAGTTCACCCTCGATTCACACTGGGGACCCATAGCGGTCACCGGCGCCTCATACGGTCTCGCTGCGGCCCGGAGTCGTGTCCGCATGGCGAGTGGCCGAACCAACACAGGAGGAATCAAAGACATGATTCGGAAGACCGCCAGGATGGTCGCGCTGGCGCTTGTCCTCGCGCTAGCAGCCGTCGCTTGTGGCGACGACGCCACGACCACGACGGCAGCGGGAGCAACGACGACCGCCTCCACCGGTGGCGATGGTGGCCTCTCCGGCCAGATCACGGTCTCGGGGTCGTCGACGGTGGAGCCGATCACCGCCCGGGTGGCCGAGGCGTTCGACGACGCCAACCCCGATGTGCGCATCAGCGTCGACGGGCCGGGCACGTCGGACGGTTTCGTGCTCTTCTGCAACGGAGAAACCGACATCTCGGATGCGTCGCGCGCCATCAAAGACGCCGAGGTCGAAGCCTGCGCCGCCAACGGCATCGAGGTGATCGAAATCAAGGTGGCCATCGACGGCCTGTCGGTGCTGACGTCTCAGGCCAATACCGGCGCGTCCTGCCTCGACTTCGGCGATCTCTACGCGTTACTCGGGTCGGAGTCGGTTGGGTTCGACAGCTGGTCGGATGCCAACGCCCTCGCGGGCGAACTGGCAGCGGCGGGCCTCGGAGCGTCGCACGCTCCCTATCCAGATGCCCCGCTGGTGATCACCGCCCCCGGTGAGGAATCGGGGACGTTCGACTCGTTCATCGAGCTGGTGCTCGCCGGGGTCGCCGAGGGACGAGGCACCGATGAGAACCCGCGCATCGACTACGTGGCGTCCCCCAACGACAACGTGATCATCGAAGGGATCGCCGGCAACGGCACCTCGCTGGGGTGGGTCGGGTACGCGTTCTTCGTCGAGAATCAGGACGTCGTCAAGGCTCTGGAGGTCGACGGTGGGGACGGGTGTGTCGCACCGACGCCGCAGACGATCGCCAGTTTCGAGTACCCGATCTCGCGCCCGCTGTTCATCTACGTGAACAAGGCGGCCGCCGAGGCCAGCCCGGCGGTGGCGGCGTTCGTCGATTTCTACATGGGCGAGGCCGGCCTCGCCGCAGTCGACGATGCCGGGTACGTGCGGCTGACCGATGAGGAGTGGGGCTTCTGGACGGCGAATTGGCAGAGCCGCACCATCGGCAAGGTCGATTGACAGGACCTGATTGTCGGCTCACCGACACGACGAAGGGGGGCGGATCGGACGGGGTAATGTCCGCTTCGCCCCCCTTCCCCAACGAGGCGGGTCGCTCGGCCCGGCCAGGCAGATGGAAACGCACGGAGAAGAATCCGCCATGCAGACGATCGAGGAGCAGCTGCGAGGGGTTCCCGCACGGATCCGCCGGGAACGGTGGATCAGGCGGATCTTCTTCGGGGCTGCGGCAACCTCGGTGGTGATCAGCGTGGCGATCGTGGCCTCGCTCGTCGGGGAGGCGTGGACGTTCATCAGCAACGTGGACCTCCCCTCGTTGCGTTCGATCGGTTGGTTCCCGCGGCGGGGGTTGTACGACATCTCCACCCTGTTTGCCGGCACGATCCTCGTCGCCGGCATCGCCATGTTGGTGGCGGCACCCCTCGGGCTCGGCTCGGCCCTCTATTTGTCGGAGTACGCCTCCTCACGTACCCGGCGTCTGCTCAAGCCGGTGATCGAGGTGCTCGCCGGCATCCCCAGCGTCGTGCTCGGCTTCTTCGCTCTGACCTTCATCACACCGACCGTCCTGAAGTCGGTGTTCGGTGACGCGGTTGGCGGCTTCAACATGCTTGCTGCCGGGATCGGGGTCGGGATCCTCACCATTCCCCTGGTCGCTTCGGTCACCGAGGACGCTCTGCGGGCCGTTCCACGCGTCCTCCGCGAGGCCTCGTACGGTCTCGGTGCCAGTCGGATGACCACCAGTGTGCGGGTTGTCGTGCCCGCCGCGGTCTCGGGGGTGGTGGCGTCGTTGATTCTGGCGTTCTCCAGGGCCGTCGGAGAGACGATGGTGGTCGCCATCGCCGCGGGAGCGACCGGTGGGTCGCTCTTTTCGTGGGACCCGTTGACAAATGGCCAGACGATGACCGCAGCAATGGCCGCTCTGGCGATCGGTTCTGACCGAGTTCGTGGTGACGACTACGCCTTCCAGAGCCTGTTCTTCCTCGGGCTGCTCCTCTTCGGGGTCACGCTGATCCTCAATGTGATCTCGGAGCGTTTCGTGCGCCGGGTGAGGCAGAAGTACTGACATGAACGCAGCGGCGATGCGTACCGCCCCCGACTCCGTTGCCCGGGCATTGACCACAAGGCGCCGGGATATCAAGAACACCCTCTTCACGGTGGTGCTCCTCGGGTCACTCGTCGTGGCGATGGCGATCCTGGGCACGTTGTTGTTCACCGTGATCAGCGGCAGCCTCCCGGTGTGGCGGTCGCGAGGGGTCGGGGAATTCGTGGGCTCGCAGATGTCGGCAGACCCGGAGGTGGCAGGCATCTGGCAGGCGTTCTACGGCTCCCTCCTGCTGATGGTCTTCACCGCCGTCATCGCCCTCCCCACCGGCATAGCCTCCGCCATCTATCTCGAGGAGTACGCGTCGGACACCCGCTTCACCCGGATCGTCAACGCCAACATCCGCAATCTGGCGGGCGTCCCATCCATCGTCTACGGGCTCCTCGGGCTCGCCCTGTTCGTCAAGCTGCTCGGGGGAATCACCGGTCCCGATGTCCACGGGCGCAGTGTGATTGCCGGGGGCCTCACCCTGGGGTTGTTGGTACTGCCGATCGTCATCATCACGACGGCCGAGGCGCTCAGGGCGGTGCCGACATCGATTCGCGAAGGTGCGGTCGGGGTGGGCGCCACACCGTGGCAGACGATCCGGCACCACGTCCTCCCGGTGGCCGCGCCCGGGGTCCTCACCGGGACGATCCTCTCCCTGGGGAGAGCGTTCGGTGAGGCGGCGCCGCTTCTCCTCGTCGGTGGAATCACCACCTTCTTCAGCACCGGCGACTCGAATCTCATCGAGACGCTGCAGGGTCGATTCAGTGCCATGCCGGTGCTCGTGTTTTCGTGGTCCCGGCTGCCCCAAGAGGGTTTCCGCGCCCTCACCGCGGCGTTGATAGTGGTGATGCTGATCGTCCTCCTCCTCATCAACGGTACGGCGATATTCCTTCGCAACCGTTTCGAGAAAAGTGTGCGCACGTGAACGACGAGCCCTTGTCCGAGACCACAGTGGATTCGGGTGCCACCGCGTCGCCGCGGGTCCGAATCGATGTCGCCTCCGACCAGGCTCGCACGACGGGCGCCACCCTCTTCTCCCTCCGGCAGGTCGCGGTCGACTACGGGGACTTCCGTGCGGTGAACGACATCACTCTCGACGTTCCCAGCAACGAGATCACCGCCCTCATCGGACCGTCAGGTTGCGGCAAGACGACGGTATTGCGATGCCTCAATCGGATGAACGATCTCATCGAGTCGGCGCGGGTGCACGGCTCGATCCTCTACCACGGCGTCGACCTCTACGGTCCGCACATCGACCCGG
>MELR01000010.1:0-39960 GCA_001767695.1 Actinobacteria bacterium RBG_16_68_21
GTGGAGATCGAGTTGGCCGACAGGCAGTCCATGATCTCGCCTCGAGCCACCACTCCGCCGATGGCCAGGCCGTTGCCCAGGCCCTTGGCGAAGGTGAGCATGTCGGGGACGACACCGTGGGCCTGGTAACCCCAGAAGTTCTCCCCTGTGCGCCCCCACCCCGTCTGCACCTCGTCGGAGATCATCAGGATGCCGCTGCGGTCGAGGACCTTCTTCATCTCGCCGAAGAACCCATCGGGAGGGGTGACAAACCCGCCCACACCCTGAATCGGCTCGAAGATCATGCACGCCACGTCGCCGGCAGTGGCGATCGTGAGCAGATCCTCGAGGTCGGCGACGCACGCCGCGGTGAATTCCTTGTCCGGCAGGTGCCCGAACGGGCTGCGGTACTTGTACCCGCCGTGGACGTAGGTCACCTGCACCGGCGACAGGCTGGATGCCGACCAAGAGCGGTTGCCGGTGATGGCGATGGCCGTGAATGACCGGCCGTGATACGAGTTGCGGATCGCCAGCACTTGGTTCGACTGGCGATAGGCGGTCGCCAGCAGCAGGGCGGTGTCGTTGGCCTCGGTGCCGCTGTTGGTGAAGAACACCTTGGCGTCGGGGATCCCCGACAGACCGGCAATCTTCTCCGCCAGCGCGATCTGACCTTCGATCAGGTACAGCGTCGAGGTGTGGAGCATCTTGGCGGCCTGCTCCTGGATCGCCTTGACCACCTCGGGGGTCTTGTACCCGGTCATGGTGGTGAGGATCCCCCCGAAGAAGTCCAGGTACTCATTGCCCTCGGCGTCGACCACCCGGCGCCCGTCACCGTCCACCAGGGAGATCGGGTGCTGGTAGTAGAGGGCTATCCAGGCGGGGAGGACCGCCTTGTGGCGTTTCAGCAGATCGTCGTGCTTGCCCATCGAGACTCGTGCTCCTTGGTCGCGGGAGGGTGAGAAGGCTAGCCATGACCGGAGTCCGGGTCCGGGCTCGCTGCGCTCGCCGCAATGCGCGATTCAGCGATGCGCGATGCGCGATGTGACGAGGGGGCCTACGAAGAAGCCGGCCATCGGGGCCCGGGCGTCGGATCCGGAGTCCGGGTCCTGGCGCCGGTGTCCGGAACCGGGGGCGCTGGACGTGCGTCACAGGGTCCATGAAACGAATCCTCGCCCTCACCCTGGTCGCCGCGCTCGCCATCACCGCCTGCGGCGACGGCGACGCCACCCCGACGACCACCTTGCCCGCCCGGGCCGTGGTCGCCGAGTTCTCCACGGCCGACGGCACCTTCAAGGTCCTGCTCACCGGTGATGCCGCCGACACAGCCCGCGACGCCTTCACCAACGGCACCCAGCCGGGGATCCCCAACGGGCGCATCCTGCCCGGCGACGGCGGGGTCAACGCCCCTCACGAATGGCACCTCGAAGACGTCGAGTTCGCCGAAGTGACGATCGAGGTCTGCGACGGCACCGCCGCCTACGTCGACGGCGTCGGTTACGACGCCTGGGTGGCGTCACAGGGCGAGCGCTATTGCCCCTGGTCGGCCGAGTTGATCGGCCTGGAGGGCTGAGCCCGGATAGCCGTCGCCAGAGTCGCTTCGCATCGCGCTTCGCGCATCGCGCATCGCGGCCGGGCCAAAGGCCCGGCTTCCCCTACGCCTCCACCAGCGGCCCGTAGGCGTCGGGGCGGCGATCGCGGTAGAACGCCCACTGCTGGCGAACCTCTTCGATCATGTCGAGGTCGAGGTCGCGCACGATCACCTCGTCGTCCTTGTCCGAGGCGGCGTCGCCCACCTTCTGTCCGCGGGGGTTGACGAAGTACGTCGAGCCGTAGAAGTCGTCGTCGCCCAGCGGCTCGACTCCCACCCGGTTGATCGCCCCGATGAAATACTCGTTGGCCACCGCCGCCGCCGGTTGCTCGAGGTTCCACAGGTACATGGACAGGCCGCGGCTGGTAGCCGACGGGTTGAAGACGATCTTGGCGCCGGCCAGACCCAGCGCCCGCCATCCCTCAGGGAAGTGGCGGTCGTAACAGATGTAGACCCCGATCCGTCCCACCGCGGTATCGAAGATCGGATAGCCGGTGTTGCCGGGACGAAAGTAGAACTTCTCCCAGAAACCCTTGACGTGAGGGATGTGGGTTTTGCGGTACTTCCCCAGGTAGGTGCCGTCGGCGTCGATCACGGCGGCGGTGTTGTAGTAAAAGCCCTCCTGCTCGATCTCGAACATGGGGACCACCAGCACCATCCCCGTGTCCTTGGCGAGTTGCTGCATCCGCTTGGTCGTTGGTCCATCGGGAATCGGTTCGGCATACCCGAAGTGCTCGTTCTCCTGTACCTGGCAGAAGTAGGGGCCGTAGAACAGCTCCTGGAAGCACAGCACTTGGGCCCCGTCCTTGGCGGCCTTGCGGGCCAGCTCGATCGACTTGGTGATCATCGACTCCTGGTCGCCGGTCCACGCGGCCTGGACGAGAGCCGCTCGCACGATGTTGGCCATTGGGGAGATCTCCTTCGCTACGCGGGAGGGTGAACACTACGCGAAACCGCACGAGACGGCACCGAGCCATCGATGATCCCCTTACGGCGATAATCCGTACGTGGATGTCGCTCTGTTCGATCGCGCCCTGCGCAAGATCCCGGCGATCGGGCTCGCCACCCTCGCCGGAGATCGGGTCGAAATGGCGGGGTTGGGGACCATCGCCGGCACCCCCGACCCGGGGCAGCTGCGCTGGGAGATCGGATCGATCACCAAGGTGTTCACCGGAGTGCTGCTCGCGGAGATGTCGCTACGGGGCGAGGTAGGTCTGGACGATCCGATCGGTCGCTTCGTCCCTGTGGAGGTGGCGGCCCGACTCCCCACACCCGACCTGCAGCCGACGCTGTGTGATCTCGCCACCCACACCGCCGGTCTTCCCCGCCTTCCCCTCAAGTGGTTGCGAACGATGAGGGGCAGCGCCGACCCCTACGCGGCACTGACCGAGGGAGACGTATGGGACGCCCTCGGGCCCAAGACGGCAAGACCGCGTCGGCGACGGTCCCGCTACTCCAACTACGGGGTGGGTCTGCTCGGCCACCTGCTCGCCCGGGCGGCCGGCACCACCTACGAGGCACTGGCGACGGACCGCATCCTGGAGCCCCTGGGGATGACGGCGACATCTGTGGACGGCGCCGACCCGGTCCCGGGATTCAGAAAGAGCCGTCCCACCCCACCGTGGACGATGGGCGCCCTCGCCGGAGCGGGGGCTCTCCGCTCCACCCTCACCGACCTGATCGGGTTCGCCGGGGCGTGCCTCGACCCTCCCACGGGCACCCTCGGCGAAGCCCTCGATCTGGCCCGGGCGCCGGCGTACCGGGGAAGACTGGGAATCAGCGGGATGGGCCTCTGCTGGCAGCTTCGGCCCACGCCCCGGGGCCGCCCGCAGGGAACCGTGTGGCACAACGGAGGCACCTACGGCGGGGCGAGCTTCCTGGCGGTCAACCCGAGTCTGCGGGTGGCGGTGGTCGCGTTCGGGAACGCCGGACCTGGCCTCACCTCGCCCCTCGACGGTCCCTCGTGGAAGGTGTTTGACGGCCTCTAGCCTGCCGCCATGTCCTACTCCTCACGATCGCGGCGGTTCTCGCCGTAGTGGTGGCGATCGCCCACTCCTATCTCGGTGAGCGGTTCATCATCGGGCGCCTGCTGCGCCGGGAGAACCTCCCCCTGTTGTTCGGCACCGACCTGTGGACCAGGCGCATCCTCCGCTTCGCCTGGCATCTCACCACGATCGCTTGGTTCGGGTTCGCCGGCGTACTGATGGTGCTCGCCGACCACTTCGGAGACGCTGCGCCCCTGACAGCGGTGCTCGCGGCCGGTGACCCCCAGGCAACGGCACGCGGAGTCGCTCAGGCCGTCGCCGCCACCTTCGCCCTGAACGCCATGGTGACCGCCATCGGCTCCCGAGGCCGTCACGTGGCGTGGGTCGTGTTCGCCGCCATCGCCGCGCTCACCTGGTTGGCCGTCTGAACCCGATCAGCCCCGGCGGCTCGCCGGGTGGTCCATACCCATGTAGACGCCGCCCTACTGCAACTCGTCGAGCATCTGGGCGATCCGCGCTCCCTGGTCTCGGCGCGCTTCGCCCGGGTGATCCATCCCAAATAGTCGTTGCGCTGGTATTGGGGGTGAGCGTCGTAGGCGTCCTTCAAGCCGCGTGCCACCAATTCGCCGAGTACATCCTCGGGCATCGGGTTGAGCGGACGGGCCATCGCACCGGGGTTACGATCCACGACGGGGACTCCGGAGGGTGCTTCGCCGAGGCGGCTCAGCGCTCCTCGCGCAGCAGGGTCCCACCGACCACCACGAGCGCGCCGACCAGGGTCAGTCCCATCCCCGACCCACGGGGGCCCACCAGTCGGCGGGTATCGATGACGGCGACCACCGCAGCCGCCACCGCGCCGAGCATCAGCACCGCCCGCAGCAACCGTGACGGCGAGAAACGACCGCCCAGGGAGAGGGTGGCCATCAATCCGCCGAGCAACACCGGCAGCACTCGACCTCCGCCGAACCCGAACGCCGTCAAGGGCCGCTCAGGAATCGTCAGTGTCAGCGCGCCGATCAGGATCAGCAGCGACCCTCCGATGATCATCGCCGCACCCACCGGAGACGGGAAGGTCAGCGGCCGTCGGGCGGCCTGGGCAGCCGGCCGGGGTCTGATGGGTTCGCCCTCGGGCCCGAACCCGAGATCCGGGACCGGCGTAGACCTGACGGCGCGTCGCGACCGGCGCGGTCTGGACCGGCGCGGGGCAGGCTGCTCCCGGCGCAACGAGCGGCCACAGCCGGGGCAGAAGAACGCACCCAGCGGCGCTTCGTAGCCGCATGCGGGACACGCCAGAGGCATGGACGGAAGATACAGTCACCCATCGTTCGTCGCCCGGCTTGCCAGCGCCCATGTCGTCGCCCCGCGCCGGGTGGTGCGCTCCGATAACCTCCCGCCGATGACCGACTCACCCGCCGTTGCCATCTCGGGGATATCGAAGGTGTTCGAGAGCTCCTCGGGACGGGTCGACGCCCTGCGCGACATCGAGCTGCACGTCACCCAGGGGGAGTTCGTCTCGTTGATCGGTCCTTCCGGATGTGGCAAGAGCACGCTGCTCCGTCTCATCGGTGACCTGCTCGAACCGAGCGCCGGCAGGATCGAGGTCAACGGCACGACGGCCCACCAGGCGCGCCTCAATCGCGACTACGGCATGGTGTTCCAGCAGGCGACCCTGTTCGAGTGGCGATCGGTGATCGAGAACGTCGAATTGCCTCTCGAGGTGATGGGACGAGACAAGGCCGAGCGAACCGAAACCGCGATGGCGATGTTGGACCTGGTGCAGCTCACCGAATTCGCCGAGCTCTACCCCTACCAGCTCTCCGGGGGCATGCAGCAGCGGGTGGCGATCGCCCGGGCACTGTCGTTCGAACCCTCGATCCTGCTGATGGACGAGCCGTTCGGCGCTCTCGACGAGATGACCCGCGAGCGCATGCAAGCCGAGGTCCTCCGCATCTGGGCCAAGACCGGCAAGACCGTCGTATTCGTCACCCACTCGATCCCCGAAGCGGTGTTCCTCTCGACTCGCGTCGTGGTCATGTCTCCCCGCCCCGGCCGTATCGCCGGCATCGTCGACATCGACCTCGATCAGCCCCGCACCGACGACACCAGGGAGGCCACCCGTTTCTACGAGAAGATGACCGAGGTCCGCGAGGCGTTGCGCGGGGTCCAGGCGGGATGATCGCGGCCACGCAGGGAAACGCGCCGATACCCCCCGACGAGTTGTCTCCGGGTCATCGCAGAGGATGGGTGAGGACCCGGGTTCGTCGCTACCTGCCCGCGGCGTTGCTGTTCCTCAGTGGGCTCGTCCTCTGGGAGTTGATCGTTCGCGTGTTCCACATCAAGCGGTTTCTCCTCCCCCGTCCCACCGAGATCATCGGTGTCTTCGGTCGGGAGTTTGGGACCGTCACCGCGGCGGGGTGGTTCACGATGCGAGAGGCAATGGGGGGCTTCGTCCTCGGGGCGGTCGCCGGCGTCGCCATTGCCCTGCTCACTTCACGGTGGACGCTCGTCCGCGACGGCCTGATGCCTTTTGCCATCGCGGTGAACGCTACGCCGATCATCGCCCTCGCTCCGATCATGAACAACTGGTTCGGAATCACCAACCCGATGGCAAAGATGAGCATCGTCGCGGTCATCGTGTTCTTCCCGGTGATGATCAACATGGTCCGCGGCCTCAGCGAGGTGAGTCCCGGCAATCTCGACCTGATGGGCTCCTATGGCGCCTCACCCCGGCAGATCCTGCGACGGGTGCGCATCCCCAACTCCCTCCCGTACGTATTCGGGGCGTTCAAGGTGGGCACGACGCTCAGCGTCATTGCCGCCATCGTGTCGGAGTACTTCGGAGGGTCTCGGGATGCCCTCGGGGTGTACATCAGCCAGCAGGCAGCCCTGTTTCATTTCGCCGAGGCGTGGGCGGCGATCCTGGTCGCATCGTTCTCCGGCATCGTCTTCTACCTGGCGATCGTCGCCATCGAGAGCCTGGTGATCCCGTGGCACGCGTCGATCCGGGCTGTCGCCGACACCTGATCCCGGCACGCGCCGTCCCTTTCGCGTACCCTGCCTTTTCGATCGAACCGGTTCTCGGTTCCCAGGGGAGGTATCGAAGTGAAAACGAGGAAGAGGCGCGTCGCCGCGCTCCTAACGCTCACAGTGGCGTTCGCGCTGGTGGCGGCAGCATGTGGCGACGACAGCGCAGACACGACTTCCGCTGCAGAGCTGACGCCGATCAAGCTCCAGCTGCAGTGGGTGACACAGGCACAGTTCGCCGGGTACTTCGCGGCGGTGGACCAGGGGTTCTACGCAGATGAGGGTCTCGACGTGACCATCCTGCAGGGCGCGGTGGACATCGTGCCACAGCAGGTGGTGGCATCCGGCCAGGCCGAGTTCGGTCTCGCCTGGGTGCCCAAGGCGCTGGTTTCCAACGAGGAAGGCGCCGGCCTCGTCGACATCGGCCAGGTATTCCAGCGGTCGGGCACCCTCGAAGTGTCCTGGGCCGATTCGGGAATCACCTCGCCGAGCGATTGGGAAGGCAAGAAGGTTGGGACGTGGGGCTTCGGCAACGAGTTCGAGCTGACCGCAGCGATCGAGCTGTTCGACGTCACCGTCGGTGAGATCATCCAGCAGCCATTCGACATGTCGTTGTTGCTCAACCGGGAGATCGACGCCGCCGAGGCGATGACCTACAACGAGTACGCCCAGGTGCTCGAGGCGACCAACCCGGTTACCGGGCAGCTGTACACGGCGGACGACCTCAGCGTCATCGACTTCAACGATATCGGCACTGCGATGTTGCAGGATGCCGTGTGGGTCAACGCCGAGTGGCTCGCCCAGCCGGGCAACGAGGACATCGCCACGAAGTTCCTGCGGGCGTCTTTCAAGGGCTGGATCTTCTGCCGTGACAACTTCGATGAGTGCGTCCAGATCGTGCTCGACAACGGCCCGACGCTGGGTGCCAGCCACCAGGCCTGGCAGCTCAACGAGATCAACAAGCTGATCTGGCCGTCTCCCAGCGGCATCGGGGTGATGGACCCCCTGCTGTGGGCGCAGACGGTGACCGTGGCCACCGGCCAGGGCGTGATCCAGGCAGCACCGCCCGAAGGCTCCTACCGCAGCGACCTGGCCCAGGAGGCGGTGGCGAGCCTGCAGGCCGAAGGTCTCGACACCACCGGATCCGGATTCGCTCCCCGAGAGGTGACTCTCAACCCGGGCGGCGAGTAGCCGAGACGAATCGGGACCGAAGGGGCGCCCCCGGGGGCGCCCCTTCGTCGTGGGGAAATGGGAGGTCTACGCGACGATCCCCCGGGGTATGCCGGGGGATCGTCATGAGTCCGGGGACCGCACGGAGGTGGCGGAGGAAGGTGGGCGCCTCCGGTACGTTCCGGTGGAGTGGGACGGTGCGGACCGCCGAACTCAGCAACTGTATCGGCAGATGTTCTGAACACCTTGAGTGGTCTGTCTGATCACCTACCGTAGTCAACATCTGCTTCTTTCGGCTCCTTCCGCCTCGGCGCCTCCCGCCTACGCTCTCGGTCATGCCGAGGCCACGCACGATTGGCCGTGGGACGCTTGTGGCGACAGTGTTCCTGATCGCACTCGGCGGATACACCCGAGGCAGTGGCAGCGGGTATGGGTGCGAAGATCTCTGGCCGATGTGCGAGAACGGCCTCCTCGGCGGCCTGCTCCCGCGCCTCGACTTCCACATGATCATCGAGTGGGCTCATCGCTGGGTGGCGGCGCTGGTTGGCGTGCTGATCATCGTCACGACGATCTCGGCGTGGCGCTCCCGTCCGCGCAACCTCAGGGCAGTGATCCCGGCCCTCTCGGCGGTAGGTGCGATCGTCGTGGAGGCATGGCTGGGCCGCATGGTCGTCAAGGGCGGGCTCGCCGCGGACCTCGTATCGCTGCACCTCACGGTATCCGTGGCGATCGTGGCGTTGCTGGCGCTGGTGATGGTCGCCGATGAGTCTCCGGGGGTCCGATCCTCCCAGGACGCGGCATGGACGTGGTGGATCGGGATCGGTGCCGCCGGGGCGTATGCCGTGCTACTGCTGGGTTCGCTGGTCCACAATCTGTACGTCCCCGGTTGGCCGTTGGTGGGCGACCGAGTCGTCCCCGATCTTGGCAACAGTCATGTCGCCCTCCACTGGTCCCACCGCCTCGTTGCCGCCATTGGACTGGCGTACCTGGTCGTCCTCGCGATCATGAACGCCCGTCGCAAGAGGCCGCGGTCGGAGCAACTCATGGTGGTCGTGTCTCTCGTGGCTTACGCCCTGAATGTCGGACTCGGCGCGGCCCACGTGTTCACCAAGGTGACGTCGGGCGGTCTCGTGGCTGCCCACCTACTGCTCTCCACCGTGGTGTGCGCCGCCCTCATCGTCGCCGCGGCACGATCCGGTGGGTACGCCAACGGCAGCATCGGGACGGACGCCTAGTTCAGTTCGAGCGCCGGTTCGCCCCCGGCGATCACGACCCGCCTCGCTTACGATGGCGCCCATGACGCAGGCGGTGGCGGCGGTCGGTCTTCGGAGGCGACGGATACCCGACTGGGTGTGGAAGACCATCGCCTTCTGCGCGATCTTCGTCGGGCTCGCCCTGGCGTGGGAGAGCTACAAGGCGATCGGCAGGGCGACCGGAGGAACCATCCCGTTCACCGACATCGGCCTCCCGGTGCGACCGGACAACTCGTCGATGCCCCATGTCGTCGACATCTTCGGAGCCCTATTCCGGCCCGTGAGCCGGGCCCGGGACGCCGACCTGCTGGTGGTGCTCCTTGTCAAGAACGCGGTGGTCACGTGGCATCGGGCCGCGGTGGGATTCCTCATGGGGAGCCTGGCAGGTTTCGGGCTCGGTGCGCTGTTCGCCCGATCGCGCCTCCTCGAACGGGGCTTGATGCCCTTCGTCGTCGCCTCACAGACCATCCCCCTCATCGCCATCGCCCCGATGATCGTGATCTGGGGCGGCTCCGGAGCCTGGCCGTCGTGGCTGGTGCACGCCTTCTTCCTCGACGAGGCCGGGTTCTCGGTGGCAGTGATCTCCGCCTACCTGACCTTCTTCCCGGTCACCATCAACTCCCTGCGCGGGCTTCGCTCGCCGGACCCGACGGCTGTGGAGTTGATGCGGTCATACGCAGCGTCGGAGAGCCAGATCCTGTGGAAGCTCCGTCTTCCCGCTTCGCTCCCCTACCTGTTCACCGCACTCAAGATCTCGGCGACCGCCAGCGTCATCGGAGCAATCATCGGGGAGCTCCCCGCCGGGTTGGGGGACGGCCTGGGGCGTTCGCTATTGACCTTCTCCTACTACTACATCAGCGGTCCCCCCAAGCTCTATGCGGCGATCATCATCTCGGCGCTGCTCGGGATCACGTTCGTGGCACTGGTCGCGCTGGCCGAGCGGATCGTCATGCGCCGCGGCTATCGAAGGCGCATGGACGACGTCCCGTTGGTCGTTCAAGAGGCCGTCGAGGAGTTGGCTGTCTGAGGAGAACGCCAGACAGATGACTCTCTCCTCTGCCTGAACACTCCACCTCCGTCAGACTGACCGCCGGTCGTGCAGAAACACCATGTGACACCCCCTGACGCAGTCGCAATCCGGCGGCTTCCCGCGGAGTCGACCGACCGCGTCGCCGACATCGACCGATCGGAGATCGTCACATACGCCTACCGCTGCGCGGATGGAGTGCTCGAGCGATTCGATGTGACGTGGAACGTGCCGCCCTGGTCGCGCTCCGGTCCGGGAACCCACAGCGTGCAGTCACAGATGGATGGGATCCGACCGATCGTCGCCGGTGGTGGGGTTCTCCTGGGAGCGTTCGTCGGCGACACCCTCGCCGGACTCGCCATCGCGGTGCCGGAGTTCGAACCGGGCATGACGTGGCTGGCCTACATGCACGTCAGCCGGCGCTTCCGTCACCGCGGAATCGGACGGGCGCTGTGGGCTGAAGCCGAATCGATCACCCGCGAGTGGGGGGCCCGCTCGATCTACGTGTCCGCCACTCCCAGCGGTCCCACCGTCGACTTCTACCTCTCTTGCGGCTGTCGTCCGGTCGAGGCTCCCCATCCCGCTCTCTTCGCCGACGAACCGGACGACATCCATCTCGTCCGAGAGTTGTGACGGCAATGGCTTCTGAAGCCTGGCGTCTCGGAAGGGTCGCAGCCTCTCGAGCCCCTGTTCGGGCTCGACGGCTCCTCCATCGTGCGGGTCCTCGCAAGCGCTCGGAGCCGCGCCGGGTCCTACATCGGGTCCTGGCGCTTGGCCAGGTTGTTGAACCGGTTGAACTCGGCAGCGAACCCGAGCTTGATCGTGCCGCGAGCCCCGGCGCGGTGCTTGGCGATCTCGACCTCAGCGATACCCATCGTCTCCGGATTGCCGGCGTCGTAGTAGTCGTCGCGATAGATGAACAGCACGACGTCGGCATCCTGTTCGATGGCACCGGACTCCCGCAGGTCCCCCAGCCGGGGCCGTTTGTTCTCCCGTGACTCCAACTGGCGATTCAGTTGGGAGACCGCGATCACCGGCACCTGCAGCTCCCTGGCGAGATTCTTCATGGAACGGCTGATGTCCGCGATTTCCTGCTGCCGGTTCTCGGCAGCGCGGGGACCCTGCATGAGCTGCAGGTAGTCGACCACGACAAGCGACAGGCCCACTCTGCGCTTGAGTCGTCGGCACTTGGCGCGGATCGCGGTCACGGTGAGGTCGTGAGAGTCGTCCACATAGAAGGGCATCTCGTAGAGCTTGGAAGTTGCCTGGCTCAACTTCCGCCAACGCTCGACGTCCAGGTTCCCGGTCTTGATCTTCGCCGCGTCGACCCCGGCGAGGGAGGCGAGGAGGCGATGGACGATTTCTTCCCTGCTCATCTCCAACGTGAACAGCGCCACCGGGAGCTTCTGGTCGGCGATGTTGGCGGCGATGTTGATCGCCAGCGTCGACTTTCCCATGCCGGGCCGAGCGGCGACGACGATCAGGTTTGCGGGATGGAGTCCGGCGAGGATGTGGTCTAGGTCACTGAAGCCGGTGGCCGTTCCGGTGATGTCGCCACCACTCTCCCCGAGCGACTCGATCTTCTCCAGGGCCGCCTTGAGCAGCGGGCCCACCGGTTCGAGACCCTCGCCGAGCTTCCGCTCGGCCACCGCGAAGACCTCTGCCTCGGCGCTGTCGAGCACCTCGTCGATGGGGATGTCCCCTTGCAGGGCCAGCGATCCGACCTCGCCGCCGGCGCGGAGCAACCGTCGACGTGCCGAGGTCTCGTCGACGATGCCGGCGTAGTAGTCGACGTTGGAGGTCGAGGGCACCCCCTCCATCAGCCGGGTGATGGCGCCGATGCCTCCCACCCGGTCGAGAGTTTCGGTACGGCGCAGCCAGTCGGCCACCGTGATCGGGTCGATCGGCTGATTGCCGTCGAACAAGGAGGTGATCGCTTCCCAGATCGACTGGTGGGCGGGCTTGTAGAAGTCGTCGGCCCGGAGCATCTCCAGGGCGACATTCGCCGCGTCGGCGGAGAGCATCACCGCCCCGAGGACGGATTCCTCCGCCTCGACGTTGTGCGGCGGGACCACACCCTGTGTGGTTCTTCGCTCCAGTTGAGTGGCCATGCCCTCCCTAGGCGGGGATGACATCCAGGGTCAGTTGAATGTCGACCTCCGCGTGCGGCCGCACCTCGATCGCGTGCAGCCCGATCTCCTTGATGGGACCGGCCAGCCTGATCTGCTCAGCCGGTACCGCGATTCCGGTGTACTTGGCGATCGCCTCGGCAACGTCGCGTGCCCCGATCGATCCGAAGAGCCGCCCCTCGTCCGCCGCCCGGGCGGCGACGACCACAGTCGTTCCCGAGAGCGCTTGGGACATCTCGTTGGCGGCCTCCACCAGCTTCTGCTCGACCGCGGCGCGCGCCGCCCGGATCGCCTCAGCATCGCGCAGGGCGCCGGCGGTCGCCTTGACCGCCAACGAACGCGGCAACAGGAAGTTGCGGGCGTACCCGGGGGAAACCTCGACGACGTCGCCCCGGTGGCCGACCTCGGCGACGTCCTGGATGAGGATGATCTTCATCGGCCGAGGTATGGCAGCAGCGCCATCTCGCGTGCGTTCTTGATCGCCCGGGCGACCTTGCGCTGACAGCGCGGGCAGTTTCCCGTCACCCGCGAGGAGCGGATCTTGGCGCGGTCGGACATGAACTTGCGAAGCGACGCCACGTCCTTGTAATCGACGTGTCCCTTGGTGCGATCGCAAAATTCACAGGTCTGCTTCTTGGGCCGGCGACCGCCCCGTTCGGGAGCGCGCCGCTTCCGCTTGGCGGCCGCCGGGCTGTTCTTTGATCGTGGTGACATTGTGGGGAAGGTCCTCCTGGTGGAACGTTTCTTCTAGAAGGGGGCTTCGTCGGGCCCGTAGTCGTCGCGAGCCACCGGCGCCGCCGCCATGGTGGGAGCGGAACCGCCGCCGAATCCATCTCCGGCCCTTGGCGAGCGGGTGACCGTCGCCGTCGCCCAGCGCAGCGAAGGGCCGATCTCATCGACCGACACCTCGACCACCGAGCGCTTCTCGCCCTCGGGGGTCTCCCAGCTCCGTTGCTCCAGTCGCCCGGTGACGATCACCCGGGTTCCCTTGCTGAGCGATTCGGCGCAGTTCTCCGCGGCGTCCCGCCACAGGGTGCCGCCAAAGAAGCTGGTGTCCTCCTGCCATTCGCCGTTGCGATCCTGGTACCGCCGGTTCACGGCGAACCGGATCTTCGCCATGGCCACCCCGGACGGCGTGAACCGAAGCTCCGGGTCGTCGACCAGGTTGCCGATGAGCGTCACGTGATTCGCTGCCATTGCTCTTTACCTCTTCGTCGAGATCGCTTTTGGGGAAGCGTCGTCGCTTGTGTTCGATCCGTTCATGATGAACGGGGGGTGTGACACTCCGGTCAGTCCGGACGGATGAACTTGTGTCGGACCACCTGGTCGGAGAGGGAAAGCGCCCGATCGATATCGACGATCGCTGCGGGCTCCGACTGGAACTCGAGCACCGAGTAGTAGCCCTCGGTGAGGTGATTGATCTCATAGGCGAAGCGTCGCTTGCCCCAGAAATCGTTCTTGGTGATCTCGGCGCCGCGCTCGGTGAGAGCGCCCGCCACCCGATCGACCTCGGTCCGAACGTCGGTCTCGGCCATCTCAGGCCGGAATATCGTCATCAACTCGTACGTGCGCACTAGCGCTCCACCTCCTTTGGACACCCGCGTACGGCGGGAGGCCCCCGTAGGGGCAGGTCGGGGAAGGCCAGGAGTGTATCGCGGCCAGGGGAGATCGCGGAAGTCGAGCCAGAGGCCGCCTACCGGCTACCGGCAAGAGATCGGACGGCGAGGGGCTCTGCGTAGGGAGCGCTCTTGCGGGCAGCGGGGAGCGGGCAGCGGGCAGCCGGCGCGACTCAGGGAACCACCAACTCCAGCGGCTCCAGCCCTTCGAAGGCTCCCGGGGCCGACTCCAGCGCATAGCGATACCGGCCAGAGGGGTGATAGGTCGGGCACGGGTCGTCGGCACAGGGCACCATGGCGAGCAGATCGACGAGGGTCCCCTCGGCGCCGAAAAGGGCCACGTCGAGGGGAATGAGGGTGTCCTTCATCCAGAAGCCGACCGTCGTGTCCGCCTCGAACACGAACAGCATTCCGTCGAGATCGCCGAGATCGCTGACCCCCATCAGCCCCTGAGACCGCAGCGCGGGTGTGTCGGCGATCACGACCGTCCACGTCTCTCCTGAGACGAGTATGTCGGCCCGCGGGAAAGCGGCGAGCACCTCGGGCACTGTTGCCGCTGGTGCCGAGGTCGCGGTCGTCGCCTCCGCAGTCGGCGTGGCGGTCGGCATCGCGGTCGAGGTGCCCGCGGATCCCTCCGAACATGCCACGAATAGGGCGAGGAGTGGGAAAGACGCAGCGACCAGACGGGCGACGTGGGCAGGTCTCAGGTCTCCACCATCGAGTCGTCGCTCAGCAGGGCCTTCGCCACCTCTTCGGGCATGTGGTAGGTCTCTTCCTCGGAAGGGAACTCGCCGGTCTCCACATCGTGGAACCAACGCTCCACTGCCGCGGTGGCGACCTCGGTCAGATTGGCATATTGCCGGACGAACTTGGCGACGTGGCCATCGCCGAGTCCGAGAAGGTCGTGGAACACCAGAACCTGGCCATCGACATGAGCGCCGGCCCCGATCCCGATCGTGGGAGCCGAGACCTCCTTGGTGATCAACTCGGCGAGCAGGTCGGGCACGCCTTCGAGCACGATCGAAAACACGCCGGCCGCGTCGAGTGCCCTGGCGTCGGCGATGAGTCCCCGGGCCGCCTCCAGATGCTTGCCCTGCACCCGGTACCCCCCCATGGCGTTGACCGACTGGGGCGTGAGGCCGAGGTGGCCCATGACGGGGATCTCGGCGTCGAGCACGGCCTGGATCATCGGGAGCCGTTTACGACCGCCCTCCAGTTTGACCGACTCCGCCCCGCCCTCCTGGACGAATCGCCCCGCGTTGCGAACCGTCTCCTCGACCGAGACGTGATAGGAGAGCCAGGGCATGTCCCCCACCACGAGAGCTGCCGGCCCGGTGCCGCTGACCGCTCGGGTGTGATGGACCATATCGTTCATGGTGACGGTGAGGGTCGTCTCGCGACCCAGGACCACGTTCGCCAGCGAATCGCCGACGAGAACGATGTCGGCGCCGGCGGCGTCGGCGATCCGCGCCGACGGGGCGTCGTAGGCCGTGATCATCTTCAGCTTTGGTCCGCCCTTGGCGGCGCGCACCCTCGGGGCGGTCACTTTGTCGCGGGTCTGGTCGCGCATCTCGTTTCCCTTTCTCCCCACCGTCGCCGGTTGGGGGAATCCTGCGCTTCCGTCTGGGGCCCGCACTCGGGGATCGGCCGCATCCGTCGGCCGTGCCCCGCGGGCAGAAAGAATGGTACCCGCAGTTCGTAGTTCGTGACTCGTGGCTCGCAATCCGCAACCCGCAAACCGCAACTCGCAAGTCGTAACTCGTAACTCGCTGCCCGTCGCCCGTCTTGCGGGCAGCTGGTAGCCAGCAGCGGCCGAGCGTGGTGAGGCCCCTCGCTAGCGTTGTCTCATGCCACGCAAGGACATCACATTCACGGCCGCTGAGGCCGCCGGCTACCTGGAAGCGGGCCGCACCCTGATCGTCGCCTCGCACAATCGAGATGGGAGCATCCATCTGGCGCCCATGTGGTACGTGATGGACCAGGGGAAGATCGTCTTCCGCTCGTTCGCCAAGTCGCAGAAGATCGTCAACCTGCGCCGTGATCCCAGGATCTCGGTGCTCATCGAGACTGGTGATGCCTACGCGGAACTGCAGGGGATCCTGATCCGGGGGACGGCGACGCTGATCGACGACCCGGGGTACACGCTCCGGGTCTACGGCCGGCTCGCCGCCAAGTACGCCATGGTCGGCGACGCCCCGATCGAACTCGACGACGAGGCGTTGGAAGCGGCGTTCGGGCGGTTCGCCGCCAAGAACACGTCGGTGATCGTGGAGCCGAAGAGGATCACCTCATGGGATCACACCAAGCTCGGTGGGGAGTACTAGGCCTGTCGCCGGTCGCCTGTCGCCCGTCGCCCGTCGCCCGCAAGAGGGTTCCAGTCTCCCGCGACCAGCAGGCTGATCGAGGGTCGCTGCCCTCTCCGCTCGGTCACTACGTTCCCTCGCGCCTCCCCCATAAGAATGGGGGAGGCGGAGACCTCGCTCATCGCCTTTCGCCCATCGCCTATTCGCTTTTCGCGTTCTTGGCCCCATGAGAACGCGAAAACTCACCTCCCCTTCGTTTGACAGTCGCTATATCGAACCGATATAACGAACCCCACAATGCTCGACATGGCGATCCTCGGCCTGCTCCGCGAGGGCCCGATGCACGGCTACGAGTTGAAACAGCGACTCGTCGACCTCGGCTTCTGGCGAATCTCGTTCGGCTCGGTCTACCCGGCGCTGCGGCGTCTCGACCGTTCCGGCTGGATCGAGGTATCCGGCGGGTCGGGTCGACGCAAGGAATACCGGATCACCGCTGAAGGCAAGGAGCACTTCCAGCAGATCCTCGAAGACGAAGCCTCGGAAGTGGAGAACACCACCGCGTTCCGGGTGCGCCTCGCCTTCTTCCGGTACATGGAACCGTCCGTTCGCATCGGGTTCCTGGAGCGACGCAAGTCGGTGCTCCGGGAGCGCATCGCCGCTGCCCGCGGCTCACTCCGCAAGACCGCCGACCGGGTGGACCGCTACACGCAGGCGCTGATGGAGCACGGGGTGAAGGTCGCCGAGGCCGACGTGGCCTGGATCGAAGAGTTGATCGCGTCCGAACAGCTGGACGCACCGCGGGGCTTCGACGACGCCCCCGGCGAGAAGTGAGAGAGAGGGAGGACGACATGGCCAAGGTTCGAGTGGCGATTGCCGGAGTCGGCAACTGCGCCAACTCGCTGATCCAAGGCGTCACGTACTACCGCGACGCCGAGCCGGGGATGAGTGTCCCCGGTCTGATGCACGTCGAGCTCGGCGGATATCACATCCGCGACATCGAGTTCGTCGCCGCCTTCGACGTCGATGCCGCCAAGGTGGGCCAGGAGCTCACCAAGGCGATGTGGGCCGGAGTGAACGACACCTACCGGTTCGCCGAGGTCGCCGAGACCGAGGTCCAGGTCCAGCGGGGACCGACGCTCGACGGTCTGGGCAAGTACTACCGATTGACGATCGAGGAATCGGTCGAGGAGCCCGTGGACGTCGTGGTCGCGCTCAAGGAGTCGGGCGCCGACGTGCTGGTCGCCTACCTCCCGGTGGGCTCGGAGCAGGCGATCCGCTTCTACGCCGAGGCCGCGCTCGAGGCCGGTGTCGGGTTCGTCAACTGCATCCCGGTGTTCATTGCCTCCAATCCCGAGTGGGCCCGCCGTTTCTACGATGCAGGTATCCCGATCATCGGGGACGACATCAAGTCGCAGGTCGGGGCGACGATCGTCCACCGCACGCTCGCCCGCCTCTTCGAGGATCGCGGGGTGACGATCGAGCACACCAGCCAGCTGAATGTCGGCGGCAACATGGACTTCAAGAACATGCTCGAACGGGAGCGGCTCGAGTCGAAGAAGATCTCCAAGACCCAGGCCGTCACCTCGCAGTTGGACAACGCCCTTGCCTCGGACGACATCCACATCGGACCCTCCGACTACGTGCCGTGGCTCACCGACCGGAAGTGGGCCTACATCAGGATCGAAGGCAAGGCTTTCGGCGACGTTCCTCTCAACGCCGAGCTGAAGCTCGAAGTGTGGGACTCGCCTAACTCGGCCGGGGTGGTGATCGACGCGGTGCGCTGCATCAAGCTGGCACTGGACCGCGGCATCGGCGGGCCGCTGCTCGCCCCTGCCTCGTACTTCATGAAGAGCCCGCCCGTGCAGTTCCGTGATGCCGATGCTCACGCCTACGTCGAGGCGTTCTCCATCGGCGAGGACCTCACCAAGGAAGCCCTGGCGGAGTACCTCGCCGGCTGATCCGACAGCTCACTCTCTCTCAGATCGAGGGCCGCCCTGGGGGCGGCCCTCGATTCGCGCCAAGAGGCTGCCCGCTTCCCGCTGCCGGCTACCCGCAAGAAGGTTGCCCGTTTCCGGTTTCCAGTTTCCAGCAAGAGGCGGCCGAACCGGATTTCGCTCATCGCCCATCGCGGACCTTGCCAATTGCCAATTGCGCCTCACGAACAACGAACAACGAACTACGAACTACGAAGGTGCGCCCTCACCCACCCGATGTCCGCCGTTTGCTCTTCGCTGCCTCCCGGGGTTTCCACCAGGATCGGGCAATCGACCGCAGAGACCACCGCGCCGAGCAGTTCCTCCGGGATCTCGCCTTCCGTCAGGTTGGCATGACGATCGCGGTGGCTGCCGAGAGGGTCGCGAGAGTCGTTGAGGTGGACGAGATCCACCGCGCCGGTCATCTCGGTGACCCGGGCGACGAGGGTGGCGAGATCCTCACCCGCCGCCCAGGCATGGCACGTGTCGAGGCACACCCCTACGTTGTGGTTGCCGATCTCCTCCCACAGCAGGCGGTACCCACTCACATCCCGCAATACGGCGTTGCCGCCGCCGGCGGTGTTCTCCAGGAGGATCGGCACCGAGATGTCCACCGAGTCGAGTGCCTTCCGCCATCGCTCGATTCCGACCGCGACTTCCTCTTCGTCTCCGACGTGCCCGCCGTGGACGATCACGCCGGCAGCGCCGACGGCTGACGCCGCCGCCAGGGTGTCCGCCAGGATCTTGCGACTCGGTATCCGAATCCGGTTGTTGGGAGAGGCCACGTTCACCAGGTAAGGGGCATGGACGTACAGCCGGATCGGCGAGGCGACGAGGTCGGCGGCATCGTCGCGCGGCAGCGGCGCCTTCCAGGATTGCGGGCTGGACAAGAAGGTCTGCACGGCGTCGGCACCGCGGGACGCTGCTTCCGCAAGCGGATCGGCCGATGGCACGTGGGCCCCCACCAGATTCACAGCTCGCCGCCTTCCGGCTGCACCCTCCCGGTCAGTTGGTCGAGCAGTGGTGCAACCTGATGCGCCGGCATGTCCCACTCGTCGGCGTACAGGTGGAGCCACGGAGGGTCCGCCTCTCCCCCGGCCGGATTCCCCGGCACCAGGTCGGGATCGTCGAAATGCAGCGACAGAACCGAGACGTTGGTGCCGTCGTCGTCGCGGAGCCCCGAGCGGACCTCGACCACGTTGTCCCAGGGAAACAGCCGCGGGGGATGCCCTGGTCCGTCGACCCGCACCGACAGTCCCTCCCGATCGGCCCGCAGGATCACCGTGGGTCGGATCAGCTCCTTGAGCGACCAACCCATGGCCGCCACACCCCCGGCGAGGAGGGCCGATCCGAGCACGACGTCACGTCGTCGCTGGGCCTGACCGTCGGCGCTGAGCTGTCGCACGGTGATGTCGACGACTCCCTTCGACCCATCGTCGGTCGAGCCGACCACCTGGCTGGTGGTGTCCGGCTCGGGAAACCAGCGATGGGAGACGAGCATGTCCACGGCCAGCAGGATCGCCGGAACGGCGAGGGCGGCATAGCCCAGCATGCGAAGCGGGGAACGGGCGACCGAGACGTTCATCGTCAAGCACTGTATCGAGCGGACGGCTCGGCCCGGGCTCCCCACGCCCAGGAACCCAACGCGGCGAGGCGGCCATCCGGTGGATGGCCGCCTCGCCGGTCAGGGAGGAAACGCAATACGCCTCGGAGGCGGTACCTATCGAATCGGCACCGGCCGTCGCGCCTTGAGCGGAATGCGGGGGCGATCAGCGCCTTCCGGAGACCCGCCAGATGGCCAAGTCCCATCTCCGCTCGCGGCGGTGGCCGTCCACGAGGACCGCCGCACCGAGGAGGAGCAACACGGCGGCGGCGATGAGGAACTGGTCGGCGGCGATGCCGGTAAAGGGCAGGGCTGCCTCGAGCTCGAACCCGAAATCGGCGGTCAGCACCGCGTTGCCCGCGGTCAGGTCGATCGTCATCACGGTCGGCGTGGTGGCGTGCGTCGCCGCTCCGATCGTCGCCGAATCGACCTCGAGGCGATAGGACCCCGGGGGCAGCGTGGCGAACTCGTAATGGCCGAATTCATCGGTGATGACCGATGGGAAGACATAGTCGTCGGCGGTGTCGAAGACGCCGTCGGGACCCGCCCAGGTCATGGTGATCGTGGCACCGGCGAGGGTCGGTTCGTCCTCGTTCTTGTTGCCGTCGCTGTCACGGTCCTCCCACACCAGGTCGCCAACCGAAGCAGTGCCGGTGTAGCCGAAGTCCAATCCGTTCACTACGGAACCGGCGATCACCATTGCTGCGGTCCGCCCATCGACCGCGGCGTCCGGATCGATGGAGATCTCGAGGCCGGTCAGGGCCGTCTGCCTGTCGATACGGACCTCGTAGGTCCCGGGTGCGAGGTTGGCGAAGAAGTAGTGCCCCTCGCCATCGGTGACCGTCGAGTGGACGACCGCCCCACTCTGGTACAGGTCGACGGTCACTCCGGCCCGCGGCGGCTCTCCAGGGTCACGACTCGGATCGTGATCGAGGTCGAGATAGACCTGGCCCGAGATCGACCCGGGGGGCGGCCCATAGCCGATGTCGGCGGCGGGGACCGCCACGCCGGCGACCGCGGTCACGGTCTGGTGGGCGTTGGCGGTGGTCAGGTCGTATCCGGCCGGCACGGTGGCGTCCACGACCCTGACATCGACCGACCCGGGGAGGACCGTCGCCGACCAATGCCCGTTGCTGGGGGTGGTCACGGTGACCGTGCCACCGCCCCCGGAGTCGGTGACCTGGACGCCGATACCGGCCAGTCCGGGCTCACCGGGGTCCATCACCCCGTCGCGGTCGAGATCGGCAAACACCACACCGGTGAGCGACGACCCTGACGGGGCGAAGGCCACCGTCGCCGAATCGGACTCCTCGATGTCGTTGCCGTCCTCGTCGTCCGCCGTGACCGTGACCGTGTCGACGTGGTCCGGGTCACCGTACCTGCCGGTCAATGCGGCCTGAAACGAGCAGGTGGCGGTCGCGCCGGCCGCGAGCGAGGACGGCAGGGTTGGGCAGGTGTTGGCGGCAACGTCGGTGTTCCCCGCATCGAGCACGTCGCCGAAGACATCATCCCAGAGGGCATCGACGGTGAGCGGCTCGACAGAGAGGTTCTCCACGGTGACCGTGAACGTCACGGTTCCGCCCGGCTCGGTCACCGACGCCGCCGAAGTGGTCTTGGTGATCGACGCAGCGGGCAGCACGTCGTCGAAGGACACGGTCGCCGATGCCTCATCGCGGGCGACGTCGCCCTCGTCGTCGTGGCCGGTGACGGTGACGGTGTCGGTGTGATCGGGGCCCGAGGCGTCCCCGGCGACGAACGCCTCGAACGAGCAGGCGAACGCCGCCCCGGCGGCCATCGTGGTCGGCAGGGAGACGCACGAGTTGGCCGACACGTCGGGGTTTGCCACGTCGAGCAGATCCCCGAACACGTCGTCGACCAGCGAATCGATGGTGAGCGTCTCTGCGGAGGTGTTGGTGACGGTGACGTCGAACGTCACGTCGTCGCCGGGTTCGTCTACCGACGATGTCGAGGGGGCCTTGGTGACGGCGATCGTGGAAGCGGTGTCGAGGAAGAACACGGTGGCATCGTCGGAAGCCGAATCGGTGGATCCGTCGTCGTCGATCACCGACGCGAGAACGACGTCCTGATGCGGGGGACCCGAGGCGTTGCCGGGGACGAAGGCGTCGAATTGGCAGCTGAGGGCATCGCCAACGGCAATGGCGGTACCCACGACCGGGCAGGTGTTGGCGCTCACTGCGGGGTTCCCGGCGTCGGCCAGATCACCGAACCGGTCATCGGTGAGGGCGGTGAGGGTCACATCCTCGATCGAGTCGTTGGTGACGGTCACGAAGAACGTCACCGTCTCACCGGGCTCGGTCACCCAGTCCGAGGACACGTCCTTGACGACGCTGATCGAAGGAGGAACGTCCACGACTGTGCCCTCGTCATCGGTCTCGTCGCCGGGGTTTCCCTCGGGCGTGTCCGAGGACAAGGTCGCAGTGTTGTTGATCACCCCGTCCACGGCAGAGCCGACATCCACCGCGATGTCGAACGCCACCGAGGTCACCCCGAGGTCACCCGGCAAGCAGGTGAGCGTGCCCACCGGTCCTTCCACGCAGGACGGGTCGCTGGCCGCGGGGACGAAGGTCACCGAAGGGGGAAGCGTGTCGACGACGACCACGGCAACCGCCGCGTCGGGTCCGGCGTTGGTGACGGTGAGTGTGTAGGCCAGCCGGTCACCGGGATGGAGAGGCGTCACTTCGTCGTCGACCTTGGTGAGCGACAGGTCTGCGAGCGTTTCGGCGTAGTCGGTAGCCGAAGCAGACTGCGGGGCCGGGAACTGATCGGAGTACGTCTCCGCGGTGTTGACGAACTCGGTTGTGCCCCCGGGAATCGGCGAGTCGACCGTGACGTCGAATGTGATCGTGAGCATGCCATCGTCCGGGATCGTCACCCCCGACACCAGATTCGGCGGCGGCCCGGCCGCAACCGGGGTGCCTGCGACGTCCGCCGCCACCGACCCGCCGACATAGCTGACCCCAACGGGCAGGGTGTCGGTCACCACCACCCCCGTCTGGGGGGTGTCTTCGCTGTTGTGGACCCGGACGGTATAAGTGATCGGGTCGCCGGCGCCGACGACGCCGCCCCCGACCGACGACGACTTCACGATGTGGAGGGGAGGCACGTCCAGCGGCCTCCGGTTGGTCGCCGTCGTCGGACCGTAATCGGTGACCATGATCGCGGTGTTCACCACCTCCGACACGCCAAAGGGAATCGGGCTGTCGACCACGACCGCGAACTCCGCCACCCGCGTCGCTCCGGGGCCGATGGTTCCCACCGCCAATCCCCCGGCCGGGGAGTCGGCGTCCAGAGGCGTAGGCGAGAACGGGGCGCCGTCGTCGGGTTTGGTGGCCCCGTCGAGGATCGTCGAAGAGGCGACGTAGGAGGTCAGCGTCGGTGGGTCGTCGGTGAGCACGACATCGTCCACGGCGACGATCCCCAGGTTCTGCATGGTCACCGTGTAGGTGATCTCATCGCCGGCATCGGCGAGTCCGTCGCCGTCCCCGTCGTCGCTGATCACGGACGACTTGGTCATGATGATCTCGGGAAAGGGCAGGATCGTTGTGCCCATGTCGAGGGCCGGGGATCCGCCGGTGTACCCCGGTCGCTGGCCCCAGGCAGCAGCGAGGCGGGTGCCGTCGAGGGTGTAGAAGCGGGCGCCGGTGAGGTCACGGTCGCCGCCGGCCGCGGAGGACTCGCTCGGCAGGTAACAGTTCGAGGTGCCGTCGTCGTAGATAGTTATCGACGCAAAGGCGGTCACGTCACACGAGAAGTCGAAGTGGTTGCCGAGCGCGTCCACCCCGGCGCCTGTCGTCGGATCCCCGTCGCGGTCCACGTAGAGGGTGGTATCCGCCGACGGGGCGAGCCACACCGGGCTGTAGTTGTTGGTGAGCCCCTCCGACCCGGGGGCATAGGGCACGATCACCGACGGGGTGGTGGCCTGACCGGGGACCAGGGTGTAACCCCAGTCGTAGGACGAGGTGCTGCTGCCCTCGGTGGTGATCATCTGGAAGGCGTAGAACGGCTCTCCCCCCTGGCTGGTGAACCTGGCGCCGGCATCCACCGGCATCAGGTAGGACGCCTGGGCGTGGGCGCCGACCGGTACGGTGTCGATCCCGCCGCCCCCGAGAAGCACGTCGACGGTGATCCCCCCGGCTCCGGGATTGAAGAGGAAGACCCTGGTGCCGAGAGTGCCGGAATACGATCCGACCGGACTGACGCTCTGATCCGACCAGATCGCGGTCGGATACAACTCGAAGAGCCGCGATTCATAAGTAGCCCCGATGTCCCCTGTGGTCACGTACACGGACACGGGTTGGTTGGCGGTGACGACCGCGCCGAGCAGCACGCCTCCGTTCACCACGTGGGTTTCCCCCTCGGTGAGCGAAAAAGAGGTCTCGTACGACCCATTGGCATCGAGGTCGGCCGACACCGTGGTGCCGGCGGCGGTCCCCACCACAACCAGGCCGGTGTATTCGAATACCTGGTTGAAGTCGGCGTCCTCTCCTGCCGGGATGTCGAACCGGGTGCCCGACTTGTCGATGTCGAGCACCTGGACCCCGCCGGCGAGCAGGGTCCCGGAGTCGGAGGCGTACCCGGTCTGGGTGACGGCGATGGGGGCGGTCGAGACGATCTTGTCCCGGCCGTCGAAGTAGTTGCCGGCGCCGCGCGCCCCGCCCACGTCGACAGAGACGTTGGATGTCTGCGTCCAGACCTCACCGGCGTCCATCGGCAAGACGAGCGTCGAAGCCTGGACGGGGGACAGCGCGTCGACCTCGTAGCCGTCCTCGAAATGGTCGTAGTAGACGACATTCCCGTCGGCACCTGAGGTGATCGAGATCGTCGAGATCACCGGACTGTCACAACACGCCGGGTCGTCGGCGATGGTGCGCAGGATGCCGATGTACTGCTGTGCCTCATACGGCGTGTAATAGGTCTGGGCAATCGCCGGGGCGGCTTGGGCCGTCCCAGGGCGGGTCGCCTGGCCGAATACCGCCACTTGTGCGGCGATCGCCACGACGGCGAGCAGCGCACGGCTGATGTGGATGCGACGGACCCTCCGGGTTCGCGCGCCCAAGCTCGGGTACATCTGCGTCCTCGGCTTCGTAGCGGATCTTGTCCGCGATTGACCGAGAGCATCGGAAGGTCGGTGAGGACGCTTGACAGATACCAGCGAAAGGCCAAGAGCGATCAGCGAAACCGTCGGCGGCACACCCGGGACACCAGAGAACGCCCATCGCAGGCCGAGCGCAGCGAGGCCGCTCGCGGGCTCACGCAGTGAGGCCTATCGCGGCGCCTACCTCCCGAACCGCCGCTCGCGTCTCGTGAAGTCGCGCAGCGCCCTGAGGAAGTCGACGCGGCGGAAACCCGGCCAGTGCACGTCCACGAAGGAGTACTCGGCGTAGGCCGCCTGCCAGAGGAGGAATCCCGACAACCGGGACTCGCCGCTGGTGCGGATCACCAGGTCGGGATCGGGGAGATCGGCGGTGTAGAGGTGGGAGGCGATCGCGGCAGCGTCGATGGCGCCGGCCAGCTCCTCCGATTGCAGGCCGTCGGCCGCCAACTTGCCCACCAGGTCACGCACTGCGTCCACGATCTCCTGGCGCCCACCGTAGGCCAGGGCGATCGTGAGCCTTCGCCCGCCGCGGGACGATCCGGCGGCAAGCCCCTCCGCCGCCTCCCGGAGGCGATCGGGAAGAAGGTGCAGACTTCCCACGACCCCCACCCGCAGGTCGGGGCCGGCTGCCTCCCCCAGCCGGTCGAACAGGTCGATGAGCACGTCGTAGTAGGGATCAAGCTCGGCGGCGGGGCGTGCCAGGTTTTCCTGGGAGAGCAGCCAGCAGGTGAGCGCCGGCACCTCCAATTCGCGGCACCAGCCGAGGAACTCGACGAACTTGTCCATCCCCGCTCGGTAGGACGAGGCGTAGTCGGGAAGCCCGGCGAGGCGAGCGAACCGCCGGTGGCCGTCGTGGATCACACCGATGTGCCGGGGGAGTCGCCCTCGATCGAGGGACCGCAACAGATGCTTCTCGTACAGCCGGTAGAGCGGTCGAGTCAACGCGCTGCTGGTGCCGTTCACCGGGATCTGCTCCTGCGGGTCATCCGGACAGTCCGCAGGCGTCCGTGCCGCCGAAGAAGCCGTCCTTGAATGCCTGGAACCGCTCGAAGGCTCCGGCCCCCGTGCCTTGTTCGCCCGGTGTCGCCGACAGCGTGAGGAATCCGGCGATACCCTCTTCGAGGTCCCCGGCGGAGAGATACAGCTCCATGGGATTCCCGTCGACGGTGAGGCCGGCGGTCCACGTCCCGCTGAGGCAGTCGGCCTGCAGTTGAGCCTCCACCCCTTCGGTGGCGAGCCCCGCCCTTGCCTGCACCGCATGCCCCCATTGCGTCGCCAGGACGAGACCTACGGCGAAGTCCCCGATCTCGGTGTAGAGGCCGGGGAACAAAGTCTCGTCGTCCCACGCCACGTAGTCGTCGGGCGGGCAATAGAACGCATTGCCCTCATAGAACGATGGATCGGCGGTAAAGCCTCCGCATGCGGGGAGCGAACCGGATGACGGCAGGTAGGGAATCAACCGGGATACCGGGCTCCAAGCCCCTCCGAAGACCTCGGGATAGACGATGCTCCAGTACGTGTCGAGCGCGGCAGTGAGTGTTGGCGTCACCTCGGACAGGGGCAGGTCACGGCCTTGTGACGGGTCGTCGCCCGACTGGAGATCGATGAACACGACCGGGGGCTGTTGCGTCTCATAGGTCGCGCAGCGGGCAACTCCGTCGTTGAAGCCATCGAAGAACGCGCTCAGTCGGTCGAAGGACCCGCCGTGGGCGTCGGGTCCGCCGGGAGCCGTGCCCAGTCCATCGCCGATCAGAAGGAAGCCGGCCATCGCCTCCTCCAGATCACCCGGTTCGAGTCGAAGGATGTCGCTCTCGTCGGCGGCGATCCTCCCGGTCCATGCCCCCGCGAAGCAGTCTGCCTGCAGTTCGGAAATGATCGTCGGCTGGTTGAGGGAGTCGAAGCCGTACCGGTTCTGCACGGCATGACCCCACTCGTGGGCGAGGACCAGCGCCACGGTGAAGTCGCCGAACTCCTGGAACAGAGGTGCGATGAGTCCTTCGGCGTCCCACTGGATCGTGTCGTCCTCTCCGCAGTAGAAGGCGTTCTGCTCGTACTCGCGACGCTGCATGGATCCCCCGCATTGGGGACGGTCTCCCTGGGAGATGAAGTACGGACCGAGGCCGGCCAGCGTCGGGAACTCAATCCCCCACTGCACCGGCATCATCGCGGTCCAGAACTCCTCGAGGTCGACGATGGTGGCGTTCACGATCTCCTCGACGGTGGTGATCGGCGTGAAGTCGCCACCGGCGATGGTGGTTCCCGTCGAATCCCCGCGCAGACAGATTTCGATCACCGCCTGCGCCGTGGGGTCCGAACCGATGTCGACCTCGTTCATGGCGATGAAATCGTCGACGGTCAGCCTCGCCTGGAACTCGTCGATGGTGCAGCGACAGAACGACTCCCCCGATGTCGGGGAGCAGCCACCCAGGTAGGCGTCTACCACCTCCTGCGGGTAGGCGGCGCCCGGCCCGGCGACCGTCGTCGTCGAGGCGACAACCGGCTCGGCGGTGTCGTCACCGCAGGCGGCAAACGCCAGCGCCGTTGCCACCGCGATGGCGACCAGGCGCCTCATCGCCACCGCCCCCTCCAACCCCGCCACGGGCCCGGCCGCGGCGCCGTGTCCAGGATCCGGGTCGCCGGCAGCGAGGTCTCGAGCACGGCGTCGAGGCGTTCCACCAGCCACTGATCAAACGGGTCCGACGACGACCGCAGGCTCGCCAGGGCCGCCTCGGGATCGTGCGCCTCGGTGAACACCACCGCGAGGGATTCGCGGTCGCGTTCCACCAGCGAGACCACCTGGCGGGTCACGCCCCGCCGACGTTGCGATTGGGCCCACTCGACGCGGCGGGCGCCCATCAGCTCGGCGTGCAGCGCCCGCCACTCGTCCGCTTTGCCCGGCGCAATCGGGGTGAGGCTGAGAACCGCCGCCACGAGACCTCCAGGGAGTACGGGCTGGAAACAGTAGCGAGGCCCTCAGATATCAGGTGGTGAGGGTTCGGTACATGGCGACCAGTCGCCGGGCCCACGCTCCGCCGTCGAACTCCTGATCGAATCGCTCTCTTGCAGCCTTGCCCATCCACCGTCTCGAGTCACCGTCGTCGGCGAGAGACCCGATGGCTGCGGCGAGTGAAACGGGATCTCCCGGTGGGACGAGTACCCCTGCTCCGGGCACCACGATCTCGGGGATTCCGCCGACATCTGAGGCGACCGTCGGTATTCCCGCGGCGAGAGCCTGGATCAGTGCCGTGGGCAGCGCGTCGAACAGCGCCGGGTGTACCACCAGATCGGAAGCTGCCAGCAGGCGTGGCACGTCATCGCGGAAGCCGGTGAAGACGATGCGTTCCGCGGGAAGCGCCGCGGCCCGGCGGCGGATGTCTGGCATGTTCGGACCGTCACCGACGATCACGAAGACGACCCCGTCCACCGCGGCTGCCGCTTCCATCAGCACGTCGTGACCCTTCCCGGGACGGAGCACCGCCACCGTGGTCGCCACCACGGCATCCTCTGGCACTCCGATCTCGGCTCGGATCTCCGCACACTCGGCGGGCTCGAAGCGGCCGGGATCGGGGACTCCGTTTCGCAATGTCACCACCCGCTCGGGTCTCTCCGGGAAGGTTGCCAGATACCACGAGCGGAGAGCATCCGACACCGCGATGGTCAATGCCGCCGATCGCATCCGCCGATGAGCGGCCCAATCGCGTTTGCGGGCGGCCAGGCCACCGACGCGGTCCTCGATCACGTGGAGGGTGGACACGTGAGGCACGCCGATCTTGCCGGCAACCCGACCGGCGACGACGTCGGCGTGCTTCAGGTGGGAGTGGAGAACGTCCGGGGCCAGGCGATCGATCAGCCCCGTGAGGCGGCGGGGTCCCCGCGGATCCCACCAGCCGGCGAGGTCGAGGGAGCGCACGTCCACACCGGCGGCCCGCAACATGCCCGCATACCGGTGATCGCCGAGCGGCATCATGCTGACCACCGACAGGTCCATCTCCGCCTGCGCCGCCACCCGGGCAAGATCCACCAGGACGTGCTCCGCTCCTCCCGGGGCGAGATGGTGGATTAGATGACACGCCCTCACCGGGCGCGGGGAGTCGCTCACCCGAGGAACATCGGCAGCGGCCATCGGGGTCTGAAGTGGACACGAAGCCCGCACCCGCTGCCCGCTGCCCGCAAGTCAAGGACGCGCTGCCCGGTAGCCGGAAGCCGGTTGCGGGGTAGCCGGTCGCGCGGGTAGCCGGCCGCGGACTAGCGCTTGCTTCGCGCCTAGATTCGCGCGCCCATGCGCGTTCTCGTCACCGGCGCCACCGGCTACATCGGAGGACGCGTCGTCCCCAGGTTGCTCGACGCCGGCTATGAGGTCAGGTGTCTCGCCCGTACCCCGGCGAAGCTTGCCCTCCATCCGTGGAGACATCGGGTCGAAGTGGTGGAGGGTGACCTTCTCGATCCCGCGTCTGTGAAGGAAGCGGTATCGGGGTGCGAGGCGGCGCTGTATCTGGTCCACTCGATGGCAGCGGGAAAGGACTTCGCCCACCTCGATCGAATTGCCGCCTCCAATTTCCGGGCGGCCGCCGCCGACGCCGGCCTGCGCCGCATCGTCTACCTCGGAGGGCTCGGCTCCGACGATGCCGAGCACTCCCCCCACCTGAGCAGCCGCCACGAAGTGGGCAGCATCCTCGCTTCCGGAGCGACCCCGGTCACCGAGGTGCGGGCCGCAGTGATCATCGGATCCGGCTCCCTCTCCTTTGAAATGCTGCGCTCCCTCACCGAGGTCCTCCCGGTGATGACGACCCCGAAGTGGGTTCGGACCAGGTGCCAGCCGATCGCGGTGCGTGACATCCTCCAGATCCTTCTCAGCGCCCTGGCGGACACCTCGGCCTCCTTCCGGGTGCTCGAGGCCGGCGGGCCCGACGTTCTCACCTACGAGACGATGATGCAGATCTACGCCGAAGAGGCCGGGCTGCGGAGGAGGCTTCTCATCCCGGTGCCACTGCTCACCCCGCGACTCTCCTCGCTGTGGATCGGCCTGGTTACGCCCCTTCCTCCCAAGGTGGCCCGGCCACTTGTGGAGAGCCTTCGCTCCGAGGTGATCGTGACCAACCCGCAGACCCTCGTCCCGTTCGAACTGACGCCCTATCGCCAGGCCGTTCGACGCGCCTTGAGCCGGCTCCCCGGCGGGGTGATCACCCGCTGGAGCGACGCCGATTCGCAGCCGGCGGCACCGAGCCCGGCGGACCCGGCGTGGTCGGGCGGGACCGTGTTCATGGACCGCCAGGTGATGCCCACCGAGACCGGCGCCGACCACCTCTTCTGGGCGTTCAGCCGCATCGGCGGCGGGGTCGGCTACTACGGGCTCGACTGGGCATGGCGGATTCGCGGCCTGCTCGATCGATTGGTCGGGGGAGTCGGGCTGCGCCGGGGCCGTCGCCACCCCACCGAGGTGCGCACCGGAGAGGCGGTCGACTTCTGGCGGGTCGAGGATGTCGTCCCCGGCCGCAGCCTCAGGCTCCGAGCAGAGATGCGGCTCCCCGGTGACGCTTGGTTGGAGTGGGAGGTCCGCGACACGGAGTTCGGCGCCGATCTCATCCAGACGGCCTGGTTCCGCCCCCGGGGCCTCGCCGGCCGCGTGTACTGGTACTCCTTCCTGATACCCCACCGCGTCGTATTCCCCCGCATGGCGCATCGCATTGCCGCCGCAGCCGAAGAGAGAGGGTTTGCCTGTCGGTGACCCACGTTCTGATCGTGACGGCCGCGGTGGCTGCGGCGCCGTTCGTCGTCTTGTGGGGGATCAGCCTCGTCGTCGCCAACGCCTCGATCGTCGACCTCTTCTGGGGTCCTTCCTTCGCCATGGTCGCCTGGGCGGTGGGGATGTACTTCGAGACCGTCGGGGATCTGCAGCTCCGCCGCTTCAAGGCCGACCTCGCCAATGAGGGCTTGGTGATGGATCAGGGCCTGTGGCGTTACACCCGTCATCCCAATTACTTCGGGGGTGCGAAAACGTGTCCCGGGTCCTATCACGTTCCGGCTTGGCTACAAGCCGGAACGTGATCCCGCGGCGAACCTGTTTGCGTACCCCCGACGGCGACTTCATCGTGTGGTGGGGCACTTCCTGGTCTCGATCGCCGCCTGGACCTTGGCGTGGACAGTCGTGGGACCAATCCTGATGTCGATCCTGCTGCTACGGGTCAGCGGCGTGACCCTGCTCGAGAGAACCCTGCGGCAAAGGCGCCCCGGCTACGAGGAGTGCGTCACCAAGACCGCGGCGTCCTTCCCCCGCCGACCGCGACCATAGAGATTTCCTCCAGCCGGGAACGCCGGCCGCGGGCACGATCGGCCTGGCTCAATCCGGTTCGGCCGGTATCGAGCCAAACCGCGGCGGAGCACACGACCGACTCGCGCATCGGTCTACGTGTCGATCGTGCCCTGGGTGGACTGGGCCTCTGGGTTCTCCCGCTTGCGCCGGATGACGAGGGCGGCGATCGCCGCACCCAGAGCCGCCAACCCGAACCACTTCTTCTTGGAGCCCATGTCCTGAAGGGTACGCCAGCAGGGAGTGCAGTGCATGGGGAGATTACCCCGCACCCGCTACCCGCACCCGCCACCCGCAAAGAGTGATTGAGCGGCCGACGGGTGGCGGGTAGCGGGGAGCCGGCAGCCGGTAGCCTGATTGGATGCTCACGATCGGTTGGTGCGAGATGGTCCGGCTGCCTGTCCTCGGCATAGACGCCATCGCCGCCAAGATCGACACCGGTGCCAGCTCTTCCTCGATCGATGCCACCCGGGTTCGCGAGGTACCGAACTCCCCGGCGCGCACCGTCCGGTTCCGCATCCACCTCGATGACGGCCAGTCGGTGATCGCCGAGGCTCCGGTGGTCGACGTGCGTACGGTGCGCAATCCCGGGCGGGGCGGCAGGGAAGAACAGCGGTACGTGATCCGGACCGATCTCGTCCTTGGAGGGGAATCGTGGCCGATCGAGGTCACCCTGGCGAGAAGGACCCGGATGGAATACCGGGTGCTAATCGGTCGGGAGGCACTCGGCGGGCGGGCCGTCGTGGATCCCGCCGCCGCCTTCCTCCTCGGAGGACCGTGATGCGCATCGGTGTCCTCAGCCGGCAGAGTGGGCTGTACAGCACGAGTCGACTGGTCGAAGCCGCACGCGAGCGAGGCCACGAGGTATCGGTGGTCGACTACCTCCGCTGCTACATGGACATCACATCGAAACGCCCCCGGGTGCGCTTCGCCGGACGGGAGCTGGAGTTCGACGCGATAGTCCCCCGGATCGGCGCCACCTACACCTTCTATGGAACAGCAGTTGTTCGTCAGTTCGAGGTGATGCACGTCCTGACCGCCAACGAGTCGCAGGCCATCGCCCGGGCGCGCGACAAGCTCCGCTCGCTGCAGTTGCTCTCCCGAGCGGGTGTGGGATTACCCGTGACCGGATTCGCCCACTCGACCAAAGACATCGACGGGCTGCTCGAGGTGGTGGGACGGCCTCCCTACGTGATCAAGCTGCTCGAGGGCACCCAGGGGGTCGGCGTGGTCAAGACCGACACGCGCAACGCAGCCGAGTCTGTCATTGCTGCGTTCCGCCAGCTCGATGCCAACATCCTGGTGCAGCGATACATCGCCGAGGCCGACAACACCGACCTTCGGGCGTTCGTCGTCGGCGGCAAGGTGGTGGCGGCGATGGAGCGGGTCGCCGCCGAAGGGGAGTTCCGGGCCAATCTCCACCGGGGCGGAACCGCCCGGCACGCCGACCTCACCGCCTCTGAGGAAGAAACTGCTATTTCGGCCGCCCATGCCCTCGGCTTGGACGTGTCCGGGGTCGACATGCTCCGCTCCAAGGCGGGCCCGCTGGTCATCGAGGTCAATGCCTCTCCGGGTCTGGAGGGCATCGAGACCGCCAGTGGTGTCGACGTCGCCGGGGAGATCATCCGATTCCTCGAGGATCGGAACCCCCCGCCGGATTCCTGAGTTCTCAACCCCTGCAGCCCGCACCACCCATTGGTTTCAGGCGGGTCGCGATCGGGAAAAAACCTGCTCGAGAGCGTCACCTCGGCCGCGCGGGGAGTGTCTAACCCGCGTAAGGGGAAACGCCCACAACAAGGAGGAAACCCTAGTGGACGTAGCACTTATTCTGCTCGGCGCCATCTTTGTGACGTACGGCTGGTATTGGGGCGGGGTCACCGAGTCCCGCACCACCGCCTACGCACTGGGTGCCGCATCGGCCATGTTCGGATTCTGGTTCGCCTTTAGCGGCGGGGCTGGTGGCGACGCAGTTGCCGGCACCATTCTCGGCTTCTCGGCCATCTACGGCTTCCTGGCCGCGTCGAACGCTTGGAACGAGTCGGCCCAGGATCGGACATACGGCATGTTCGCCCTGTTGTTCGGCGTTGGAGCGTTCTTGGCGTTCCTGTATTTCGTCGACAAGAGCGCTCCGGCTCAGTACGGCTATGCCGCGCTGGTCGCTGCCGTCGTGTTCGTGCTGCACTTCATCTCGGCGGGCCTTGTCTCCGACAGCCGCGGATTCAAGAGCTTCGTCGGATGGCTGACGCTGATCGCGGGCGCCGCGCTGGCCCTCTTCGGATGGGCCGCGGCGATGGGATGGGACTTCGGCACCCTGTAGCCGAACCACTCATTGGAGCCCCGGCTCTGCCGGGAAGACATGCGAGAGAGGGAGGCCATTGGGCCTCCCTCTCTCTACGCTTGAGGTATCACGAGGTGAGGATTGACATGGAACCCAGGCAGCTCCTCGAACAGATCAGGACTCGAGTCGGTGCGACAGTCGAGGAAGTCACCTTCGCCCATTACCTGGAGATGGTGGCCGAAGATCCCCGCCTGGCCCGCCTCTCGCACGCCCTCATCTCCGACATGGTCGAGGCGTCGGGGATCTCAGTGGGGCCGGACGGCGAGGAACGCTTCGATCTCTTCGAAGGCGAGTTGTTCGGGCAGCAGCACGTGATCCAGCAGATCGCCGACTACTTCCGCGCCGCCGGGCGCCGTCTCGACGTCCGTAAGCGCATCCTCCTCCTCGTAGGTCCTCCGGGTTCCGGGAAGTCCACATTGGTCAACACGATGAAGAATGGGCTCGAGGCCTACACCCATACGGACGACGGCCGGGTATACGCCGTCAAGGGATCACAGATGCACGAGGACCCGCTGCGGATGATCCCCGAGGATCTTCGCAGCGAGGCAGGTGTCTACATCGAGGGAGACCTCAACCCCGAGGTTCGCTGGATGCTCGAGACCACCTACAAGGGTGACGTGGGAAAGGTGCCGATCGAACGCGTCTATTACTCCATCGCCCACGGCGTGGGGTTCGGCACATTCGTCGCCACCGACCCCCGCTCCGAAGACCTCACCCGCCTTGTCGGCGAGGTGGATCTCTCCCAGTTGAACCCGGCCGATCCCGCCTCCACCCGCCGCGCCTTCCAGTTCGACGGCGAACTCAATGCAGCCCATCGCGGCATGGCCGACCTGCTCGAGGTCTTCAAAATGGATGAGCGGTTCCTCGCCGTCCTGCTCAGCCTCAGCCAGGAGCAGATCATCAAGACCAGCGGCCCGGGAACCATGTACGCCGACGAGGTGGTCATCGCTCAAAGCAACCTTGCCGAGTACCAGGAGTTGGTCGACAACCCCCGCGCCGCGGCGATGCTCGACCGTCTCGTCGTGGTGAAGGTGCCTTTCGTGCTCTCGGTACGCGACGAGATCATGATCTACGAGAAGATGCTCGCCGGCGCCGATCTCGGTCGCCGCGATGTCTCGCCGCTGGCGCTCCACACTGCGGCCACGTTCGCCGTACTCACCCGCCTCACACATCCCGGGGGCGGAATGCAAGGCCTGATCCGCAAACTCCACCTCTACGACGGCCGCTACGGCATACACGGCGGGGTAGATGACGCCGCCAAGTTGCACGAGAAATCGCCCGAGGAGGGGATGACCGGACTGAGCCCCCGGTATGTGATCAACCGGCTGTCCCAGATCGCCGGCGCCACCAAGGGCTGCCTCGACGGGCTGGCGGTCCTCGAGGCGCTGTGGGAGGGATTGCCTCAGCGAGCCGGATTCACCGAGGACGAACGGGAGCGCTGGGGCGCATTGCTAACCGCCACCCAGGCCGAGTACGACGAACTCGTTCAACTGGAGCTGCGCAAGGCATCGGTGCTCGCCTACAAGGACTCCGCCGAGAAGATGGCCCGCGCCGCCAAAGACGAGATCGCCCGTTGGAAGGCTGAGGGCGAATCGGCCAACGTTCCCACGCTGCGCCGGTTGGAGCGGCTCATCGATGTCCCCCAATACGGTCGCGAGCGCTTCCGCGCCACACTGGCGGCCGTCTTCGAGTTGAAGGGGCAGCGGGGCCGACCGCTGCACACCCGGCATCCCCTGCTCGAGGTGGCGATCCAACGGGCGCTCCTCCCCTCGTGGGGCGACGTCAATCGCACGCTCGAGGACCAGACACCCAGCCTCATCGAAGGCCTCACCACCGCCGGTTGGCGCAAGGGGTGCGCTACCCAGTTGGTGGATTACGCCCACAAGTTCACCGCCTCTCGACGGGAACGCAAGCGCGACGATGAGAAGAAGCCGATCTGGTATTCATAGCTCCCGGAGCTCCGCTCCGGGAGCTACCGCAACAGGCGGTCGGTTGCCACCGACCGCCGCAATGAGCGATGAGCGATAAGGGGGATCTCGCTCATTGCTCTTCGCTCATCGCTCGCCGGACGAGCTCCGCTCTCCCCACCACCCATCCAACAGCCGGTACGCCTGCTCTACGTCGTAGGGGCCCTCGTCGAGCCGGTACTCGAGCAGCATGTCCATCGCTTCTCCCACCACCGGCCCCGGGGCGATCCCCAGGTGGGCCATGACCTGATGGCCGTCGATGGGGGGCCGAATCGACGCCAGCTCCTCGCGCTGTGACAGGTCGGCGATGCGTTCTTCCAGTTCGTCGATGCGCCGTTGGATCGCCCGAGCCCGCTTCTCGTTGCGAGTGGTCACGTCGCATCGGACCAGCACGTTGAGGCGTTCGAGCAGAGGACCGGCATCGCGCACATACCGTCGCACCGCGCGGTCGGTCCATCCCATCTTGAAGGTGTGGGGACGCATGTGGAGGTACACCAGATCCGAAATCGCGTCGATGTCGTCGTTGGAGTACCGCAACTCTCGCAACCGCACCCGGGTCAGGCGCGCCCCAACGACTTCGTGGTGGTGAAACGAGACTCCGCCGCGGTCGATCGACTTGGTCGCGGGCTTGCCCACATCGTGAAAGAGGGCAGCCAATCGGACGGTCCGGTCCTGAGGGCACTTGCCCACGACGGCGATCGTGTGGGCCAGGACGTCTTTGTGGTGGTGGACGGGATCCTGCTCCACCGCCAGGGCAGGCAACTCCGGAATCACCTCTTCGGCCAGACCGGATTCGACGAACCCCCACAACGCCGCCTCGACGTGCTCTCCGATGATCAGTCGGTCGAGCTCACCGCCGATCCGCTCCGCGCTGACGATCCGAATACGACCTGCCATTCGGCGGGCGGCATCGAGTGCCCGTTCGTCGGCAGTGAAACCCAGCGTCGCCACAAAACGGAACATCCGAAGCATCCGCAGCGGGTCGTCGCCGAAGGAGATTTCCGGGTCGAGGGGAGTGCGCAACACACCGGCGCCTAGGTCTACCAGCCCACCAAATGGATCGACCATCTCGGGTGATGGCTCCAGCCGCAGGGCCATGGCGTTGACCGTGAAGTCGCGGCGCGACAGGTCCGTCTCCAGGTCCCCGGAGAATGCCACCACGGGCTTGCGGCTGTCGTCGCGGTACACCTCACTCCGGAACGTGGTTATCTCGACCGACCTCCCGTCCACAATCCCCCCGACGGTCCCGAATTCCTTGCCGATCGTGACGAGGTTCTTCGCCCATCCGGACAGCAGCCCATGGATCTCGTCGGGGGTGGCCCCAGTGGCGAAGTCGAACTCCTCGTCGGCGCGAGCCCGGCCCATGAGGGCATCCCGCACGCTTCCCCCTACCAGGAACGCCTCGTGTCCGGCCAGACGAAACCGCGCGGCCACCCGGGCCGGTACACCGTCGGCGCGGAGGAGCTGTTCGAGCCGCGGGGGAAACATGCCAGCGATGGTAGAGAGGGTCGAGTGCCCGATGCCCCATTCGGACACCGGCGAGCCGCTGTCTCAGGCGGCAGAGGTCTTGAGCAGACCGAGCTGCTCGGCCCGCAGCTTCAGGTCCCCGGGAGACGTGGCGTTGCGCATCGCCTGCTCGAAGGTGATCGTCCCATTGCCGGCCAGGCGGAGGATCGACTGATCGAAGGTCTCCATCCCGTAGTACGCCCCCTCGGCGATCACGTCGGGGATCTCATGGGTGAGCGCCCGGTCGGCGATGCGGTCGGCAACCCGTTCGGTGTTGATCAACACCTCCACTGCGGGAACGCGGCCTCGGCCATCCGCCGTAGGGATCAGCCGCTGAGAGATGATCGCTCGCAGCGATGCCGCCAGCAGCAACCGCACCTGCCGCTGCTGTCCCGACGGGAAGAACTCGAGGATCCGGTTGATCGTCTCGGCGGCGTCGAGGGTGTGCAGTGTCGACAGCACCAGGTGACCGGTCTCCGCCGCCTTGAGGGCGGCGTCGATCGTGTCGGCGTCACGCATCTCGCCGATGAGGATCACGTCTGGGTCCTGACGGAGCACGCGGCGCATCGCCTCGGCGAAACCATCGGTGTCGACGCCGACTTCCCTCTGGCTGACCATCGCCAGCTTGTCCCGGTGCACTACCTCAATCGGGTCCTCCACGGTGATGATGTTCACCCGGCGCGTCGAGTTGATGGCGTCGATGATCGCGGCGAGCGTCGTGGACTTCCCAGCTCCCGTGGGTCCCGTGACCAAGATGAGTCCCCTCGGTTCGGCAGCCAGTGAGCCGAGCACCGGGGGAAGGCCGAGCGAGGAGAAGTCGCCGGATGGCGGTCGCAACGCTCGAATGGCAATGCTCACGAACCCTCGCTGCCGATAGGCATTGACCCGGAAGCGGGACCCGTCTGCCAGACCGATGGCGAAGTCCGCCTCGTTGCGCTGCTGGAACTCCGAGGCGAGTCGGTCCGGAATGATCCTCGCCAGATAGTCCTCCACGTCCTTCTCATCGAGCGGCAACTCCGGGAGAGGCATCAGCTCGCCGGCAACCCTGATCATCGGGGGTACACCCGCTTTCAGGTGCAGGTCGGATGCACCCGCCTTCTGGGCGTCCGTGAGCAGGGCCTCGATGTGGGGAAGCGACTTGGGCAATATGCCGTCCAGGGTGTGACTGCCTTCGTATCGGCACGAGTCTCAGCCGGCTTGAACGCTGCTCCAGAACTCGGCCGCCTGCCGGGCCGCGGTGTCCACCATCTGCAGTGACCGGTACGGAGACCGCCCCGAAGGCGCCGGAAACTTCTGGCCCACCGCTCCCTGCACGGTCGCCGCCACTGAAGCACTGATTGCCTCGAGGGCGTAGCCTCCTTCGAGGGCGAAGATCATGGGGACGCCGACCCGGGACAGGTGGGCCGCCGCCCGCCCGAAGTCTTCCGCTTCGAGCATCCAGTCGGCCAGGGGGTCGGCACGATGGCCGTCATAGCCGGCGCTGACCAGGAGCCAATCGGGAGCGAATTCGCCGAGGATCGGAACCACGATGCGGACGAAGGCCTCCTCGACGGCATCCCCGGCCGTGCCCGCGGGGAGGGGAACATTCACGGTCCTGCCGCGGCCGGCGCCGTGGCCCACCTCGTCGACCCATCCGCTCCCCGGATAGAAGGGGAACTGATGAAGCGACAGATAGAGAACGTCGCCCCGTGACAGGAAGGTGTCCTGGGTCCCGTCTCCGTGATGGACATCGACGTCGACGATCGCCACCCGCGAACCGTCGGCGGTGAGGCGCTCGGCGACTATGGCGATGTTGTTGAAGATGCAGAATCCCAGGGCGCGGGCGGAGTGAGCGTGGTGTCCCGGGGGCCGAACCGCCAGGAAGGCGACCGGGGATGCTCCCCCCAAGATCGCCGCGACCGCCTCCAGACCGGCACCGGCCGCTCGACGGGCCGCCTCCCACGACTCGGGGACGGCACCCGTGTCGGGATCGAGGTCTCCCCCTCCCGAAGCGCAGAACTCGGCAATCGCCGCCACGTAGCCGGGCTCATGAACCAACGCCAGGTCGGCCAGAGATGCCAACGGTGCGGGACGCTCCTCGATCTCGCCGCCCCAGGAGCGGGCTCCTTGAAGGGCGGCTTCGATCCGCGACGGACGTTCGGGGTGTCCCGGCGAGTTCTGATGGAGGAGACACGCGGGGTGACTGATCACCAGCGGCTTCACATCCCCAACTCTCGCAGGTTCCAGAGTGCTTCTCGATTCGGGCGCGCCCCGGCGTGTCGATACCATCGCCGCGGTGAACACACGGGTTCGGGTGGAGGGGAATTGGCCGGAACCGATCACCCTCCGTAAGGGATGGGCCCGGGCCGAGTCGCGTCCCTGGAATGAGGTCGTCCCGATGGCTCACCTCCGCCTCTGTCGTGGCGGGGGCCCTTCGTTCATCGACGACTGTGTGGATGCCCTGGGCGAGGTCGGCGTGACCGGCGTCCTCTCCCCGCCCCTCCCCCCGTCGGCTCAGAAATCGTGGCGCGACGCCTCTTTCGATCGCCACGCCGATCTGGCGCTGTTCCGTCGCGAACTAGACCGCATCCCCCCGCCGGGCCACCTGGTGGTCGCCGGCACCGAAGAGGACCTCGACGAGGCGCTCCGCATCGACGCCGCCGCGTTCGACGACTTCTGGCAATTCGATCGCAGGGCTCTCGTGGAGGCGATGGCGGCGACCCCGCGGTCTGTGTTCCAGGTGGTCCGCCACCCGTCCGGCGGCCTTGCCGGATTCGCGGTGAGCGGCGCCGGCACCACGATCGCCTACTTGCAGCGCCTCGCCGTCGACCCAGAGTCACAGGGCAGCGGCATCGGGCGCTCGCTGGTGCGCTCCTCGGCGCGCTGGGCGAAGCGGGAAGGAGCCCATGCCCTCATCCTCAACACCCAGCTGGACAACGCACCCGCCATCGGGCTGTACCACTCCGAAGGATTCGCCGTGCTCGACGAACCGTTGGCGGTGCTGAAGAGAGCGGTGTAGGACCCGGTCTCCCGCCTCCCGTCTCCCGTCTCCTGAGGCAGTCGCACCCGGCGGGCGACGGGCGACGGGCGACACGGC